>JAUWMZ010000005.1 GCA_030612885.1 Candidatus Nealsoniibacteriota bacterium
TAATTTAGTGACCTCTAATAGGATTAAGATTAACAATCTTATTTTTTACGTTAATGATTTTTCAACTGACGTTGATCAACCAAGAGTAACAATTTCAATGACAGTTGCTTCATCTGATGATTCAGTGAAAATGAATTTTCAAACCACAATCTCGCCAAGAATTTATTAATATAACAAAAATATGAACAAAAAAAACGGTCAAATTGCTTTATTAGTTACACTTGTAATTCTTGGCGCTATTTTGTCTATTGGTCTTGGATTGACGCTTGTTACTATAAAAGAAATGAAAATGGCAAGTAATATAGAAGAATCAGCTATGGCTTTGCAGGCAGCTGATGCTGGCGTGGAATATGTTTCATATAGGATTAACAATAGTCTACCAATTGAAGCCTCTAAAATTTGTCCTAGTTGGACGAATTTAGATAATGGTGCTTTCTATTGTATAAATACAGATGATCCTGATCCCAAATCTATTGGTAGATTTGGAAACATTAGGAGGGCAATTAAAATTAGGTCTTTTAGCCGAATTGACATCTTAGCAGGAGCTGCAATTGGAAACATGCATTATGCTACTAATAATGGAACTGGTTATTTTACTTTCCAGTGGTCAACGGATGCGTGTTTTGCTGGTTTTTGGACTCTATGCTCACTAACTTCTGCTGATTTTGATAACGATGGAGACATTGACATCTTATCAGGATGTGATAATGGAAATATGTCCTATTTTACTAATGATGGAATTGCTAATTTTACTTTTCAGTGGTCAATGGATGTGAGTGCTGTTGTGGGTTCTGGTGTTGGGATCAAATCACTAACTTCTGCTGATTTTGATAATGATGGAGACTTTGACATCTTAGTAGGAGATTTTGGAAGGATGTACTATTTTACTAATGATGGAACTGGTAATTTTACTTTTCAGTGGTCAATGGATGTGAGTGCTGTTGTGGGTTTTGTTTTTTCTGTCAGATAACTAACTTCTGCTGATTTTGATAACGATGGAGACTTTGACATTTTAGCAGGAAGTGTGTCTGTGGCTGAAGATATATCCTATTTTACTAATGATGGAACTGGTAATTTTACTTTTCAGTGGTCAAGGGATGTCGGTGCTAATGATACCACCTCACTAACTTCCGCTGATTTTGATAACGATGGAGACTTTGACTTAATGAGGGGTACGATTGGAATTATACACTATTTTACTAATGATGGAACTGGTAATTTTACTTTCCAGTGGTCAACGAATGTGGGTGTTGGTCGTATCTGGGCACTAACTTCTGCTGATTTTGATAACGATGGAGACATTGACATCTTAGCAGCAGATGGGATTGGAAGAATATACTATTTTGCTAATGATGGAACTGGTAGTTTTACTTCCATGTGGCGAGTATGGCTGCCTTTTGGCAATGTTAACTCACTAACTTCTGCTGATTTTGGTTTTCTTCATTTTATTTTTACTGAAACCAAACCATAGGCAAAAAGGAGGGAAAAAAGGTGTCAGAAAAGGAGGGAAAAAAGGTGTCAAGGGAAAAAAGGTGTCAGGAACCTTTTCTATTTATTAAAAAATAAAAAAACAGTTCTTTGAAAAACTTTTTTAAGGCGTTGCTTAACCAGGTTAAGCAATAGCCAAAATTTGACTTTCAAGTTTGATTAGAGTATTATTGAATATATGGACAGACTATTAACTCGAGATAAAAAATTTAATAATTTAATCAGAATGACTATTATAGAGACAATTCAAGAGGTTCTCAGAGATACTGATTTTGGTTTAGAACTTCAAGAAAGGGTTCAAAAACGTTTAAGAAAACAGCATAGAAGCTTTATTTCTTTTGAAGATATTAAAAAAAGATATAGCTAAATCCATAAAGGTTTTTTATGTCAAAATGGTTCTTAAATTTTATACCTGAAGCTGAAAATGATTTAAAGAAATTAGATGAGAAATTACAGAAACGCATTATCGAAAAATTAGATTGGCTTCAGGTGAACTTTAATGATATTATTCCTTCTGCACTGGGAGGCAGTTGGCAAGGATATTTTAAAATTAGAGTTGGGGGATTGGCGAATTCTTTATAAGATTGAATGGACTAAGAATTTAATTATTATTTATCTTATTGATCGCAGAGATAAAGTTTACAAAAGAAAAATTAAAAAATAAAAAATGGAATCAACTCTATCTAGTTAGAAATTAAAGTTTTACAGAGGTCCGACCTCTGTTTTTTTCAAAATTTGTGAAAAAGGTGTTGTGAAAAAGGTGTCAGGAACCTTTTTTAGGTGAAAAATGGGGTCAACTCTATTTTTTTTTAATTTGACATCCAATTTTGATGAGAGTATTATTAAAATATAGCTAATAGAATAATTAATAATCTGATGTCAAAAAGTAAAATCAATATTAAAAAAGTTGGCGATTATTGGAAGAAAAGTGCTTATTATGATTTTGATACAGCGAAATTTCTTTTTAAGGGAAAAAGATATCCAGAATGTCTTTTTTTCTGCCATTTAATGATAGAAAAAAATTTAAAAGCGTTAGTTGTAAAGAAAACAAAAACTCATGCCCCATATATCCATCAATTAGTTGATTTAGCCAAAGTTGCCAAGATTGATTTAAATGAAGAACAGATAGACCATTTAACTGAAATTACTGGATTTAACATCGCTGCTCGTTACGATGCTTACAAATTTAATTTCTATAAAAGATGTAATAGATTTTACACAGAAAAATATTTTAAAATTTCTAAAGAGTTGTATCTATGGCTAAAAAAACAACTGTAAAAAAAATTAAAAGAAGTTTACCGAAAGAAGTGGAGAGAGATGTTTTAGATTATGTTGAGTTAATAAAAAAAGATAAAATTCCTGTAAAGAAAGTGATTGTTTTCGGTTCTTATGCTAAAGGTAATGCTCGCAAAGATAGTGATATAGACATTTGTATTATTTCTCCAAAGTTTAAGGAGCCTTTTTCGGCATTACATTATTTATTAAAGAGATCTTATCGAATAAAATCCATTATTGAACCACATCCTTATCATCCCAAAGATTTTGTAGATGAAGATCCTTTAGTCTGGGAAATCAAAAAAACAGGGATAGAAATAGGAAAGTAAAATGGAGTAAAATGGGGTCAACTCTATTTTTAACAGAGAGAAATTTACAGAGACAGTTCTCTGTTTTTTCTTTTAAAATAAGGGTATTTAAGATATAGCAAATCAGAGATTTGATATATCAGACTAAAGTCTGTTATAATTTAATTATGGACAAGAAACAGACAAAAGAAAGGATTAAAAAATTAAAAAAAGTGATACAGGAAGCAAGACACAGTTATCATGTTTTAGATAAATCAATAATGTCAGATGCGGCTTTGGATTCGTTGAAGCACGAACTTTATGAATTGGAGCAGAAATATCCTGAATTTATCACTGCTGATTCTCCAAGCCAGAGGATAGGCGGAAAGCCCTTGGAGAAATTTAAAAAACTTCGCCACATTGTTTCTCAATGGTCGTTTAATGATGTTTTTGATGAAAGCGAAATAAAGAACTTTGATCAAAGAATGGCAAGAGAGATTGGCAATAAAGAAGTTGATTACACTGCTGAACTGAAAATTGACGGCATGCATATTATTTTAACCTATGAAAAAGGGGTATTCAAAACTGGAGCAACCAGAGGCGATGGAAAAATAGGCGAGGATGTTACACAGAATCTGAAAACCATTGAATCAATTCCCCTGCGCTTAAAAAAGGCTCTTGATATTGTTGTTGAAGGAGAGATTTTTATGAGAAAATCAGTTTTTAATAAGTTAAATAAAAAGAGAAAAAGATTAAATCAGCCATTATTTGCCAATCCCAGAAATGCGGCAGCTGGCGCAATTCGCCAGCTTAATCCCATGATTGCTGCTGAACGTCAACTTGACTGCTTTATTTATGATTATTCCTGGCCGGAAAAAAACATTCCTCTTAGCCAGTTTGAAGAATTAAAAAGATTAAAAGAACTGGGTTTTAAAGTAAATAAAAAATTTCATTATTGCCAGAACATAGACAAAGTAATTGAATTCTGGAAAGATTGGCAGAAAAAAAAGGATTCAGAGGATTATTGGGTTGATGGAATTGTGGTTAAAGTAAATAAGCGGGAATATCAAAATATGCTGGGCTATACTGGTAAAGCGCCCAGATGGGCGATTGCTTTCAAATGGCCCGGAGAGCAGGCAACAACAGCCTTGGAAAAAGTAGTTTTTCAGGTTGGCAGAACTGGAAAAATAACACCAGTGGCTTGGCTCAAACCAGTTAATATCAAAGGAACAATTGTTTCCAGGGCAACCCTGCATAACGCTGATGAAATTAAGCGACTGGGAGTGAAGATAAAAGACACTGTCATTGTTGAAAAAGCTGGTGATGTTATCCCTCATATTATTAGATTTATTCCAGAGCTAAGGCCAAAAAACGCCAAAGAAATTCAAACACCCGGTGTTTGTCCTATTTGCGGCTCAAAAGTGATAAGAATAAAAGGAGAAGTGGCTCATTATTGTTCAAATAAAAAATGCGGAGCCAGACAAAAGAATAAGCTCTCTTGGTTCGTTTCTAAAAAGGCGTTTGACATTGAAGGCTTAGGACCAAAAATTATTAACCAGCTAATGGACGAAGGCCTGATTTCTAAGGCCTCTGATATTTTTTCCTTAAAACAAGGCGATTTAGAATCCTTGGAAAGATTTGCTGAAAAGTCATCTTTTAATTTAATAAGCGCGATTGAAAAGAGCAAGGCAATAACATTGCCGAAATTTATTATCTCTTTGGGAATTAAATATATTGGAGAAGAAACTGCTGAACTATTGGCTGAAAAAATAACAGATATTAAAAAAATACCCCAAGAAAATTTAGAACAAATTAAAGGCATAGGTCCAAAGGCAGCAAACAGTATTAAGCATTGGTTTTCACAAAAAGAAAATATTGATTTATTAAAAGAACTGGAAAAAGCAGGCATCAGAATAAAAAAAGAAAAGCTTGCCCCGCATCGTCCAAGCGAAGCGAGGACTGGTGCAGGGTTGAAAGATAAAATATTTGTTTTCACTGGAGAAATGGAATCAATATCCAGGGAAAAAGGAAAAGAAAAAGTAAAAGCGTTAGGAGGAAAAACCCATAATTCAATAAGCAAAAATACTGATTTTCTGGTTTTAGGCCAAAATCCTGGCTCTAAGTATGAAAAAGCAAAGAATTTAGGAATAAAAATAATTTCTGAAAAAGAATTTTTAGACATTATTAAATGATAAAAAATTTCATTAATCATTTAAAAAGGCTAGATTGGATTTTGATTATTTCTGCTCTTTTTCTGGTCTTTATCGGACTTTTGTCTCTTTACAGCTCTTCATTGGGAAGAGACAGTTTTTTAAATTTTCAAAAGCAGATTATTTTTTTCAGCATAGGATTGTTTCTAATGTTCTTTTTTACTTTTTTTGATTACAGGATTATTAAGAACAGTTCTTACTTAATTTTAATTTTTTATTTTTTTTGCTGTTTAGCTTTATTAGGCTTATTTTTTTTCGCTCCAGAAATCAGAGGAAGCAGGGGCTGGTATCGGCTGGGAGGAATTTCTATTGACCCAATAGAATTTACAAAGATTGCTTTAATAGTTTTATTGGCAAAATATTTTTCTATGAGGCATATTGAAATGTATCGCTTGAAGCATATTTTAGTTTCCAGTGTTTATGTTTTAATACCGGCTTCTTTAATTTTCTTTCAGCCAGACATGGGTTCTATCTTCATTCTAATTTCTTTATGGCTCGGAGTTTTAATTATTTCCGGCATTAAATTAAAACATTTTCTAGCCTTGGTTTTCTGCGGCATTTTAATTTCTATTTTGAGCTGGTCTTTTTTGCTGGAAACTTATCAGCAGGCAAGAATTTTAAACTTTATTCAGCCGCAATTAGAGCCATTAGGCGTTGGCTGGAGTCAAAATCAATCAAGGATTGCTATTGGTTCCGGCGGCATTTTTGGCCAAGGTATTGGCAAAGGTTCTCAAACTCAATACGGCTTTTTACCAGAGCCCCAGACAGATTTTATTTTTGCTTCTATCGCTGAAGAAATGGGATTAGTAGGGGTGGGAGTTTTATTACTCTTATTTTTGATACTTCTTTCCCGGATTTTTAAAATTGCTTTAATGGGCCCAAGTAATTTTCCCCGGCTTTTTGCTTTAGGAGTAGCTGTTGTCTTGGTGTCCCAGATTTTTATCAATATTGGTATGTGTTTAGGACTTTTGCCCATTATCGGCATTTCTCTGCCTTTGGTAAGTTATGGCGGCAATAACTTGGTTTTAACTCTTTTAGCTTTAGGAATTCTTCAGAATATATATTCTCAAAGAAAAAACGGAGAATAACATCTTTAAATTTTTAAGAAAAAATGATAAGATAATAATATGAAAAACGATTCGGAAAAAGAAAAAACAAAAGAAAAAATAACTGAAATTGGTTATGTAAAGCCCAGAGAAATTACTGAAGAGATGAAAGAATCATATATTGATTATGCTATGTCAGTAATTGTTGCTCGGGCTTTGCCTGATGTCAGGGACGGCTTAAAGCCGGTTCACCGCCGAATTTTGTATGCGATGTTGGAAGATGGCCTGCGTTACGATGCCAAATTTAGAAAATCAGCTACAGTAGTGGGCTCAGTTTTAGGCCGCTATCATCCCCATGGCGATATGGCTGTTTATGATTCCTTAGTGCGAATGGCACAGGATTTTTCTTTAAGATATCCTTTAATTAAAGGCCAAGGAAATTTTGGAAGTTTGGATTCGGACCCTCCGGCTGCGAGTCGTTATACGGAGTGCAAGCTCTCTAAAATTGGTGAAGAGACATTAAGAGATATTACTAGAGAGACAGTGGATTTTAGGGATAATTATGACGGCACTCGGAAAGAGCCGACAGTATTACCGTCGCCAATGCCTCAGCTTTTATTAAACGGCTCTTTGGGCATTGCTGTGGGAATGATGACTAATATTCCTCCTCATAATTTAACAGAAGTGACTAAAGCTGCTATTTATTTAATTGATAATCCTAAAACAACCACTGAAGACCTTTTTAACTTCATCAAGGGTCCGGATTTCCCTACCGGCGGCATTATCTATAATAGAAAAGAAATTATTAGCGCATATTGCCAGGGTAATGGACCAATAGTAATGAGGGGGAAAACAGAAACATCTGAAGATAAAAAAGGGAGAAACAGGATTTTAATTACCGAGATTCCCTATCAGGTTCAGAAATCATCTTTGGTAGAACAGTTTGCCAAGCTGGTTCAAGAGAAAAAAATTACAGGGGTAAAGGATATTAGAGATGAATCAGACAGAGAGGGTATGAGAATTGTTATTGAGCTTCAGCGAGATGCTTTTCCTCAGAAAATTCTCAATCGGCTTTATAAATTTTCTGACCTTCAAAAAACCTTTCACTTGAATATGCTTGCTTTAGTGGATGGTATCCAACCCAAGGTTTTATCCCTTTTAGAAGTTTTAAATTACTTTGTTTTACACCGTAAAGAAGTAGTAATAAGGAGAGCAAAATATGATTTGAGAAAAGCAGAAGAAAGAGCCCATATTCTGGAAGGCCTGCATAAATGCTTGTCAAAGATTGATGCGGTTATCAAAACAATTAAAGCATCGGCTAATAGGGAAGATGCGCTGAAGAATTTAATGAAGAAGTTTAAACTAACCGAGATTCAAGCCAATGCTATTTTGGAAACAAGGCTTTCTGCTTTAGCCAAATTGGAAAGAAAAAAGATTGAAGAAGAGTTGGCAGAAAAAGAAAGGCTAATCAAAGAGTTAAAGACGATTTTAAAAAGTCCTCAAAAAGTAAAAGAAGTAGTTAAAAAAGAGCTTAGAGAAGTGATAGAGAATTTTGGAGATGAAAGGAAAACCAGGGTAGTTGTTCAGAAAATTGGTGAGATTGCTGAAGAGGACTTGATTCCCCAGGAAGAAACCATTATTACCTTAACTCGAGGCGGGTATATCAAGAGAGTAAATCCTAATGTCTATAAAATTCAGAAAAGAGGAGGCAAAGGCATCATGGGAATGAAAACCTTGGGAGAAGATATTATTGAGCATTTTCTTTTTTGCCAGACCCATGATTTTCTGCTTTTCTTTACTGATTCCGGTAAAGTTTTTAAAATTCCGGCTTATGAAATTCCTGAAGGAACGAGAGTGGCTAAAGGCAGAGGACTTTTGAATTTCTTGGAGCTTACTCCGCAAGATAAGATATTATCTATTCTTCCTTTTGAAAAAGAAGACAATAACAATAAATCCGTCAACTTACGCAAAGAAAACAGAATGAAGTATTTAGTAATGGTGACAAAAAATGGTATGATAAAGAAAACGGCCTTAGATGAATTTGAAAATGTTAGAAGATCTGGCCTCATTGCCATCAATCTTAAGAAAGGTGACTTACTTAGAAGCGTAAATAGAACCTCTGGCCAAGATGAAATAGCATTGGTAACCAAAAAAGGACAATCAATTAGGTTTAAGGAGGATAATGTTCGAGCTATGGGTAGGACAGCTGCTGGAGTGACTGGAATAAGATTAAAGAAAGACGATGAACTAATTGTAATGGATGTTATAAAAACCCAAAATATAAAAGAAAAAACACAAAATTATTTAATGGTGGTAAGTGAAAACGGATATGGAAAGAGGACTGATTTGAAAGAATATAGATTACAGACAAGAGGCGGCTCTGGCATAAAAACAGCTAATATTACTGATAAAACAGGAGATTTGGTTGCTTCCAAAGTGCTTTTCGGTGAAGAAGAAGATTTAGTTGTTATTTCACAAAAGGGACAGATAATTAGAACTCCTATTAATTCTATTTCCATAATCAGCAGGTCAACCCAAGGAGTAAGAATAATGCGTTTAGATAAAGGAGATAAAGTGGTATCTGGCGCCTGCACCTGACCACAAATTCTATCACGAATTTTAATCACTAATTCTCACGAATAAACTTATTAGTGAATATTCGTGATTTAGATTAATGATTAATTAGTAGTTTATGAATGGTTTTATAAATCCGCAACAAATCATAAAAAAACTCAATCTGAAATCTAATATGACAGCAGTTGATTTTGGCTGCGGTTCTGGCAGCTGGGTCTTGCCTTTGGCTGAAACATTAGAAGACGGCAAGGTCTATGCCATAGATATATTAGAAGAACCCCTGTCTGCTTTGCAAGGTAAAGCAAAAGCCAAGACCTTAGAAAATATTGAAACAGTTTTAGCTGATATAGAAAAAAATTCTAAACTTGAAGATGGAATTGCTGATTTGGTTTTAATGACAGACCTTTTGTTTGAAGTTGATGATGTTGAGGCGGTTTTAGAAGAAGGAAAAAGAGTTCTTAAAAAAGGAGGAAGAATTTTAGTAGTAGATTGGAAAAAAGATGTTGCTTTGGGTCCTAAGGAGGGGAGGGTCTTGCCAAGCGAAATTAAAAAACTTGCCAAAGATTTAGGACTAAAATTAACAGAACCTAGCACCAGAGCAAAGCTCGGTGCTGAGCTAGTCTCACACCGAAACGAAGTTTCTGGTGCGGGGGAATTTGAGGCAGGAACTTATCACTTTGCTCTGGTGTTTGAAAAATAGTATAATATAATAAAAGAAAAATATGAATGGTAAAAAGATATTATATTCATTTTTAATATTAGTGATGGGATTGATTTTTCTTTTGCCAGCAAGCGCCCAAATGGTAGAAATTGACAACCCAATAGAGTGGGACAACTTTACAGATTTAGCTTATGCTATTATAAAATTCATTTTTAATATTGCTTTAGCTGTTGTGCCAATAATGTTTATTATTGCCGGCTTATTTTTTATTACTGCTGCCGGCGACCCGGAGAAAATTAAAAAAGCCAAAGATATGGTTTTATGGACAATAATAGGGTTTATGGTTATTTTGATGGCTACTGGAATAATTCAGGCAATTCAAGAAATTTTTGAAGAATAATTGTATAGTAATTTAAAATAAGGTATAATAATTTAAAATAAAGTTTGCCCTTTTATATCATAAAAAGGACAGGAAAAGGTCGAGTGAAAACAAAAGTTAATAAATTAATTTTATGAAAAAAATTATTTCCAAAGGAATCAAGGTTCTTGCCAAAGGCAAGGTTCTTATTTCCGCATTAGTTCTAGCAAGTTTATTAGTTTTACCTGTAATTGGATTTGCAGCTGAAGAAACGCCGCCTGATATTCCTATATGGGACGCATTAGACACAATTACTAGTTATCTTTTTGGTCTTTTGATAGTAATAGCAGTTATGTTTTTGATTCTTGCTGCTATTCAGTATGTTACTGCTGCCGGAGATCCGGAAAAAATAAAAGCAGCTCATCAGAAAGTTTTATATTCTTTAATAGGCATAATAGTTGGAGTATTAGCTGTGGGATTAGTAAAATTTATACGAATGATGGTAGGAGACGTTTAAGATTTTATTTTGAAATTATTAAAAATCAACTCAGGCTGCTTTTCAAAGCAGCTGGGTTGATTTTTTGTTTAAAAGCGATAGGATATAATAAAAAGGCCGCGGTGGCGGAATTGGCAGACGCGCTGGGTTTAGGACCCAGTGGGGAAACCCATGAGAGTTCAAATCTCTCCTGCGGCACTAAAAAACGGACTTAACAAAAAACGGAGCTTAGCTCCGTTTTTAAGCATTTAAGTTTTTATAGTGACTTTTCTTTTCTTTTTTCTTTGAATTTTTGGAATTCTGATAGTCAAAATCCCATCTTTCATTATTGCTTCAACTCGAGAATTGTCTACTTCTTCCTGAAGTATCATCCTTTTATAAAAAGGTCCCCAATAGCACTCTTGATAAAAGTAATTTTTTTCCTCGTCTTCATTTGGTTTTTTTCTATTTCCTTCTATAGTTAGAACGTCATTTTCAATAACAATATCCAAGTTTTCCGGCCTAACTCCAGCCACGGCTGACTGAATCACTAAATCAGTTTTAGTTTGATAAACGTCAATTGCCAATTCTCCTTTTTGCTCAAACCATTTTTTTTCACCCTCCGTAGCCTTGGCGAAGGAGGGCCTTTTTTTATCTTCTATTATCGTTTCTTCAATTTCCTCTTTAATTTTTACCTTTTTCTTTTTTGCTTTTTGCTTTTTTTCTGATTTTTCTGTTTTATCCTCATTTGCTAAAATTTCAGACGATTCTTCTTCAACCCCAATATTTTTTTTTAATTTTTCTAAAAAAGACACAGTTTATAAATTTCTAATTTCTATTAAATTTCTAATGATTCAATTTCTAATTTTTATTTAATTGAAAATTTAGTCATTGAGAATTTAATGAAAATTGAAAATTGAAAATTAGTTAATCTTGCATACGCTTTTCATTTTTTTGAGCTTTTTAAAAGCCAAAGAAACAAAAAGAGCAAGTGATATTAAGATAAGAGCTGGTATTAAAATCTTTAGACCTCCTTCAAATACTATTATAGAATAATTAAATAATCCATGCAAGAAAGTAGCTATTATCAAACCAACAAAAAGCAAGTTAAATCGTTTTTTTACTTCAAAAATAGATAAAGCCAAAAAATAACCTATTGTTGCTGAACAGAGAGCATGCAAAAAGACTGCTCCCAAAAATCTTATGGCGGTTATTTGAAAAGTTTCGGAAAATTTAATGACAGGGAATAAATGAGGAAAGAGATATAAGATATTTTCCAAAGCGGCAAAGCCCAATCCGGCAATAATCATATAAATCATAGCATCTACTGGTTCGTCAAATTCAGGGTCATTTAGAACTTTACATCTTACTACTAAGTATTTGAAGGTTTCCTCTACAAAAGCTATTCCGATAATACTGTACAAGAAAAACATCAAAAGAGAAGAAGAACTTAAATTAGATATCTGGAGAAATCCTTGTCTTAAAAGCTGGGAGATTTCGCTGGGAGAAGGGGAAACAGAAAACAAAAGTGACAGAACATCAAAACCTTTTGAAAAACACATTTCTAAGAAAAGAGCAGGTATAGTGATAATTGCCCCGCAGAAAAATATCTTTAAAACCATTCTTTTTGGCTCCGGATGGACATCTTTCTGCAGATAATATGAAAGCCAGATTATGCTTGGAGCCAGACCAAAAACTATAAGGAGAATATAATTCATATTAATTTGTCCTTAAGTTAGCGTTAACTTTAATATTTTTCCAATCTTTAGCTTCTTTTTTATGGAAATAAGCTGTTATTGCTATCATAGCGGCATTGTCAGTACAAAATTGGATATTAGGTTTTAGATACTGGATATTAGATAATTCTTTTTTGATTTTTTCTTCAAATTGTTTTCTTAATTCCTGATTAGCGGTTACACCGCCGCCGAGGATAATTGTTTTCACTTTATAATCCTTTGCTGATTTAATGGTTTTTTTGATTAAAACATCAATTACTGATTGTTGAATTTCTCTGCACATTGCTTGGATATATATCTTTGATTTTTTAACTTTAGAGTTTTGTTTTTTAAAATTATAAAGGACAGCTGTTTTTAATCCTGAAAAACTGAAGTCGTAATCCTTTGAGTAAATCATTGGCCTGGGTAGTTTCACCCTGTTAAATAAAATCTCTGATTTTCTTTTGCTGGAAGCAAAAGATTTAACAGGGTTAATTTTAGCTGCTTCAGCAGCAATAGCTGGGCCGCCTGGGTAACCTAACCCTAAAATTCTGGCTGTTTTGTCAAAACACTCTCCAGCAGCATCATCTCTTGTTTCACCCAAAATTTTGTATTTTCCGAAATCTCGCATCAATATCAATTGTGTGTGCCCACCAGACACAACTAAACAAACTGCAGGAAAAAGTTTTTCGCGTGGTTTCGTGTAATGTTTTGCGTTGTTTCGCGTCTCGCCAACGAAGTTGGCGAGGATATGCGCTTCAATATGGTTCACTGGTATAATTTTTATATTCCATAAATGAGCTAATGCCTTGGCAAAATTTACTCCTGTCCATAAGCATGGTTCCAATCCAGGTCCTATTGTTACGGCAATAAAATCAATTTTCGGTTTGATGAAGTTTTTTATTCCTGCCTTTTTAAAAGCTTTTTTTAAAACAGGCAAAAGATTTTTCTGGTGTTCTCTTTTTGCCATTGTCGGATACACTCCTCCATATTTCTTATGAATTTCTGCCTGCGACGAGACAATATTAGAAAGGATTTCTATTTTTTGCTTTTTGATATTTAATATACTTACGCAGGTATCATCGCAAGATGTTTCAATAGCTAAGATAATCATTGCTGTTATCTTATCATTCAGCTTGATTTTTTTCAAATTTTAAGTTAAAATAATAGTAATTTGGCGCTATCGTCTAACGGTTAGGACACTGCCCTTTCACGGCAAAAATCGGAGTTCGATTCTCCGTAGCGCTACTATGTATGCATCCTAAATATAAAAAGGCAATTGAATTACGTTTAGCCGGTAAAAGTTATGGTGAGGTAGCAAAAATTTTAGATGTTTCTAAGGGTTCACTTAGTTTATGGTTTAAAAATCTAAAACTTCCGAGGGCTACTCAAAAACTTCTTGAAGAAAAAATGAGAATTGCCAGAGAGCATAATTTATTTGAAAATAATCGGCGACGCACGCGCGCTATTAGAATCGAAAACCAACAAATAAGAAAAAATGCTTCTAATGAAATTCACTCATTATCTAAATATGAATTATTATTGATTGGAACCGCGCTTTACTGGGGTGAAGGGTGGAAAAGACAAGATAAAAATCCAAGCCCTTATATTTGTTTTGCAAATTCTGATCCAGATATGATAAAAGTATTTATCCGTTTTTTGCGAGAAGTTATTGGAGCACCCAAAGAGAAATTACGAGGCAATATTCATATTTATCCGAATATTGATGCAAAATCAGCTATTAATTTTTGGAGTAAGATAACAGCTATTCCAAAGGAGCGGTTTCATATTACAACCCAAGTAAGTAAAGCGAGTAAGGGAAAACGTCCTCGAAATTCACTTCCTTATGGTACGCTTAGATTAGATGTTAGTGGTCGCCCAAAATTTTTCCAAATTAAGGGTTGGATTAACGGTTTAATAAAACAAAATAAGTTATTATAATCTATTCCAGATGGATTCTTTCTCTAAATTCCTTTAATCGCTCTTCTAAAAAAGAGTGATTTTTTAATTCCGGGTCTTGTTCTAATAATTCTTTAGCTGCTTGTCTTGTTTTTTCTATTAAAAACACATCTTTTAGCGAATCCATTATCATATCCGGAATACCCCATTGTCTGGCGCCGGAAAAATCGCCCGGTCCTCTGATTTTTAAGTCCTTTTCAGCTAATTCAAAACCATTTTCAGAAGAAATAAGGGCTTTTAACCGTTGATGAGTTCTCTTGGCCGGTGAATCAGTAAATAAAAAACACCAGGACTGAAATTTTGACCTGCCGACTCTTCCGCGAAATTGATGAAGCTGGGCCAATCCAAATCTTTCTGCTCCCTCTATAACCATTACTGTTGCATTAGGGACATCAATACCAACTTCAATTACTGATGTGGAAACCAAAATATCTATTTTTCTGTTTTTAAAGCCAATCATTATCTTTTCTTTTTCTTTTGGCCTCATTTTTCCGTGGAGCATTTCAAGTTTTAATTTTGGAAAAACTTCTTTTGATAATCTTTCATATTCTTCTTTTACTGATTTTACTTCGGTCCAACTAGAAATTTTATTTTTTGTGATTTCAGATTTTCCAGATTCAATTCTGGGATAAATTACAAAAATCTGTCTTCCTTTTTTAACCTCTTTTTTTATAAATCCATAGGCCTTTTTTCTATTCGCTGGCGCAATAACTTTAGTAATTATTTTTTTTCTTCCTTTCGGCAGTTCATCAATTAAAGATAAATCCAGGTCGCCGTAAATAGTTAAAGCCAAACTTCGGGGGATAGGCGTGGCAGTCATAGAAAGCAAATGGGGAATGAGGGACAGTCCCTCCCCTGTCCCTCCCCTGTCCCTCATTAGATGAGCTCGTTGCTCTACTCCAAATCTATGCTGTTCATCTAAAATTACCAAAGCTAAATTTCCAAATTTTACTTTGTCCTGAATCAGAGCGTGAGTGCCGATTAAAATATTAATATCACCCTTAATTGTTTTTTCCAGTAATTTAGCTCGGGAGATTTCTATTGTTTCACCTTTTAATTTCTTTGAGATAAATTTATCTTCTTTTCCGGTTAAAAATCCTATATTGATATTAAAATCTTTGAATCGGGAACTTACTTCTTTAAAATGCTGTTTGGCTAAAATTTCAGTTGGAGCCATAAAAGCAACTTGATAACCAGCTTTTATAGTTTCCAGGGCAGCCATCAAAGCAACTACAGTTTTTCCAGAGCCAACATCTCCTTCTAAAAGCCGGTTCATTGGCCGGGGTTTCTCTAAATCTTTTAAAATCTGCCAGCTTGATTTTCTTTGGGCGTCAGTTAATTTAAAAGAGAGAGTTTTTAGAAATTTTTTAACTAATTCAATATCCATAGGAATAACTCTTGCTTTTTCTTTATTCAATGCCATTCTTGCTCGTAAGACTGCCAATTCAATCAAAAACAGTTCTTCAAAAGAAAATCGTTTTTGCGCTCTTTCAGCTAAATTTATTGAATCAGGAAAATGAATCTGCCAAATGGCTTTTTCTATAGTTAAAAGTTTGTTTTCTTTGATGATTTTTTGAGGCAGAATTTCTGGTATTTTATTTCTGAAGTTTATTAAAAGCGGCTTAATAATATATCGCAGCCATCGCGAAGATAATCGTTCGGTTTCAGGATAAACTGGCACAATTCTGCCGGTATGAGTAAAGTTAATCATTGATAATTTATCATTTATCATTGGAAGTTTCTCATAAACTGGATTGGACAGATACAGTCCATCATCTCCCGTAACTGCTTTTCCAGCTAAACAAACATTATCTTTTATTTTTAAAGTTTTTGTTAAATAGGGTTGGTTGAACCAAACAACTTTTATAGCGCCAGTTTTATCCTGAACTATTGCCTTAGTTAAAAACATTCTTCTTTTCCATGTTCTGCTGTTTTTAATTTCTAATATTTTTCCCAAGATGCAATAGTTTTCGTTTATTTTTACTTTTGAGATAGGAACAATATTAGAAAAATCCTCATAACGATGAGGAAAATGATATAAAATGTCCCGGATTGTTTTAATTCCTAATTTCTTTAGTTTTTTCTGAAAAACCGGCCCAATTCTGGGTATTTGTTCAATCGGAGTTGATAAGTTCATTGCCATTGTCTTCATTTTATATTATTATAAGATAATTAACAATAAAACCGCAAAAACACCATTTACAAACACCGGGTGTTTATGAAAGAGCACAAAAAAATGAGGAACAATAAATTTTATGTGATTTTCACTGATTTGGACGGAACTCTGCTTGATGATAATTATTCCTATAAAGATGCCTTGCCGGTTTTGAGGGTTTTAAATAAAAGAAAAATACCTCTGGTTTTCTGCTCTGCTAAAACAAAAGCAGAACAGGAATTTTTTCAAAAAAAGATGGAGATAAACCATCCTTTTATTGTTGAAAACGGTTCAGCCATCTATATTCCCAATAAATATTTTAAAAGAGAAAAAGGAAAGAAAAAAAGTAATTATAGAATAATTGTTTTAGATAATAAATCTGATAAAATAAGAAAAGAAATTAAAAGGCTTCAAAAAAAATATAAGATAAAAGCCTTTTATGATATATCTGAAAAAGAGATTTCCAAAATAACAGGGCTTGATTTCAAAAAATCAGGATTGGCGAAACTGGCAAAGGATAGGGAATTTGGAGAAACAATAGTAGAGGCAGACAAGGAAGCATTAAAAGAATTAAAAAAGAAATTCAATGTTGTTAGCGGAGGCAGATTTATTCAGGTTTTTGGCAAAAAAGCAGATAAAGGAAAAGCAGTCAGGATATTAACTGAAATGTATAAAAAAGAGTTTAGAAAAGTAATAACCATAGGAATAGGAAATTCTGAAAACGATAAGCCAATGTTAAAAAATGTAGATGTGCCTGTTCTTCTTAAGGATGGTCCCAGAGAATGGGCGGAATTTATCCAGCACCTTTTCGAATATCCACCGTTTGGAGTGAAGTAAAAAAATACCCTTCCGAAAAGGTGCTGGATTTATTAAGAGTTTTGTTTTAAAATATGACAGATAAAATTTATTTAGTTCCTCATACCCATTATGATGCGGTCTGGGTTTTTACCAGAGAGGACTATTTTCATATCAATATAGATATTATTTTGGAAAAGGTTGTTAATTTGATTGAGAGAAAGAAGGATTATAGGTTTTTGATAGAACAAACATATCTTTTAGAAGAAGTGGAAAAGAAATATCCAGAGCTTTTTAGAAAAATAAGAAAGTATATTAAAGAAGGAAAAATTGAAATCGCTGACGGAGAATATTTAATGGCCGATACAATGCTTCCTCAAGGAGAAACATTAATTAGGGAGATAATGTTTGGTAAGGAATTTGTAAGGGAAAAATTCGACAAAGAGGTAAAAGTAATGTGGCAGGCAGATAGTTTTGGCTTAAACGCCCAGCTTCCTCAGATATATAAAAAATCCGGCTATAAATATTTAGCTTTCAGACGCGGCTCTTTTGAAAGACAACCATCAGAATTTATCTGGCAAAGCCTAGATGGGACAGAAATTTTATCACATTTTATGCCTTTGGGTTACAGGGCTGGTTTGAATTTAGAAAAACTTGATGAGAATTATAAAAAACTTAGAAAGCTATCTGCTACCAATAATATACTAATGCCCTCTGGCAGTGGGGTAACTATACCCCAGGAAGAGACCACAAAAGCAGTTAAGAATTGGAATAAAAACCATAAGTCCAGGATGAAAGTTTCTACTCCGTTAGAATTTTTCAAGAGCTTAGAAAAAGAGAAAAAGAAGCTGTTGGTTAGAAAAGGAGAGATGTATTCAGGAAAATATTCTCGGATATTTTCCAGTACCTCATCAACCAGAATATGGCTTAAAAAATCTCTAAGAAATTGTGAGAATAAACTGCTTAGCTTTGAAAAATTTAATTTAATCAATTCTCTTTTTAAAAACAGTTATTTTGAAGAAATAAAAACTTGCTGGAAAAAAGTTTTATTTTTAGCTTTTCATGATATTGTTCCGGGAACAGGTATTGACGCTGGATATAAAGAAGCCAGAGATAATATAAGCTTTTTAAACAAGGAACTTCCATCTTTAACATCCTATGTTTTAGATTCAATTATTGACAATGATGCTAATAATGAAGATTACGGTAATATTGTAGTATTTAATTCATTATCCTGGCCTGTTTCTAATTGGACAGAGATTGTTTTAAATTTTAAAGAAGGAGAAATTTTTGAAATAGGAGGACTGAAAAACAATGATGGAGAAAAGGAAGTTGAAATTATAGAATCATCAAAACACAAAGATAAATCTTTAAAAAAAGTAAGAATAGGTTTTGTGGCTGATGTTCCGGCAACTGGATACAGGATTTACAGTATTATCAAAGAAAAACCAAAAAGTCAGAAAAATTCTTTTTTAAAGATAACAAATAATTCAATTGAAAATAAATTTTTTAAAGTTAATTTTTCCAAAGACAATGGATTGATAGAAATTTTAAAAGAAGGCAAAAAAATATGCCAAGGAAATGAAATAGTCATTGATGATGAAGAAGGCGATCTTTACTATCATAAAGAAAGTTTTGATTTTCCATTAAAAACAGAAAAAGGAGAAGGATTAAAATACGGCACTTTTAAGGTTAAAAAACTTTGGCTGGAAGGTTCTTCTTTAAGAAAAATAATCAACATAGAAACCGATTATTATTCTTTGAGATGGCCCTATAGATTAGTAGACAAACTAAAGCCGATAATTTGGAGATATCCTTTTATAAAATTTAAGAAGAAGATAATTATTTATAGAGATATTCCAAGAATTGATTTTCTCACCATTGTTGAAAACAATCATCCCAGAATAAGATTAAGAGTGAAGTTTGAGACAGATATAAACAAACCAGAATATACTTGCGATACTCAATTCGGCGTTATAAAAAGGAAAACCAATCAATATCACTTAGAAGGCAAGGGATGGATAGAAAAACCATCTGGCTTGTTTCCTTGCTTAAGATGGATTGACTATAGCGATAGAGAAAAAGGAATAACCCTTATAAACAAAGGAAATCCTGAAAATGAAGTAAGGGATAAGAATATGTATTTAACTTTGTTAAGGTCAGTAGATATGCTTTCTTCTGACGGTAAGGCAGGCCCTATAATTCCGGTTTCTGACGCCAAAGAGTTTAAAAAATATGTTTTTGAATATTCTCTATATCCTCACAAAGGAGATTGGAAAAAGGCAAAATCATGGAAACAGGGTTATGAGTTCAATAATGATTTAATGGCATTGCCATTGGCAAAAAAGAAAAGATATAGAATGAAAAGGTCATTTTTAAAAGCCGAGCCAGACAATATTATAATCAGCGCCTTGAAAAAAGCAGAAGACGGAAAAAGTATTATAATTAGGCTTTACGAGGCCTCTGGAAAAAAGACAGAAGCGACAATAACTTTATTCAAGAAAATCAAAGATGTAAAGTCAGTTAATTTTTTAGAAGAAGAGAAAAAAGAATTTGACAAGAAGGTTATTTTGGATGAAAATAATATCAAAGTTGATGTTAAACCGTTTGAAATTATTACTTTAAAAATAACATTGCTTTAAAGAAAATTATGGAAGACAATAAAATCAAAAAACCTTGGGGCTATTTTGAGATAATAAAAGAAGAGAAATATTATAAAATTAAGAAACTGATTGTTTTGTCTGGGAAAAGATTGAGTTTGCAAAAGCATAAGCAGAGAAAGGAACATTGGATAGTTATTAAGGGAACAGCTAAGGTTGTTTTAGGAGATAAAGAATTTATATTGCAAGAAGGCGAGTATACATTTATAGATATAGAACAAAAACATCGTCTGGAAAATCCTGAAAAATCAGTGCTTGAAGTTATTGAAATTCAAATCGGAGATTATTTAGAAGAAGACGACATAGAACGGATAGAAGATGATTTTAACAGAGTATAGATAAAAAGGACTAAAGTTGGGCTTTATTACTTATTAAAAAAACGCTTTTTATAGCGTTTTTTTTGTGCCCAAGGCGGGACTTGAACCCGCATGCCCAAAAATGAGCCATGGCCCTCAACCATGTGTGTATACCAATTCCACCACCTGGGCTTATTTAGTTTCCTCTTTTGGTTTTTCTTCTACTTTAGGTGTCGGTTTTTCTTCAACAGGTTTTTCTTCAGCAACTGGTTCTTCTTTTTCTATCTTTTCTTCTGGTGTGGTTTTTACATCAGGCAGGCCTCTTCTTTTTAGGCGTGCTTTTCTTCCCTTGGCCTCTCTTAAATAAAAGAGTTTTGCCCTTCTTACTTTTCCTCTTTTTATTATTTCTATTTTTTGGATAAGAGGGGAATGAATAGGCAGAATTTTTTCTACCCCAATTCCAGAAATTACTTTTCTTACAGTAATAGTAGCGTTTATTCCTTTTCCATGTCTTCGGGCTAAAACTAAACCTTCAGATACTTGAATTTTCTCTTTTTCTTTCTCTTTTGTCTTTTTACTTTTAATACCGGATATTGCTGGAATTATTTGATGAATTCGAACAGTATCACCAGGCCTAATGTCAGGCAGGTCTTTTTTTAATTGTGATTGATTAAATTTTTTTACTATATTTGACATAATATTTCTTTTAAATCTTTTGGCAATTCAGATTTAAATTCTTTTGTTTTAGTGTCAGGCATTTTTATTTTTAGATAGCTAGCGTGTAAGAATTGTCTTTTTAGGCCTTTGGGCATTGGTTGATTTTTAAACCCGTAAATTTTATCTCCGGCAATAGGGTATCCTAAATAAGCAAGATGGCATCTAATCTGGTGCTTTCTGCCAGTTTTCGGCTCTGCTTCAATTAGAGTATAGTCCTCGAATTTTTCTATTACTTTATAATTTGTAATTGCTTTTCTTAATCCTTTTCTTTGGGCATCTGGCTCATTAAGCAGATACACTTTTTGCTTTTTTCTATCTTTTAAAGACCGTCCCATTAAAGTTTCGATTTTACCCTTGTCTGTTTTAATATCTCCTACTACTAAAGCAAGATATTTTTTTATTACTGTTCTATCTTTAAACTGTTTTTGAAAAAAATCAAGAGCTTTGTTGTTCTTAGCTACTAATAGGATACCTGAAGTGTCTTTATCCAAACGATGAACCCTCTTTTCAAAATCATCAGAATTTATTCCAGCCGGCTTATCAATTACTAAAAGATTTTCATCTTCATAAATAACTTTCATTTTTCAAGTTTACACTGAAGAAATTAAAATTTCTGAAGTGTGGGCACTACAGGATTTGAACCTGTGACCTTCTGCGTGTCGTGCAGACGCGCTAACCACTGCGCCAAGTGCCCAATTTTGAGTTTTTTGTGGGCGTGGCAGGACTCGAACCTGCGAACCTAACGCTTATATTCGGCTTTACCGATATATATGCCAAAATGGGTGGGCGTACCTGGATTCGAACCAGGAACCTCGGCCTTATATTCGGCTTCGCCGATATATATGCCAGAATGGGTGGGCACGCTGGGGGTCGAACCCAGAACCTTAGCCTTATAAGGACTCTGCTCCGCCGTTGAGCTACGTGCCCACCTATTCTGACAATATAAGGACCTTGCTCCGCCATTGAGCTATACGCCCACCTATTCTGACAATATAAGGACCTTGCTCTACCACTGAGCCACACGCCCACTATTTTTTCTTTTTGGTTTTAACTTTCTTAATTTTCTTTGCTGGTTTAATTTTAACTGGCTTAATTGATTTTAACGGTTTGACTAGCATTTCAAATTCTTGTCTTTCTATGGTTTCTTTTTTAATTAAGGTTTTAGCAATTTTTTCTAAAAGTTTTTTGTTTTTAGACAAAAGTTTTTGGGCCGTGGATTCGGCATTTTTAATGAATTTTGCTATTTCTTTGTCAATTTGAGTAGCTACTTTTTCAGAATAATTTCTTTGTTCAGAAATTTCTCTTCCCAAAAAAACCAATTCCTCTTTTTCGCCGAAAGAGATTGGCCCCAAGGCTGACATTCCGTACTCTTTTACCAGTTTTCGAGCTAATTCTGATGCTCTTTCTAAATCATTTGACGCTCCAGTAGAAATTTCTTTGAATTTTAATTTTTCGGCAATATAACCGCCTAATAAAACCGCCATTTCAGCCAAGAATTCTGATTTGGTTTTGAGCCGTTTTTCTTCAGTAGGCATTTTTAGAGTATAACCAGCTGCCATTCCCCGAGCGACAATGGAAACCTTTCTTACCGGTTCAGTGCCAGGAATAAGCGCGGAAACCAAAGCGTGCCCGGCTTCGTGATAAGCAGCCATTTTCTTTTCTTTTTCTGACAAAATATGTGATTTTCTTTCCGGCCCTAATAAAACTTTTTCAATTGAGTCCAAAAATTCTTCTTGGAAAACCTGATGCTTGTTTTTCCGAGCCGCTAAAATAGCCGCTTCATTAGCAACATTAGCCAAATCAGCTCCAGAAAAGCCAGGTGTTCTCTCTGCCACCTCTCGCATGTTTACATTCAAGGATAAAGGTTTACCTCGACAATGAATTTTTAAGATTTGTTCCCGGTCACCAATATCAGGTAAATCTAAAACTACTCTTCGATCAAATCTTCCCGGTCTAAGCAGGGCAGGGTCAAGGACATCCGGGCGATTCGTTGCCGCAAATACTAAAGTGGTAGCTTCCTTTTCAAAGCCATCCATCTCAACTAATATCTGATTCAAGGTTTGTTCCCTTTCATCATGGCCGCCGCCAATTCCCGCTCCTCTTACTCTGCCAATGGCATCTAATTCATCTATGAATATGATGCTTGGCTGTTGCTTTTTAGCAGTAGAAAATAAATCTCTTACTCGGGAACTTCCAACTCCGACAAACATCTCAATAAATTCTGAACCAGAAATCGAGAAAAAAGGTACACCTGCTTCAGAAGCCACTGCTCTTGCTAAAAGCGTTTTTCCTGTTCCCGGCGGTCCCATTAATAAAACTCCTCTGGGAATTTTTGCGCCCATTTTTAAATATTTTTTTGGATTTTTTAAAAAATCAACTATCTCTTCTAATTCCTGCTTGGCTTCTTTTAAGCCAGCCACGTCTTTAAAAGTTATTTTTTCTTTGGGTTGGCCTTCAGCGCCAAAAAGCCGGGCTTTGGCTTTGCCGAAATTAAAGGCCTGCATAGCTCCGGTTTTTGCCTGGCGGAAAATCAACCAGAAAAACAACAGGAAAAAGAGCAAAGGCAGGATGATAATAGATAGGGGTCCAAGCCAAAACAATAGTCCCCCTTCTTCTTCTATTCCAATATTGGCTTTATTTATTTTTTCTTCACTAAGTCCGTAGTTCAGTAAAGTATCAGAAAGAGCTATTTCGGTTTCTTTTCTTGTTTTTGCTTTTGCTTTTGTTTCGTCAAGATAGGTTATAGAAATCTCATTTCCAGCAACAATTATTTTCTCAATTTTTTCTTCTTCAATATCTTTTACCAACTGACTGAGAGAAATCTCTTTTTCCTGCTCAAATGGCTGGGAAAATAAAGCAAAAATAGCAGAAATAGTTAGAAAAATAAGAAATATAAACAATAAATTTTTAGAAATATTTTTTATGTCTTTTCTTTTTGGCATATTTAATTAATAAAACTTAGAGTCATTCTATGCTCTTTTGGGTCAAGAGATAAAATCTTAAAGTTATACTCTTTTCCTGTTTGTATTTTTTGCTCCATTTTTTCCTTAGTGCCGAATTCAGAAATATGACACAGTCCCTGAATTTTCGCTTTTTCCAGCTGGACAAAAGCGCCAAAATTATTTAACTTGGCTACTTTACCTTTAATCAAATCACCTTTTTTATGTTCTTTTTCAATATCCTGCCAAGGGTCTTTTTTCAGGGCTTTCAAAGATAGAAAAATTCTACTATCAGTGATATCAACAATCTTGACTTTTACTTTTTCTTCTACTTTTACTATTTCTATTGGATTTTTTACCATTTGCCAATCAAGCTCAGAGATATGAATAAGGCCTTCTAAATATTTTTTTGGTTTGTCTACGGAACTATCTTTTTCCTCTGATTCAGCAACTGGAAATTTCATAAAAGCTCCAAAATCAGTAATCTTGGTAATTTCTCCTTCAATGATGTCTCCCTTTTTATAATTTTTTAAGGCTTCTTTAATACTTTCCAACTCACCAGCTTTTTCAGAGAGGACTAATCTTCCTTCTTCTAAGTCAAGATTAATTATTTTTGTTTCCATTTCCTGACCAATAAATTTTTGAAGTTCTCTTACTATTTGGGATTTATCTGAACCCTCTATACGGGGATAGTGCTGGAAAGAAAGCTGAGAAACAGGCAAAAAAGCAGAAATTCCATATAGTTCCGCTAATAGTCCTCCTTTGTTGGCGCCAGTAATTTTTACTTTGATGATTTCTTCTTTTTCTTTGATGTCTTTGAGCTTTTTCCAGTTAATTTCTTTGCTTGCTTCAGAAACAGAAAGTTCAATATAACCCTTTTCATTCTCTAAGCCGATTATTTTAGCCGAAATCTCATCTCCTTTTTTTACATCTTTAAGAATGTTTTTGGCTTCTTGAAATTCTTTTCCAAAAATTATTCCCGTACCCACTGAACCTAAATCTATAAAAACACTGGAGCGTTCAATTCCCACTACTTTTCCTTCAACAATTTCTCCTGTTCTTGGAGGTATTATTAAATCATTTTTTATTTGGAGAAAATCAGTGTTTTTCATACTTTTTTTACATTATCCTTTTTAATATACATTATTTTTTTCTTTTTTACAAGGGTCTGTTGCCATTAATATTATTGAGTTTGGAATTGGTTTATGTTAGAGTAAAATAATTAAAGGTCTAAAGTTCAATATTAGTCTCTAAATATTATCTATGACTAAGAAGGAGTTAATTCAAACAATAAGCAAAAAAGTTGGATTGTCAAAAGGAGATGCTGGAGAGTGTTTGACAGTGCTTTTGGAAGAAATTACCAAGGTCTTATCCAAAGGGGAAGAGGTTGTTTTGACTGGCTTTGGAAAATTCGGCGTTAGCAAGAGAAAAGAAAGGATGGGTATTAATCCAAAAACAAAAAAGAAGATTAAAATTCCAGCGATGAAAATTCCTAAATTCAAAGCAGGCAGGATTTTAAAGGAAGCAGTGAAGTAGATTCATTTATCACTAATCATTTATCATTTATCAATGATTACTGATTACTAAAACAAAAAAAATCCGCTGTAGTGGATTTTTGCTTAGATAAGCGGGCCGCCTCGTAGAGGCGAGCCTCGCTCAGCTTTGCTGAGCGGGTGAAGGGGATCGAACCCTCGTTATCAGATTGGAAATCTGAGGCTTTACCACTAAGCTACACCCGCCTTCGGGGCGCCGAGATTTGAACTCGAACTAAATCCTCCCAAAGGACTCGTGCTACCGTTACACTACGCCCCGTAATACTTATTTTAGTAAAATTTTTCCTTTTAGTCAATTTTTTTACACATTTTCTATTGTATTTTGCATCAATACTTAATATAGTGTATAATTATGGGTGAAGTGATATAATGAAATTATGAAAGCAAAAAATTTTCTTCAGCAATTCAATATCTTCAAACAATGTAAAAAATACGGACTACCTCTTTGGGAATGCCCCCAGTTTCTTTTTGTTATAATGGGTATTGTTATTATTATTACTGCTATCAGTACTTATTTAATCGGCACCCGTTATTTAGATAATCCAGAAACAGTGGCTTTAATCACCCTTGGATTAGCAATGGTTTTATTTATTATTTCTTTCATCATCAACAAAAGCTTGGAGATGTTAGCTGAAGCCAGCCGAATGAAGTCAGAATTCGTAAGAATAGTTTCCCATCAATTAAGAGCGCCTTTGACTAATTTAAAATGGAGTATTGAAATGATGATATCCGAGGGTTTAGAAAATGTCCGGGAGAAGCAGTTATTGGATTTTATTAGAACGTTAAAAGAAAACAGCAACAGGATGGAAGAATTAGTAAATAATCTATTAATTGTTTCCAGGATGGAAAAAGATGGAATCCATGAAAAAAAAGAAAATACTGATTTAGAAAAAATAGTAAATCAGTTTGTTTCTGAATCTAAGGCCTTTGCTGATTCCTCAAACATTCAGTTAAAGCTTGACTGCCAGAAAAATCTGCCAACAGTTTTTATTGACCCGAGCAAGATTAAATTAGTTATAGAGAATTTTATAGATAATGCTATCCGTTATACTAAAAAAAGAGGGATAGTGGAGATAAAATTGAGAAAATACAAGAATAATATCTGTTTTGAAGTTAAAGACGAAGGCGTAGGTATTCCTAAAGAAGATCAAAAATATATTTTCCAGAAATTTTTTCGGGCAAGAAATGTTTTAAAATACCAAACCCATGGAAGCGGTTTGGGATTATTTATTGCTAAATCAGTTATAGATAAAATGGGTGGCAAAATAGGATTTGAATCTAAAGAAGAAAAAGGTTCAACTTTTTGGTTTAAAATACCCATCCGCTAATAATTACTAATTTAAATCACTAATCATCACGAATAAGTTAATTACGAATAGACCATTAGTGAATATTCGTGATTCTAATTCGTGATATTATTCGTGGTATGAAAACTATTCTCTTTATTGAAGACGAGGCTACTCTTCAAAAAACTTTTGGGAAAACCTTAGAAGAAGAGGGGTTTAAAGTTATCCCAGCTTTAGACGGAGATATTGGTTTGAAATTAGCCAATCCGCCAGCCGGCGGAAAAAAACCTGATTTAATTTTGCTGGACCTTATTCTGCCCAGACGTAATGGTTTTGAGGTCTTGAAGGAAATCAAAGGAGACGAAGAAACAAAAGATATTCCTATTATTGTTTTAACCAATTTGGAGACAATGGATAATGTGGACAGAGCCATTGAACTTGGCGCCACTACCTATTTAGTAAAAGCAAATTATAGTTTGAGAGAAGTTATTACAAAAGTGAAACAAGTACTCGGAGAATAATATGAAAGTGGAACCCAGACAACTAAAATCTTTTCTGCTTGATACCAATATTATTAATGAATCCCAGTTCAAAGAAATTAAAAAAAGAGCGGAAAAGACAGGCCAAAAAATTAGTGATATTTTAGTTGCTGAAAAATTTATCAATGAGAGTAATTTTATTAAACTAGAGGCATATGTTTTAGGAATTCCCTTTGTTGATTTAGAAGAAGAAAGTGTTCCTTCGGATATTTTAAAGATTATCCCTGAACCAATTGCCAGGACCCATAACATTATTGCTTTTAGAAAGACAGGAAAAGACCTGGAAGTAGCCATGCTTGATCCCGAGGATTTGCAGACAATTGATTTTATCAAAAAGAAAGCCGGTTTAAAAATTTTACCGCGGCTGACCACTCCTAAAAGTATAAAAAACGTTTTACAGCAGTATCAAAAAACTTTAAGAGCTGAATTCGGTGATATTATAACAACTCAAGCCAAAATTGTTGGAAGAAAAGAAGAGAAAATCGGAGTTATAAAATCAATTAAAGAAAAAAAAGAACTCGGGGAAAAAGAAAACCTTAAAAAAACAGCTGAAGAACTGCCGGTGATAAGAATTGTAGATACTTTGCTTAAGCATGCCATTTTGCAAAGGTCTTCTGATATTCATATTGAGCCGACAGAGAAAGAAGTTATCGTTCGTTATAGAATTGACGGTATTCTTCATGATGCTATGACTCTTCCCAAGCAAGCGGCTTCTGGCATCGTTGCTCGAATTAAAGTTTTGTCAAATTTAAAGCTAGATGAACACCGTCTGCCTCAAGACGGTCGTTTTAAGATTGAGAGCGAGGACTACAAATATTCTATTAGGGTTTCTATTCTGCCGATTTTTGGCGGAGAGAAAATTGTTATGCGGCTCTTGTCAGAAACATCAAAAAGTTTTAGTTTAGAAGAATTAGGTTTAAGAGGAAATACTTTAGAAGACATTCAGCTCAATATAAGAAGGCCGGTTGGTATGACTTTAGTAACTGGTCCTACTGGCTCTGGAAAAACAACTACTCTTTATGCTATTCTGGAAATATTGAATACTCCAGAAGTTAATATCTCTACTATTGAAGACCCGATTGAATATCAAATCCCCAGAATTAATCAAACCCAGGTGAAAGCTAAAATTGGATTGACTTTTGCCAATGGCTTGCGTTCTTTGGTCAGGCAGGACCCGGATATAATTATGGTTGGTGAAATCAGAGATAATGAGACGGCTAGCTTGGCTATTAACGCTGCTCTGACCGGCCATTTGGTCTTGTCTACCTTACACACTACTAATGCGGCTGGCGCTATTCCCCGTCTTCTTGATATGAAAGCAGAGCCATTTTTAATATCTTCTACCTTGAATATCATTATAGCTCAAAGATTGATCAGACAGTTTTGTACTGACAAGAAGCCGTATAAATTAAAAGCATCAGAAATAAAAAATTTAGAGGAATACTGCGATTTAAAAAAGATTTTAGAAATCTTAAAAAAAGAAAAAATAGCGAAGAATAGCCAGAGCTTTAAAGATATTGAATTTTACAAATCCAAGGCCTCAAAAGAATGTCCGGATGGCTATAAGGGGAGAATAGGAATTTATGAAGTTCTCTCTATTACTGAAAGCATAAAAGAATTGATTATGAAAGGAGCAACTTCTGACCAAATTCAGGAACAGGCGCAAAGAGAAGGAATGAGAACAATGATTGAAGACGGCTTTGTTAAGGCCGCTCAAGGACTTACCAGTATTGAGGAAGTCCTGCGGGTAATTAAAGAGTAAAAAAATGCCAAAAACAAAAACAAAAAAAAGGATTTTAACAGGTGACCGGCCCACCGGTCCCTTACATCTCGGACACTATGTCGGCTCCCTGGAAAACCGAGTAAAGCTTCAAGATAAATATGAATGCTTTTTTATTATTTCTGATTATGAATTCCTCACCGACCATTTATCCAGAACAGAAGAACTTAGAAAAAACGTTAAAAATCTCGTCCTTGATTATTTATCTTTAGGAATAGACCCTAAAAAAAGCACGGTTTTTGTTGAATCAGAAATTCCTCAAATATCTGAATTAACCCTGCTTTTTTCAATGCTCGTAGGTTTGTCCAGAGTAAAAAGAAATCCAACCATAAAAGAGGAAATAAAAACCAGAGGTATTTCCAAAGCAAGTTACGGTTTTATCGGCTGGCCTATTGCCCAGGCAGCTGATATTCTCTGCGTCAGGGCAGAGCTTGTTCCAGTAGGGGAAGACCAGCTTTCCCATATTGAACAAACTAGAGAGATAGCCAGGGATTTTAACCGCTTGTTCGGTTTTGTCTTTCCTGTGCCAGAAGCATTAACAGGCAAAGTGGCCCGTTTGCCCGGCATTGATGGAAGAAAAATGTCAAAAAGTTTTGATAATGCCATTTATTTTTCTGATTCTCCAAAACAAGTAAAAGAAAAAATTAACAGAGCCATAACTGATCCCAAAAGAATACATCCAAGCGACAAGGGCCATCCGGAAATTTGTAATATATTCCAGTATTACAAAGCATTTAACAAAGAAGAGCTAAATGAAATTAAAGAGCAATGTCAAAAAGGCAAGATTGGCTGTGTTGCTTGTAAAGAAAAAATGGCTAAAGCCATAAATGAATTTTTAGAGCCCATTCGGGAAAAGAGAAACTATTATAGCAAGCAAAAAAACATTATTAAAGATGTCTTAAATGCCGGAAATAAAAAAACAGAAAGAGAGGCAGCCAAGACATTGGCATTAGTAAAAGAAAAAATGCATCTTGATTATAAATTAATTTTATGACCCAAATTAACGAGAACATTTCTCGTTAATTTTAATTAGTTATTTCTCCTGATGGTAAGATAGGAATTTGTCCAGATTTTATTAAATCTCGTCGATTTTTTAACAATTCGGTGTTCGATAAATCTTTTGATCCATACCAAAATAAGGACTTTCAAGAATGGTTAAGACGTTCTCCTTTGAATATGCCACAATGTTTAGATTGCGAAGCAATCGCTATCTGTGGCGGAGGTTGCCCAGCAAGTGCAGAAGCTCGCTATGGAAGTATGTGGGATGTTGATCAAAGAATCTGTCCTCATTCCAAGAAAGCACTAGAATGGCTCATTTGGGATACTTACCAACGAGTGAAACTACCTTTACAAAACACTACCTAATGGCTAGAATAAAATAATATTCCAGCCGTTTTTTTATTATGAAGAAAATTAAGTATCCTAATGTAAAATTTCTTATTGAGCCAGAAGAAGATATTTCTGTTTATTTTGTTTTTGAAAGAGAAGCTGAAATATTTGATAGATGGTCTATTATGGAGGACTATTTTTTTAAAAAACATCCCAAAATTAAATCATTGAAGAGAATAAAAGATAAGAGAGCAAAAAAGAAATTTCTAAAAAATTATACGATAGATTACTATAAATTTCGTAATGTATTAATTAAAAAAAGAGTAAAAGAAGCCAAAACGAGATGGAAAAAAGTTGAACAGAAATTCTTTTGTCTCGCTGATGAATTATTTCAAAAATATCTTTGGCCTAAGGCTGATTATAGAGCATTTGTGACAATTTGGAATATTTTTCCAAGAGATATCTCTAAGAAAACATTTCAATTTCCTTACAAAGGTAGAATTTTCAAAAAAGTTGAGGCAATTATTGCTCACGAGATGCTCCATTTTTTATTCTATGATTATCTTTTTAGGTATTTTCCAGAATATAAAAAATCTCAATATTCTTATTCTGTTTGGGTTCTTTCCGAGGCTTTCAACGAAGCTATAATGATAGAGCCAGAATGGAGAAAGATTTTCCCCTTACAACCACAACCTTATCCAGAAACCGTAATTGTAAGAAAAAAGATTAGAGAATTAAGAAAGAATAAAAAAACTGTAAAAGAAATTTTAGAAGAATTACTTCCATTTGTAATTCAAAAATATACAAGACCACCTTCACAGTAATTATTTTAGATTTTGTAATACTTTATAAATTTCATTGATAAATCCCTAATAATCTAAAAAGAGAAAAAACCAATCCTGCGGTAAATCGTAGGATTTTTTGTTGTTATTTTAGGTAAAATTTAGTAGACCCCAGTTAGAAAAATCAGTGAAGATTATAAATTATTAAAATGATTTGAATATTTTTTTCTAACGGGGTAAAATTAAGGAATGAAAACAAAACTCAAAAATTATGGCAATTGAGAAAATCCTAAAATTTATCTGGAATGAATTCATTTACGGCGGACATTTATTTTCATTAGGGGGCGCCGCTATAATTCTTGTTTCAGATTTGTTATTTAAAATTAAAGTGATTAAGTTGTCTGTTTTGTAGAAAATAGAGTTGACACCGTTTTTCTTTCTCATTATTAGTTAGTCTTATGGATAAAAAATCTCTGAAAAATGAATATGATATAATTATAGTTGGAGCTGGACCTGCTGGGTGTAGTGTTGCAAAATTTCTTTCGGATAAATATAATATCTTAATAATAGACTGGTCAAGATTTTCGAGAGATAAACCATGTGGGGGTCTTCTGGTAGAAGAGACCCAGGATTTTATTAAGGACTGGAGATTACCAAGAAGTGTTTTTTCTTATCCAAAATATGTTAATTTAAAAATGATTGACTGGAATAATGATTTAGAGATAGATATCAAGAGAAAATTGTGGAATGTTTCCAGAAGAAATTTTGATTATTGGTTATTAAAAGCATTACAAAATGGTATTCAGGTTTTTTCTGGAACAAAGTTTTTACAATTTGAGAAAAAGAGAAAAAATATAGAAGTTCTTTTAGAGATAAACAATAAAAAAAGAATTGTTAAAACAAAATATCTTATTGGTGCTAATGGGTCGTTTTCCAATATAAGAAAAATTTTGGTTAAAAAACCTATAAGATATTATATTGCAACACAATATTGGATAAGACATTGCAACATAGGTGACAGCGCTTATTTTATATACGATAACGAGATAACTGATTTTTATTCATGGATAATACCAAAAGGAGGAAATTTAATTCTGGGTTCTGCGTTAGAAAGGGATAGTAATATAAGAGATAAAATGAAAATTCTGAAAAATAAATTAAAAGAAAAACTTGGTATAGTTGGTAACGTTTTTAAAGAGGAGTCTACTATTTTATCAAGACCTGAAAATAAAAAGGACGTTTTTCTAGGAAATGATAAAATATTTCTTATAGGAGAATCGGCTGGCTTTGTAAGCTCTAGTACTGGGGAAGGCATTAGCTTTGCTTTGAGAAGTGGTTATAACTGTGCTAGAGCTTTGAATGAAGATTTCAAAAATGCTTTTTCTTTGTATAAGAAATTTTCTGAAAATTTGATAAATGAAATTAAAGAAAAAATAGATAAATCTGACACGCTTTCTGACCCTGAAAAAAGGAAAAAAATGTTTGAGTAGAAGAGATTAAAAAAGAAAACCAATAGATTATTTCGTAAAAAAAGTTAGTTTCTCCAATTTCCCTCTATAAAAACAAATAACATAAGCACTGAAGACAATAAATCTTTAGATTTTTAAGAATAGAAAATAAAAATTAAATGTCTAGTTTTAAAAAAGTTTTAAAATTAATTCTTAATGAATTTATTTATGGAGGACATCTTCAGTCGTTAGGTGCGGCGAGTATTGTTTTTGTTTCTGGTATTTTATTAAATATTCAAATAACTTGGGATGTTTTGTTTATTACATACTTACTTTTTTATGCTCCTTATTTATATAATCGCTTTAAAGAAATAAAAATAGATTATTTAACTAATCCAGAAAGAACCCAGTATTTAAAAAAACACCTAAAATTTATACCAAAAATTTTTTATCTCGTAATTTTTATTTTAGTTATTAATTTAATTTATTTTAGTAATTTTTTGGCATTAATTTTTGGCTTGCTTTTGCTCATTTTTGGAATCCTTTACACTACTGTTTTTAAAAAAGCTACTAAAAAAATATTTTTTTTTAAGGATATATATGTTTCTATATTTTTCGCTTCGTTACCGTTTTTTTTAGTGGTTTATTATTTTTTTCCTTTGACAAATTATTTAATACTTAGTGCCTTGGTATTATCTTTATTTATATTTTCAAAAGCATTTTTAATACAGATTTTTCTTGATATAAAAGATATAAAAAGTGATAGAAAAGAAAGATTGCGTACTTTTCCAATTATGGTAGGAAAAGAAAAAAGCTTTATGCTTTTATCTATTTTTAACTTCATAATTACTATAACTGTACCAATAATTCTTTCTCTTTATTCTAATATTTTTCCAAAATCAATACTAATGCTTATCTTAACTCTTCCTTTTGATTTTTATTGCTATAGTTTAGCAAAGAAAGAAAAATATTTTGGATACATTCTTCAAAGCGGAGAGTTTCTTTTATGGCCATTTTTAATTCTTATAGGTAAAATAATATTATGATAACAGAATTACCTCTTTACAATAAAATATTAATTCTTTTTATTGATCTCATTGCTATTTGGCTGGCTATTATAGTTTATAACAGTAATCGTAAAGGCAAGCTGAATAAAATATTTCTTGAAATGATAGTTTTAATGTTTTTTTGGGTTAATTTTGCCTATCTTGCTAGATTAATAGGACAACAAAGTCCTGATTTAGGATTAATATTTTTGAAAATTGCTTGGTCTGCCTCTCCTTTTTTATTTGTTTTACTTTATTTCTTGGTAGTTTTTTATTTGAATAAAGAAAAATCATATTCAATTTTAAGTAAAATTATATTTTTAAGCGGTTTAATTGTGTCTTTGATAACAATATTTACGAGTTTGGTAGTTAAGGAAATGGAATTTGTTGGTATTAATTTAACCATAATTTACGGTGAAGGAATGTTTCCTTTTTTAGGAATTGTATTTTTCTTTATGTGTGCTCCTTTATATCTTTTATTTAAAGAGTATATAAAATGCCAACCGAAAGAGAGGATAAAGATAGAGTATTTACTGATTGGGATTTTTATATTCTATTTAGCCAACATTATTTTTGGCATGGTCTTCCCAATATTTTTGAAAGTTGTTCATCTTTATTGGATAGGCGACTATTCTGTTATTTTTCTCCTTGGTTTTACAGCTTACGCAATTGTGAAGCACGAACTTTTTGATATTAAGGTTGTTTTGACGTCTATTTTTGTGTCTTTGATTGCTATTTTGTTGGCTTTGGATGCCTTGTTGTTTACCGAGGTATTTTCTATTCAGATTTTGAAGGGAGTAGCCCTGTTAATTTTCTTAATATTTGGTCATATGCTTATTGAAAGTGTTTTTGGAGAGGTAAAAAGGAGAAAAGAGTTAGAAAAGTTGAGCAGGGCAAAAACAGAATTTATTTCTATGGCTTCTCATCAGTTAAGAACACCTTTGACAGCTATTAAAGGGTATAGCTCTTTGATATTGGAAGGAACTTATGGGAAGACAGAAGTAAAACAGAAAAGAGTTTTTAAAAATATTTTTGTTTCTACAGAGAGATTGCTTAAAATCGTTAATGATTTATTAAATATTTCTAAAATTGAGTTAGGGAAAGTAGAGTTAGAAAAAGAGCCGGTCAGAATTGAGAATCTAATTGACAGTGTATATCAAGAAATGAAACCCCAGGCTCAAGAAAAAGGACTTAAACTCATTTGGCAAAAGCCAAAGCAAGATTTACAGGAAATCAACATAGATTCTTTGAAAATAAGACAGGCGATTTTTAATATTATTGATAATGCTATCAAATACACTGAAAAAGGAAGTATAACTATTAAAATCCAAAATTTAACATCTAAAATCCAAATTGTAATTTCTGATACAGGAATAGGATTTACAGAAGATGAAAAACATAGGTTGTTTGAATTGTTTGTTAGAGGTAGAGCAGGTATAGATACTTTTGTTGAGGGGACAGGAATTGGTCTTAATGTCGCCAGAAAATTTGTTGAACTTCACGGTGGCAAAATCCGAGCCGAATCCCAGGGCAAAGACAAAGGCGCCATTTTCTATATTGAACTGCCGGTAAGATAAAGATTTAGAAAAATATGAAAATATTTATTTCGCATAAATTTCGAGGAGTAGACAAAAAAGATTTAAGAGAAAAATTAGAGAAAATTTCTTTTATACTTAAAAAATTAGGACATAAAACATTTATTTTTTTTCGAGATAAAAAAAACTGGCAAGAAAAAGAGTTTCCATCTGGACAAGTAATTCTTAAGGCATTTCCACAAATTAAAAAATGTGATATTCTTTTTGGTTTTATTGACAACCAGAAGATGAGCGAAGGCATGCTTTTAGAAATCGGTTTTGCCAAGGCGTTAAATAAAAAGATAGTTCTGTTGATTTGTAAAAAAAGCTCTTTTCCGACCTTAGAAACTATTTCTGACCAAGTGATTAAATTTAATGATATAAAACAAATTGATAAAGAATTACTTAAAATTGAAATTTAGGTTTGAGTTAAGAGAAGTTTTTAATTCAAAATAAGGAGTAGTGGTTTTATAGCCACTTTTTTAATATAAAATTTATTTTAGCTTGTTTTTCGAGTGAAAAAATGATACTTTTAAATTAGTGAATTATGGAAAATAAAGAAATTGAAGTTTGTATCAGGGTTGTAATTCAACATAAGGGAAAGATTTTAGTTTGTAAAAGCAAACAAAAAAATTATTATTTTTTTCCTGGCGGGCATATTGATTTTGAAGAAACTGCAAAAGAAACACTTTTGCGTGAGATGAAAGAAGAATTAGATTTGTCAGTTGATAAATCGACATTTATCGGCGCAGTGGAAAATATTTTTGTTGAAAATAATGAAAAACATCATGAAATTAATTTAGTTTTTAATATTGATGTTGATAAAATAGTTTTTAAAAGCCAGGAGGATCATATAGATTTTGTTTTAATGGATAAAGATAAATTTACTAAAGAAACTGTTCTTCCTGTCGTTTTAAAGAAAGCAGTTTTGAAATGGTTAGATGATAAAAAAATATTCTGGGCAAGCCAGATTTATAACAGATCTATTTTATAAAAATATGGAAAAGCAATATGAGCCGAAGAAAATTGAAGAAAAAATTTATCTTTTTTGGGAAAAAAGCGGTTTTTTTAATCCGGATAAATTACCCGGCAAAAGAAAAAAAATTTATACTATTGTTATTCCGCCGCCAAATGTTACTGGTGAGCTTCATATGGGACATGCGCTTCAAGATGTTGTTCACGACATTTTAGTGCGGCAGAAAAGGATGCAGGGCTATCAAGCCCTTTGGCTTCCTGGTACTGACCATGCTGGTATAGCTACTCAAAATAAAGTAGAAAAAGAGCTGAAGAAAAAAGGTAAAACAAGATTTGACTTGGGCAGAGAAAAATTCATAAAACGAGTTTGGCAGTGGAAAGAAGAATACGGAAATATTATTTTAGATCAGCTAAAAAAATTGGGTTGTTCTTGTGATTGGTCAAGGAATAGATTCACTATGGATAAAGATTATATTCAGGCAGTGGAGAAAGCATTTCTATATTATTATAAAAAAGGTTGGATTTACAGAGGTAAAAGGGTAGTTAATTGGTGTCCAAGATGCCAGACAAGTTTATCTGATTTAGAACTCGAGCATAAAGAAAAAAAAGGAAATTTATGGTTTATAAAATACAGATTGTCTGAAAAGAAGAACAGATATATTGTTGTGGCGACTACTCGTCCGGAAACAATGCTTGGAGATATAGCAGTAGCCGTTAATCCAAAAGATAAGAGATATAAAAATTTAATTGGTAAAAAAATTATTTTACCAATAGTTAGCAGAGAAATTCCAATTATTGCCGATAGAATTATTGATACAAAATTTGGAACCGGTGCTGTAAAGGTTACTCCTGCTCACGATTCAACCGATTATGAAATTGGTCTTAGGCATAACCTAAAAAGTATTCAAGTCATTGATGAGAATGGAAAAATTACTGAAAATGCCCCTCGTTTATATCAGGGCTTAACGGTTTTGGAAGCTCGTGAGAAAATACTCGCAGAGTTAGAGAATCTTGGTTTATTGGAAAAAGTTAAAGATTATACTCATCAAATTCCAAAGTGCTACAGGTGCGGTGCTACGATAGAACTGATTCCTTCTTGGCAGTGGTTTCTAAAAATGAACGATTTGGCGAAATTGTCAATTCAAGCGGTTAAAAGCGGCAAGGTAAAATTTCAATCAAAAAGATGGGAAAAACCCTATCTTGAATGGCTGAGAAATATTAAGGATTGGTGCATATCAAGGCAGATTTGGTGGGGGCATAAAATTCCCTTAAAAGGGGAAACAGATGTTTTAGACACCTGGTTTTCTTCTGCTCTTTGGCCTTTTGCTGCTTTGGGATGGCCTAAAAAAACAAAAGACCTTAAAAGATTTTATCCAACCGATGTTTTAATTACAGACAGAGGAATTATAAATTTGTGGGTAACTAGAATGATTTTTTCAGGAATGGAATTTATGAAAAAACCACCCTTTAGAAAAGTTTATATCCATGCTACTGTGCTTACCAAAACAGGGGTAAGAATGTCAAAATCTTTAGGTACTGGAATAGATCCAATAAATCTTATTGAAAAATATGGAGCTGATGCTACCCGATTTGGAATTGCCTGGCAAATTACAGACCTGCAGGATATACGATTTGGAGAAGAAAGTATAATAATGGGAAGAAAATTTTGCAACAAGCTCTGGAACGCCAGCAGATTTGTTTTGCAGCAAATCTCAAAACCAAAAGACAAAGCTCAATCCTATTGGTATCTTGCTAAGCTTGGGCGATTTAGAACTCAAAACTTAACCGAGGCAGATAAAAAGATATTAAAACAGCTAAACAAAACAATAAAATCAGTAAATAAAGATTTGGACAATTTTCAGTTCGGCCAGGCCGCTCATAAATTTTATGATTTTTTCTGGCACGATTTCTGCGATAAATATATTGAAACATCAAAAAGACAAACCACTTCTGAAACTCAACAAGTTTTAGTTTATGTCTTAGTTAGTTCTCTTAAATTACTTCATCCTTTTATGCCTTTTATCACTGAAGAAATTTATCAAACTTTTCCTTTAAAAGAGAAAAAGGCCCTGATCATTGAAAAATGGCCAGAGTAATGTTATGTTAAAACAATAAGCTTATGCCTAAGATATTTTTAATTGAAGACGAGCAAATTTTATCTGATATGTATATGGATAAATTCTCTGAAGCAAAGTTTGAAGTGATTTCAGCTTTTAACGCTGAAAGCGGTTTAAAAATAGCTCAGAAAGAAAAGCCAGATTTAATTGTTTTAGATATTATTTTGCCCAAAAGTGATGGTATTTCTTTTTTAGAGGATCTAAGAAAAAACAAAGAAACATCTTCAATGTTAGTTGTTGTTTTATCTAATTATGACGACCCTAAAGCAAGGAAAGAGGCGCGAAGATTAGGAGCTATGGATTATTTAATCAAAACCGATTTTACGCCAACTGAATTGACTAAAAAAATAAAAGAATACTTACCCCGTTAGATTTTATCTATTAGTTGGCGAAGAAGCATTTTTAAGGCAAAAAATTTGTCTTTTTTTATTATAAATTTTAAGTTAGTATAAGGATATGATTAAAGAAATAATCAAAAAATTTATCCCTATTTTTTTGCTTGATTTTTATCACTTTTCTTTAGCTGGTTTAGGCGCTTTTTTGTATCGGTTTCCTTCTAAAAAAATAAAAGTTATTGGAGTTACCGGCACTAATGGAAAAACAACAGTAGTTCATTTCGTGTCTAAAATTTTAGAACAAGCTGATTATAAAGTTGCTTCTATTTCTTCCATTAAATTCAAAATAGCTGATAAAGAATGGAAAAACACCTTAAAAATGACAATGCCCGGCCGCTTGAAATTACAAAAGTTTTTGAGACAGGCCGTAAATACTAAATGCCAGTATGTTGTCTTAGAAGTGACCTCTGAAGGAATAAAACAATATCGCCATCGTTTTATTGATTTTGATACGGCTGTCTTTACTAATTTAACGCCAGAACATATAGAGAGCCATGGGTCCTTTGAAAAGTATAAAGAAGCTAAGGGAAAGCTTTTCCAGAATACCAAAGGCACTCATATCATTAATTTAGATGATGAGAATACTGAATACTTTTTAAAGTTTCCGGCTAACAAAAAATATACTTTTGGATTTAATAAAGGAGACGTCAATCTTAATAATACTTCTATCAAACTCGGTTTAACAGGAGAGTTTAATAAATACAATGCTTTGGCGGCAATTTCCGTAGGATTAAGTCAAGGGATTGATTTAGAAATTTGCCAACAAGCAATAGAAAAAATTAAAGGAATTCCTGGCAGAATGGAAATAGTAATAAAAGAGCCATTTAGGGTTATAGTTGATTATGCTTTTACGCCAGCTGCTTTACAAAAAGTCTACCAAACTTTAAAAGCGGAAAACAAAAAAATGATATGTGTTTTGGGTGCTTGTGGCGGAGGTAGAGATAAATGGAAGAGGCCAGTTTTAGGGGAATTGTCTGGGAGATATTGTCAGGAAATAATTATGACGAATGAAGACCCTTACGAAGAAGACCCGATGGAGATTATAAATCAAGTGGCTAACAGAGTTAAAAAGAAAGTTAAAAAAATTTTAGACAGAAGACAGGCAATTAGAAAAGCATTGATTTTAGCAAGGCCAGGTGATATAGTAATTATCACTGGCAAGGGCTGTGAGCCCTGGATGTGTATTGCTGGAGGCAAGAAAATTCCTTGGGACGACCGCGAAATAGTTAAACAAGAATTCAAAAAAATTGTGGACAAAAAGCAATAGATAGGTTAAAATTAAAAATTACTTGATGAAGAAAAAAATGCCAAAATCAATACGAAAACATATTCGTAAAGAAAAAGCCCGGATCCGCCGGGAAGTTTTAAATTTTAAAGAACAAGAAAAATCAATAAAAAAACTCTATAACAAGCTTTAGCTTGATATATCAAAGCTTTGTTTTGCTATAACAGACTTTAGCTTGATATATCAAATTGAAATAGTTATTTATAATAATTTAAAGATATGGAAGAAAAAGAAAAAATCAAAAAAATTGTTAATTTCTTCTTTGAACTGCTTCATTTAAAAAGAGTATCTAGAAGCGGCTTAACAATAATTGGAATTAAAGATATTGATTCAGTAGCTGAACATGTTTTTGTCGCTGCTCAAATCGCTTATATTCTTGGAAAAATGGAAGGAGTGAATGCTGAAAAAGCTGCTTTAATGTGTCTTTTTCATGATAATGGCGAAGCACGAATTTTCGATATAAACTTATTGCAGAGCATTTATTTTAATGAAAAAGATAAAGCTGAAAGCAAGGCATTTTCAAATCAGATTAAAGATTTGCCAGGCAAAGAAGGAATAGAAGAACTTCATAAAGAATTTGAAGAAAAAAAGACGCCAGAGGCGTTAATAGCTCGAGATGCTGATAAATTAGAGTTAGCAGTTCAAGCAAAGCATTATCTTGAAAGAGGAGAAAAGGATGCTAAAATTTGGATTGATAAAGTTCGTCCTTCGCTTAAAACCGAATCAAGTAAAAAACTTCTTAATGTAATTGAAAATTCTAACCCAAATGATTGGTGGAAAGAAATTCCAGAGATTAAACAAAAATTAGAAAAAAATTGGAAAGATTAAATAATGGAACAAGAAAATTTGATTATTTTAAGCTTTTAACCATATAGGTATTTTTTAATCGGTAGCCCAGTTTGCGAAAGTATTCCCTAGTTCCTACACCTGAGATTACAGCGACTTTAGGCAAAGCAAATTCTCTTTTAGTGATTTTTTCTGCTTCTTTGATAAGTTTTTTGCCTAATCCTTTATGCTGGGCGCCTAAAGTTTTTTGGGAGATTGGTATCATCTGGCCAAAAGTGTGAAGTTCCCTGATAATAGTCGCATTTTTTAAAGCTCGTAAACGGAGCAAGCTGTATAATTTTGTTCTGTTTTTATTTTCAAAACTTAAAAATATTTCTTTAGCACTAGACGCATTATAATCTTCACGAAATAAGACTATTTTTTCTTTTGGATCGTATTTTTCTTTTACTTCTCTACATCTGACACAATGGCAAGCCATTCCTCTTTTCTTCATTTCTTTTTGAACTACCTGTCTTAAATTAGAAATTTTACTGCCAGATTCAATATGATAAGCTGGTATGTCCCTGAATAATCGGGCTACCCTAACCCAATACGGTAAAATCTCTTTTATTTTTACTAAAAGATTGATTAATTTTTTATCTGAATATGACTTATATTTTCCTTGTTTCCAAAGACGATAAAGTTTTGTGTTTTTACAAACAACACAGGGATAAATTTTTAACCAGTCCGGCTTGAAATCCGGATTCTTAAAAATTTCTTTGAGACATTGAAAATCCTTTCTTAGATTAGAGCCGGGCAAATTCGGCATTACTTGATACATTATTTTAAACCCAGCCTCTTTTAAAAGTTTTGTTGTTTCTATTGTTTCTTTCACAAAATGCCCTCTCTGGCATTTTTTTAAAATGTCATCGTATATGGTCTGCACTCCTAATTCAACCATTGTTATTCCTAATTCTCTCAAGTTTATAATTTCCTTCTTATCAATCAAATCAGGCCTGGTTTCAATAGAAATTCCCACGATTCTATGCTTAGCTCTTTCATTTTTCTTTTGCTCTTTTTCTAAAGATTTAATTTTTCGCGTTGTTTTGCGTTGTTCTGCATTACACGCTGCGAAGCAGCATGTAATAAACCATTCTTGGTATTTCTCTGGATAGGCAGTCCAGCTTCCACCGATTATCCTCAATTCAATTTTATCTGTGGGATGGCCTTGAATTTCTAAACTTTTAATTCTATCTATGGTTTGAAGATATGGATCAAATTTAGCTCTTTTTGCTCTTTCCACTGCCGGTTCTCCAGAAAGATAGCTTTTGGGCAGGCCTTTTTCAGTTGGACAGTAAATGCATTTTCCCGGACAGGGATAGGGCTTGGTTAAAACCGAGACCACTACTACTCCGGATAGGCTCCTAATTTTTCTTTTTCTTAAAATCTCTTCTAAGATTTTGTTTCTTTTGAGTCCTTTATCTTTTACTAAATTATGGTATGATTTTAGTAAATCAATATTAGAAGGGCAGGAAATTTTATATTTTTTTGCTGTTTTTCTTTTTATCATTGCCAAATCTTCCAAAGTTTCAGATTTGTTTTTTAATAGTTCTTTGATTATTAGTTCATTGATATTCATATCATAATCATAGCTCAATTGTCCCTGTGGTTCAATTGGATAGAACGTCTCCCTCCGGAGGAGAAGATTGGCTGTTCGAATCAGCCCAGGGACACAAGAAAACTTTACGAAGTCTGACATCGTAAGATTTGATTTGACAAGTTTTTTAGAACGTGTAAGCTGAAATTGGTACAAAAATAGTACCTAAAATTAAAAAAAAGAGGTGATAAAAAAATGGCAGGAATATTAGTAGAAGAAGAAAAAGGAATGGGAACAGAAACAGGAATAGAAGAAGCAATAGAAGGAATAGAAAGAGAGGATACTGGATTGGCTCGAACAGGAGTATCTTTGCCTTCAAATTTGTTGAATAAGTTTGACGGAATAATACGAGGGAGAGGTTACTCATCGAGGTCAGAAGGGATAAGAGACGCAATCAGAGCGTATATTACGGAATACGAATGGATGGAGCGTGAAAAAGGGGAAGAAATAGGAACCATAACCTATGTTTATGAAATCGGTCAGATAGGATTGCGTGCTGAACTGGAGAAGATAGAGTGTGCTTTCAGAGAGACAATAAAAACCTCGTATAGTGTTCATTTAGATGATAACAATTGTTTTGCGCTAACAGTGATAGAGGACAGGGCCGAGCGGATAAAAAAACTGGCGGAAGCGATAATGAGTCGAAAAGGAGTCAAGCATGTGAAATTGACAACAACTCATGAGGGGATATAAAAATGGAAAAAATTAAAGGGAGATTTCTCCCTATTTTTTTATCCTTGAAAAAAATGGATTTTATGGTAAGATTAAAAAAATGAAAGTATCTATTTTATTCAGCGGAGGAAAGGATTGTTGTCTAACTGCGATTATGTTGTCAAAGTTTTTTGAAGTAGAGCTGATAACCTGTACTTTTGAAACTCTTTCAAACTGGAAAAAAGCAGAAGAAGTTGCTAAGAAATTAGGTTTTCCTTTTAAAGTATTAAAGTTAGATAAAAAAATTTTGGAAGAAGCGGCAGAAAAAATAATTCAAGATGGCTTCCCGGCGAATGGGATAAAATACATTCATCAAAATTCCTTAGAAATATTGGCTGGACAGACAGAGTTTATTGCCGACGGTGTTAGAAGAGATGATAGAGTGCCGGTTCTTTCTAAGTCAGAAATTAGACAGCTGGAAGATAAATTCAATATTCATTATATCCAGCCCTTAATGGGTTATAGCCGAAAAACTATTAACATTTTAGTAAATAAATTTTTTGAGGTTAAAGAATACAAAAGCTTTGATTTTATAGGTGCAGAATACGAGTTTGAATTAAGAGAATACATTAAAAACAAATATGGGACTGGGAAAATTAAAGAAATTTTTCCTCAAGACCATACCCAATCAATAATAGTAGATATTAAAGAAAAAATTTGTTAGAATAAAAATATATGAAGTATAAAATTGCAGTATCAGGCGCAGCTCAAACTGGTATTTGCTCAAAAAACGCTGAAAAGTTGGCAAAAGAAATAGGCAAAGAAATTGCTAAACAAGGATGTATTTTAGTAACAGGAGCCACTACTGGCATACCTTATTTTTCTGTGCAAGGATTAGAAGAAGCAGGAGGGGTTAGCGTTGGTTTTTCACCTGCTGCTTCTGAAACAGCGCATAGAAAGAAATATCGCCTTCCAAGGGTTTCTGATATTATTGTCCATACTGGCTTTGGCTATGCTGGCAGGAATCTTTTAATGACTAGAGCCGCAGACGCGGTAATTATAATTTGCGGCAGAATGGGAACTTTAAATGAGTTTACCATTGCTTTTGAAGACCAAAAACCAATAGGGGTTTTAGAGGGCACTGGTGGGACAGCAGATATTATAAAAGATTTAATTAAGTTTCCTCATAGAGGAAAAACAAGAATTGTTTTCGAAAAAGATCCTAAGAAATTAGTGGAAAAATTAATTAGATTAATAAAAGATTCAAAAAGGTCGAAGAGATAATACAATTAAGCATAAATTTATGCCAGAAAATAATCCCCCAGAAGAAGGAAAATTAATAGGAGAAATTAGTCATTATTTTGGAAATATTGGCGTAGCGGTAATTGAATTATCCGGCTCTCTTAAAAAAGGAGATGAAATTAGGATTGTCGGTGGAGAGGAAACTGACTTCAATCAGACCGTTGATTCAATGGAATTTGAGCATAAAAAAATTGATAAAGCAAAGAAAGGAGATAGCGTTGGAATGAAAGTGAAAGAGAAAGTAAGGGAGGGCTATAAAGTATATAAAGTTTAAAACTTAATTAGTTGTGTTTAATCTGTTTAAACACAACTAAACGCAAAAGGGAGGAAAAAATGAACAAGAAAATTAGAGTTCATCTTTTTATCAGTGGTAGAGTGCAAGGGGTATTTTTTCGAGAAAACACCAGAAAAAAAGCTGAAAAATTGGAAATAAATGGCTGGGTGAAAAATTTAGACGATGGCAGAGTGGATATCATTTTAGAAGGCGATGAAGAAAAAGTTAAAAAGATGATTGAATGGACAAGGCAAGGTCCTATTTTTGCTAAAGTTGATAAAGTTGAAGTTGAAAAGGAGGAATATAAAAACGAATTTAAAGATTTTAAGATAAAATATTAATATGACTTTTTCTACTATTATTTTAATATATTTGTTTTTATTATTATTGTGCTTTGTTTTTACATTAAGGTATAAAGCCCGCATATCTAAACATGACGGTGATTTTCCTGAGACCTTAATGAAAACTTTTGTTATTTTTGTTTATTTAGGATTAGTAGCAGGAGTTTTTCTTTCCTTGCCATTTTTAATCTCTCAAGGCCAGCAAATTACTCAATCGCTGGATTTATCATCCAATATCGCTTCTTTAATGGATAGTTTCACAAATTTGTTAGAGTTTAAATAAAATGCGAAATTTTCTAAAAGCTTTAGCTGTCTTTGTGGGAACTATAATCGGAGTAGGAATTTTTGGCTTGCCTTATGTTGCTTCAAAGGCAGGTTTTTTTGTGATTGTCTTATATTTTTTGTTTATTACTGGAATTGCTATTGCCATTCATCTTATTTATGGAAAAATTTGTTTAGAAACAAAAGGAGTCCACCGCCTTCCCGGATATGTAGAACAATATCTCGGAAATGGTTGGAAAAAAATTGCAATCTTACTTACTGGATTTGCCATTACTGGCGCTTCTCTGGCTTATTTAATTGTTGGCGGAGAATTTTTAAAGTTTCTTTTTGCTCCAGCTTTTGGAGGAAGTGCCTTAATTTATACTTTGCTCTTTTTTTGTCTCGGCGCTTATCTGATTTTTAGAGGGATTAAAAGTATATCTCAAGTTGAAATTTCTTTTTTATTTGTCTTTTTTACTATTTTAATTATATTTTTCCTGAAAGCCTTTTCTTCTTTTAATATGGCATATTTAACTATGATGGACTGGAAATTTTTTGCTTTTCCTTATGGAGTTATTCTTTTTTCTCTATGCGGTTCAGCAATAGTGCCTGAACTTAAGGAAATACTTGGTAATGATAAGAAAAAATTAAAAAAAGTCATAATTTCAGGGATTTTAATTGCTGCTGTTTGTTATCTATTTTTTGTGTTTATTATTCTTGGGACTTGCGGGCAAAATACCTCAAAAGAAGCAATGTCTGGTTTTTCATTAAGTTTGGGCAATAGTATTATTGGATTGGGTTTTATATTCGGAATAATTGCTTGCTTTACTTCTTTTCTTACTTTAGGTTTAACCTTGAAAAAGTCATTATGGTATGATTTCGGTTTATCTAAAAATTTTTCTTGGTTTATTGCTTGTTTTTTACCTCTACTTTTGTTTTTAGCAGGTATGCGTGAATTTATTGATATTATTGGTATTACTGGCGCTTTAGCTATTGGGGGTGAAGGAGTAATTATTATTTTTCTTTATAGAGCTTTTTTGAAAAAGAAATTTTCTCAAAAAATGAATCCTTTATTATACTTTTTGCCAATATTTTTTATTATAGGAATCGGACTTCAGATTTTTTACTTTGTATTTACAAAATGAACTACCACGCCCGCCAGCTGGCGGAGCGGGGTATTCCCGCCGCCGAAATAATCTTATGAAATTTATTACTGATTTTCACATTCATTCCAAATATTCGAGAGCGACCAGTCCTAAGACGGATTTGGAAAATTTAGACAAATGGGCGAAAATTAAAGGAATTCAAGTTTTAGGCACTGGAGATTTCACCCACCCGGAATGGTTTAAAGAACTAAAAGAAAAATTGGAACCAGTGGAAGATGGACTTTTTAAATTAAAATCAACGAGAACGGTTCTCGTTGAAACTACAAGATTTGTTTTAACAAGTGAAATTAGTTGTATTTATTCAAAAGGAGGCAGGGTTAGAAAAGTTCATATTATAGTTTTTGCTCCTTCTTTTGAGGTTGTTGAGAAAATCAATACTCAATTAGGCTGGATTGGCAACCTAAAATCAGACGGACGGCCAATTTTAGGCTTAGATTCAAAAGAATTAGCCAAGATTGTTTTGAATATTTCAAAAGATTGCTTGATTGTGCCTGCACATTGTATGACTCCTTGGTTTGGCATTTTCGGTTCAAAATCAGGGTTTGATTCTATTGAAGAATGCTTTGAGAATTATTCTAAATATATTTATGCAATAGAAAGTGGTTTAAGCGCAGACCCTGCAATGCTTTGGCGAATACCTGATGGCCGAAATCTTACCATAATCTCAAATAGCGATGCCCATAGTCCAGCCAAGCTTGGCAGAGAAGCAAATGTTTTTGAGGGAGATGAATTGAGCTATAATTCAATAATTAATGCAATTAAGAATGAGCGAGGACGGATTTCGCCCATTATTGGGCGAAGTCCGTCCTCGCCTGGCTCTCTGAGTTTGATTTACACAATTGAATTTCATCCTGAAGAAGGTAAATACCATTATGACGGCCATAGAAATTGCGGAATCAGTTTATCGCCATTAGAGTCAAAAAAATATAATAATATTTGTCCTCATTGCGGCAAGCCCCTGACTATTGGAGTTTTAAATCGAGTAGAAGAGTTAGCAGATAAGCCAGAGGGATTTAGACCAGAAGGAGCTATTCCTTTTAAAAGTTTAGTTCCCTTAGAAGAAATAATTGCTGAAAGTTTAGGCTGCAACACAGGAACAAAACGGGTAGAGGCGGAGTATAAAAATCTAATTGAAAAATTTGGTCAGGAGTTTAAAATTCTATTGGATATTTCCAAAACAGATTTAGAATCAGCAACTTTGTCAGAAATCGCTGAAGGAATTATGCGAGTAAGAGAAGGAAAAGTTTATGTTGAGCCGGGCTTTGACGGCGTTTTTGGCAAAGTAAGAATTTTTTCAAAAGCAGAACAAAGAAAATTACCAAACCAAAAAACCCTATTTTAAAATAATAAAAATGTGTTATATTAAAATAATATGAAAAACAAAATAATTTTTCTAATAATTTTAGTTGCTTTTGTTTTAATAATCCCAAATTATATTTTCGCTGACGGAGGAATGATAGTTTGGCCGCCAAAAGTTCATTTAGACCAAACAGCTCAGAATGCTATTGTGGCTTGGAACGGTGAGGAAGAAATAATAATTCTTTCTAATGACATAGAAAGTGATGCCGAAGTCATTGCTTTAAGAATGGTGCCTCTGCCTTCAAATCCGACTGAAATAAAAGAAGGCAGTTTTGAATCCTTTGAGAAAATCACAGAGATTATAAATGAGAAAATAGAAAAAATTCAGACCCCTGGTTTTGGGAGAGAGGGCGATAATAAAACAGCAGGCATCGGAGTAGAAATTACCTTTCATGAGCAAATCGGAGCCCATGATGTTATAGTAGTTAAAGTAAATGATTTGGATTATTTTCTAAATTGGATTAAGGATTTTGCTAATGGTAAAGGATTAGAAGTAAAAGAAATTTCTTCAGAGTTTGAACAAGGCATTTCTAACTATCTAAAAAGAGATATAAAACATTTTGTTTTTGATGTAATAAACACTAAAGAAACAAAAGAAAGCATACAACCCTTAATTTATAAATTTGAGACAAATTATTTGTATTATCCCTTGAAAGTAACTGCTATTTCTGAAATCAAAGAAAGTTATGGAAAGATTCAAGTTTTTTTTATTGCTAAAGATTTTATTGGAGAAAAGTTTCAATATGAATTTCCTGTTGAATTCAGCCAGGAGGAAATTAAAGAAGTGAGCGAGGAAATAGCTGATTTGTTTGAATCAAGTGTACAAGTATTATCAGTTGATTTTTATGGCAGATTGGATCAATTTAATGAGGACCTTATTTTATTTCCTTCTGGTTTATGGAAAAGGGATTTGAGTGTTGGTAGTTCTGGCGAAGATGTAAAAATGCTGCAAAAATTTTTAATAAATATGGAATTTTGGGATTCTGAAGCAGAAGCAACTGGATTTTTTGGACCAATTACAAAAAATGCCTTAGCTGAATTTCAGGAAAATGAAAAATATAAAATTTTAACACCTCTTGGTCTGGAAAATGGAACTGGTTATTTTGGAGAAAAAACCAGAATTTGTTTTGATGAGCTTTCTATTAAAAAAGAAACAGAAAAAGAAGAAGTAATGATTAAATGGATCCGTAATTTATCTTTAGGCGTGAGCGGTAATGATGTCAAGTCCCTGCAAGAGATTTTAATCAAAGAAGGAGTATGGCAAAGGCCAGATGTTGAAGCTACTGGCTATTTTGGGACAATTACTAAAGATGCAGTAATTAGATTCCAGGAAAAGCATAGTTCAGATATTCTTGAACCAGTTGGATTATTTAAAGGCACTGGTTTTGTTGGTCATTCTACGAGGAATTTTTTAGAGAAACAAATAGAACAAAACACTAAAGAAAAGGAAGAATATTATGGTTTTTCAACCAATGGTTTCTGCCAAACAGATACTGATTGCTTTATTTCTGGTTGTAATTCAGAAATTTGCCAAAGTAGAAACGAAGAACCCTTAGATTCAATATGTATTGTTCCAGACAAGTCAACCCCAAAACAACTTGGCTATCAATGTAAGTGTTCAGAAAATAAATGTCACTGGTCAAAATAAAATTTTTACTATGCCTTCTCTTTTTGAAGAAAAAGAAAAAATCAATAGCAGCGAACTTAGGGATACATTAAGAGATCCCTCGCATAATCTGCCTACAGACAGTAAGATATTTAGTAAATATGAAAGAGAAAAGATAATGAATGAATTATTTGACAGCTGCGGCGATGATATTAATAAAGAGGAATTTAAAGGAGTTCTCCGTAAAGTAAGAGCTAAAGAGTTTGAATCAATTAAAGATTTTGACCAGTCGGAAATAGATAGAATTATTAGATATCTAAAAGAAATAAGCGGCATAACAGATTTTTAGTATGATAACTTATTCAAAAGCCGGGGTTAATAGAAAAATAAGAGATAAGGCAAAAAAATCTTTAAAGAGTTTTGAGTTAACTTACAAATTAAGTAAATATGGAAAGATAATCAAGACTTCTTTTAATGTTCTTTATCCAATTGGAAATAATAGATATCAAGTGAAGACCTGTGACGGAGTGGGAACAAAAGTTCTTTTAGCTGAATGGATTAATAAACATGATACTATTGGCCAAGATGCTGTGGCTATGGTGGCAAATGATTGTATAAGATGCGGAGCAGAACCAATAGCTATCACAGATGTGATTGATATTAAAAAGTCAGAGCCGAAAATATTAAGAGAGATTCAGAAAGGATTGATTATCGGGTCTAAAGAAGCAAATTGTCCTTTAATAGGAGGAGAGACAGCCGATGTGTCAGAACTTTTAAATACTTTTTACCATATCAATTGTGATTGCGTTGGAGAAGTAGAGAAAAAAGATATAATCATTGGAGAGAGAATAAAACCCGGCAATATTATAATTGGCTTTCAAAGTTCCGGGATTCATTCTAACGGCTTAACTTTATTAAGAAAGGTTCTTTTTAAAAGATGGGGCGGTAAATTTAATGCTTTTGACAAGCCGAAAGGTTTTAAAAGAGAATTAATTTTTGAGTGCCTTGAACCAACAAAAATTTATGTTAAACCATTTTTAGAGATTGCCAAAAGATTTGAGATTCTTGGTGCTGTTCATATCACTGGCGATGCTTATTTAAAATTTAAAAAATTAAATAAGAAAGTTGGCTTTGAGTTTAATAATTTTAAACCTCAGCCGATTTTTAATTTAATCCAAGAAACAGGAAAAATTAGTTCAAAAGAGATGTTTAGAACCTTTAATATGGGCTGGGGGTTTGCTATCTTTGTTAAAGATAAAGACAAAAATAAAATTTTGGATTTATTAAAAAGAAAAAAACAGAGAGCCGAGGTAATTGGAAAAGTAATCAAAGAAAAACAAATTATAATTAGATATAAAAACAGAAAGATAATTTTATAAATAGATTGACAGATTTGTAAAAATAATTAAGGTGAGATTAAAGGACAATGAAGTCCGAAAGACCAAGTCCTTTAACAAAAAAACAAAAAGGCGGATTTTTTTTGATTAGAGATTTCTATTTTTTATCATTTGTGATAAAATTAAAATAATATGAAAGAAGGAAAGTTCTATATCGGAACAAGCGGGTGGGTATACTCTCATTGGGAAGGTATTTTTTATCCTGAAGATTTATCAGGGAAGGATAAATTAAAATATTTTTCAGAGCATTTTAAGACCGCGGAAGTAAATTATTCTTTTTACCATTTGCCAAAACCAATCACTTATCAAAATTGGTATAAACAGACCCACAAAGATTTTATATTCAGTGTCAAAGCCAGTCGTTTTATTACTCATATTAAACGACTAAAGGAAGTAAAAGACCCCTGGAAAACTTTTTTAGAAAATGCTCTAAATCTTAAAGAAAAACTTGGTCCTATTTTATTCCAATTTCCCCCAAACTTTTCTGCTACCGAAGAAAATATAAAAAGATTACAAGATTTTTTGATATTAGCAGAAACCCGAGACCCGACCTCGGGATTGCAATCCCGAGGTCGGGTCTCGGTCAGATTCGCTTTTGAATTTCGGCATCAATCTTGGTGCGACTCCAAAATTTATGGATTGCTAAAAAAATACAAAGTTGCTTGGGTAATTGCTGATTCACCTTCCTTTCCAAAAGCCGAAGAAATTACTGCTGACTTTATCTATATCAGAATGCATGGCTCAAAATTTTTGTTTTTTTCAAAATATACAGACGAAGAATTAAAAGGTTTAGCTCAAAAAATCAAAAAATGGCGAAAAGAAAACAAAGATGTTTATATTTATTTCAATAATGATGCAATGGGTAATGCTATTGAAAATGCCAAAACATTAATAAAATTTTGTGCAAGAGGTTGACCCCGCACCTTTTCATGACTGACTTCGTCAAATTGTGCAAAGCACAGTCATAAAAAGGTGCGGGGTTGACAAAGATTCTTGATGTATTAGTATCTAAAACAGAGGTGAGGATGGAGGACCTCTACCATTCCCAATTAAATAGGGGAATAAGGAAAAGAAAGATATGTTGGAAAAAAATAGGAGGTGAAAAGAAAAAAAATGGAAAAAAAGATTGGAATTCTTTTGATTAGTGCAATTGTTGCAATATTGTTAGTCGCAAGCGGAAGCGCTTTGATGGGGTTCTGGGATTCAGCAAGAATTGAGGATAACGAAGTAACGTTTGGAGAAGTGGATATAAACGAAACTGTTACAGTCCCATTCTACGTAGATGGATTAGTCCCTGGAGAAAATAAAACAGGCAATATGTCATTCTCTGTAGACGCTGATACTGAATTTAATGTATCAGTTGACATTTCAGCGATTACTGACCCAGAAAACGGGGAGAACAGCGGTGAACTCCTGGCGGGCGATTTGAAAGATACTGATATTTTCGGTGATGCTTATGATGGATACGGAGAAGCTGATAACATCGCAGAAGTGGTATTCAAAGTTAACGGAGAAATCGTCTATTCAGGAACAGGCGTAACAGCTGGCCATTTATTTGATGCTGGTCCATATAGTCCAGGGGAGAGCGTAGAGATAGAGACAATTTTGACTTGCCCATATAACGAAATAGCTAATGTTGGCCAAACAGATTCTTTCAAGTGGGACTTTGAGATACTTGTTTATCAACCGCCACCGGAGGAGTAGAGTAATAGCAAATATATCTAAAAAAATAAAAGTAAGATGGGAATTTTTTCCCTTCTTTTTTTTGGTATTGACAATATTTTATCAATAATGTAATCTCTAAAATAGAGAGAAAGGAGGTAAAAAATGAAAAGAAAAGGAATTTTGCTGGCAGTGATGATAGCAACAATGATAGGATTGTCATTTTCGGGCATGGCATTGGAAGGACTTTGGGACTCAATGACTATTGAAGACAACGAGGTAATATGCGGTGAGTGGGACAATATCAAAGGAGGAGCTATAGGCAATCAGACAATCGATAAGAATAGTGAGATAAATGAGACCTGCGATAATGTAAACAATTCAGTAGATAATAATAGTATAGCTGGACAGATAAACCAGACAGAAATGAATGAGACCATAAGCAAAGAGAACATTAACAACGAAACACATAATATCATAGACAATCAGACAATAAGTAATGCAACAGTAGATTCTATAGAAGATGAAATTGAAAAGATTGATAACGAGACAAGCGAGGTATTGATAAATAAAATAGGAGGTGAAAGGAATGACAGCAACCAAAAACCAGAAAATTGTGATTGAAACAGCATCAGTTATAGCAGGAATTACAATATTTATAGCCGTTTTATCTCTGATGATTTTTCCGTCAGAGGTATCAGAAGTGCCGCCGTCAGAAGAATTAGTGATAACACCGATAATAGATTCGTTAACACCGACACCCACACCTACACCATCGCCGACACCTGCAGTTTCAGTATCACCGACTCCAACTCCAATTCCAATTCCAATACCAAGCCCAGCTTTATTTTACTGGGGAACTGGAGGAGGTGGAGGAGGTTATCGAGCACCGCGAATACCACCAGAGGAATTGACAGGATTGCAAATTTGCGATGCTAATGGTGAGAACTGTACAGAGAAAAGTTTTGATTCATTGATTAAAGCAAAAAACATATGCCCTGGTTATGAAGAAGAAGCAGTTTTTCAGTTAAAAAACGATAATAACAAAGATGGTACGATTTATGTATATATCGATGAAGGTCTAAACAATTCAGAATGCGGCAAGTATATATATCTTGAATTTTTCTTTGATAACAAGAGCGTGGTAACGAATATAGCTGATTTGACAGAACCAGTAAAGATGCAAGAAATAAGAAAAGGGGAATTGTTGCTAATAAAGACGAAGTGGAATGTAAGTTGGGATTCAGGAAATGAGCTGCAAGGGGCAGGTATTGGTAAATTTCCGATTTGTTTCGGACTGTTATAAAAATAAATAAACAAAAATAGAGGATTTTAATCCTCTCTTTTTTATTTATTTTTTAGTAGAGATGGGATATAATAACATATAACACATAATAACATTTTATTTAAAGATTGCTCTATGTTTCAATCCATTAACAAAGTCATCAAAATTTTAATTTTCTCTGATGTCTTACTTTTAACTGGTTTTGGTTTTTTCCAACCAATTTTTGCTATTTTTATTGTTGACAGGGTCCAAGGAGGAAACATTGAGATAGCTGGCTTTGCTATGGCTGTTTATTGGCTCACAAAATCCATTGTTCAAATTCCTTTTGGCAGATATTTAGATAAAAATCACGGAGAGAAAGATGACTTACTTTTTATAATACTTGGTTTTGGATTAGTGAGTATTGCGGCTTTTTCTTTTATTTTCGTTTCTCTCCCTTGGCATATTTATTTTCTTGAAGCGCTCTACGGCATAGGCATAGCTATGAATGTGGCTGGTTGGGGAGCTACTTTTACCCGACATATTGACAAAGGCATGGAAGCATTTGAATGGAGCACTCGAAGTACTTTGGTGGGTATAGGAGCTGGTATAGCTGGCGCTTTAGGCGGAGTCATTGCTCATCAGTTTGGATTTACAGTATTATTTATTGGGGTAGGAACTTTCGCTTTAGCTGGGGCGCTTTTGCCGATTTTAATTTGGAAAGATGTCTTTCCAAAGAAGAAAATAGCTTTTAAAGTTCCGAAAATAAAGGCCGTTACTTATTCATCGAAAGATTAGTATTATAAGAACCTGACTTTGTCAGAACCTTGATTACTACGTAATTATGAAGAATCAGGAATTAGCTCAAATATTTTATGAAATTGCTGATTTCTTAGAAATGGAAGGAATAGCATTTAAACCCTACGCTTATCAGAAAGCAGCTATTAGCTTAGACACTCTAGAAGAAGATGTAGCTGAAATTTATAAAAGAGGGGGATTAAAGGCATTGGAGAAAATTCCGGGAGTGGGCAAAAGCATTGCTGAAAAGATTAAGGAATACCTAAAGACCGGAAAAATTAGATATTACCAGGATTTGAAAAAGAAAATGCCAGTCCAGATAGAAGAGCTAATTGCTATTGAAGCTGTTGGACCAAAAACAGTAAAATCCCTTTATGAATCTCTGAAAATAAAAAATATAGAAGATTTGGAAAAAGCAGCTCGGTCTCACAAAATTAGGGGACTGCCCGGATTTCAAGAAAAAACAGAAAAAAACATCCTACAAGGGATTGCTTTTTTAAAAAGAAGTAAGGGTAGGTTTTTGTTAGGAGAAATTTTACCCCAGGTTAAAGAAATTTTGGGACAATTAAAGACCTTAAAAGAAGTGGAGCAAATTAATGTGGCTGGTTCGGTCAGGCGAATGAAAGAAACTATTGGTGATGTTGATATTTTGGTGGTTTCCAAAAAACCGGAAAAAGTAATGGATTTCTTTGTCTCAATGCCGGGAATAATTAAAGTTTGGGCTAAGGGGCCAACTCGTTCTTCAATTAGAATTTACCCTCACAGCAAAAATTTTGGCGTAGGGATAAGACAGGGTTTTGATATTGATTTACGAGTAGTGGCTAAAAAAAGTTATGGCTCTGCTTTACAATATTTTACTGGTTCCAAAGAACACAATATTGCTACTCGCAGACTTGCTATAGAAAAGGGCTTAAAACTTAATGAATACGGGGTTTTTAGAGATAAGAAAATGATTGCTGGCTGGCGAGAACCTGGAGTCTATCGGGCAATTGGCCTTTCTTGGATACCTCCGGAGCTCAGAGAAAATCAAGGAGAGATTGAGGCAGTTCTTCGTCAGGTTCAAGGAAGACCAAATGGCCTGCCAAAAATCATTAGTTATCAGGATATTAAAGGCGATATTCATTGTCACTCTGATTGGGATGGAGGAAATAATTCTATTGAAGAGATGGCAGAAGCAGCCATAACAATGGGTTATGAATATTTAGGTATTACCGACCATACTAAGTTTTTAAGAATTGAGCAGGGGTTAGATGAAAAAAGATTAACCCAGCAGAAAAAAGAGATAGATAAATTAAATTACAAACTCCCTGGACGCGAAGCGGACTCCCCGGAGGGTTGCATTCCAAACAAATTTAGAATTTTACAAGGCGCAGAAACAAATATTCTAAATGATGGCTCTATTGATATAAAGGACGAGGCCTTAAAAAAACTGGATTATGCTATTGCCGGCATTCATTCCAGTTTTAAGATGCCTAAAGCGAAAATGACCGAGCGAATAATTAGGGCAATGAAAAACCCTTATATTAAAATTATTTCTCATCCAACAGGAAGAATTTTAAAAAAAAGAGATGAATATCAATGCGACTTTGAAAAGATTTTAAGAGCGGCCAAGGCATTTGGAATAGTTTTAGAAATCAATTCCCAGCCCGGAAGATTAGACCTTAATGACCAGAATATCAGAAGAGCAAAAGAAATGGGCATAAAAATGGTTATCAATACAGACGCTCATCATATAAGTCATTTAAAGTTTATGGAACTGGGTATTGCCCAGGCTCGTCGGGGCTGGGCAGAAAAAAACGATATTATCAATACTCAGCCATTAGATAAATTATTAAAAATTCTTAAGTAATCATTGATTATTAATCATTAATATCATTAATCACTATGGCATTTGAAAAATCTGCCGGAGCAGTAATTTTTAGAAAAGAAAAAGATAAAATTTATTATCTTCTTTTACATTATCCTTCTGGCTCAAGATCCCAGAAAGATTATTGGGATTTTTCCAAAGGTCATATTGAAAAAGGAGAAAAACCAGAAGAGACAGCAAGAAGAGAAGCAAAAGAAGAAACAGGAATTAAAGATTTAAAATTTGTTGAAGGATTTAAAGAATGGATAAAATATTTTTTTAAATTTAAAGGAGAAAGTGTTTTTAAAATAGTCACTTTCTATTTAGCTGAAACAAAAACAAAAAAAGTGAAGATTTCTTCTGAACATATTGGCTTTCAGTGGCTGATATACGAGCAGGCGGCAGAGCGGTTTAAATTTAAAAATGCCAAAGAGATTCTTAAAAAAGCCAATAGTTTTATTGAAAAAAGTTCTGCAGTAAATTACTGACTTGATATATCAGACTAAAGTCTGTTATAATAAATTAAATACTTGGTATATCAAACCAAAGTTTGAAATAATAAAGAAAAGAAAATTGTAACTTAAAAAAAGAAAAAGGAGAGAAAAAAAATGGCGAAAACTGAAATAGAGGTAAAAGATTTATTTCTGCGATATAAAGACCATACCAGAGGGACTAAAGAGCTATCTTCAAAAAGAGCAATAATTATTTTTGATGAGCATGGAATAGAGCGAGAAATTAGTGTCCCAAAAAATGAGAACTGCAATATATCAGCGCCATACGTAAAAGTGCTATCTATGTTATACATAGATGTAGTCAAAATAAAAAGCGATTAGATTTTTTATTTTCTAATCGCTCTTTTTTTATAATTCGTAATTCCTAATTCATAATTCTGTTTTCACTTTTTCAACAATTTTTTTGAAAACTTCAGGATTTTTTTTAGCAAATTCTGACAAGATTTTTCTATCCAGTTCAATCTTGTTTTTTTTCAAACCGTTAATGAATTTGCTGTAAGAAATTCCTTGTTCCCGGCAGGCAGCATTAATTTGAATCTGCCAAAGCCGCCTAAAATTTCTTTTTTTAGTTCTTCTATCCCTATAAGCATAAGACCAGGCATGAGCCAATGCCTCTTTAGCCGCTTTATACTTTGATTTTCTTCCCCATTTAAAACCTTTAGCATGCTTTAATATATTTTTTCTGCGCTTATGCGCAGTTGTTCCTCTTTTTACTCGAACCACAAATCATATAATCATATAAACATTTTAACATTTAAACATTTTCAATAATTTGTTTGAGTGTTTGAACGTTAAGATGCTTAAATGAGTTATCTTAGGGCAATAGCTTTCTTATTTTTTTTGCTTCTGGTTTCGAAACCTTAACCCATTTCCGGGATTGCCTTTTTTGATTTCCTGTTTTTTTTGCCCGGTGATGGTCCTGGCCAGACGGCCTCCGCATAATTTTTCCGGTTTTGGTAATTTTAAACCTTTTTGTTATAGATTTTCTTGTCTTCATACCACGGATAATATCACAAATAAGAATCGCTAATTATCACAAATAAAATATTAGCGAGTATTCGTGATTTAAATTAGTGATTTATTAGTGGTCAGCTTTTGTAATTATCATTGTCAATCCTCTTGGTTCTTTTTTTAATTCCCTTTCTATTTTATAGGGTATGAAATTTCCTAAAATTTCTGTAAATTTATTTATTTTTTCTCTGGCAAAACCTTGAAGAGCTTTCTCTCTTCCTCTTAATCGCATTTCTATTCTTACTTTATTTCCTTGTTTTAAAAATTTTTCTGCCTGCTTGGCTCTTGTTTCTAAATCATGAGGGGAGATGTTAAATCCTAACTTTATTCCTTTCATCTCTCCAGTTTTTTGTTTTTGAATTAATTTTCTTTCCTGCTTTTTTTCCGAATACTGGTATTTTCCATAATCCATTATTTTACAAACCGGTATTTCTAATTTCTCTGTAATCTGTATTAAATCTAAATTGCGCTCACGAGCTGTTCGGAGCGCTTTTTCCAATTTAAAAACCCCTAAATTTTTTCCAGTTTCATCAACTACTCTTACTTCCCTTGCTCGTATTCTATTGTTGAACAAAGCTCTTTTAAACAAATTATTTTATATATAATAGTGGAAGTGAGGGCATCGAAGCCCTGTCCAGAAATTTTGCCAAAATATTTCTACAAGTTTAGTCCATTTTATTTTTTCGGAATACTGAATAAAGAACGAACAAAATTTCAATATTCTTAGCCTCTATGTTTTTCCCAGTCCTTTAAGACAAGAGGAATGGGTATCTCGCTGAATATAACACCTGAATTTCGCTTAGCGAGAATTAGCAAATCAGATGGCATTACGATTAAACGTAAGCAGGAGCTAAATTTGAGCAGTGTGGCCATTCGCTTAACGCGTTGCCAAGTGCCATTTTAGCTTTAGAAAATAAGTTGACACTTATTTTTTTTCTCAAAGTTTTGCGAGATTTGAGAAAACTCGACTTGCATACTTTGACTCAAATTTCTGTCGAGACCTGACACTCCCGTCTTAGATTTTCTCTTTAATAATTCTTTCTTTTTCTATTTCAAATTCTCTTTTTTTTATTTTTTCTCTTTTATCAATTTTCTTTTTGCCTTTTACTAATCCAAATAATAATTTTATTTTTCCTCTCTTAGTATACATCTTTAAGGGTATTAAAGTCAAGCCCTTTTGCCTTGATTTCCCGATTAAAGATTTAATTTCTGTTTTTCTCAAAAGCAGTTTTCGGGAGCGTTCTGGACTGTAATCAGATGGAGCGTTTTTTGGCTGATAAGGAGGGATATTAGCGCCAATTAAAAACATTTCTTGATTTTTTATCACAACATAGGAACCTTTTAAACTAATATGGCCGGTTTTAATCGCTTTTACTTCTTGGCCAATCAAAACTATACCTGCTTCATAGGTTTCTAAAATTTCATAATCGAAATACGCTTTTTTATTTTGAGCTAAGATTTTCATCAATTTTATTGTATCAATTCCACACCTGCTTGACAAATTTGAGTTTAGGGAATATCCTAAAAATAGGAGGTTGAGAATAAAAAATGATAGTAAAATCTTTGTTTTGGGTAATAGTATTCTGTATGATTTTGTTGCTTTGGATCTACATAGGCGATTGGACATGGGTTATTGTAGTAGCGACAGGGGGAATTATTGTAGTGGCAAGTTACATTTATAGAGCTGTTAAGTTAAGGGATACCAAAACTATAGAACATTAACACATTAAAACCGAATATCAAAGGAATTATAGGGCGTTTCATTTTTCGCCCTCTTTTTTTTTGAGTAAAAATGAGGTAAGGTTAAATAATGAATATGATTAGAGAAGATATAAGAAATTTAATTGAAAAAGCTATTAAAGAAGCGCAGAAAGAGAAAAAACTGCCGAAGTTTAAAATTAATAAGGTTTTAATTGAGCATCCGGAAAATAAAAAATTTGGTGATTATTCTACAAATACTGCTATGCAGATTAGCAAAACCCTTAAGAAAGATCCAATGGAAATATCAAAAATAATCAATAATCGATTATCAATTATTAATCCAAAGTTTTTAGAAAAGATTGAGATTGCCAAGCCAGGGTTTATTAATTTTTTTATTTCTAAAGAATTCTTGCAAAACCAAGTTTTAGATATTTTAAAAAAAGAAGAGAAATTTAGTGATTTAGCTCTCGGCAGAAAGAAAAAAATTCAGATAGAATTTATTTCAGCCAATCCTACCGGTCCTTTAACTATTGGTAATGCCAGAGGAGGACCGTTTGGCGATGTTCTTGGCAATGTTTTTAAAAAAGCAGGATTTAAAATAGAGAAAGCGTATTATATAAATGATTTTGGAAAACAGATTTTAGCTCTTGGCCATTCTGTTTTAAAAGATAAAGAAGCGGTTTATAAAGGGGAATACATTAATGAACTTAATAAAAAAATACTTGCCCGCAGTAATGCACGAAGTGTTTTAGGCGGGAAAGAAAAAGATTCCCTCAAAGTCGGGCAAAAAGCAGCAAAGATTATTATAGATGAAATGATTAAAAAAACAGTCAGGAAAATGGGAATTAAATATGATAAATGGTTTTTTGAAAGCCAGCTTCATAAAACTGGAAAAGTTGATGAAATAATAGAGTTTTTAAAAAAGAAAAAGCTGGTTTATAAAAAAGATGGAGCTTTATGGTTTAAGTCCTCAAAGTATAACGACAATAGAGACAGGGTGTTAGTTAAACAAGATGGTTCTAAAACATATTTAGCTGGAGATATTGCCTATCATAGACATAAGTTTGAAAAAGAAAAATTTACTAAAGTGATAGATGTTTGGGGAGCGGACCATTATGGAGATATTTCAGGACTAAAGGCTGGAACAGAAGCTTTAGGATATAAAGATAAACTGGAAATTATTCTCCATCAGTTTGTAACTATTCTAAGAAAAGGGGAGAAGCAAAGAATGTCAAAAAGAAAAGGAGTTTATTATACTATGGATGAGCTGCTTGATGAAGTTGGTTCTGATGTAATGAGGTTCTTTTTTCTGCAAAAATCTATAAATACACATTTGAATTTCGACATAGCATTAGCCAAAGAACAGTCAGAGAAAAACCCGGTTTATTATATTCAATATGCATACGCCAGAATACACAGCATTTTGCGCAAAGCGCAAAATAATTATCAATTATCAATTATCAATTTTCAATTATTAAAACATCCGAGTGAATTGAATTTAATAAAACAGCTTATTAGATTTCCGGAAGTTGTTGAAGACACTGCTAAAGATTATCAGGTTCAGAGAATTCCTCAATACGCTTTTGGTTTAGCTTCAGCTTTTCACCAGTTCTATCGTGACTGCAAAGTTATTACAGAAGACAAAGCGCTTTTTCAAAGCCGTTTAGTTTTAATTGAGGCGACTAAAGTTGTTTTAAAAAATACCCTTGATTTAATGGGTATTTCAGCGCCAAAAAAAATGTAGATATGTTAGTTGATTTCCATAACTTAGAAAAAAAGATTATAAAATTCTGGAAAGAGAACAGAATTTTTGAAAAATCAATTGAGAGACGCAAAAAAGCGCCTGATTTTGTTTTTTACGAGGGACCGCCTACGGCTAACGGCAGGCCTGGTATACACCATCTTGAAGCAAGAGCGTTTAAAGATATAATTTGCCGTTATAAGACAATGAATGGTTTTAAGGTAATGAGAAAATCTGGCTGGGATACGCATGGTTTGCCAGTTGAGTTAGAGATTGAAAAAAAATTAGGATTTAAAGACAAGAAAGATATTGAAAAATTCGGCGTAGCAAAGTTTAATCAAGAGTGTAAAAACTCTGTCTGGCAGTATAAAAAAGATTGGGAAGATTTAACAGAAAAAATTGGGTATTGGCTGGATATGAATAATCCTTATATTACTTACGAAACCAATTATATTGAGACAGTTTGGTGGCTTTTAAAACAGGCTTGGCAGAAAAAACTTTTATATCAAGATTATAAAGTAGTTCCTTATTGTCCGAGATGTGGAACATCATTGTCCTCTCACGAAGTAGCCCAAGGATACAAAAAAGTCAAAGAAAATTCAATTTATGTAAAGTTTCCTATTAAAGAACAGGAAAATACTTATTTCTTGGTATGGACAACTACGCCTTGGACTTTGCCAGGTAATGTGGCCATCGCAGTAAATTTGAAATTTACTTATGTCAAACTAAAAATTGATAATGAATATCTGATTTTAGCCAAACAGAGAATCAAGGATTGTGGGATAGAAGGAAAAATTGTGAAAGAGTTTAATGGAAAAGATTTGGTTGGGTTGGAGTATAAGCAGTTATATAAAACTAAAGTTAAGGAAGCCAGATTTCCCGATGCTTATAAAATAATTCCAGGTGATTTTGTTTCCTTAGAAGAAGGAACAGGATTAGTGCATATTGCTCCAGCTTTTGGTGAGGATGATATGAATGTTGGCAAGGAGAACAATCTTCCTGTTTTAATAGCGGTAGATAAACAAGGCAAAATGAAAACGCCAGGATATAAGTGGAATAATTTGTTTGTGAAAAAAGCTGACACACTAATTATTGAAGATTTAAAAAAAAGAAAGCTGTTTTTCAAAGAAGAACTATATGAACATGACTATCCTTTTTGCTGGAGATGTAAAACACCTCTAATTTACTATTCTAAGAAAAGTTGGTTTATTAAAATGACAGAAGTTAAAAAAGATTTGATTAAAAATAACGAAAAAATAAACTGGGTTCCCAAACATTTGAAACAAGGCAGGTTTGGCGAGTGGCTAAGGGAGTTAAGAGATTGGACTATATCTCGAGAAAGATATTGGGGCACACCATTGCCTATCTGGAGATGTAAAAAATGCGGTCATCAAGAATGTATTGGTTCAAAAGAAGATATATTGAAGCAAAAATTTACTACTAATAAATATTTTATTTTAAGACATGGAGAATCAGAATGTTTTAAAAAGCATATTCTTTCTTATAAAAATAAAGGAGCTGGCTGCCCTTTAACTGAAAAAGGCAGGGAGCAGATTAAAAAAGCAGCGCAAGAATTAAAAAAAGAAAAAATAGATTTAATTTTCTCTTCTGATTTTTTAAGAACTAAGCAAACAGCAGAAATTGTTTCAAAAGAAATAGGAAAGAAAGTAAAATATGATAAACGTTTGATAGAAGTAAACATTGGTGTTTTTGATGGTGAAAATATTAAAGAGTACCGTAGATTATTTGAAGGGAAAATAGATAAATTTAACAAAAGGCCGCCTAAAGGAGAAAGTTACACAGATGTTAAAAAGCGAATTTACGATTTTCTGAAAGAAGTAGATAAAGAATACAAGAATAAGAATATTTTAATTGTGAGTCATGGCGGTCCGATTTTAATGGCGGAAAGCATTGTTAGAGGATTTTCTCGAGAAGAAATTGTAGAGCACTGGAAAGATAAAAGAATAAATGTTGGAGAATTAAGGAGATTGGAATTTAAGCTTTTTCCTTACAATAGAGAAAATCAAGAATTGGATTTTCATAAACCATATATTGATGAAATAAAATTTAAATGTTCCAAGTGTAATAATTTAATGGAGCGAGTTCCAGAAGTGATTGATTGTTGGTTTGATTCTGGAGCAATGCCGTTTGCCCAGTATCATTATCCTTTTGAGCAAGAAAAATTTAAAAATCAATTTCCAGCTGATTATATTTGCGAAGCAATTGATCAAACAAGAGGCTGGTTCTATACTTTATTGGCAATCTCAACTTTATTAGATTTTGGCGTTCCTTACAAAAATGTTATTTCTTTGGGCCATGTTTTAGATGAAAAAGGAGAAAAAATGTCTAAATCAAAAGGAAATGTAGTTGATCCCTGGTATATTATTGAAAAATACAGTTCAGATGCTGCTCGCTGGTATTTTTACACCATAAATCAACCTGGTGATTCAAAACTTTTTACAGAAAAAGATGTAGATAATGCATTAAAGAAATTTATTCTTACTTATTATAATATATATACCTTTTTTGAAACATATGTTCCAAAAGAAAACTCAAAGCTCAAAGCGCAAAATGCAAAGCCGCAACGCAAAGCTCAAAACTTGTTAGATAGATGGATAATTTCCAGATTAAATGAATTGATTTCAGGGGTTTCTGAAAAGATAGATAAATATGATATTGTTTCAGCTGCCAGAGATATAGAGGATTTTGTTATTAATGATTTATCTCTATGGTATGTGAGAAGATCCAGAAAAAGATTTCAGAACCCTAAAACAAAAAAAGATTTTCAAGAGGCATCACAAACCTTGAGGTTTGTTCTTCTTAGCTTAGCTAAGTTGACAGCTCCGTTTGTTCCATTTATTTCCGAGGAAATATACCAAAATCTTTCGAAAAATAAATCTGTTCATTTAGAGGATTGGCCCAAACCAGATAAAAAATTCACAGATAAAAAATTAGAAGAAAAAATGAAATTGGTGCGCGAGATTGTAGCACAAGGATTATCCCGAAGAGCAAAAGTAGGGATAAAAGTCCGCCAACCGCTCACTTTGCTCGAAGTAAAAACAAAAATTAAGCTTGAAAAAGAATTATTAAATTTAATAAGAGATGAAGTTAATGTAAGAAAAATAGAAACCCGAGACCCGCCCGCGGGTGTGCAGCCCCGAGGTCGGGGCTGGGGCGGGCGTAAGTTTTGTGTTGAATTGGATACTAAAATT
>JAUWMZ010000001.1 GCA_030612885.1 Candidatus Nealsoniibacteriota bacterium
CGGGTAAAAATTGCCCGCTTGTTTGTTTATAGAAGATATGTATTGAGTAGGGTAGAAAAAGCGGTGGCGCGCTTTTGCGAAGCAAAAGAATAAAACAGAAATTTTTTTCATTTTTAAGAAAAAAATCGCGTGGGCAAAAAATGGAGGGATTTTAGGGGAGGAAATTTTTTGCCCGCGAGCCAACGGGTTTTCCTACCCGCCGCCGCAGGCGGCGGGCAGTTCGTCAATTTAAGTTCTTTTTCTTTAATTGATGGATTAAATTTGGCAGGGTTATCGTAAAAGTTTGATTGTGTTTTCTTTCCGGAGCAGAGTGGCGAAATACAAACTTTTCGTTTTGAGGGAAAACTGAATTTTCTTTGTCGGGGCTTTGCCCCGACGCCCAGCCCCGTTCTGCGGGGCTGGTGCTTTTTTGGACTTCAAAATCCTGCGGATTTTGAGAGATTTTGAATGTAATTTTAATGTTTTCTGGCGAGTAAATTATTTTTTCAATAAATTTTTTGGCTAACAAATTTTTCTCAATTCCTTTTTTGTTTTTGAGGGCGAAAAAACCCAGTCCTCAAATTGAGGGCTGGGTTTAATTCTTTCTTTTTTCAAATCCGTGCTACAATAGAAGTGGACACAATTCTAACGCTTCACGATTTTTATTACAATCATTAAATTGTAATACTAAAGGGGCAACTTCTGTTCAATTTCGTGAAAGCGGAATTGTGTCCACAGGGTTGTCCCTTTGGTTTCAAAAATATGAGCAAAAATTGCGCAATCTATACAAGAGTTTCAACAGACAACCAAGCGGAAAAAGAATTTTCGTCTTGCGATGCCCAAGAACAAAAAATAAAGTCGTTCATTGCCAGCCAAAATAATTGGCGAGTTTTCAAGGTTTATTCCGACGCTGGATATTCCGGAGCAAACATCAATCGCCCGGCTTTGCAGGAATTATTTTATGATTTGAAAAAAGAAAAAATTGATATTGTTTTTGTGTATAAAATTGATCGGCTCACTCGTTCGCCAAAAGATTTTTACCAATTGATTGAATTTTTTGAGCAATCAAAAATTGATTTTATCTCTATTACTGAAAGATTTGACACTTCAACACCAGCAAGTCGGCTTTTACGGAATATTATGCTTACATTTTCACAATTTGAAAGAGAACTTGCCAGCGAGCGAACAAAAGACAAATTGCTGGAGCGAGCCAAAAAAGGAATGTGCAACGGCGGACTAACTCCTTATGGATATATGAGACAAAATAAAAAACTTATCCCCCACCCCAAAGAAACAGAAGAAACAAAATCAATTTTTGAAAAATATCTTGAAACAAAATCTCTTTCCGCTGTTTATAAATTTTTGAAAGAAAGAGAAGTTAAAAACAAAAGCGGCAAAAATTTTTCAAAAACAAATATCGCCCACATATTAAGAAATGTTGTTTATATTGGAAAAGTTAAATATAACAACGAAGTTTATCAAGGATTACACGAAGCGATAATTTCAGAAGAAATTTTTGCCATTGCTCAAAAAATACACAAAAACAAAATGAAAAAATTTAGAGTGTATAAAAATTTTCTATTCGGCGGGATTGTAAAATGTAAAGAATGTGGCTCAACAATGACTTCACATTTCACAAACAAAAACCTCAACGGAAAATTAAAACGGTATTATTACTACCGCTGTACTAAAACAATGGGGCAGGATTGGCAAACTTGTTCTGTCCGGCAAGTTTCAGCTGACAGAATAGAAAATTTTGTTTTGGAAAATTTAGAGCGAATTTCTGTTGATAAAAACTATATTGAAAATTTGGTTTTTCGCTTAAACAATGATTTTCAAGCACCCCGTCGGGCTGGATGCGAACCATCGCAATCATGCTCTAAATTTTCCAAATTATCGCCAGAGGCGATATTAAACACTCTAAAATTTTTCCTTTCCGCTCTCAAAAACAAAAAAGGAATTGAGAAAAATCTGGCGGCAAAAAAATTCATTGAAAAAATAATTTACTCGCCAGAAAACATTAAAATTACATTCAAAATCCTTCAAAATCCGCAGGATTTTGAAGAACAAAAAAGCCCCGTCTCGCCGAAGCGGGACGGGGCGTCGGGGCAAAGCCCGGACAAAGAAAATTCAGTTTTCTCTCAAAACGAAAAGTTTGTATTTCGCCACTCTGCTCCGGCGGTAGGACTCGAACCAATAGAAAAATAAAAACTGCACGAAGTTACCGTACCGACCAAAACAGCAACGCGTGTTTTTAATGTACCTGCTTTTGCCTGATTATTTCCCGCAATACTCCCTCAACGAGTTTCAGGCTCTTTTCGTCTATTATAGAGATAGCCAACACCTCTTTTCCTGTTTTTTTGAGAAGGGCCACTTTCTTTTTAATATCTTTTTCGGGAAGCAAGTCAGTTTTGGTCAAAAAAACGTATTCCGACTTTAATAAAAGCTCCTTGTTGTAAACCTCAAGTTCATTCCTGATGGTTTTGTAGTCTACCAAAGGATATTGGGATTCAGACGAAATAAAATGGAAAATGGTTCTTGTTCTTTCAATGTGCCGCAGGAACTTAACACCCAAACCCTTGCCCAAAGAAGCTCCCTCGATAAGGCCCGGGATGTCGGCCAAAACGAGCCCGTAATAAACTCCCAAGTTGGGATTTAGAGTCGTGAAAGGATAATTAGCCACCTTGCTTTTAGCTTTGGTCAATTCGTTCAATAAGCTGGACTTACCGACATTCGGCAAGCCGACAAATCCGACGTCAGCTATCATCTTCAATTCCAACCTCAATTCGTATTCCTGCCCCAAAGAACCTTCTTCAAATTCCTTGGGAGTCGTGTTAGTAGAGGATCTAAACTTAAAGTTACCCCGCCCTCCTTTGCCACCTTCAACTATTAATAGGCGCTGCCCCACAGAAACAATCTCTGAATCCTGTTTCAAGGACAAATTATGAATGACCGTACCCACAGACACCTTCAAGAAAAGGTCTTTGCCGTCTGTACCGTCGTTGAATCCTCTTTTGCCGTTTTTCCCATTTTCAGCTGACAGTTCTTTTTTGTAGCGAAATTGATTCAAGGCGCTTAAATCAGAAACCCCTTCAAAATAAACATTACCTCCCCGACCGCCGTCAGCACCAGTCGGCCCGAGAGTCATTTTAACCTTACTGAAAGCCACGGCTCCCCTGCCGCCGTCGCCGGCTTTCACCCTAATTTTGACGTCGTCAATTAGCATATTATTTAATCATTTTCCGTATGGGTTTTAAAGCAACCTTTATAATACCATTTTTGATATTTTCATAGTTCTATTTTATTCTACCAAAAAACCGCCTTCTTGGCGATTTTTTACGAGCTCCGGAAGGAAAACACAATCAAACTTTTACGATAACCCTGCCGAATTTAATTCACAAAAACAAAAAGAAAAATCTCAAAAAATGAGATTTAACTGTCGCTGCTTTCCGACGACGGATGCCGACGACGACGGATGCCGCCGACGACGGCAACGACAGGGGGTGACAACGACGACGCTCGCGGTTCTGAAAAGATGCCGCCGCAAGCGGCGGCCAAACCCAGAAAAAATTTTACATTTTATTCAGGCGGGCGATTAAATTTTTACGGATTCTTCTTTTTCGGATTATTAAAAATTTACCAAAAAATTTTACACTAATTCGCTTAAAGTAAATTTTATTTGACAAAAAAAGCATTAAAGAAATTAAGATAAGAAGTAGAACTTTTACAATAAAATATGGATTAGATGAATCTCGGACATCCTAATTTGTTTATCAAAAAATGTTGGTAAATAAATTTGGTTGTCCGAGAATAAAAGTTAGCGCAAACCTCGGAAAACCGTTGAACGAAAAGGAGGTAAAAGGAAAAAATGGACAAAAAGAAGATAATTCCGATAGTGGTGGTAATGGCAATCATAGCGGTAGTAAGCTCGGCGTTAATACCTGTTTCAGCAGCCTATACCTACAACCGACAGAACGCAGTCAATTATGCCGTAGATAATTGGAATTCAAATGTTCCGGGATCTTGGTGGTTCAACTCACATGGAGGAGATTGCACGAATTTCGTCTCTTGGTGCCTTAATGAAGGTGGATGGCCGATGAGAGGACTTTCTTACAGCACAAACTACCAGTGGTATATGTATGGGAATCCATGGCCATATAGCAACAGCTGGACATGCGCCGATGACTTTAGTAAATTCTTAGCTATATATTCTGGTAGAGGATACGCTCGTTCTTTAGCTCATCATCCCTGGAACGAATACTTTGAAACAGGAGATATTGTACAGATAGATAAAGATAACAACGGAAGATGGGACCATACGATGATTGTCACTGGAATAAACGGCGATGAGATGTATATGACTTACCACACTACAAACACTCTTAACAAACCACTTACACAGGTAATAAGCGAGACATTAGATGATTACCCAAATGCACGCTTTATGGGCTACCATCTCGAGGACAGTTTTGGTTGGTAAGAAACAAGGGAAATAGATAGGGATAAAAAATTAAAGGACTCTTTCTATTTTTCAGAGTCCTCTTTTTTTATTTCTTCAATAAATCTTGAATTAAATTCTGTTCGTCTTCTCGTAGATTTCTGCTCATTATTATATTTTTCTCAATTTCCCATTCATTATCTATCTTTTTTAAAATGAATATTTCCCATTTTCCTCCGCCTACATAACCAGGCGGTTCGGTTTCGTCAATAGAGCTTATTATTCCTATCCTTTCGTCTAAGTTTCTGTATTTTCTTGATTGTTCAAATTTTATTTTTACTATCTTTAAATTTTTCGGAATTCGACCTATTTTTTCTTTGTATTCTGGTAAAATCTTTTCATCGTATTCCTTTTCAACTATTGAATAAATTTTTTGTTCATCTTTAGAAGAAAGTTGGACAATCTCAATACCTAAACTTTGAAGATAAAGTAATTTTTTAACAATGCCTTCCTCTGTCCATTCAATCCTTATAGAGATAGAACTCATTTTTTCTATTTTCCAATTGTTATTTATTTTGTCAAAAATAAATATGTAATGCGGAAATCCTTCGCCGACACATCCGCCACCAAGAAAATTAGGATGAGCAAAAGGAATTGAGATTATTATCCCTATTCTGTTCTCTAAATTTCTGTATCTTCTTGGCTCACTAAATTTTATCTCTGGAGTCTTGGCAGGGATTTTACAGTAGTTCTCCCAGACTTTACTTTTTTCTCTTGTTGTATCTATATCATCTTTTATCTTTCTATACTCTGCCGGCGCAAACAAATCTTTCACTTTTTCAATCTCTTTTTCCTCCGATGTCTCATAATACCGAAAACAAGCCTCGATTGTTTCGTTGATCATTGAATGAAGTTTTTGTTCTTCTTGAATAGTAATCGCGGCTGTCTCAATTGATAGCATTTCTTTGTGTTCTGGAGAAGTATAAAAAAGGTCGGATTTGTATCCTTTGAATATTCCTAATTTCATAGAGGTTTCCTCTAGTAAACTACCCATCTTTACTTTAATATCTTTCGGCGCGATGACAAAGAAAAAACCATAACAACATAAAAAAATGAATGAAAAAGCAATTTTTATTTTTGTGGGTTTTAAGAAATTTTTGATTGTTTCTTTTTTAATCATATCTTTTTTCTATCCTTATCTTAATTTCTTTAATGCTTTTTGACAAAAGTTTGGTAGATAAGTTAGGTTATCCGAGACACCAAAATCGTGAGAACCTCGGGTAGATCCGTTGAACGAAAAGGAGGTAAAAGGAAAAAATGGATAAAAAGAAGATAATTCCGATAGTGGTGGTAGTAACGATATTGACGGCGATGAGCATTGCGGTAATACCAGTTCAAGGAAAAACGCCGGATTATCCAGCCAGTGATTACATCTCGGATGTAACTCCTGCTGGTCCCCCTTATCTTGACTACGATAACGGGGGAGTTCGAATTTTGTTAACTTGGACAGGTTGGCAGGTTGGGCTCTATTGGGATGGCGCATGGGCTTTATCTTATTGGACGATTGAATCCTGGGAAGAACAAACAGGAGAATCTTGGCCTTACCAATGGCGTTCTCGCTGGTCGGTAGCTTATGAAATCATGTATCACTGGTGCTCGATCCCATAACTATGTGGAGACCAACCACTATAAGCTTTAATGACCAGTCGTGGGATTAGATTAGAACACAAAGAAAGACAAAAGAAAATTTAATGGAAGATTAAAAGGGCTATGGAATTTCATAGCCCCCCTTTTTTTTCTTTTTCTTGATTTTCTTCTAGATATTTTAGCACTAAACGAATATAGCAAAAATCTTGATTAAGAGATTTTTCACACAAAAAAGGATCTTTCCAAACCAAGGCAGCATCTTCATAACACAATCTTTTCATTTTATCTTTTGGGACCTCGCTTAAATCTGAATAAATTCTCTTGCAGAAATGAGGATTTTCTAAAAAGGCTCGGCATAAACAATAATTTTCTTTGGACAGGGTACCGTCAGAAAGAGTGAAAAAATCTCTACACCAATTAATAGGATTATGTCCTGCCGCCTCCGCAACTAATTTTTCTATCCCGTTTTTTATCGAAGAAGAACGGCCAGAAGAGTAAATACCATCATAATAATACCAAGGAAAATATTCTAAATAATTCAAATATCCTTTTCCCTCTATCAACTTTCCTTGAGCTCTCGCTAAATCATCTTTTATTTTAGCTGTCAGCACTAAGCCGCGTTCAAAATCCTTGTTTTTTGCTATAGTAAAACATACTTCCTGAAGTTGACCGTCTTTAATTCTTTTACAAACAGTTCGAAGGTCAGTTGGCTCAATTTTTTTTTGATATTCCGGTATAGGCAAGTAGTCAATATAAATGAGATAAATGGAGCCGCAGACACACAATAAACCGAATAGAATAAAAGGGCTGAATATCATTAATACAGTTAGAATTATTTTCTTTTTATTTATTGGTTTATCTAATCCTAATAATGAAAGATTTTTTTTCTTTGGCATAATAAAAATTTATGAGGTGATTTTTCTATTTTCATCTTAACTTCTTTAATGCTTTTTGTCAAATAAAATTTACTTTAAGCGAATTAGTGTAAAATTTTTTGGTAAATTTTTAATAATCCGAAAAAGAAGAATCCGTAAAAATTTACTCGCCCGCCTGAATAAAATGTAAAATTTTTTCTGGGTTTGGCCGCCGCTTGCGGCGGCATCTTTTCAGAACCGCGAGCGTCGTCGTTGTCACCCCCTGTCGTTGCCGTCGTCGGCGACATCCGTCGTCGGAAAGCAGCGACAGTTAAATCTCATTTTTTGAGATTTTTCTTTTTGTTTTTGTGGATTAAATTCGGCAGGGTTATCGTGAAAGTTTGATTGTGTTCTCTTTCCGGAGCAAAGTAGCGAAAACAGGGGGATAGCCCCTGTTTTCGCTACTCTGCTCCGCGGGCACGATTCGAACGTGCAACCTAGAAATTAACAGTTTCTCGCGCTACCATTGCGCCACCGCGGAATGATTTTGTGTTTTTACTATAAATCAAAATATAAAAGTTTTCAAGGTTTAGTATCCTTTTAGCTTCTTTAATTTTTCATGCTCGCGAATTTTTTCAAGCGCTCGGGCTTCAATCTGGCGGATTCTCTCCCTGGTAACACTGAAAACATTACCCACTTCTTCAAGTGTATGGGTAATTCCGTCTCTTAAGCCAAATCTCAAAGATAAAATCTCCTGCTCCCTGGGAGTCAAATCAGCCAAAATTTCTTTTAACCGTTCCCGAAGCAGGGTTCGGGCAGCTTCCAAAGACGGAGCAATAGTTTTTTTATCTTCAACAAATTCAGCTAAAATACTATCCTCTTCGCCTTTGCCTACCGGTGTTTCTAAAGAGACCGCTTCTTGGGAAATTCTCATTATGTAATGAATCTTGGAAACATCAACTCCCATTTCTGCTGCCACTTCTTCCGGCAATGGCTCCCTGCCTAAATCCTGTAAAAGCCGTCGTCTAACCTGGGTGAATTTGGAAAGAGTTTCTATCATATGAACCGGGATCCTAATTGTTCTTGCCTGGTCAGCTAATGCCCGGGTAATTGCCTGCCTTATCCACCAAGTAGCATAAGTGGAAAATTTATAGCCCCTTCGCCAATCAAACTTTTCTACTGCCCTGAATAAACCTAAATTTCCTTCCTGAATTAAGTCAAGTAAGCTCAAATTGGCGCTCCTGCCAATATATCTTTTGGCAATAGAAACCACTAAGCGTAAATTAGCTTGAGCCAGTTTCTTTCTTGCTTCTTCGTCTCCTTGCTCAATTTGCTTGGCTAATTCTTTTTCCTCAGCTGCAGTTAAGAAAGCTACCTTTCCTATTTCTTTCAAATACATTTGAACTGAATCAATGGGCGCTTCCAGCGCTTTTTTCTTTTTTTTCTCAAAATCAGGAGGGAGCGGCTCCAGAAATTCTCTTACTTCTTTAATCTCAATTCCCTTATCTTCTAATTTCTGGTAAAGCTTTTCTAAACCATTTATGTCTTCTTCTATTCTGGGAAAAGAATGTAAAATCTCGGAATAAGTAATAAAACCGCGAGAAGTTCCTTTTTTAATTAAATCTTCAATTTTTTCTGGAAAGAAAATTTTTCTTTTCCTGACTATTTTCTTTACTTTCTTTATTTCAGTTAATCTGACTTTTTTTCTTTTCGGTTTGGCTAATTTCGGCTTTTTATTTAACTTGGTTTTCTTCTTGGTTTTTTTACTTATCTCTTTTTTAATTTTTTTCATTTTTGGCATTTTAATTTTCATTTAACCTTTGGCAGAGTTTATTGAACTCTGCGGTTAAAGAACTGATTTTTTCTAAATCTTTTGTTTCTTCGGCTTTTTTGATGGCTTGGGAAATCTCATCTAATTTATTTTTTGATGCCAATAACTGAATTTCTTTTAAACAGGTTTTAATTTCTTCTTTTGGCTCAATTTCGCTTTCTTCTATTTCTCTTTTAAAACAGAGTTCATTTAGAAAATTTTTAAGTTCTGGAGAGATATCTTCTTTTTTAAAAAAATCAGGTTCTTTTTTAAGATTAGTTAAAATTTCTTTGGTCTGGCTGGAAAAAAGAGAAAAATCATCCTCTGAAACAAAAGACAGGTTTTCAGACGATCTTAGGACTAAGGAGAGAATTCTTTCTTCCAAGAGCTGATTTTTTGATTTGGGAAGCAGCTCTGATTTTTCTGCTTCTTCTGGAAAATAATCCAGTTTTTCTATATTAGCTTTTTTTAGTTCAACTTCTATGTCTGCTTCTTTTGTTTCTATCTTTTGAGATAATTGTTGAATCCAGTGCGCCTGCTCAATTTTATTGGGTATTTTCTTAATTTTCGGCAAAAGAATCTTGGAAATTGCTTTTTTTCCTTCAGCGGTTTTAGAATCAAATTTTGAAAAAGTTGTCTCAAAATAGAAATCCATTATTGATTTTGTTTTATTTATTAAGTCCTTCCATTGCTCCGGACTTTCAGAAGCAATATCAGCCGGGTCTTTTCCTTCTGGCATTACTACTACTTTTATATTAAATCCCTGGGCTTGCGCCAAATCAATGCCTCTTTTAGTAGCGGAATCACCAGCAATATCCATATCAAAAGCAGTGCTTAAGTTTTCAGAATATCTTTTTAATATGGCTAACTGAAAAGGAGTTAAAGCTGTTCCAGAAGTAGCCACCACTTCTTCTACACCTGCTTGATGAGATAAGATGACATCTGTCTGACCCTCTACTAAAATACACTTATCTTCCTGCCTGATAGCCATTTTTGCTTTATTCAATCCATAAAGAATCCTGCTTTTATCATATAAAGGTGTGTTGGGAGTATTGACATATTTGGCAACTTCCTTGTTATCTCCAAAGATTCTGCCCGTGAAGCCGACTACTTGGGAATTCAAATCAAAAATGGGAAACATTATTCTTTTTCTAAATCTATCGTATGTCTGAGAACTATCTCCTTCTTTTCTCACTGACAAGCCTGTTCTCAATATCTCTTCTCTTTTATAACCTTGAGAGACCAAAAAATCAGATAAGCCCTGCCAAACATCAGGAGCATAACCAATACGCCATTTCTTTATTGAGTCCTCTGAAATCTTTCTTTCTAAAAGATATTTTTTTGCTTGTTGTCCGGTTTTTGATTTTAATTGTTTGCTGAAAAAATTTGCCGCTAAATCAGATATTTCATAAAGCCGCTGTCTCTCTGTTCTTATCTCCGGACTTATTTTTTTTAATTCCACTCCTGCTCTCTGGGCTAAAATTTTCAGGGCTTCAGGAAACTCCACTCCTTCTATTTTCATTATGAACTTGAATACATCACCTCCTTCCGAACAGCTGCCGAAGCAATGCCACATTTGGCGGGAAGGCGATACAAAGAAAGAAGGTCTTTTTTCCGAATGAAAAGGACAAATAGCCCGGTAATTAATCCCGGTTTTTTGAAGTTTGATATAACTGCCAATTACTTCAACAATATCCAAACGATTTTTAATTTCTTCAATAGGAGAATTGAACATATTGATTGATTTATCTCTCAAAGTTTAGTAGAATAGAGTATGGTTGGTAAGACCAAGATTTTTTTATAGCTTCAAATGCTTTCTCTTTAAGATTAACAAAATTTGAGCTAAAAAACAAGATATCTATGAAAATTTTATTTTTATATGATTTCCCTTTATGGGGATCAGGAAGTGGAACCTATCTTCGGAATACGATTAAAGAACTGATAAAATTAAATCATAAAATAGGAATTTTGTGTCCAGAAGAAAGAAGGTTTTTATCCGATGACATAAAACAATATACGGTAAACCCTCCTCAATCCCCAATCTTTATTGGACATCCTGAATTAAAAGGAGCAAAAAGATATTCTGAATTATCAGAAAGAGAAATTACTGAAATCTATAAATCCTATTTAGATGCTTGTTTAGAAGCGGTAACAAATTTCGAACCTGATATTATTCATATTCACCATCTCTCTTTAATTTCCTGGATAGGAAGATATATTAATGCGATTTACGGAATCAAATACATTATTACTTCTCACGGAAGCTGTCTTTATAATCTCTACGGTGACAAAAGATACATCCCTCTCTGCGAAGATGCAGTAAGAAATGCCAAAGCAATTACAGTCGTGAGTGGAGATACCAGAATAAAATTCTCAAAATTATTTGGAAAAATTTTTGAAAAGAAAAATATTTTTGTTATCCCGGGAGGGGTAGATATCTCTCTTTTCCCTTCTCAAGTAGACACATCTTCCTTAGATAAAAAATATAAAATAGAAAATAAAAAAATGATTCTTTTTGCAGGCCGCTTAATTTCCCACAAAGGAACAAAATATTTAGTTAAAGCAGCAAAGAGTATTGATGGAGAAATTTTCATTGCAGGAGAAGGACCGGAGAAACAATACCTCTTGAATTTAATTGCCACCAAGGATCTAAAAAACGTCCATCTCTTAGGCCACCAAACTGAAGAGAAAATGTTGAAATTTTATTACCGAGCCGACATCTTTGTCGCTCCTTCTGTTTGGGATGAACCTTTGGGATTAACCATATTAGAAGCAATGGCTTCCAGAACTCCGATAATAGCGACTAGAAAAGGAGGAATTCCTCTTTTAATTAAAAATGGATATAACGGCATTTTTGTGAAAGCCCGAGATCCAAAAGAAATTGCCAAATCTTGCAATAAACTCCTAAAAAATGACGAATTAAGAAAAAAAATGGGGGAAAACGCCAGAAAAATAATTGAAGAAAAATTCACATGGAAAAAAATTACATTAAAGTTCCACCGGCTCTATAAAAAAATTAGTAGAAACGGTAAAAAATAAAAAAGAAAATTTTTCTATATTTGTTCTTTTTGCCCAGTACAGGTATTATGTGGGGTTTATTAAAATCCTCAGTTTTTAATCAAGAATTTCTATTAATGCTCTTGACAAATTGTGAAAAGGTGCTATATTACAATATAGCATTTGAATAAGTAAATACGAGTTAGTAATACCGAAAGTACAGAAAAGGAAAAAATAAAAAGAGGTGATTTAATTGAAAGCAATAGTAGTGTATGGATGCGGACCACAAAACAGTAATGAATTAACTCCTGTAGGAAAATTAGTTACTGAAGCAGCAGCAAAATTTTTTTGCCAGTTCTCTGAAGAGATGATGATAATCCCCACTGGAGGAAAAACAGGACAGAGCTTATTCTCGGAAGCGGAGGTAATGGAAGAAGAGCTAATCAGGTTAGGAGTGCCGAAAAAATGTATTATTCTGGAATCGAATGCAACAAATACGATAGAAAATCTTGCATTTGTGGCTAATGTCGTGGATAAAATAGGTTTTTATCATCTTATTCACGTTACAACCAATATCCATATGCCACAAGTGAAAGAACTTTGTAAATTGATAGGACTAGAGAAAATCTCAAGTTATACAACCGCAGATAAAATAATAAAACGTGAAATAGATGATGCCAGAGCCGAAAATATAGATCGATGGATGCGAGGTCTCCGAGAAATTCCATTGTATTGGCTCCCTCAGATAGCCCAGATAGAAAATCCAAAACGTTGGAAATACATCCTGCGCCAGCCACGAATCAAAGATTTTCTAAAAGAGAAATACGGTATTGCGAAATCAGAGGAACTAACTTTACAGGAAATAATAAAAAAAGAAAAAAGAATTATGCCTTAAGAGGACAAATATTTGTCCTCTCTTTTTATTTTAGAAAATTATGATAAAATAACTTAATATGACTATAGTGGTTTTAGGAGGCGGAATAACTAAAGATGGCAAGTTGCCCAAGCATGTAAAAGAAAGATTAGAAAAAGCTTTACGAATTTTTAGAAAACAAAAACAAGCGAAAATTTTAGTTTGCGGCAGATATAGTTTTTTGTATCCTAAAAATCAGCTTCCTAAAAAGACGGAAGCAAGAGCAATGCGTGATTATCTTATAATTCTTGGTATGCCCAAAAAGAATATATATATAGAAAATAAATCCAAGGATACCATCGGCAATGCCTACTACGCAAAGAAGATTTATTTTATTCCCAGAAAAGAAAGAAAAGCCTCTATTATTACCTCAGAGTTTCATCTAGCAAGAACAAAATTTATCTTTCAGAAAATCTTTGGCAAGGGTTATCAATTAAAATTTGTTTCTCTTTCTTCTTCGCTTAAAAGCAAAGAAAAAGCAAAAGTGATGGAAAGGCAAAAAAAGCTTCTCAAGAAAACAAAAGAAATTTTGACTGAAATGAAATCCGGAGATCATAATTTCCTAAAAGGTAAATTATATAAAATAAAATATTATAAAGAAAAAAGGGCCGATTGGGTCATAAAATTCGTCACGGAAGGGAAATAAAAAAACTTTTATAAAAATTATGAAAAAAAATCTTTATCTTTTTATTACTTACGGAGTGAAAGGTTGGAGAGGGGTTCAAGAAAGAGGATTAGCGATTGCTCAACATTTTAACAAAAATGAAGTTTTGTTTTGGAATGGTTACGATAGTGATTTTATTGAAAAAGAAGGCTTTAGGTGTAAAACCGTAGATCTAAGCTTAACAGAACCTGAAAGAATAAAATTTCCAAAAAATGTAAAAACAATAATTTTTGCCGATTTACCAACCAATGAACTTTTTAATATATCTTTATTCTTAGCTGCTAAGAAAAAAAATATTCCAGTGATAGTTTTAGATCAACTATATCGTAGAAAGCAATCTAAAGAAGGAGTATATAGATCCTTAGCTGAATATGCTGATATGTTACTTCTAAACGGTCTCGAATTTATGAAAAAAGAGGAAACAAAAAAAATAAAAATAATTCCTCCTCTACCCAATTATGCACCTCAACAAAAAATCAAGGAAGAAATTGCTTTAAAATATAACTTAAATCCAAAAAATTTTTGGGTTTTGGTTTCGGGATATTTTAAGCCAACCTTAGAAATGGCAAAAAAAAGCTATCTTTTACTTTCACAAAAAAACAAAAATTTTCATTTTATTATTTGTGGTCTCCGTTTGGGAAAACCTCAAAAGAAAGGAAATCAGCTTCTTTTACCATATCTTCCTCAAAAAGAATTTTTAGAACTTTTAGACGCTTCAGATATTTTTATCTCAAAATTCGGTTTTCTCCAAATTTTAGAAGCATTATCTTTAAAAACACCGCTAATCGTAGCAGGTGAAGCTGGTTATGTCCTAAAAACAGAAATTTTAGATAAAAAACTCCAAGAGGTAATAAAATATGCTGAAAACCCAAAAGAATTAGCAGAAATCTGCAATTCTTTAATTAAAAATAGAAAAAAAAGACAAACCCTCTCTAAAAAAATATCAAAGCTTCATAATGGAATTTTAGATGGAGCCAAGATAGCTGCAGACTTTATTAAAAAATTAAAAACTTCACGAAAAATTGAAACCTTACCCAAAAGAAAAATTCTTATCTTAATAAATGACGAAATTAAAAAAGCAGAAAGTTTCATTTCTCAAGAAAGCTATCTTTATGTTTTAGGAATTATAGCTTCAGTATCAAAGCCAGGGCCAAAACTTTATCCAGTTAAAAGACCAGAAGAAAAGTTGCTATCGCGGAAGATAGAAGAGTTAATTTTAAAACAGCAAGAGATTTTACCTCATACATTTAAAGAAATACATCTTCTCTCAAAAAGAAAGTATGATGGTTTAACAAATATCTTCCCTTGGTATGATATCTGGATTAAAAACTTAATCTCTCATTTAGAATTTGCTGATGAAATTTTAATAACTCCTAAGGCAAAATTTTTGTTTTTCAATCTACTTCAGCCGTTTAAAAAGAAAATAAAAATAATTAAAATCTAATAATTATGTTAGGCATATCTATTATTATTCCCTGTTATAAAAGAGAAAAAGAACTTGAAAAATGCTTAAAATTTTTATTAAGGAGTAAAGCTTTAGGAAAAAATTTTGACTACGAGATTTTAATTATAGAGAATTCAGAAAAACAAAAATTGAGAAATTTAATTTCTGAATTTAAAAATTTAAAATTAAGATATTTTTGGCTAAAAAAGAAAGGGATAGCTAAGGCAAAAAATTTTGGGGCTAAGAAATCCAGATATAAAATTTTATGTTTCTGTGATAGTGATATTAAGGTGGAAAAAAATACACTCTGGAAAACCATTCTAACACTCAAAAACAATTCCTACGCTGCTATGGTTTCTGGAAATCTTTTTTGGCAAGGAACTAAGAGAATAGATAGGCCACAAAAAACTGACCGATTTTTTAAATATAAAAGATACATATTTGCTGAATGTTTTTATGGAAGATATATAGCTTGCTTTAAAAGAGCTTTTTTAAAAGTTGGAGGTTTTGATGATAAATTATTTAATATGCGAGGAGAAGGAGTTGATTTATCTCTTAAATTTTGGAGAGCTGGCTATCCTTTATTATTTAATCCTGAAATCAAAATTTTTCATACCAAAGAAGCTTCTTTGTCAGTGACTAGAGCTGTTCCCGAAAAAAATAGTTCAATGTTTAATTCAATAGCATTTTTACTTTATAAATATCAATCAGACCTAAAAAATAGTCCCTATCATAGTTCCAGTTTATATCTGTGGACAAAAAAACTTTTTGGAAAATTCGTACCGTTTTTGATATTAGAAGCTTGGTCAAAATCTTTAGAAAGTATAGCTAAAAATTATAAAGATATTATAAAATCAAGAAAAAAAATTCCTCAAAGATATAATTTTAAACCATTTGAAATTTTTTCTAAACAGAACAGACAATTATTAGCCAAATGCCTTAAAGCAGCTCCTGAAAGACTAAAAAAATATAAGAAATAAATAGATATGCTAAGTTTAATTTTCTTTTTGTTATTAATATTTTTATTTATTCTTCTGGAATTTTTACCGGGTATATTTTGTTTATTTAACCCAAAATACAAAAAAAATGACAACTTTTATCCTGTTTCAATTATAATCCCTACTCGAAATGAAGAAAAAATTATTGAAAAAGTGATTAAAACTTGGTTAAATGTTAATTACTCTGCAAAGAAAGAAATTATCTTCTGTGACCATTCCACTGATAAAACCCCAGAGATTATTAAAAAATGGCAAGAAAAATACCATTTTATTAAATATTTAAGAACAGATACGGGCTCAAAATTAGGAAATATTTTACTTGGCATAAAAATGGCCGAACATTCTTGGATAGTAATAAATGATGCTGATAAATTTCCTCTAAAAAACTCTTTAGAAAAAATTACCCCCTTTTTAACTGAAAAAATTGGAGCTGTATTCGGGAAGACTATACCTGAAAAAACAAACACTCTTTTCCAAACTTTTACTGCTTTTGAACTGATGCAAAAATATATTGACCAAAAATATTACTCAAACATAGACTCTGTCCCATATCTTTCGCTTTGTAACTGCCTCATTAAAAAAGAAATCCTTTTAAATATTCCTTCTCAATCACTTATTGCTGATGATGTTTATTTAGCAATAAAAATCAGAGAAAAAAAATTAAAATGCTTGTTTTTATCTCAAGCAGAAAGTGTGGAAGAATTTGCTGGAAATTTTAGAGAACTTTTAAAAAAGAGGTTCAGAGTAAGTCAAGGAACAAGCCAAATTGCTTTCTCTAATTATCTTGGAACTATGTTTAATAAAAAATTTGGAGTTTTTGGAGGGTTAGTGGTCCCTTTGAGACAATTATATTTTCTGGGTATCAATTTTTCGTTAACTTTATTAGGAATTTCTTTAATTTTTGAGAAATCTTTTGGACTAATCAGCTGGCTGGTCTTTTTTAAGCTACTATGCGGATTATATTTAGTATTGTTTCTTACTTATCTATTAAGAATTTTAATTATGCCAAAAGCTATCAACTATAGAAATAAAAAATTTTTTCTAATAGCTCCTTTTTATCCATTTTATTATTTAATTTTTTTTCGCCTTATATCTACCTTTTCTTTATTTTATTATATCTTTAAAGAGAAAAAAATAAAGATGTTATATTGGCGTTAATCAAAATGAAAATCGCAATTTTAGCATCAAATTTTATTCGAATCCCACCTCTACCAGAAATTCTTCCTCCTGGGTCTTCTGGATCTCCAGAGTTAATACTTCATGATATTGTAGAAGAGTTAGTCAAGAGAGGACATAATGTCACTCTCTTCGCTTCAGGAGATTCTAAAACATCGGCCGAACTTTATTGGTCTACTAAAAAATGTCTCACAGCAATTAAAGGATTTAAGCTCGGAGAACAGACTCCCCATGAGCTTTCGCATATTTCTTTTGCCTACCAAAAAATTCAGAAAAAAAATTTTGATATTGTATATGCTCACTGCGACTGGCTTACTGCTCCTTTTGCTCCTTTAGTAAAAACTCCTACTGTAGTTACTCTTCATCGCCCTATTAACCGTCTTAAAAAAATATTAAAATATAATCCTTCTTCTCAATATTATGTATCCATTAGCAATTTTCAACGAACAGGCTATCCATCTTTGAACTATATTAGCACTATCTACCACGGAGTAAATATTAATGAGTATAAATTTAATCCAAAACCGAAAAACCATTTCCTTGTTTGTAGTAGAATCATTCCAAATAAGGGAGTTGATTTAGCTATAAAAACTTGTAAAATTTTAAAGAAAAGATTATATATTATTGGAGATTACCCTCAAGACAAAAAATTTTATTTGGACTATTTTGAAGAAGCAATAAAACCTTATCTTGATCAAAAAAATATTATTTGGAAAGAAAAATGGGTGGAAAGAAAAAAAATTATTTCTTATTATCAACAAGCTAAAGCTTTACTAACTCCAATCCAATGGGAAGAACCCTTTGGGCTTCCAATGATAGAAGCTATGGCATGCGGCACGCCGGTTATTGCCTTTAACCGCGGTTCAGTGCCAGAAATAATTAAAAATAAGGAAACTGGTTTTATAGTTGCCCCTTTTGATAAAAAAGGCAAGCCAAACATACAAGGACTTGTGGAGGCAATAAAAAAGATTTATCAAATGCCTGAAGCCGAATACAAAAAAATGCGTTATAATTGCCGCAAACACGTTGAAAAAAACTTTACTGTTGATAAAATGGTAGATAATTATGAAAAGGTTTATTACAAAATATTAGCCCGTCAGCAGAAAATTAAGTAAAGCATTCTATTTTTCTAATTCTTTTCTCTGCCAGACCGAGACCTGGGGGAAAGGAATTTCAATGCCTTCTTTGTCAAAAGTAATCTTGATTCTTCTCCTTAATTCCCTGCCGATTTCCCATTGTTTTAGAGGCATTGTCTCACCTAAAACTTTTATAATAATAGCTGAATCAGCAAATTCGTCTATGCCAATCACCTCTGGCGCTTTAAGAATAGAAGCTTTCCACTTTGGATCTTCAGTAATCTCTTTACAAACCCTGTTTAAAACCTGGGTGACATGGTCAATGTCTTCTTTATAGGCAACTCCGATTTTAAGATGAACCCTGGAAAATTCCTGTGATTTGTTAGAGGCTACTTTAATCTCTCCATTAGGAACATGATGGACCGCGCCGTCAATATCTCTAAGCACTGTTTTTCTCAAAGTAATATCTTCAACTTTTCCTCCAATCCCAGCAATCTGGATAACATCTCCTACTCTATACTGATTTTCCAGCATAATAAATAGACCGGCTAAAAAATCTCTAATCATATACTGGGCGCCAAAACCAACAGCCACACCAATAATCCCAGCCCCAAGAAAGATGCCGCTGATATCTATGCCTAATTCAGGCAGGATCATTAAAACAGCTATGGCCCAAATAATCATAGTTAAAGTGCTATTAAAAATCTTAATTAAAGTATCTTCTCTTTTCTTTTCTGCATCTGGGTCTTTTGCTACTTGGTCTGGCTTGATTAGCCTTCTAACAAATTTTTCAATAAAAATCTTAGCAAACCGAATAATTAAAGCAGCACCAACTAAAATAACAATTATTTTTAAACCGTGAGAAAAAAACCAAGGCATTATTCCTTGAACAATGTTTTGAAAATCCATAAATCTTCAGCGATTATATCTTCAATCATAGAAAATAACTTCGCAGTTAATGATTATTTCTGTGAATAATGGCAGTAGAAGTAATCCGATGCAGCTCTCTGTTTTTGATTTGCATATTAAGGCGGGACGTAAAATTAACGTCCCAGCCACGTTGAACGTAAAATTTTGCATAGCAAAATTAACGTTCTTACGTGGCGGAGAGGCAGGGATTCGAACCCTGGAGGGAAATTAACCCCACATGTTCTCCAAACATGCTCCTTAAACCACTCGGACACCTCTCCTTAATTAGTTATTATTGATAACTAATAAGTTTATAATCCTTGTTTTGTGCCTTTAACTTTGGAAATCAGTTCTTCTCTCAATTGTTCAGCTTTTTCCCTTTTAATGCCAGGCAGGTTCCCTTCTGCCCAGGCGCCGTATCTGCCCTGTGCGCCTCCAAAACCAGCTGTTTGAATTCGTAAATCGCTTAATCCAAAAATGCGAGCCATTACTCCTCTATGAATATCAATATTTTGGACTCTTTCATAAGGGATAGAAACATATCTTTTCCAGATTACGCCGTGTTCCATTTTGAAAGTATCTTCAGTAATATCGTAAAGCCAGAAACGGTAAGTGAGCTTTGCCCAACCGTAGCAGAAAAGAACATAGAATACAAAAACAGCAGCTGGAAAAAGAAAAACTTTGCCAGACAGTATTCCCCCTGCTAATATTATTGGAATCAACATCCAAAATAAAACAGCAAATATAAATAGTCCTGCAAATAAAAATCTCACAAAGAATATCCAAACTACTTTAGGGCTTAATTTTTCCATATTATTTCTTGATTTTTAGGAGGTCTGTCCTCCGCCAGAAACGGCGGAGGACAGACCTCCTCTATTTTTTTCGACCTTTAGTTTATGCTTTCATTCCTCTAAGGGATTTAATGCGTTGTTCAACAGGCGGATGGGTCATAAATAATTTAGTAAACCAGCTTTGAGATTGTTTGCCTTTAAAAGGTGAAGATATAAAAAGATGAGCTGTGGAATTATTGGCTACCCGCATTGGGTTTTGGTCAGCAGAGATTTTTTCCAATGCCCGAGCCAATCCTTCTGGATAACGGGTTAATAAAGCGCCGCTGGCATCAGCTAAAAATTCTCTTTTTCGGGAAATGGCTAATCTAATCAAAGAAGCAGCAATTGGCGCTAAAATAGCAGCCACGATTCCCAAAGCTAATAGAATTAATCCGCTTGAATCCCGGGAATCGCGGTGTCCCATTCCTCCCCAAAAACTAATTCGCAAAAACATATTGGAAAGCATTGCCACCACACCAACCAAAACTACAATAACTGTCTGTAAAAGCATATCCTTATTGCCAATATGGGAAAGTTCGTGGGCAATCACTCCTTCTAATTCTGTTCTCTCTAATTTTTCTAAAAGGCCTCTGGTCACTGCTACTACAGCGTGCTTGGCGTCTCTGCCAGTGGCAAAAGCATTTGGCTGGGATTCGTTGATAATAAAAATTTTAGGCAAAGGAAGGCCGGCAGTAATACATAGGTTTTCTACCAGACGATAAAGTTCTGGATTATCTTTTTTTTCAATTGGCTTAGCGCGAGTCATTCTTAAAACAATTTTGTCTGAATACCAATAGGACATAAAACTCATTACAATACTTAGAATTATGGCAATTATTAAAATAATACTGCTGTCAAGCAAAAAACTAAAAAGCCAGCCCAGAGCGATAATAAAAATCAAAAATCCGGTCATCAGAAGATAGGTCTTCCGAGTATTTGATTCGGCATGAGTATACAGGGTCATAAAAATTTTCAATTTTCAATTTTCATTAAATTGCGACCCTACGGGGAGTCCTGAACTTCGTTCAGTCCAGCAATTAACCAATTTTCAATTAAAACAAAATCCAAAAAATTAGAAATTGGAAATTAAAGAATTAGAAATTGATTGAAAATTAGAAATTAACCCGTACTGGTTCGCGAGCAGCTGCTTCCTCTACTTCAAAGAAATCCATTTTTTTAAATCCGAGAGGTTTGACAATCAGATTTACTGGAAAACTTTGAATTTTAATATTCAAATCGCGGACATTAGTGTTGTAAAATCTTCTGGATGCCTGGATTTTGTCTTCAGTATCGCGTAATTCTCTTTGCAACTCCACAAAATTTTCTGAAGCGCGCAACTGTGGATAATTTTCAGCAACAGCGAAAAGAGATTTTAAAGTACCGCTCAGCATATTTTCTGCCTGTCCTTTCTCTTTAATGCCAGTAGCGCCCATTGCTGCTGTTCTTGCTTGAGTAACTTTTTCAAAAAGCTCTCTTTCATGCGTGGCATATCCTTTAACTGTTTCCACTAAATTTGGAATTAAGTTATATCTTCGTTTGAGCTGAACATCAATATCTGACCAGGCCTCTTTTGACCGAGTTCTCAATTTAATCAACCCATTATAAGTAACAATCAGCCAAAGAACAATTCCGACCGCAACTATTAAAATAAGTATTTGAAGAGTAGTCATTGTGTTAAATATTATTAGATGTTAATCCCGACCTTGTTCTTTTATTATACTATAATTATAGGTTTTTTGTCAAAAAAAATTAGTTAATACCAACCAAAAACTCGGCGCAAACGCCGAGTTTTTTATTATTAATCAGTGATAAATGATAAGTAATTATTAGTATCCGCCCATTCCCATTCCAGGCATTCCAGCAGGCATAGTTGGACAAACACTTCCTTCCTTTTTCTCTTCCGGTTTTTCAGCCACTACGCATTCCGTAGTTAAAAAGGTCGAAGCAGCTGAAGTAGCGTTCTGTAAAGCTGAACGAACTACTTTAGTGGGATCAACAATCCCAGATGCCATTAAATCTTCATATTTCATCTCATGGGCATTAAAACCAAAACTGCCCTCTTGCTTCCTTACTTCTTCTGCCACTACTGAACCATCCATGCCGGCATTTTGAGCAATCATTCTTATCGGCTCTTCCAAAGCCCGCCTTAAAATATTAACTCCGGTTTTTTCATCTCCTTGAACATCTATTTTTTCCAATGATTTAGCTGCTCGAAGAAGAGCCACTCCGCCGCCAGGCACAATTCCCTCTTCCACTGCTGCCCGAGTAGCGGCCAGAGCATCTTCGGTTTTATGCTGTTTGCCTTTCTGCTCAACTTCAGTTGCCGCTCCAACTTTAATAACAGCCACTCCGCCAGAGAGTTTTGCTAACCGTTCTTCTAACTTTTCTTTGTCAAAGTCAGAATCAGTAATTTTAAGTTCTGCTCTGATTTGTTTAATCCTTGCCTCGATTTCCTCTGGTTTTCCTTTACCTTCAATAATAGTAGTATTTTCTTTAGTAGCTGATACCTTTCTTGCCTGACCCAACATTCCAACATCTGCTTTATCTAACTTTAATCCAATTTCTTCAGAAATTACTCTGCCGCCGGTAACCACAGCAATATCTTCCAACATTTCTTTTTTTCTGTCGCCAAAACCCGGGGTTTTCACGGCTAAAGTGTTGAAAACGCCTCTTAACTTATTAACTACCAAAGTAGCCAGGGCTTCGCCTTCAATTTCATCAGCAATAATAACCAAGTCCTTTTTGCCGGACTGGGCTAACTTTTCTAAAATGGGAAGAATATCCTGCAAAGCAGAAATTTTCTGGTCAGTAATTAAAATATACGGGTCTTCGTAGATGGCTTCCATTCTTTCTGCATCAGTAATCATATATGGAGAAACATATCCTTTGTCAAATTGAAGCCCCTTAACTATTTCTTTTTCCAAACCAAATGTTTTTGATTCTTCTACTGTGATTACTCCGTTTTTGCCGACTTCTTCCATCACTTCAGCAATCAAATTTCCAATTTCAGAATTTTCAGCAGAAATAGTTGCTACTTGAGCCATTTCCTGACGACCACTGACTGGCTTTGATATCTCTTTTAATTTTTCTATTATTGCTTTGGTTCCCTTTTCAATTCCTTTTTTAATAGCCAAGGGGTTAGCGCCGGCAGTAACATTTTTCAAGCCCTCTGAGGCAATAGCTTGAGCCAATATAACAGCTGTAGTAGTCCCGTCTCCAGCAACATCATTGGTTTTCTCTGCCACCTCTTTAATAATCTCTGCTCCTAAATTTTCGGTTTTGTCCTCTAACTCAATTTCTTTAGCAATACTCACTCCGTCATTGGTAATAGTAGGCGGACCAAAACCCTTGTCTAAAACAACATTGCGCCCTTTGGGACCTAAAGTAACTTTAACGGCATTGGCTAACTTGTCCACGCCGTTCTTTAACTTTTTGCGAGCATCCTCGCTGTAAAAAATTTGCTTTGACATATTTATTCTAAAATTGCCAAAATTTCCTCCTCTTTGGCAATTAAATATTCTTTATCTTCAACTTTTATTTCATTGGGACCATACTTGGTAAATAAAACCCTGTCTCCTGGTTTAATGTCCATTGGTACTATGTTTCCAGAATTATTTTTCCTGCCGGGCCCAACCGCAATAACTCTGCCTTGCTCCGGACTTTCTTTTTCTGCTGTTTCCGGAAGCAAAATCCCGCTTTTGGTCTTTTCTTCCTTTTTCATCGGCTCAATAAGAATATGGTCTGATAATGGTTTGATAGTCATAGTAATATAATTTTCAATTTTCAATTTTCATTGAATTTTCAATTCTAAAATTTTCAATTAAAAATTAAAGAATTAGAAATTTAATAGAAATTAGAAATTAGAAATTTTTAAAGTATATTCTCTATCTTAAACAAAAGAAAATATTTGTCAACAGCCGTTCATATGTATCTGAACATAGACATATTAAACCCGCCTCTCTGTCGAAACAGAAGACGGGCTTCTGATTTTTATACAAACACCGGGTGTTTGTAGATATTCATTTATTATTTATATACACTGCCGCGCCAATCGATTTCTTCAACGTATACACGATAATATTCAAATTGAAATTCAAGAATAATTCTTAATCTGGTTGAACGAATTCTATAAAATCCTTCCCATTCTCCTTTAAGTTTTTTAATATCAATATTTATATCTTCACTATTAAATTTTCTTAATGCGAGTTTTATCTTATCAATTACAAAATCTTCCTTTAGGTTATTACGGGCTAAAAATTTCAAAGAATTTGAAGAAAAGTCAATGTGCTAGTTCATGTCTCAATATCTATAGTTTTTGCTATCCTATGAGAGGGCTTACCATAACGTTTATTAATATCTTTCTGCTCTGCTTCGGAAACAAAAGGTAAAAGCAATGCTCGAAAATTCATTATCTCCTGGTTGAGAACTTCTCTAAAACTTTCTTTTATTACCGCTTTTAGTTCTTTTTTTGGGATAGTAATTGTCTCCATAGTTTTATCTTACCATTTCAAATTCGGCAGATAATGGCAATTTTATTGACTCTTGAATTCTTCTTTGACGTTTGAGAAAATTTAATATAGTAAAACCAACTATTTTTTTACTAATAGCATCAATCCTAACAATAACTCCCTCTCCAATTTCTCGAGAGATATCTTTAGAAGAAGCTTTTTTTTGAGTGAAGTATAAAACATCAGCTTCTTTGTCAAAAAAATATCTGATTTGTTTTTTATTCTTTTCCATAGATTTTTTCTCCAGTTTTAATTTTATCGGTAAAATAAGAACCTTGCCTTCAGCAAGAACCTTGATTTCGGTAATGTAAAATCATATATCAATTCCGAAATTAATAAGTTAGAATAAAATTTCTTTCATCGCTTAAATCAATTATTCTTCCAATTTTACTTTTGAATTTCATTTGATATTAACGACTGAACCTTGGCAAATCTTTATTTCTTCATCAATTCTTTTAATTTTTCTGCCATTTGAGCAATAATATCAGCAAGCGAAGCCAACTGGTTTTCTATGTCAAAAAGTCCTACTCCGCTCTCAACAATACTGAAATAATTGTCGCTGTAATCAAATGCTTGTTGTGAATAACCTTGAGAAAGACTCCTAACATCTTTAATCATTATCTTAAAATAATTCCCTGAATTATTGGGACAATCATTAATTATCCAAGAATATTCCCCATTAGAAGTAGAAACATCTTTAGCTACTGTACAAACTTTAGGTTCACCTGCCACCACTCCTTCCCAATTATCTAAATAAATATCAACTTTATTCACCCCTGAAGTTTTAAATTCAACTGTATAGGTTTTTCCAATCTCCCACTTCTCTCCGCCATTTGGAGTAATAACAGTAATACTGGGTTCAGAGATACAAGCTCCATCTTTACAACCATTTGGGCACAAAAAAGTCTCGGCTGCGCCGTATCCTGATGTACAAAAATATTCTTTTAAATTATCGCTATCAATACATTGATCAGTATAAGTTCTTTCATCCGTTGTAATGGTTCCTTTTGTATAAAAAACATTTCCACTATTATGATCAGAATCCGTACAACTCATAGTTGCCAAAAGAATACTGAAGTAATCGTCGCTGTAATCATAAACATACGGAGAATAACCTTTTGCAGTTAGAATTGATATTTTATAATCTCCCGGAGTAACAAAAGAAGGGATAGCGTATGAATACTTTCCTAATGAAGCATCAAGAATGGCAATATCAATACTTTCTGTTGTATTATCCTTAGCGTTAAGCCATATATTTATTTTCTCTATTCCTGTAGACTCCCATGTAATATCATATGTCTGTCCAGTCACCCACCTTTCGCCGCCGTTTGGCGAAAGCACGGTGATGGAAGGAGTTGCTTCAACAATACTAAAATAATTGTCGGATTCGTCAATGAGTGGCTGGGATCCTGCTACATGCCGAAGTTGAATCTTAAAACAGTTTTCTCCTGAAGAAATATCTCCTATTTTCCAAGAATATTTTTCTAGAGAACACTTAATCAATGATTTTATTGGCGTAATCCATTCATCGCTTACTCTCTTATCTTTAATAAAAATATCAACCATATCTACTTCAGCCTCATCAGGGCAATCCCATATAATATCATATGTTTGCCCAGTCATCCACCTTTCGCCGCCGTTGGGCGAGATAACAGTGATGGATGGCTTCACTGAAACAATGCTAAAGTAATCATCACCATAATCATGAGCAGAAGGACCCCAATCTGGTGTAGTCTCAATATACACTTTATATTTTCCTGACGAAACATCTACTTCCCAATTATATTGACCGGTACTGGCAACGACATTCCTATCTACAAAAGTAAAGTAAGTCGCACCCTCTTTCCGAACAGAAATATCAACCTTAGCTATGTGTGGAGAAGCACTCCACTTAATAGTATATGTTTTTCCGATAATCCACTCTTCTCCTCCATCAGGAGAAAGAACTGTAAGTTTTTCTTCGCAGACGTCCATTGAGGAAACCTGGCCGTATTTTGCTCCAACATCATGAGCGCAATAGCCGGTAAGGCAGTCAGCGTCAGTGTCGCAGTCGCCTTCGCCGGCATAACATTTACAACCTGAAGAACAGTAATCCCAACTCCATAAAGGCGTAGTATGGCAGGTTGTTGAAACAACTTTTACAGTAGTAGATGTCTTGGCTGTTTGCCCTTGATCGTCTGTAACAGTAAATCTAATAGTATAATTTCCAACTTCACTATAACTGTGAGTAAAACTTGTAGCTTGAGTCCCTTTCAAAGATGAAGACAATGGTTTTATTATGTTTTCATCGCCCCAATTTACATTGTAAGTTAATTGTCCGTTTTCCGGGTCATGCGCCTTAATTATCCAAGTGCCTTTTTCATCAACTTTTAACTGCGTTGGCGCGCTCAAGCCATCAACCACTGGCGGAAGGTTCCCAGTAATTTCTTTCTTACAGCAACAGGTTTTTCCTATTCCAGTCATACCGTAAGGAACAGAACAATCAGAAGTTTTTCCAACATCTACTTCTCCCTCTTTGCATCCCCATTCTACTGTAGGAGTTATTGCCCAGCTTCTGCAAACTCCAGATATATATCCCTTAGATTTACATATTTGGTCGCAAGTTTTAACAGGCGAGATTACTCCGCAGTCGTATAATTGGTTTAATTTCTCACGAGTGGTTGTGCCGACAAAGCCAGTTCCGTGGGCTAATCCCCAGGGAGCTAACACGGTTTCTTTGTATTTTTCCTGAAAACCAACTACTGCCGAAGAAGTGTAAATCCCAAAATTTCCTTCTGTGTCAGTAGATTGAGTGGCTGGATAACCATAAAATCCTTGTTTCCGCAAAGCTGTTTGCAAAGCTATAACTTCTGAACCGCCATTTCCAAATTTCAAATTTCTGTTAAAATCATGACACCAAACTGCTGGTTCTCCTCTAATTTCAGCTAACTGTTTCTGAAGGTTGGCAATCTGGGCTTGAAGCTGCGCAATTAATGCCTGAAGTTCTGCAGCTGTTGCTGCTTGTGCAATTGGGACATTCATATTAAAAGCTCCAACTGAAACGAATAAAAAAGCTATAACTAAAATAGCTTTAAAATATTTTTTTACAAAATCCATACTACTTTGTTTTTATAGAAAAACTTTATTAGATGCTGTCAGTACATAATAAAACTCTTTCTACAAAATATTAAAAAATATTAATTAAAATGTTTCTTAATTCTACCACAAATTAAAAATTCTGCAACACAATCATCTTGTTTTATTATTTTATTTTCTCTTTTTCAAAGAACAATGTCAATAGTCACTAAATCAAAATTGCCAAGAAGATAAATTTATGATAATCTAAAAAAATGGAAACACAAGATTTAAATTCTGAAAAAAAGAAAAAATATGAACGGATTAAAGATTCGTCTTTGTTTGTTTTAATCATTGCTTTTTTAGTAGCTTTTTTGGGTATTGCCATTTTAAGCTGGCAATATCATAAAATAGCAGAAAAAGAAATTTTTTCTTTAAAACAAACTATGGAACAAAATTCAGCAGAAGATTTATTGGAAAAATTTATGGTATACAGAATTGAAAAGAACGAAAGCCAAGCCATGCTTTATTTTACGGAAAATGCAATGGAATAGAAAAATCAAGGAAAATTTTTATTGATAAATAATTTTAAAAGTTTTGAGATATTGAAAACCGAAAAAATAGATGAAACAAATTATAAATCTACAGTAAAAATCCAAGAAGAAAACGAGGGCTATGAAATGATTGAAACAATCACTATAACTAAAATTCTAACATTAGACAAATATTACATAGATTCAATAGAAATAGCCGGATAAATCCCGCACCTTTTTCAAAGAAAAGGTGCGGGATAAATTAATGATTAGTTCTAAAACAAAGAAAAATTGCCTATTTATGACTTTTTCAACCCTTTCAATCGGGCTTTTTATTTTTTTAACTTTAACAATCCCTGGCAATGAAATTTTTGTAGAGAAGAAAAATAATCAAACTGCTTCTATTGTTGAGACAATTAAAGCGCAAGAAGAATTAAGACAGTTAAAGAATTTTTGTTTTAAAAAAAAGCAGGAATTCATTTCTCAAAAAACAGATTTCTTGGAAATCAATCTTCCAGAAATGAAAGTTAGTATTTATAAAAAGGGTATTTTAGAAAAAGAAATTCCTGTTTTAGCAAAAGGAGATCCTCTATTTTGGGGAGGTGTTCCTTCGGGTCTTTATAAAGTAATCTCTGGTTTTAAAAGTGCATTTTCTAATATTGCCCAGGTCTATATGCCTTGGAGCATTAATTTTTACGGCAAGTATTATCTCCACGGTGAACCATATTATTCTAATGGAAAAAAGAGTGATTTTGATTATACTGGCGGATGTATAAGATTCTCTGATGAAGATGCAGAATATATTTATAACGCTGCAGAAATAGAAATGCCTATTTTAATAATTGATAAAGAAAATGACGGATATAAATATAATTCTTGGAAAAAAACAGAAGCAATGCCAGAATTATCTGCTCAATCTTGGCTTATGGCTGACCTTGATAACTATTATATTCTGGCTGAGAAAAATCCTGAAGAAATACTGCCTATTGCTTCTTTAACTAAATTAATGACTGCTGTAGTTGTTATTGAAAATAATGACTTAAGAAAATCAATTTGGGTTGATAAAGCAATGTTAGATGCCTACGGCTCTACGCCAGGATTAGAAGCTGGCAAAAGATATAATTTAGTTGAACTGCTTCGCCCTCTTTTAATCCAGTCGTCTAATGACGCGGCTGAAATTCTAACTTACTTTCGCGGAAGAGAAAAAACCATAAGATTAATGAATAAAAAAACAAAAATGATTGGTATGGAAAATACTTTTTATGAAGACCCGAGCGGCTTAAGCGAAAAAAATGTTTCTACTGCTAAAGACCTTTTTTATTTAGGCAATTATATTTTTAATACCAGGCCTCCTCTTTTAAAAATAAGCAAAGGGGAAACCATTGAGACCTTTAGTTCGGTTCGTTTCCAGGATTTGCATAATAAAAACATTTTTCCAGAAAGCCAGGATTTTTTAGGCGGTAAGACAGGCTTTATTTTAGAATCAAAATACACTGGTATGTTTTTATTTGAATTACCTTTGCCAGATAACACTTCACACAATATTATAATTGTTCTTTTAAAATCCGATGAACTCAAAGACGATGTCCAAAAAATCCTCACTTGGTGGTTTGAAAAAAATTATCTTGATTAAATAAGACGAGAACTGCTCTCGTCTTATTGTTGAATTCGTGAGTTTGTATTAATTTATTTGTTGATTTTGACAATTTCAAGAAAACCTCCATTTTCAACCGGGATATTCTGGAAAGCTAAATTTCCCTTACTCAAATCTTTAACAGCAAGATAAATATAATCTCCAGAAACAAAAATCCTCTCAGCAAAACCAGAGAGCTTCAAGGTATCAGTAAGTATCGGTTTTTGAGGATCAGAAATATCAACTATTCCTAAACCAGTTTTACCTAAAGCTAAAAAAGCATAATCTCCAGAAACAAAAACACTTTCAACCGAACCTGGGATTTTAATCTTACTAATTAAAATCGGCTGAGTAGGATTGGAAATATCAAAAATATAAAAACCAGCAGTATCTCCAGCTAAAAAAAGATAATTATCTTTAACAAAAATACTTTCAGCATAACCTGGTGTTTTATAAGTGCTAAGTAATTGAGGTTCTTCAGGATTTGAAATATTAAAAATTTGAAAACCGCCGTTTTGCCCTTTGGCTAAAAAGAGATAATCATCAGAAACAAAAACAGCCTCGGTTTCATCTGATAGTTTTTGTGTCCAAACCATTTCCGGAGAATAACAATCTGAAACATCAAAAACCTTTATTCCCCACCAAGCATATGCTAAAAAAGCATAATTATCTTTAACAAAAACACCTTCTGCTGAAATAGGATTGTATCTACTAACTAATTTCGGCTCTTCTGGTTCAGAAACATCTAAGATCAAAAAACCTCCGTCTTTGTCAGATACATAAGCAAAATCTCCTAAAACAAAAACCCCTTCGCTATAGCCGGGGGTATTATAGTTGCCTATCAATTTCGGATTTTCAGGTTCAGAGATATCAAAAATATGAAGGCCAGAAAAGCCGTCAGCTAAATAAGCATAATTTTTAAGAACAAAAACAAACTCGGGCTGGCCAGAAACAGGATAACTATTTACCAATCTGGGAGAAAGAAATGAATTAGTTAAAGGAGTTTCTAAAACTATTTCTTGAGGATTTGAGATTATTTCTTTTTCTTTCTCGTTTTCTCTCTCGTTCATTTTCTCTATTGTTGGAGATTGAACTGAACACCAAACATCGCTTTTTCGAGCCCTGCCAGTTTTTTTATTTCTTGAAAAACAAGAAAATTAAAAAGACCTATTGATGTTATCAAAATTAAAAGAAATAATATCTTAAATTTCATATTCCTTAATTTTAATACTTTTAATTTAGGCAGTCAATGATTTCATTGTTCTTAAAAATTGTTATAATGAACAAATGAAAAATTTTTGGCAGAAATATAAAAAAATTATTATTCTTTTTTTAATTTGGTTTATAGTAATAAATGTTTTTGCTGTTTTAACTGCTAACCGTTTCAACTTTGAAAAAGATACTGCTTATACTTGGATAGATGTCCAGTGGCTGCCTCAATCCTCAAATACTTTTTTAGATTTACATGCTCGGTGGGACTCTTGGTTTTATATTGACATTGCTGAAAACGGCTATTCCTGTCCTTCTGAAACTCTTTGCAACAGTGTTTTCTTTCCCTTATATCCGTTTTTAATAAAAGTTCTGAATTTTGTATTTAAAATAAACTATTATTTATCTGGTTTTCTAATTAGTAATTTAGCTTTATTCGGAGCCTTAATAGTTTTTTATAAATTACTTTTGTTAAAATATTCTCCTCAAATAGCTCAAAGAGCTGTTTGGTTTTTACTAATTTTTCCTACTAGTTTTTTCTTTACTGCTGTTTATGCAGAGTCATTATTTTTATTTCTTTCTCTTTTATGTTTTTATTTCACCTTCAAACAAAAATGGAAAATGGCTGGACTGATAGGGTTATTAGCTTCTTTGACTCGGATAACTGGATTTTTATTGTTTATCCCGATGCTTTGGGAATTTTTCAAAAAAGAGAAAAAACTCTCTTTTCAAACAATATGGCTTGGTTTAACTCTTTTAGGACCAATAGCATTTTTTACTTATCACTGGAAAAAATTTGGTGATTTCTTTTTGTTTTTCAAAGTTGAAAAACTTTGGGGAAGATCGCTTTTTCAGTTCAATTGGGACCATTTTGAATTCCTAACCAACCCAGCTATAGTTAATTCTTTTTTAGATTTATTTATTTTAATCGTATTTTTGATAAGTATTATTTTTGTCTGGAAAAAAATAAATAAATCTTATGCGGTTTATATGGCATTAACCTTAGCTGTGCCCCTATCTACCGGAACTTTAATGAGTGTCAACCGTTATGTTTTAGTTCTTTTTCCTTTTTATATCTTAATGGCTGTTTGGTCAGAAAAACATCCGCAGTTTGAAAAAGCTTATACCCTAATCTCTATTTTGCTTCTTGCTTTATATACTACTTTATTTGTCAACAATTATTGGGCTGGATAAAATAAACAAAAAAAACGGCGTCATCGCCGTTTTTGTAAATAATGTACTTCAAAAAACTCTACTCCAAAAACCTAAAAGTAGAGAGAATTAATTTTGTTTGTTCTTGATAAACTTCTTTATCAAAATCTATAGCCCATATCCAAATCTTGTATACTCTTTGAATTTCTCTATCTATAAAAAGCTCTGATATATCCATAGATTTTGCTTTATCTATTTGATAATATCTTGTGGCTTTCAAGCCATTTAAGCTATCTTCAGTAATTTCTTCAATTATACCATCCGAATAGCCAGCTTTTAATAAATTAATTTCTTTATCAAAAAATTTATCATTATTACTATCATCGTAGTAATCATAAACTGCTACAGCAACATTTCCATAAATTTCTGCATTATTTATATCTTCGGGATAAAATATATCAAATCTATAAAATTTTTTAAATGCGTCTGTATATTCTCCTGTTTTTTCTTTAGTAGTCCAATCTTTTGGATATTTTATTTCAAAACCGTATTCTTCGTTGGTATAGGTTTTCCAGTTGGCGATTTCGTCTTTGACTAGTGGAGGTCTTTCAATGTATTTTTCCTCTGGCATCCAGTAATACTGATAAGCAAAAATTCCAGCGCCAGCTATGATGGCAGCTAAAACAATAATTAAAATTCCTATTGGCGTAGAAATTCCTTTGCCTGTCCCGTTTAAAATCTTTGATTTTTTTTCGGGATTTAAAATTTGTTTGTTCATAAATATTTTGCTTTCAATTATAGTAATAGCGAACGGAAAATTCTATTAGCTATTACTTTTAACTGCCAGCTGTTTTATTTACTAACTATCCGAGAACAGTTCTCGAACAACTCTCATTATTTATTTTTAGCACAATATATTAAAAAAATCAAATAAAATCCTTGATATTAAAATTTTAAAAAAATCAAACTTATCAATAAAAAAAATAGACGTCACAAAATAGAACGATCGTTCTATTTTGTGACAGAAATTTTCGTGAAGAATTAATATGTAGCTTTAAACCTTAAAATTCCGTTTCAACCTTGACAAATTTTGAGGGATTGTTATAATATGAATAGTTCGTAATAAAAAGAAAGGGAAATCCAATTAGAAAACTCCGCTTCTAACGAGACAAGATTCTGACAACCCAATTTGCCTATCAATTATAGATCTACGGGAAGCCATCCCGCAACAACCTTTGGTAGATAAATTGAGTTGTCAGAAAAGAGTTGATTCTGAAGCTCAAAAGAATAAAAAAAATTTAGGAGGTGAAACGAAAAAAAAATGAAGAAAATAATAGCAATCGGTTTGGTATTATTGATGAGTATAGCAGTAGCAGCCGGAGCTGGCGGCGGATGGTACTACTATGGCAGATGGGTAGATACACAATCAACTTTCGTGCCAGTCAAGGAACCAATTACAGTAACAACGATAGAAGACAGTATTCCCGACTGGGTATATCCTGGGGATGTATTCACTCTAGAATACGAGGTAACCAACAGTAATGAGAATAGTTCATACGATATGACAGATACTTTCTACGGAAACTGGGAAGTAGTGAAAGATTGTACCATAACAGTAGGCTGCGCAGAATCAGTAAGTCCAGTAAACCAAGAATTTATAGTGGTATTTGAAAAAACTTTTACCCTGGAAAGCACTGTAAAAACATCGGGCATAAAAGCAACAGGAATGGAAGCAATGGATATAAAAGCAACGGAAATGGCTGGAGCCGGGATGTCAAATTATTGTGAAGTACCATACACAATCCCGGATGGAGGGATGTGCTCCATATCAGCAACAGTAAATGTCAGAAATGACGCACCTGCTGAAGGAACCTGCTCAGATTATCTGTTTTGGCAGTACTTACATACCTACCGAGGCAGAGACGAAATCGATGCAATGGGATAGTATAGAATAGATAGCAAAACAAAAAACCAAAAATTTTCCTTTCTTTTTTCTTTTTTTCAAGCTCATAAATTACAATTTGTAAATTTGAAAAAAAGATACCCCCTCCTTTTCGCAAGCGCAAAAGAAGGGGGCTTTACTTTTATTCTAATATCTGATACTATGATTATGGTGTTTAGAGAGCTAATTCTGAAAATCATTGCTGGAATAATAGGAATCTGGTTAGCTGCTCAATTTATTCCTGGAGTAGAAATTACAGATTCCTGGCAGACCCTAATGTGGGCTGGTTTAGTTTTAGGTCTAATAAATTATTTTATTAAGCCAGTTTTAAATCTTATTACCCTGCCCTTGCGGATAATAACTCTTGGTTTGTTTAGCTTAGTTATTAATATGGGTATAATTTGGCTAATAGATATTATCTTTCCAGAAATAATTATCTCTGGCATTGCTGCTCTTTTCTGGACAACTCTTATTGTCTGGTTGTTAAATATAATAATTCCAAAACTTATTCCAAAAAAGAAAGTAATCGTAGAATAATAAATATGAAAGAATTCATTCCTTATATTCAAATCATTATTGCAGTATTACTAATTATCCTTATTTTATTTCAGCAAAGGGGAACTGCTTTGGGCTCTGCTTTTGGAGGCGGAGGCAGCAGCGGTGGCTCAGGATTTTATGCTACCAGACGAGGTATTCAGCAAAAAATATATTGGGTTACCATTATCTTAGGAATACTTTTTATTGGGTTATCTCTCTTGACCCTGGGTCTTTAATTTTTAATAATGAATCTTAAAAACTTCTCATTAGAAAATTTGAGGTCTCGCTTCAAATTTTCTAATCAAAAATGGCCATCGCTTGGCCAATGGAAGCAAATATTTAGAGTTCTTAGCAAGAAAGAAAAAAAATGGTTTCTCGGTTTTTTTGTTTTATCTCTTTTTTCTGCTCTTTTTCTTTTCAGCAACGCTTATTTTAAACACACTGAAACCGTCCCTAAGGCAGGAGGGACATATGTTGAAGGAGTTGTTGGCCAACCAAGATTTATAAATCCTGTTTATGCCACTTCTAATGATACAGATCGGGATTTAACAGAATTATTATTTTCTGGACTAATGAAATACAATAATAAAGGTGAGATTGTCCCGGACCTGGCTGAAAACTATAAATCAGAAGACAAAGGCAGAACTTATAGCTTTTACTTGAAAGAAAACATTCTTTGGTCAGACGGCCAAAAATTTTCTGTTGATGACATAATTTTTACTATTCAAGTAATTCAGAACCCTGATTATAAAAGCGATCTTCGGACAAATTGGCTGGGAGTAGAAGTAGAAAAAATATCAGATGAAGCAATTAAATTTAAATTAGAAAAACCATACAGCGGTTTTTTAGAACGCTTAACTTTGAAAATTCTGCCCTCTCATATTTGGCAGGATATTTCTCCTGAAAATTTTACTAAGACCTATTACAATCTTCAACCCATAAGCTGCGGTCCGTATAAGATAGAAAAAATAAATCAAGATAAAAAAACCGGAATTGTAGAATACTTGAATTTAGAAAGAGATCCTTATTATTTTGCTCAAGAACCATATATCTCTAAAGTTATTTTTTATTTTTTTGAAACAGAAGAAGAAATTTTTAAAGCCGCCCAATCAGGAAAAATAAAAGGGTTTTCCTTAAACTCTTTAGAGAATTACCCCCCACCTTTTTTGGCAAGCCAAAAGTGGTTGGGGGCTGAACATAGTTTTGTTCTGCCAAGATATTTTGCTGTATTTTTTAATCCTGATAAATCAAAAATCTTAGATGATAAAAATATCAGGCAGGCATTGAATTACGGAACTGATAAAACAGAAATTATTAAAAAAGTACTTTTAGGTCAAGGAGAAATAGCAAACTCCCCTATTCTGCCAGAAATTTTTGGCTATCAATTGCCTTCTGAAATTTACGAATATGATTTAGAAAAAGCAAAAGAAATTTTAGAGGAGCAGGGATTTAAAGAAACAGAAAGCGGCTTCAGAGAAAAAACTATTAAAAAAGAATTGGCTTTTACATTCAAGAGCCGGCTAACAACCGGTTCAGAAAGTAAAGAAGTAGAAGAGCTTCAAAGATGTTTAGCCAATCCGCCTGCTGGCGGACCAGAAATTTATCCAGAAGGAAAAATAACCGGCTATTTTGGTTCAAAAACAAAAGAAGCAGTAATTAAATTCCAGGAAGAATACAAAGAAGATATTCTGGAACCTTGGGGATATGAAAAAGGAACCGGCACAGTAGGAAAAACCACCCGTGAAAAGCTCAATGAACTTTGTTTTGGCGACCCTTATGAAACTATACAATTAAAATTTTCCTTAGTAACAGTTGAGGACCCTGCTCTTAAAAAAGTAGCTGAATTATTAAAAGAACAATGGCAGAAAATGGGAGCAGAAATTGAAGTCCAAACTTATTCTGTTTCAGAGCTTCAATTTAATTTTATAAAACCGAGAGAATATGAGTCCTTATTATTCGGCGAGGTATTGGGAATTATTCCTGACCCATATCCATTTTGGCATTCTCTGCAAAAAATAGATCCAGGATTGAACTTAGCTATATATGAAAACAAAAAAACAGATAAATTATTAGAAGAAGCCAGGCAAACAGAAGATAGAGAAATAAGAAAAGAAAAACTGGAAAAATTTCAAGACCTCTTAATTCAAGATGCTCCCTGCGTTTTCTTATATAGCCCTAATTATATTTACTTCGTTTCTGATGAGATAAAAGGAATAGAACAAGGAATCATTGCTGATCCTTCAAAAAGATTTAATGAAATTGAAAACTGGTATATTAAGACAAAAAGAACATGGAGATAAGAACCTCGCCTTTGGCGAGAACCTTGATTCCTTCGGAAATCAAAAATTAGATGAAAAAATTAAAAAATCCGGAAATAAGATATTTAAATGATATGAAATCAGTTCTTTATGACCAGAAATGGGCAAAAACTGCGCCCAATTTTGAGCTTTATTATATGCACCGCGGCTTGAAAAAAAAAGGCGAATTAAGATATGATATTACGATTATTCCGCCACGGATGTTAGGGAAAGAGTTTGTGAGAACTAAAGGTAATCGCAACTCAAAAAAATTTCAGGAACTCTATATTGTACTTGAAGGAGAAGCAATCTTTTTGATGCAAAAAGCAAAGGGGAAGGCTGTTGAAGACATTATTGCTGTTAAAGCGAAAAAGAGAGAATGTGTAATCTTTCCTCCCAGATATGCTGCGATTACGATTAATCCTTTAAAAAAAGAGTTAAAAATCGGGAACTGGGTTTCTGAAAAAAATAAAAATATCTATAAGGAATTAGAAAAAATGAAAGGCGCCGGCTATTTTTACACCAAAACCGGCTGGATAAAAAACAAAAACTATAAAAAAATCCCAAAACTGCGCTTCGAAAAACCCCTGAAAACAATGCCAATGAACTTTGGGGCGGGCGTGGCGGAATGGCAGACGCGCTAGGTTCAGGACTTAGTGGGAAAACCCGTGAGAGTTCGAATCTCTCCGCCCGCACCAATAAATCAATTTTCAATTATCATTAAATTGCAACCCTACGGGGAGTCCTGAACTTCGTTCAGTCCAGCAATTAATTAATTTTCAATTATCAAGTAATATCTTTAATTGAAAATTAGAAATTTATTAAAAATTGGAAATTAAAAATTAAAAATTTCAAGCATGTATAATCCTCAACAACAAAAATACGACAATCTTCGCATTATCCCTCTCGGCGGATTAGGTGAGGTTGGTCGGAATATGACGGTTTTAGAATACAAAAGCCAGATTTTGATTATTGACATAGGTTTCCGAATGCCGGAAGAAGATATGCATGGCATTGATTATATTATTCCTAATATTGGCTACCTTAAGGGAAAGGAAAAAAACATTTTAGGGGTGGTTTTCACCCACGGGCATTATGACCATATCGGCGCTGTCCCCTATATTATTGGAAAAATCGGCAATCCTCCTTTATTTGCCTCTGCTTTGACCCAAAGCATAATTTTAAGAAGACAGGAGGACTTTCCAAGCCAGCCAAAGTTAGACATAGAAGAAGTGAAGAACGGAAGTAAAATAACGCTTGGTCCTTTTAGAATTGAATTTTTTAGAATGAACCATAATATTCCGGATAATTTAGGATTATTCATTCAAACACCAATAGGAAATATTCTTCATACTTCTGATTTTAAATTTGATAATGCACCAGTAAATGAGCTGCCTACTGATTTTAGAAAATTGAAAGAACTCTCTCAAAGAAAAATTTTATTATTAATGTCTGATTCTACTGGAGCTGAAGAAGAAGGCCATTCACTTTCAGAACAAGACATCCAAAGAAACTTAGAAAAAATCTTTATTAAAGTAAAAGGGAGAATTATTGTTGCTACTTTTGCTTCTTTAATCAACCGAATTCAGCAGATAATCAGCTTATCAGAAAAATACAATAGAAAAGTAATTGTAGAAGGATACTCAATGAAAACTAATGTAGAAGCTTGTAAAATACTCGGCTGTATCAAAACAAAAAAAGGTACTATAGTTCCAGCCAAAGAAATTAAAAATTTAGCTGACTCCCAGATAACTTTTCTCTGTACCGGCGCTCAAGGCGAGGAGTCATCTGCTTTAACGAAAATAACTAATGGTGAACATCGTTTTCTAAAATTTAAAAAGGGAGACACCGTAATTTTTTCTTCCTCAATTATTCCTGGAAATGAGCGAACTGTTCAAATCCTTAAAGACGATATTCTGAGACAAGGAACAAAGGTTTTCCATTACAAAATGATGGATATTCATGCCGGCGGCCATGCCCAGCAAAGCGAATTAAAAGAAATGCTGCAAATTATGAAGCCAAGGTTTTTTATGCCTATCCACGGTCAATATTCTATGATGGTCAATCATGCTGAAATTGCTAATTCTTTAGGAATTCCAGAAGAAAATATAGCGGTAGCGGAAAATGGCCAGATAATTAATCTAAGTCAGGAAAAGATTTTTATTAAAAAAGATAACATACCTTCAAATTATATAATGGTTGACGGATTGGGCATCGGTGATGTCGGTGAAATTGTTTTAAGAGACAGACGGGTGCTATCTCAAGATGGAATGTTTGTTATTGTAGCAATTATTGATAAAAAAACGGGAAAGGTTAAGTCTTCTCCAGATATTATATCAAGAGGTTTTGTTTATCTGAGAGAATCAAAACCATTGCTGGCTGAAACAAGAAAGAGAGTAATCGCTATCATCAATAAAACTATTGCTTCGGAAAAAACAGTTAATTGGACAAATCTTAAAGAAGAAGTTCGAAAAAAAGTAGGCGAATTTCTATTTAAGAAGACCCGTCGAAGACCAATGGTTTTACCTGTTATTATCGAAGTCTAAACCACTAATAGGATTGACCGATTTGTTGTAAAATGCGGGGAGTGAAAAGTGTTTTCGTTAATATCGAAAGTTGACACAAATTTCAGAATTGATACAATATAATTAGATTAACTTCTAAAAAAATATGAAACTATTTATTACTTCATATATTGAGAAACTCCTAAAAAAAGCAGATTACGAATACGATAAAGAGACCAAAAGTTGGTGTGCCAGTATTGATGAATTGCCCGGTGTTTATGCTCAAGCAAGCACAATAGAGAAAGTACGACAAGAGTTAGCCGAAATTATTGAGGATTACATAATTGAAAGCTTGAAAGAAAATCAGAAATTACCGAATTTTAATATCAGAACCAAAATTACATCTTCAAAAATATTAGAGCATGCCTAAATTATCTCCGTTAAAAAGAGAGGTTTTAATCAGTAAATTAAGAAAATTAGGATTTGAGGGACCTTTTTCTTCTACCAGACATCAATATATGAAAAGATATGAAAAGAGGTAATGAGAAAATATTTATTCCTAATCCTCATGGAAAAGACATAGGTCTTCCCATAATTAGTAAAATCCTTAACCAGATCAGTATTGACCGAGACAAATGGATTAAATTGTAAAAAATTTTTAATCAAGACGGCTATAAATTTAGTCGTTTTTTTTATTGTTTTTTTGTTTTGCGAAAAAAGATATTTTGTGTTAATATAAATTATTAAAATATCTAAACATAACAAACAAGAAACAAAATGTTAAAATGTTTGGATGTTAAAATGAGAATTCTGAGTAGCATTCATCCTACTGGAAAATTAGCAAATTTACTTTTTTGTTGGTGTTAGGATTGACTGATTTGTTGTAAAATGATATGATTATTCCACTATGAAATTATATGAATTAACATATTTAATAAAGCCGGAGATTGATGAAAAGGATTTAGAGGTCTTATCTGAAAAAATAAAATCCTTAATCATAGAAAAAGGAGGAATTTTAGGGAAAGAAACTGCTGCTGTTAAAAAAAAATTGGGCTCTCAAATTAAAAAGAAATCAGTAGCTTATTTTAAAAACCTGGATTTCCAATTAGAACCGGGAAAAATCAAGGAAATTAAAAAAGAAATTGAATCTGAAAAGAATATTCTCCGTTTTATTTTTCTTAATAAAGTATTGCCAAAAGCTAGGCCATCAATAAAAGCTATTCCTAAAACTGATCTCCAACATCCTTTGGCGCAAAAAGAAGAAAAAGCGAAAAAAGTTGAGCTAAAGGAAATTGAGAAAAAACTTGAAGAAATTTTAGAATAATATGAATTTAAATAAAGTTTTTATTATCGGTAATTTAACTTCTGACCCTGAATTAAGAACTACACCTTCAGGCCAATCGGTTTGTAATTTTCGAATGGCTACTAACCGTATTTGGAATGACAGAGATACTGGACAGCAACAGCAAAAAACAGAATACCACAGTATAGTGGCTTGGCGCAGATTGGCAGAAATCGCTTCCCAGTTTCTGAATAAAGGAAGTTTAGTCCTTATTGAAGGACGACTGGAAACAAGAAATTGGCAGGATCCTGCCGGCAACAAACGTTATCGGACGGAAATAATTGCTGAAAGAATGCAGTTAGGTCCAAAAGGTTTTTCTAAACAAGGATTTAAATCATCGGCTCCTGCTCCAGAAGAAGAGCAAAAACCTTCAGAAGCTCAAGAAGAAATCCCAATTATAGAAGAAGATGCTGGTTTAGCAAACGAAGAAAAAAACAAAGATTCTTCTAATCAAAATTCTCAAGAGCAAGAGAAGAAAAAAATAATTGAACCTCCAGAACCTGACGAGATAGATGTAAAGGAAATACCGTTCTAAGACCACTAATAAAATCACGAATTTTAATCACGAATAATCACTAATTTTGTATTAGTATTTTATTCGTGAGGCCGTTAACAAAACAGTATAAATTAAAAGATATATTGGAAAAAGTAAATAAAAAAATAAAAAATCATCACCAAAATTTGTGATAATTTGTATTATTATGGATTGTTACTTTTGTCGCAAAAATATAAAAGAGATTGATTTTAAGGAGACAGAAATACTCCGGAGATTTGTTTCTGGCTTAGGCAAGATAAGGCCGAGAAAAAAGACCGGATTATGCGCTTCTCACCAACGAAAGCTAAGCCGGGCCATCAAAAGAGCTCGTCACTTAGGATTGCTTTCTACTATTGAAAAGTAGGCGACAGGTTTTTTTCTGTAACAAAAAACTGCGGCAAAGCCGCAGTTTTTTAGTTTATTAATAAGATAAAATCAGACTAACAGCAGCAAGAAAAGCTAAAATAATAACTATAGATCCTGTTTTTGTAGAGATTGTTTTATTGAAAGACATAAAATAAGATTTTAGTTAATATTATGAAAATTCCTCCGACCTTTTTATTGATTCTTAATAATTGCTTTTTCTATAATTTTATTATTTACTCCGAAAACCTAAAAGTAGAAAGAATCAATTTTGTTTGTTCTTGATAAACTTCTTTATCAAAATCTATAGCCCATATCCAAATCTTGTATACTCTTTGAATTTCTCTATCTATAAAAAGTTCTGATATCTGCATAGATTTTTCTCTCTCTATCTGATAATATACTGTAGCTTTTAAACCCTTTAAACCGTCTATCGTAATTTCTTCAATTGTACCATCAGAATAACCTCTTTTTAGTAAATCAACCTCTTTCTCAAAAAATTTATCATTGTTTCTATTATCATAGTAATCAAAAATTGCTACAGCAACACTCCCATAAATTTCTGCCTCAGTTATATTCTGTGAATGAAAAACATCAAATCTATGGTACTTTCTAAATGTATCTGTGTATTCTTTTGTTTTCTCCTCAGTAGTCCAATCTTTTGGATATTTTAATTCATATCCATACTCCTCATTTCTATAAGTTTTCCAATCAGCGGTTTCATTTCCAGTTTCCCTTTTTTCCGGTATCCCAAAATACTGCCAAGCCAAAATTCCAGCGCAAGCAATAACGGCAACTAAAATAATAATAAGGATTCCTGCTGGAGCAGAAACCCCTTTATTTAGAATTGATTTAAGTTGATTTTGATTGTCCATATCTATTTATAAATTCCATGAGTGCCAATGTTTAAAAATAAAACTTTATTATCGTTAAGAAAAATAAATTTTATACGGTAGGAATCATTTATCCAAAATGCCCAGGAGTCCTGCTGTTTTCCTTTAAGTTTATGCGTTTTAAGTCGTGGGTCAAAACAATTTTCTCTAAAAATTTTTTCTTTTTCTCCGGCTTGCCCTATTGTCCTTTTTGGCAGCTTATTCAAAGATTTGAGAAATCTTTTTGAATATTCAATGTTTTTTATCTCGCCTACTTCCATAAATTTTTAATGCTTCTCCTAAAGATGGGGCACTAATGGTTTTTCCTTTCCTGTGTTCTTCTAACCCTTCCTTTACCAATTTATCTAATTCTTTTGCCTCCTTACCGTGCAAATAATAAGTTGGGATTGCTCGCTCACGCAATCTTTCGTATTCTTTTAATGGTAAAATCACAAATCCGCCTGCTTTTCTTACAGCTTCTCTTGGAATAGTTATTGAGTTTTCTTTAATATGATTAGCCATACTCTTATTATATTAAAAATGTTACTAAGGTCAATCACTGGTTTTTAATAATTGCTTTTTCTATTTTTTTAGCTACTTCTGGATTTTCTTTTAAAAAAGTTCGAGCCGCTTCCATACCTACTCCAAGTTTAGCATTCTCAAAACTGTAAGTGCTTCCTGATTTTTTAATGATATCCTGTTTTAAGCCAGCATTTAATAAATCAGAAAATTTAGAAATTCCTTCAGCATAATAAATATCAAATTCCACTGTTTTAAAAGGAGCAGCTACTTTATTTTTAACTATTTTTGCTCTAATTCGAGAGCCGACAATTTCATCTTTTTGTTTTATCTGGGCAATTCTTTTTAGGTTTATTCTGACAGAGGAATAAAACTTCAATGCCAAGCCGCCAGGCGTTGTTTCTGGATTGCCCCAGCTGATGCCGATTTTCATCCTAGTTTGATTCAAAAAAACAACCAATGTTTTGGTTTTAGAAATAATTCCTGACAGCTTCCGGAGCGCTTGGCTCATAATCCTTGCTTGAAGACCAATCTGAAGCTCCCCCATTTCACCAGCAATTTCTGCCTTGGGAGTTAAAGCAGCCACTGAATCAATTACAATAACATCAACATTACCTGACCTAACTAATGTTTCTACAATTTGAAGCGCTTGTTCTCCTGAATCCGGCTGAGAAATTAAAAGGTCGTCAGTATTTACTCCGATTTTTTTAGCATAATCAGGATCCATAGCATGCTCGGCATCAATAAAAGCACCTGTTCCTCCTTTTTTTTGGGCTTCAGCTAAAATATGCAACGCCAAAGTCGTCTTTCCAGTCGACTCACCGCCATAAATCTCAATTACTCTCCCCCGTGGAACACCGCCCACTCCCAAAGCCATATCTAAGGAAATTGAACCAGTAGGAATCACATCTACATCCACGGCCTCTACATCTTTCAATTTCATAATAGCACCCTCGCCAAACCGTTGTTTAATTTCATCAATTGCCTCTTCTAAATCTTTCTCTTTCTCTTTTTTTGTTTCTTTTGGTTTAACCATGTTTATTTTAAAATACCATTTCTAATGAAAAATACAATATCTAATTTTCAATAAGCAAAAACGAGGAAAGTAATTTTTATGGAGCACCTCGAGACAAAATTGCTTGGTTTGTCAGAGCTTCGCTCTGATAAAATTTTGCCGAGAGCTGAGCGAGTTCGCTCGCTGGAAGCGAATGAGCGTCTCCTAAAAATTACTTTCCGAGTGATTGTTCTCTTTCTCTTGGATATAAACTTCTCTTGGTTTTGCTCCATCGGCTGGACCAACTATTCCTCTTTCCTCTAATGTGTCTATTAAACGAGCAGCCCGGGCATAACCAAGCCGCAATCTCCGCTGAAGCAAAGAAGCTGATGCCTTTTTTGATTCAATAACTATTCTTTTCGCTTCTTCGTAAAGTGGATCTTCATCATAAAAACTTTCTTCTTTTTCTAACGCTTCTTCTAAAGGACTATTCAAGTTCGTTTCTGATATTTTTGAGCCGCCTTCAGAAATTTCCTTTTCAACTTTCTCTTTTTCTTCTAAATCATTGTTTGATGGAGCTTCGCTTTTTTTCAACCAATTGCTTACCTTTCTAATTTCTTTTTCGGAAATATAAGCATTCTGAATTCTTTTGGGTTTAACAATTTCGGAAGAAATAAAAAGCATGTCTCCAGCACCCAAAAGTTTTTCCGCTCCGGCCATATCTAAAATGGTCCTGGAGTCCACTTGAGAAGCAACCTGAAAAGCAACCCTGCTGGTAATATTGGCTTTAATGAGACCAGTGATTACCTCCACTGACGGCCTTTGGGTAGCTACAATCAAATGAATGCCTACTGCCCGAGACATCTGTGCCAAACGGACAATCCCTGCTTCCACGTCTCTTCCCCGAGCAGCCATTACATCAGCTAATTCATCAATAATCAAAACAATATAAGGCAAAGGTTCTAAAATCTTTTCCTCTAGTTTGGAATTTCTGGCTATAATTTCATTGTAGCCGGTGATGTCTCTTGTTTTTACTTCAGATAAAAGGTCAAATCTTCTTTCCATTTCTGTAATCAGCCATTTCAAAACATTAACTGTTTTTTGAGGAGTTAAAATCACCGAGGACAGAAAATGAGGCAGGCCGTTATAAACAGAAAATTCTACCCTTTTCGGGTCAACTAAAATAAACCTTAAACTTTCCGGAGAATTGCGATAAAGCAAACTGATAATAATATTGTTAAGACAAATAGTTTTCCCGCTGCCAGTGCTTCCAGCCACTAAAAGATGGGGCATTCTGCCTAAGTCAGCAAAAACCGGATTTCCAGCTACATCTCTTCCTAAAGTAAAAATAAGTTTAGAAGAAGAATCCTGAAATTCCGGCTGTTCTAACAAGTTTCTTAATCCTACTCTGGCTCTGCCCCTATTGGGCAGTTCAATCCCTACTAATGACCGGCCAGGAATAGGAGCTTCAATCCTGATGGGATGGGCGGCTAAAGCTAAGGATAAATCACTATTTAAAGAAGTTATTTTTGACAGCTTTACTCCTTCTGCCGGTTTAAAAGTGTATTGAGTAACTGTTGGCCCGATATTTACTTCTGACATTTCTACTGGAATGTCAAAATTTTGAAGAGTTCTCTTAATGATGGCGGAATTGACTTTAGTGTCTCCAGAAGTAGGAGAACCCTCGTCTTTGGATAATAAATTTAATGGCGGCGGCTGATAAGTTTCTCCGGGAAAGGCAGCAAAAGGTTTTGTTTCTAATTTAAAAATGGAAGAATTCTCTTTTTCTTTCTCTGTTGCTGATTCGGGCTTAACTTCTTTCTTTTTGAGGATACTGCTAATGATTGATTCTTCTTTTTTATCCGTTGAAGTTTCGTTAGACAGGACAGAGGCGGGAGCGAAAGAGAGTTCTTTCTTGCCCTCCGTAGCTCCGCCAGCTGGCGGAGAGGGTTCTTTTTCTCTCCGAGGAATACGAGGGCTAATCTGCCAAAGAATTAATCCGCCAATAATAATTACACCTATAAATACAACACTGGCTCCTAATGTTCCAAAGGCTTTAATTAAAGGAGAAGCTATCAGATAGCCCAGCCATCCGCCTTGTCTCACCTCTTCATTTAAACTGATAATTCCTAAAATTCCGGCAATACCTAAAATTAAAACAATAATACCAAAGGCTATAGCCAATTTATTCTTTTTTATTTCCGGTTCATACTTCTGGCTAAAAAAAACTACGCCTCCTAAGATAAAAAGCAAGGGCAGAAGAAAAACTGCCTTGCCGATAAGAAGTTCAGAAAGCTGCATAAAAACCCGGCCAGCCCTGCCAAACAGATTAAAAAAAGAAAGAGAAATAATTATTGCCCCAAAGAACATTAAAACGCCATAGATTTTTCTCTTGGTTTCTTCAAGTAAATCAAGCCGAAAAAGAGGCTTTCTTTTTATCACGGTTTTTTTATTCTTTTTCTTGTTTTTCTTTTTCTTAGCCACTAAGATTATTTTACCACAAAACACTATTTTCTACAAAAAAAGCAACCAAATTACAGTTGCTTCTATTGAAGATTAAATCTGTCACAAAACAGAACGATCGTACTGATTTGTTACGGTTGTTTTTAAACGGAATAACATCGGGTTTTAAATAATGATTATCGTTTTTTTAATATATCTTCGATATCTTTCTTAGTAATTACTGATTCTTTTAAAATACTCATAATTGTACCCTTTGGTAAATCTTTATTATGGCGAGGCACCACTGTTCTTTTTGTAGTCAGAGGACAATAAAAAACAAAATGGCTTCCAGTAGTATGATCTAATTGAAAGCCAAATTTTTTTTAACAACTGAATTAATTTCTTTGAAGAAATAGCAGAAATTTTAGGCATAAATAGGTTCTTTGTTTATATCTATTGAACCGAAAAAACTTTCCTGCTCTATGGGAACAGATTCTCTGTGTTTTTTTAATAAAATTATATATCCCTTAATGGCATCTCTTGCCATTTCCCTTGCTTCTTTTAAATCTTTTCCATAAGTAACACATCCAGGCAAAGCTGGAACAATTACAGTGAAACCGCCTTTTGTTTCTGGACGAAAAATAACATTAAAATGAAGATTCTTTCTCATAATATATTATTATATCAAATTTAGGTTTTAGGTTAATATCAGTAGAAGAACGAGGAAATTGATTTTTGGGATATTTCCGAGCGATTTAATTCTTGAATCCTGTGCCGGCTGGAATGAGTTTTCCGATAATAACATTTTCTTTCAGTCCTTTTAATTTATCTTCTTTGCCTTCTAAAGCTGCCTTGATTAAAACCCGTGATGTCTCCTGGAAAGAAGCGGCAGACAAGAAGCTTTCTGTAGTCAAAGACACTTTTGAAATTCCCAATAAGACCTGCTGGGTCTTGATTGGTTTTTTCCCTTCTTTTTTGAGAATGGCATTTTCTTCATCAACTTCTGCCTGCTCTAAAATTTCTCCTTTGAATAAGAAGCTTTCTTCTGGGTCTTTAATTTTTAATCGAGAGAACATCTGGCGAACAATAACTTCAATATGCTTATCATGAATAACTGCTCCTTGAGAAGCATAAATGTTTTGAATCTCTTTGACAATATAGCGCTGGGTTTCTTTAATTCCAATCAATTCAAACAATTCTTTTATATCTATGCTTCCCTCACAAAGCTGTTCTCCTTTTTTAACATCTTCTCCGACTTTTACCCAGATAGCTCTTTTTCCCGGAATCTTGTATTCAATAATTTCTGATTCTTCTTTCTTGGTTTTTTTAGAATTATTTTCGGATGCAACCCTTCGGGGAGTTTGCTTCGCGTCCAGCGGATTTCGGATTTCGGATTTAATTTTGATTATTCCTTCTGGCGTTATCTTAACTATTTTTCCGTCTACTGAAGAAACTATTGCTTTTCCTGAAGGAACTCTGCATTCAAAAACCTCCTCTACCCGAGGCAGACCTTGAGTAATGTCGCCGCCACTGGCCACTCCGCCAGTGTGAAAAGTTCTCAAAGTAAGCTGAGTACCCGGTTCTCCAATAGCTTGGGCAGCTACAATTCCTACAGCCTGTCCTATCTTGACTAATTTGTTTGAACCAAGATTCCAGCCATAACATTTCCGGCAAATTCCTCTTTTTGACTTACAACTCATTGGAGAACGGACACTTAATTTTTCAATTCCAGCATCAATAATTTCTTTCGCTTTTTCTTGATTAATAATTTCTCCTGTTTTTACAATTTGTCTGCCAGCCGGCAGATTACTTTTGTTTTTTGATTTAAGACCTGGAACCTTGATATCTTCCAGAGCTACCCTTCCAATAATCTTAAAAAGAAAATCTTGGCTTGATTCGTCAGCATCTTTTTTAAAAACAGTAATTCCTACTTTATCTTTACAATCTTCCTCTATTATCATCACTTCATGAGCTACATCAATCAAGCGTCTGGTAAGATATCCAGCCGTAGAAGTTCGCAGAGCAGTATCAGTTGTCCCTTTCCTAGCTCCATGAGTAGAAATAAAATATTCCAAAGCATTTAACCCTTCTTTAAAAGAACTCTTCACCGGCAACTCAATAATTTGACCAGCAGGATTAATAACAAGTCCAATCATCCCGCACATTTGAACCGGTTGGGACCAAGATCCCCTGGCTCCAGAATCAACAATAGAGAAAACCGAGCCCAAAGGAGGCAAGGCTGAAGGAACTAACTTTTCTATCCGGGATTTAGTCTTCTGCCAAACCTCAATGGTTTTAGCCACTTTTTCTTCTTTAGACAACAATCCTTTTTTATAATGTTTATATATTGCTTCAACCTCTTTCTCTGCTTCTTTCACTAATGTTTTCTTTTCTTTAGGAACAATCAAATCATCCATTCCCCAAGTAATGCCGGACAAGGTTGAATAATTAAAACCTAAATCTTTAATTTTATCAAGGCAATGCCAAACAATTTCATTATCATATTTTTCAATAATATCATTGATTATTTTTTCTACTTTTTTTGAATTTACTCCCTCGTTAACAAAAGGATAACTGTCCGGAAGAGTTATGTTGAAAAGAATTCTTCCTACTGATGTTTCTACTATCTCTCTCTCTTTGAATCTTACTTTTATTTTCGCCCTTAAATCTATTAAGCCGGTATCTTTAGCTAAAATTGCTTCGTTTTTAGAACCGAATACCTTGCCTTGGCCAAGAGCATCTTCTTTTATTTTAGTAATCCAATAGCAACCAAGAATAATATCTTTAGTTGGCGCAGATACCGAGGTTCCGCTTGCCGGTTTTAATAAATTAACAGTAGAAAGCATTAATTCTCTGGCTTCTTTTTGCGACTCATCTGAAAGAGGCAGATGAACTGCCATCTGGTCTCCGTCAAAATCAGCATTAAAGGCGCTACAAACCAAAGGATGAACCCTAATTGCTTCGCCTTCAATAAGAACTGGCTGGAATGCTTGGATTCCTAAACGGTGCAAGGTAGGAGCGCGGTTTAATAAGACCAATTTATCTTTAACAACCTCTTCTAAAATAGCCCAAACATCATCTGTTTCATCTTCAATAAGCCGGCTTGCTCCCCTGACATTGTAAGCTAATTCTTTATCTAAAATACCTTTGATAACAAATGGCTTAAAAAGCTCCAAAGCCATTTTTTTCGGCAAACCGCATTGGTCAAGTTTTAAGTCCGGGCCCACGACAATCACCGACCTGCCGGAATAATCTACTCTTTTCCCTAAAAGATTTTGCCTAAACCTGCCCTGCTTGCCCTTAAGCATATCGGCGAGTGATTTCAAGAGCCGCTGGCCGCCAGTAGTTGCCTGGGTCATTGTTCCTTTTCTCATCGTATTATCTATCAAAGCATCTACTGCTTCCTGAAGCATTCTTTTTTCATTTCTGACAATAACTTCTGGAGCATTAATTTCTAAAAGATATTTCAAACGGTTGTTTCTGTTAATGACTCTCCTGTAAAGATCGTTTAAATCAGAAGAAGCATATCTCCCTCCGTCTAACTGAACCATTGGTCTTAAATCCGGAGGCAAAATAGGAAGAGCTGTTAAAAACATCCATTCAGGACGGATATCTGCTTCTAACATTTTTTGGAGCATTCTTAATCTTCTCAAAAATTTTCTCCGCAGGAGCAAAGAGCTTTCTTTTTTTTCTTTTGGGTCATCTTTTTTTGTTTTATTTTCTTCGGAAGCATCTATATCTATTTCTTTTGGCTTCTTCTTATGAGGATTAGATGAGAGCAAAGATTTATATTCCTTTTCCAGTCCTTTTACTATTTTCTTTAAATCAATCTCCTCAAAAATTTTTCTCAATGTCTCTGCTCCGGTACCGGCTTTAAAAATTTGGCCGTATTTTAAAGAAAAATTATGATAATCAATTTCAGAAATAATTTTCAGGTGCTGCAAACCTAAAACCTCCTCTCTCGCCCTGTCTTTAGATGCCTTCAATTCTTCTAAATTAGTTTTAATATCTTTCTTTTCAAAACTTTTTGATTTCTGCTCTCGTTCACGAGGAACTTGTTCCTTTTTGATTTTCTGCTGGTATTCCTTATCAATTTCCTCTAAGACCTTTTTCTTTGCTTCCTCATCAACTTCTGTAATGATATAAGAGGCAAAATATATCACTTTTTCCAACTGCTGGACAGGAATATTTAAAACCGTTCCTATCCTGGAAGGAACTCCTCTCAAAAACCAGATATGAGAAACCGGACAAGCTAACTTTATATGTCCCATTCTTTCTCTTCTCACTGATGCTTTAGTTACCTCTACCCCGCATTTTTCGCAAACCACGCCTTTATAGCGAATTCTTTTATACTTTCCGCAATAACATTCGTAATCCTTTTGGGGACCGAAAATTCTCTCGCAAAAAAGACCGTCCTTTTCTGCTCTTTGAGTCCGGTAATTTATTGTTTCTGGTTTGGTTACCTCGCCATGGGACCATTTCAAAATCTTATCTGGCGAAGCTACTTTTATTATAATTGATTCTAAATCAGCAACTCTCATTGATGAAAATTTCTAATTTTCAGTCAATTTTTATTTAATTAATTTTTAATTATTAATTAAAATTGAAAATTTATTGAAAATTGAAAATTGGTAATTGAAAATTATTTTCTTTGTTCTTCCCCTGGCTTTTCTTTCACCTCTATATCAAGGCCCAGGGATTTTAATTCTAAAACCAAAAGATTAAAAGAAGCCGGAATATTAGGATTTCTGATTTTCTCTCCTTTCAAAATCGCCTCATAAGTATTAGCCCTGCCCGTGACATCGTCTGATTTTATAGTCAACATTTCCTGCAAAGTATGAGCAGCACCATAACCTTCTAATGCCCAAACCTCCATCTCTCCAAATCTCTGTCCGCCAAATTGGGCTTTTCCTCCTAAGGGCTGCTGGGTGATTAAAGAATAAGGACCAATGGAACGCATATGGATTTTGTCCTCCACCATATGAATTAATTTCATTAAATAAGAATAACCAACCGTAATTTTTTCTGAAAAAGGAATACCTGTTCTTCCATCAAACAATTCCAGTTTTCCATCTTCAGAAAGACCGGCTTTTTTAAGCTCTCTTTTAATATCTTCTTCATTGGCTCCTGCCAAAGAAGGAGTAACAGCAATATAGTTCAATTTCCTGGCAGCAAAACCCAAATGGGTTTCAAGAATCTGTCCGATGTTTTTTCGGGAAGCAACCCCTAAGGGATTTAAAACAATATCAACGGAAGTGCCGTCTTCAAGAAAAGGCATCTCTTCCTCTGGTAAAACTTTAGAAACTACTCCCTTGTTTCCGTGCCTTCCGGAAAGCTTGTCTCCGGCTCCAATTTTGCGAAGTTCGGCAATTTCTACCTGAATTCTCTTTATGACTCCCGGCTCTAATCTATCTCCTTTTTCTCTGTCAAAAATCTTCACTCCCACTATTCTTCCTTTTTTGCCATGCTCCATCCGTAAAGAGCTGTCTTTGACTTCTTTTGCTTTCTCTCCAAAAATTGCTCGCAATAATCTTTCTTCCGGTGTTAGGTCTGCTTCTCCTTTAGGAGAAATTTTTCCAACTAAAATGTCATTAGGACCAACATCAGCTCCAAGCCGAATTATTCCTTCTTCATCTAAATCCTTTAGTTTTTCTAAACCGACATTGGGAATATCTGAAGTAGTGATTTCCGGGCCTAACTTTGTCTCCCTGACATCGCAGATAAAACTTTCAATATGAATAGAAGTAAAGTAATTATTTTTCACCAACCTCTCTGAAATAATAATGGCATCTTCATAATTTCCTCCTCTCCATGGCATAAAAGCCACTAAAACATTTTGGCCTAAAGCCAAATGTCCTCTATTAATAGAACCGCCGTCAGCCAAAATATCTCCTTTTTTCACTCTTTGGCCTTTTTTAATAACTGGCTTTTGATGTAAGCAAGTATATTGATTAGTCCTGATAAATGTCCGCAGATTATGGACTTTTAATTTCCCAGTTTTTGATTTTACTATTATATGGTCAGCGTCTACTTCTGTTATTATTCCTTCTTCTTCATTTACTATTGCTTGTCCCGAATCCTTGGCTACTTTTTCTTCCAAGCCAGTAGAAACCAGAGGCAATTCCGGCTTCACTAATGGAACTGACTGCCTTTGCATATTAGAACCCATTAAAGCCCGGTTAGCATCATCATTTTGTAAAAAAGGAATAAGAGAAGTAGCCACAGAAATGGACTGCTGTGGAGAAACATCAATAAAATCAATTTTTTCTTTCTTAATTTCGCCCGGCTGCCCCTGAATTCTTGCCTCAACTATTTGGGGAATAATATTGTCTTTTTCGTCAATAGGCACTCCGGCATGGGCAATGTTAAATTTTTCTTCCTCATAAGCAGTGAGAAAATGAAGTTCTGAACTAACTCTTCCTTTTTTTACTTTAAAATAAGGGGTCTCAATAAAACCATAAGGATTAATCCTGGCATAGCTGGCTAAATGGCTCACTAAACCGATATTGGCGCCTTCCGGCGTCTGAATAGGACAAATTCTTCCATAGTGGGAAGGCTGAACATCTCTTACTTCAAAGCCGGCTCTCTCCCTGGTTAGCCCGCCCGGGCCAGTAGCAGTCAAAGTTCGCTTATGTTCAAGCTCAGCTAAAGGATTCTCATTATCCATAAATTGGGAAAACTGGCTGGAAGCAAAAAATTCCTTTGCCACAGCCATAAAGGGCTTGGGATTAATAAGTTGAGTTGGGGTCAAAAAAGAAATATCTAAAGTAGACATTCTATCTCTTATAATTCTTTCCATCCTCATCATCCCTACTCTTAAACGGTTTTGAAGCAGCTCATTTACAGTTCGCACTCTCCGATTTCCTAAATGGTCAATTTGGTCTGCTTTCGCTTCCGGATCATTATTTAAACGGATAATTTCTTTGACTACTTCTATTATATCTTCAAGACGCAAGACCCTGTCTTTTACGGTAATATATTCTTTGGGATGAATCTTCTGTGTCTTTTTCAATTCTGGCAGACGTTCCAGAGTTTTCCAGCGCCCCACTTTAGATAAATCATATCTATTAAAATTAAAAAACATATTTTCAATCAACTCTCTGGCCGAATCAGGACTGACTAAATCACCGGGTCTTAATCTCTGATAAACTTCCACTGCAGCTTCGGCTTGACTATGGCTAAGGTCCTTAGCTAAGGTTTTTTCAATATACTTAATCTCTCCTTTATCAATATCTTTAAAGGCCTTTTTTATATCTTCGTCTTTTTCTAAGCCGAAAGCCCTTAATAAAGTGGTAGCCGCTACTTTTCTTTTCCGGTCAATTTTAACGCCGATAAAACCAGATGACTCAGTTCCAAATTCAAGCCAAGCTCCTCTGTTGGGGATAATCTTTGCCCCAAAATAACTTTTATCGTTTATGTCTTGACTGGTGAAAAAGGCGCCCGGAGAACGGATAAGCTGGGAAATTACCACTCTCTCAACGCCGTTAACAATAAAAGTCCCTCTTTCGGTCATTAAAGGAAAATCAGCCAAAAAAACTTCCTGTTCTTTTGTTTCTTTTGTTTTAAGATTGACCAGTTTTGCCTTTACCCTTAAAGAGGCCTCAAAAGAATCATTATTTCGCTTTGCCTCTAAATCGTTTTTGTATTTTGGTTTTGACAATTTATAATCCGAAAACCAGAGTTCCAGCTCTTTCCCGGTATGGTCGCGAATGGGTGAGACCTCGGAAAAAAGTTCTTTTAAATCCTTTTCCCAGAATTGCTGCCAATTCCTTTGCTGAACTTCCAATAAATAAAATAAAGGTAAATGGACTTTTGACTTTCCAAAATTTTTAATTTTTATCTCTTCCATAGATACTATAAAAACAAAAACTACCCTAATCTGAGATTTTTAGGGTTGAGAGTTTTACTTAAATTTTAAAAAAAGAAGTAATCAATGTGAAAAATTTAATACTTCTAAAAAAATTTTAGAGACCGTTAGTATTCACACTATATTCTATTTCCTTAAAATTGTCAATGATTTCATCAAGTTTTTAAAATCATTATTTCCCTTCCTTCCTTTGGCAAATCCTTTCTTTTGATAGATAATTTATTTTGAGGTTCAGCTGATTTTCCACCCATCACTTTTAAAAAGTCATCTACTTTTTTCAATTTTACTTTCAGCTTTGGAATATAATAAGACATAGGAATGACAATCCTCGGCTCTATCTGGCTGACAATCTTTGATGAAGCTTGAGCATCCTCGCCTACCGCCACCATCAAAATATCTACATTGCCTATTTTTTCCAATTGTCCATTTTTTAATTCTTTTCCTTTGATAGAACCTAAGTGGCAGACCCGTATTCCCTCTGCTTCAATAATATAGATATTGGCAGCTTCTTTCTTTCCTTCTTCTTTTTCTTTCTCATCTGCTTCTATCGATATTCCCTGGATAAAAACATCTTTTATATCATACTCGCCCGGTTCGTCAATTAAAAAATAATCTCTCGTTTTAATCTTGCTAACATCGCAGTTTTTATTGGTCAATAATAAAATATCCGATTCCAATTTCGGCATATTTAAACCAATATCATTCTGAAAAGGATCAATAACTATTTTTACAGAACTGTCTTTTCCTTTGGCAGTAATGATTTGAAAACAAGATTGACCAAACCAAGTGATATTCATAAATTCTTTATTGATTAATTATTTAGCGTATTCTACTATTCTCTTTTCTCTAATTACTGTTATCTTAATCTCTCCTGGATATTTTAACTCTTCTTCAATCCTTTTGGCAATCTGCCGGGCCAGCTTATTAGCTGTTAAATCATCTATTTCCTCTGGTTTTACAAAAACCCTGATTTCCCTGCCTGCTTGAAGCGCCCAGGCCTTTTCCACTCCGGCGAAAGAACCGGCAATCTCCTCCAGCTCGCCTAACCGTTTAAGATAATTCTCAACCGTATCCTTTCTGGCTCCTGGTCTGGCTCCGGAAATAGCATCAGCTGTTTGGACTAAAACTGCTTCTATGCTCTCTACAGGATATTCTCCGTGATGGGATTTCATAGCATCAATGACTTCTTTTTCTATCCCAAATCTTTCTAAAATTTTTATCCCTATTTCAGTATGGGACCCCTCCACTTTCCAATCAAGGGCTTTGCCAATATCATGCAAAAGACCTGCTTTCCGAGCCACTTGGGCATTAGCTCCAATTTCTGATGCTAAAGCGCCAGCCAAATGAGAAACCTCAATAGAGTGAAGTAGAACATTTTGGCCATAGCTTGTCCGAAAGCGAAGTCGTCCTAAAAGCTGGACAATTTTAGGGTCAAGACCAACAATACCTGTTTCATAAACCGCTTGCTCCCCGGCTTCTTTTATCTTGAACACAATTTCCTCTTCTGCTTTAGAAACCATTTCCTCAATTCGGGCTGGCTGAATCCGTCCGTCCTGAATTAATTTATCTAAAGCGATTTTGGCAATCTGACGGCGAATAGGATCAAAACCGGAAATAACCACTGCTTCTGGCGTTTCATCAACTATTATTTCTACGCCCGTTAAACTCTCCAAAGCTCTAATATTCCTCCCTTCCTTGCCGATAATTCTTCCTTTTATTTCATCATTAGGCAAAGAAACATTGGTAGTGGTAATTTCCTGGACCTGGGAAAAAGAGCACCTTTGAATGACTGAAGCTAAAATTTCTTTTGCTCTCTTCTCAAATTTTTCCATCCCATCTTTTTCCAGATTTTTCATCTTTTCCAAAATCTCCAGCTCGCTTTCCTTTTCCACTTGCTTTAATAATTCTTTTTCTGCTTCCTTTTGGGATAACTGGGAAATTTCTTCCAGTTTTTTTAGGGCTTCTTTTCTGTAATTCTCTAAACTCTCTTTTATTTGCTTCAGCTTTTCTACTTTTTCATGAAATTCCTTTTCTTTATTTTCAAAATCAGAAATTTTCCTGTCTAAAATATTTTCCCTTCTCAACAAAACCTGTTCGGTTTTAAAAAGATTTTTTCTCCTTCTATCTTCTTCTCTTTTGGCTGATTCTAATATAGCAGAATATTTTTCTTTGGCTTCAGCAACTAACTCCTCTGCTTCCTTTTTTGCTTGAGCATGCTTTTTTTGAATTTTTTCCTCCAGACTGCCAATTTGTTTCTTGGCAATTGACTGGCGGGCATAGTAACCCAAACCTGAACCTAGTAAAAGACAAACTATGCCCACTAAAAAAGAGATTAATAAACTCATAATTAAAAATGGCCCCATTAGAAATTTTTGATTCCAGCGAATTTTGTTTTTCCATTAATTTTTTCTAAATACAGTTAATTTTATTCAATATCCACGTGAATATAAAATTTCTAACTGGGTAAAAAAATTGGTTATTCATTTATTCTTTTATTAGTTTAGCAAAAAAGATTATTTTTGTCAAAAAAACAAAGGACAGGCCTTTGTTAATTAAAAAATTCAGTATTCAAATTAATACTTATTTTAATTAGGCGGAATTTCTTTCCAGCCAGGATAAGGAAGTTTTGGTTCAATGTCTTCAAAACAAGAACAAGGACCAAATCCATCTTTATCAGTGATATAAAGAGTAATTTCACCAGATGAAAAAAGTTTGACCTTAGGACTTTCAGAATTTTCATTTGTTCCACCTACAAAAATACCATTGCAATCAGAAATATCCCAAAGAAATATACCGCCAGAGCAAGAATCATCTCCATCATAGCAAATACTAATATCTGATTCGCAAATTCCTTCTTGTTCAATATCGCGAACAGCGCATAATTGCACAGGTTCACCAGCAATTGAAGGATCTGGGTCTAAGGTAAAATTAGACCAAGGCCAAGCATGAGATGCAGTGGTAAAAGAAGGACCAGCCACCCAACCGGAATTACCTCCTTTATCATCAAAAACCTTTACCCACCAATAATAAGTAGTATTATAAGTAATCTTATTGTCTGTAATAGGGCTAAGAACTACTACTGATTGATTATTTTCAGTGCCATCAGGATTACTAAGCCCCTCAACGCTTCTATCAACCTCTAAATCCCCTGGATTCTCTGGATCTGAATCATTAATATCATTTACCCGAAAATCAAACCTTGATTCCTGGTCTCCATCATCATCTTTATAAACCCATTTAAAGCCAACTAAACCAACTCCTGAACCGACTCCACAATAGGTTTGGTAATTAATCTCTTGAAATTCAATATATGGTGATTGATTTGTTGAAATTACGGTAAATGATTTCTTAATGGTCTCTGCGTAGTTGAGATTATTATCGGTTGCTGTCGCCTGATATTCAACCAGGATTCCTCCTGAAAATGGTCCGACGGTAATAGAATGAGTCCCGCCCTCTGACCATTCATCTACTGGTTCTTGAAGAACGCCATCTACCCAATATTTAATCTTATGGTTTTGAATGCCAGAAAAGTCAGTAGCAGTAGAAGAAATAGTCATTGAATTGGTATCTATATCGTCAACTGTTCCTTCATCCGAAATTAAAATATCATTTTTATCCCTGGCCTCGATATTCACAATAGGCGAACTATCGTCAACGCCCAGGACATAAAGAATATTATTACTAGCAATTAAAATAATTTCTACCATTCCATCGCCGTCAATATCTGAGACAGCCAAACTGGAATATCCTTTGGCTGAATCGGGAAATGGTTCCCACTCCCATAAAAGATCTTTAGTATCAAAATTAAAAGCAAAAATTTTGTTGTCTTCAAGGGTCTGAACAATAATCTCAAATTCTCCGTCATTATCTATGTCAGTAATGACCGGACTATTAATCATTTTTCCAACTGCTGTATTGTGCCACAATTCCGTACCATCTCCGTCTAAAACATAAAAACCTCCATTTACTGAAGGAACAACAATTTCTCCTTTTCCATCCCCATCTAAATCAGCGACAGCAACTGAACCAACTTGAATATGAATATCTTTGCTCCAAAGGATTGTCCCGGTTCCGTTAAGAACATACATCCCGTCTACACCGTCATATATTCCATAAGAAATATCAATTATTTCCGGTTTAGAATCTCCTGATATATCTGATATGGTTACATAACAATCATTGTGGGTATAGTCGCGGGTATTTATTTCTACCGGCCCCCAAAAAGGATTTCCGTCTTTATCAAAAGCTCTAATATCGTCTCCGGCAACAACTATCTCTAAATCTCCGTCTTGATCTAAATCAGCGACAGCGGGAATCTGCAACTCTCCAAATCCTATTACAGTTTGCCATTTTAACGCACCGTCTTTATTGTCAAAAACTGCGAGAGTATTGCCATAAACAACAATTATTTCATCTATGCCGTCTCCGTCTAAATCAGCTGCTGTAAACAGCACAGTAGACGCTCCAATCTCCACATACCATCTCAGTGTCCCGTCCTGAGAATCCCTGCAAATTAAATAATTTCCCATAGTTTGGGCAAAACCAACAACATCATAAACCCCTCCCCGTTTAGCTAAAATAGCCATATAAGGATTACTGGGGTCATTATGAGAACAATCAATCTCTGCTCCCAAACTAGGATAACAATCATCATTTGTCCAAATGATATCTCCGTCCTTGCCGTCAAAAACAGTTATTGCTTCGCCCATTGCCACAACCTCGTCCATTCCATCGCCGTCAATATCTGCTGTCACCACGCTGCCGTATTTTCCGAATAAACCAAGATCTGCAGTCCATTTTGAAACGACATTAAGACTAGCCCCGGCTGTTCCCGAGCTAAATCCTGTATGTCTGCTTGACCCTCCTGGCTGGGGCCAGGCGCTCACATTAAAAGACCTGCTGACATTTTCTACCACTCTCATCTGGACGCCGTAATCATTTATCCAAAGCAATTCTGATGTTGGTATTGTTTTAATTATTGACCATGTCTCAACATCTCCGTAATTCTCGCTTTTATAAATTCTTAATTCTCCCGCGCTTTCAACCCAAACATAGGCAAAAACATTTTGACTGTTATAACTATCAATATAAAAAACATCTACATTATCAGTTACGCCGTCTATCTCTAATACACTTTCCCAACTCCCCGAAATCCCGTTGTTTGTACTGCGATAAATATAGGTTTTTGGAGAATTTCGTAATCCGACAAAAATATAACCGTTTGAAGATGCCTCTAAACTATTAAGATAATCCGGGGCGTCAAACACTTTAGACCGAGTTTCACCCATATCGCTGCTTTTATACAGTCCTCCGAATGATGCAACATAAATATCGTTGTTCGGAGCAGTAATCAAAGAATATTCATCGCCAACGCCGCCGCTTAGATGAGTAAACGTAGTGCCGTCAATACTTCTCTCTAAACCTCCGAATCTGTTAAGACCGTAGATAACATCATTAGAATCAACAGTTATTTCAAAAACATCCGGACTCCCGGGAATCAAATTAAAAGTTGCTCCGCCATCAGTGCTTTTATAAATCTCGTCATTTGCGGCTGCATAGACATCGTTATTAAAAATGCCGGCTACAGAGGGAATAAAAATATATGTATCTGAAATATTTTGGTTTTTCAATTCAAAACCCTTTCCGTCATCAGGTTTTCTGAAAAGCTGTCTGCGACCCCAATCAAAATGTTCCAAATCGCCGCAATAGTCATCTGTGCAGCGATAATATATATTAACATAAACCCGTCCATTCTGGTCAATACCCAACCCGGCAATCTCAACCTTTGTGGCTTCTTTTACATACATAGATAAATCTAATTCTTCCCAGCTATCTCCTTCATAGCCATCAGTTGACTGATATATTCTTCCGTCATCTCCTGTAGAAGCAATTAAATAACCATAAGTGCCTATATTACCGGCTTCATCAGTACACTTAACGGTCCACCAATGCTGACCAGGGTTAATTCCTGAAACCGCAAAAGTTGTGGGCGTGTCATTGGGAACCGAGGAATTTGTCTGAACAAGATTTTCGTCTAAATATAAACTGCAGGAACAAGCTAAAGAAATATTATCAGTTTGTTTAAAACTAACTTGTAAGCTGTCTGTGTCAATTTCAAGATTATCATTTGGCGAAAGCAAAGTAATCTTTGGCGGCTCATGATCCAGATAAATAATCACATATGTGCCATTATCTCCGGGTTGTCCAGGCCAAATACAACTATAAGCTTCACCGCCATTAACAGTAATTGAACCGGTTATTGAATAGGTGTTATTGACTATTATTGTTATTCTTCCTCCACCGCCTCCGCCGCCGCTAAAGTAATGACCAACAGATGCGTCGCCACCATTGGCTCTGATTAAACCAGAGATTATTAGATTATCTACAGTAATGTCTATTCCGCCACCAGAACCGCCACCGCCTCGGTTAGAACCATTACCTCCATCTGCAGTGACTGAACCCTCTATTGTAATATTTTCAGCATTAAGAATTATGGCACCACCGCCATCACCACCATAAGCCGGACTTTCGGTACCAGTAGCTCCTCCACTTCCCATCCAAAGTCCTGCATTATTTTCGTCACCATAAGCACTGCCGCCGGCTCCAGGAGACCAGCCAGAAACATATCCTCCCCTTCCTCCTGCTCCGCCATAACCTCCACCTCCCCCAGCGCTACCTACACCAATGGCTCCCGCTCCTCCTCCGCCAGGTCCTTCACCGTCCCCACACTGTGCCTCGTCTTGTGTATAACCTCGGTAACCTTTTCCATCAGCGTTTATTGAAGACGATGCGTCAATAAATATTTCGTTCGCCTGCAACTCAAGTCTACCTTTAGATAAATCGCCGTCGTAATCTTCTACATATAAAATTCCGCCATTAATTATTCTAATTGTGTCATATACTTGAACGCCGCTAAGGGTCACACTGGTGCCATCTATAATAAGATCAGCTGCTAAACAAGTAGACATAAAAGGAATAAACAAAAACAAACCAATTATGCCAATCAAAATTACCAACTTTGTTAAAACCTGAAATCGCGTAAAATTTGAAACCGACTTATTAATTAATTCGCTCTTATGTTTATCCATAATTATTCATCTTTAATTAATCTACTTTTTCTTTAATACTCACTCCGCCCTGGCCCACAGCGATTACTTCTAATACCTCTTGGGACAGGACATCAAGAGTTAAATTATAATAATCATCTTTTTTTTCAAAAATAGGGGTTTGAAATCCTTTGTCGGTTTTAACCACAAAAGATAAAATCTTACAATCACCTTTAGTAACTACACTTGTTTTAACTTCTAGTTTGCCATCTTTATATTTCTTCTCTAAAACCTCAACTGTTCCCCTGCATTTATTAAGCGTTTCCTTAACTTTCTCCTTATCTGGTTTCGGCTGTTCTCTAGTAATTGTCTTACCCTGCTTGTCTTTGATTAAGACACCGTAACAAGTGCCGCAGTCATAAACTTTACAATCAATAAATTCTACTACATCACAAAGAAAATAATAAGGACAATCTTTATCTAAACAAGAATCTGTTAGAAGTTCACAATTTTCAAATGGAATTTTTTTCTCAATCTGTTTTGGAAAAAAGAAGTCCTGAATATTAATATAAAAAATTAAAAAAGAAAAAACGATTACACTAATAATTAGCGCTATTATTATGTTTCTATTATTTTTTGGATTTTTTTCCTTTAGCATTAAATTATACATATTATTACTTTATTTTAACAAATTATAGAAAATAAAACAGGGTAGGTGTGGATAACTAAAAATTAAGATTTGATATATTAAATTTTAGTTTGCCACAGCAGACTAAAATTTGTATAATAAAAATAATGAAATCAGGATTTACCCTAATAGAGCTTTTATTAGTTATTACCATTATTTCTATTTTAACTGCTGTAACCGTAGTGGATTATCAATCAGCTGAAAAAAATTTTTCTTTAGAAAGATCTGCCAATAAATTAGCGCAAGAAATGCGAAGAGTGGAACAAATGGCTATGTCAGCTGAACAAATTGGTTCGCCTGGAGCAAAATTTTACCCAGAAGGAGGGTATGGCATCCGCTTTGAAGAACCAGATGCTGGTTCTCCTTTGGGCCAGGCATTTATTTTTGCTGATTGCGATAATAATCATCAATTTACATCTGGAAACGATATATGCGATGGTTCATTCTCTGAAAAGATTAAAGATATAGAATTGGAAAAAGACATTAAAATAAAATCTCTTTCTCCTATCTCTAATCTTGATATTACTTTTAAATCACCTGGTCCTACTATTATCTTTTTTTCTGAAAAAGCTGAATCATTAATAACTGAAGCTGTTATAACCATTTCTCTTTTAGAAAACGGCAATACTAAAACAGTGAAAATCAACAAAGCTGGTTTGATTGAAGCTGAATAATTTTGTAGAACAATTAAACAATTCTATTTTATGAAAAACAAAGGTTTTACTATATTAGAGCTTTTAGTGACCATTTTTATTATTAGCATAGGCATTTTAGGAACTTCTGCGGCTATTAATAAAACCCTGAAATTAACTTCAGATTATTCATCTAAGCTTATTGCTATTTCTCTTACGCAAGAAGGGATTGAAATTGTAAGAAATATAAGAGACGGCAATTTTCTTGAGCAAAGGTCTCTTCCAGCCACTCTTTGGAGTGACGGGTTTAATATTCCAGGAGATTATGAGGTTGATTATACAATGATACAGGGATTGGATGACTGGAATAACAGATATCTCAAAACCGATGGCGATGATTTTTATTTTTATAGCGATCTTGCTCATCCCGAAACTAAGTTTAAAAGAAAAATTACTATTTCAGAAATAGACCTTCTTAGTCCTGACCCAAATTCCAGGGCAGTCCTGGTTGAAGTATCCTGGCAGGATAAAACAATTACTGCTGAAGAATATTTATATAACTGGAAATAGTGGAGCATATTAACATGCTAACATTTTAACATATTAACAAAAAATAAAATCAGAAATGTTAAAATGTTTATATGTTAAAATGTTTATATGTTAAAATGATGAAGGGTTTTACTCTAATGGAAATAATGGTCTCAGTAACTGCCTCTTTTTTAATCATAGGAGCTGTTATAGGACTTTTTGTTTCTATAAACAAATCTCAAAAAAGAATATTAGATACTTATGAACTTTTAAACCAAACTGGCTATGCTTTAGAATATATGAGCCGTGCGTTAAGAATAGCGGAAAAAGAATCTGGTCAAGGATGTCTTGCGTCTTCAGGTTTAAATTATGAAATTCCATCTGTATATCAAATTGGAGGAAATGAAAATTTAGGAACTGGTTTAAGATTTATAAATCATTTAGAAAATAATGACTGTCAGGAATTTTTTCTTGATGGAAGCCAGCTGAAACAGAAAAAAGCAATCGGTGGAGACGAGCAAATTTTAGCTCTAACTTCTGATGATCTTCAAATTACTAACCTTAAGTTTAAGCTTTTAGGAAAAGATCAGGAAGATAATATTCAGCCGAGAATAACTATGCTTTTAGCTATTCAATCTGCTGAAGGGGAAGCAAAAATTAATCTTCAGACCACAATATCACAAAGAAATATTGATACATATCAAATATATTAAAATGGCAATCCCAAAATCAGAAAAAGGTGTTATTCTTTATTTAGCTTTAATAATCCTTACTATTGCAATGGCTGTTGTTTTAGGATTAAGTTCAATTTTAATGGGACAAATTAAAACAATCCAACAAATGGAAAATTCAATGAAAGCGTTTTTTGCTGCTGACACTGGAATGGAAATAGCTCTTTATGATAAAAGTGAACCCGAATCAAGTTATTCAGATTCTTTAAATGGCGCAACATACGAAGTAGCAGTTGTTTGTAGTGAATCTTATTCAGAATGTCCGGCTAATCTTGAACAAGATAGCAATTGTAATGCTTACTTCTTCTGCTATGAATCAATCGGCAGTTATAGAGGAATTAAAAGGGCGCTTGAAGCCACAAGATGAAAAAATTAGAAAATACAATAAAGAAAAATCCCTGTCCTTTAGGGCAGGGATTAACGGGATTTACACTTTTTTTGTAATTACTTGGTCAATAATGCCGTATTCTTTGGCTTCCTGGGCTGACAAATAATAATCTCGGTCAGTATCTTTAGTAATTCTGGTTAATGGTTGTCCTGTATGCTTAGCTAAAATTTTATTCAGCTTTTCTTTTATCTTGATAATCTGCTTTGCCGTAATCTCAATTTCCACTGCTGCTCCGCTGATGCCGCCGCCAGCAACCTGATGAAGTAAAATCTCAGCGCTGGGCAGAGCAAATCTTTTTCCCTTGGCGCCAGCCGCTAAAAGAGTAGCTCCCATTGAAGCGGCCATACCAATACAAACAGTGGAAATAGGCGATTGGACATACTGCATTGTATCATAAACCGCCAAGCCGGAAGTGACTATTCCGCCTGGAGTATTAATATAAAGCTGAATGTCTTTCTTTGGATCTTTGGAAGCCAAAAAAAGCATCTGGGCAATCACAGAATTTGCGACCGGGTCAGTAATTGGTCCGGTTAAGAAAACAATCCGCTCTTTTAATAACCGGGAATAAATATCAAAAGCTCGTTCTCCATATTTAGTTTTTTCAATAACTGTTGGTATTAGGTTCATAATATTTAAATTTTTTCTTTTTTATTTTTAGTTTGACTTTTTTTATCCTTGACTTTAGTTTTTTTCTCAACTTCCTCTTTCTCAACTTTCTCTTTCTCAACTTTCTCTTTCTTGCCTTCTTCTTTCTCGCCTTCCTCTTTCTTGCTCTCCGGGCTTCTCACGTCTATTTTCCAGCCAGTTAATTTGGCTGCCAAACGAACATTCTGGCCCTCCTTGCCAATAGTTAAAGAAAGCTGGTCTTCCGGCACTAAAACCAATGCCTTGTTTTTAGGCATAATCTTTACCTCTAACACTTTTGCCGGAGACAAAGAATTAGCAATGTATTTTTCCGGCTCATCAGAATATTCAATAATATCAATTTTTTCTCCGCCTAATTCGTTAATCACTGCCCCGACCCTGGTTCCTCTCTGCCCAACCATAGCGCCAATAGGATCCATTCCTTCGCTGTCAGAAAGAACGGCAATCTTGGAACGGGAACCCGCTTCTCTGGCAATGGACTTTATAGAAATCTGGCCCGCAGAAATTTCCGGTACCTCTAACTCAAAAAGTTTTGACACCATCTTGGGATAAGCCCGGGATAAAATTATCTGGGGTCCCTTAGGCGTGCTTTCCACATTTAAGATATAAAGCCGAAATCTCTGATTAAGCCGATAAAACTCTCCTGAAATCTGCTCTTCTCTTGGCAGGATGCCTACTGTTTTGCCAACATCAAAGAAAACTGCTCCTGGTTCAATCCTCTGGACTAAACCAGAAATTATTTCTCCTGTTTTTGATTCGTATTCCTGAAGAATTGATTCTCTTTCTGCTTCCTTAATTTTTTGTAAAATCACCTGCTTGGCTGTTTGAGCGGCAATCCGGCCATAATCTCCCTGGGTTTCCAAAGCTATTTCCATTTCATCTCCGACTTTAATTTTTGGCTCTATTTTCTTCGCCTCCTCCAGCATAATATGTTTTTCTGGATTAAAGCGAATTTTCGCCTCGCCCTCCGCAGCTCCGCCAGCTGGCGGAAAGGGTTCTTTATCTTCTTCTACTTTAATTTTTAATTTTTCCAATTCCTCCTCAGAATAAATCATCTCATCAGAAACAACTAATTTCACCTGCCAGAATTTTGTATCTCCTGTTTTTGGGGAAAGTTTGGCTTTAACAATCTGGCCCTTTCTGCCATAATCCTTTTTGTAAGCGGCAGCCAGGGCTTGTTCAATAACTTCTACAACTTTTTCTTGAGGAATTCCTTTTTCTTCAGCGATTTGTGTTACAGCTGAAGTAAATGACTTGATTTCAAACATAATAATTTTTAAAAAGTGTCCGTTGACTAAAACGGACTATTTTTAGTTTAACAAACTTTAAAAGTCCTGTCAACTTTTTTGTGGACCCGAGGGGAGTCGAACCCCTAACCTCCTCGATGCCATCGAGGCACGCTAACCAGTTGCGCCACGGGCCCTTATTTAGTTTTGGTTAAAATCTTTCTGCTTTTTGTTTCAACATCTTTGCGAAATGCTGATAAAATTTTCTTTCCCAGAATTATATGTTGTTCAATAATTTTTTTCCAGATACGATTAAGATAAATAATATTAAAAAGAACTACTGAAATAATAACCACTGCATCAAGACTATGTCTGAGCCAATAATTGTCGTTAAGATGAAGCCACATTCCGAATTCATCAAAAGCCAAAGCCAATCCAATGCCATAAATTTTTGCCAACTTCAGCCGATTTTCTTCTTTTTCATTTGTTAAAATAAAGTAGCCGACAACAGCTAAAATAAAAATGCCAAGATTAAAATGATGAATTTCTATCCCTTTTATCATCAAAGATATTTCTGGAATATATTCATAAGTCCAAGCATAAACCAAGATTCTCACTACCACAAAAGTAGTTAAAAAATAAACCAAGATAGTAAAGGGAATCTTCCGGTTATGTTTTCCAAAAAGATTATAGTAAAGTTTATTCATATTTTCTATGCCCTTGGGAAGAGTCGAACTTCCATTTTCTCCTTAGGGGGGAGATATTCTATCCATTGAACTACAAGGACAAAACATTTATCATTTATCATTGATTATTTATCATTGATTATCTATTATCTATCTCAAGAATAGCATATCTTTTTCTTGTTGACAATTATATTTTATGTTAAAATAAGTAAATGGAAAAATCACCAATTATTAAAATAGTGAAAAATGCCTGTCCGGCTGTTATCACTATTGTCATTTCCAAAGACCTGCCAAAAATAGAGGGTTTTTATATGCTTCCTTTCGGCGGCCAGAGTTTTGTGGTTCCAAAAATAGAAAAAGGCAAGAAAGAAAAAACAAAAATCGGAGGCGGCTCTGGTTTTATTATTTCTCCTGACGGTTTGGTTCTTACCTCACAGCATGTAGTTGGAGACCCGCAAGCCGACTATACGGTTGTCTTAGAACCGGAGAAAAAATATCCTGTCAAGATATTGGCCCGCGACCCTTTAAACGACATCGCTATATTAAAAATTCAAGCTAAAAACCTGCCTTTTTTAGAATTGGGCGACTCAAACCAAATTGAACTTGGTCAAACAGTAATTGCCATCGGCAATGCCTTGGGAGAATTCCATGATACAGTAAGCACTGGCATTGTTTCCGGACTAAGCAGAACTATTACTGCTTTTAACAACATTGCTCAGCAGGCAGAAAACCTAAGAGGCCTGATTCAGACCGATGCCGCTATTAACCCGGGCAATTCCGGAGGACCCTTGGTTGATATTGAAGGAAAAGTTATTGGCCTTAACACGGCTATGGTCGCTATGGCTCAAAACATTGGTTTTGCTATCCCCATAAACTACGCTAAAAAGGATTTGGCAGAAGTAGAAAAATATGGAAAAATCAGAAGGCCTTTTTTAGGACTAAGATATATTCTTTTAAACAAAGAAATAGCCCAAAAAAATAAACTGCCGGTTAATTACGGCGCCCTGGTTGTCAGAGAAGCTCTGGGCGAATCAGCCCTGGTTAAAGATTCAGCAGCTGAAAAAGCCGGCATAAAAGAATTTGATATAATTTTGGAATGCGCAGGCAAAAAAATTACTACTGATAATCCTCTGTCGTCTATTTTACAAGAGCACAAAATAGGAAAGGAGATTGAATTAAAAATTTTGAGAAACAAAAAAGAAATATTAACTAAAGTAAGATTAGAAGAAAAGAAATAATCTATTGAAGTTGAACAGAAAAATCAACGAGAACCGTTCTCGTTGATTTTTTCATTTTACTCAGTGGGGCGGACGAGGAGATTCGAACTCCCCCTGAGAGTTCCACAAACTCTAGTGCTAAGCCACTACACTACGTCCGCCATATGCCCTCGCGAGGAATCGGACCTCGATCTAGAACTTAGAAGGTTCCTATTCTATCCGTTGAACTACGAGGGCAGGATATATACATATACATATAATACAACAAAATTATCATTTGGTCAAACTACGAGGGACAGGGGAGGGACAGTCCCTCCCCTGTCCCTCCCCTGTTTGGTCAAATCTTGCGGGAAGCCATCCCGCAGGATTTATTCTTCTTCTGACAAAGAAAGTTCTTTTTCAAACAAATCCGGGTATTCTTTTGTATCGGTTTCATTAAATTTTATTTCCCGTTCTATCCATTTGTTGGAGACATTCTCTAAAACCTCTTTTTTAAATTGAATCGGTTGTTTAGAAATCTGCGGTTCTTTTTTCTCAATTAAAATGCTGTATTTATAGAACAAAATCCCGCCAAAAATCAAGGCAAAGACAACCAAAGGCATAAAAGAACGAAAAGCATGTTCTGCTAAGTTTCTTGGCAGTTTTTCAAAAAACTTTTTTAATTTATCTGTTCTTACTTTTTTCATAATAATTATTATTTAGTATAAACTTTCATAATTAAACCAGCCCGAATATCTTCTTCTTTTGTTTGTTTAATATTTAAATTAGAAATTTCAATAAGATAAGGAGCGGTTTCTATCTTTTCCAAAAATTTCAGAATATTAGAAAACGAACCAATAAGAGATAATTGGTAATTGCTAAAATTCCATTTTTCTGATTCTGATTTTTTAGAAGAAGCAGCGGATATTTCAATTGCCAGAAAAGAATCTTTTGCCTTTTCTTCTAAAAACTCAATAAACTCAATAGGGGTTTCCTGATCAATAAACAAGTTATCAATTTTTTTTAGTTCTTCTTGATGGCTCTGATAAAAATCTCTCAATTGATTAAAATTCTCTTTTCTCATCTGCAGTTCGGCAAAACTATTTTTTTGAAGTATAAAATCTTGGGAATCTTTTTTAATATCAGACAGAAGAGGACAAATAATAAGAAATATAAAAATTAAAATGACTAAAGCAAAAAATACTAAAGAGGCATAAATTTTTTTATTTAGAGGCATCATATTTTAAAGTTTAAAGAAAAATCTATATCAATAGGTTTTGTCCAGGTAGATGGAGGAAAGTCAATTTTACCCTTGAAGAGCTCTTTTTTTTCTTCAAGATCGGTCTTAAATTCAGATAAAAGTTCCCTGGTAGGAGAAAAACCAGAAAGAGAAACTAAAAACTTACTATCTTTTTCTTTGCTGGGATTGATGGAAATTGTCTTTAAATAAACCCCTGTAGGCAAAACAAATGAAAGTTCTTCTAATATCTCAATTAGGGAAATTTGATTTTGGTAAAAAAGCTCTAATTCCAAAATATCTTCGTTGAGATATTTTGTCTCTTTTTCTAACTTTTCAATCTCTGAAAACTCCATTTCTTTCCTGGATTGGTTAACAAATTCTTTTTCTGTTTCAAACTGGCTAGAAACATAAATCTTTATGGAAAATAAAATTAAACTAAAAGAAACCAGAAAAAGCAAAACAAAAATTCCTAAAGTTATAACAATTTTATATTGTTCCTCTTTTAATAATTCTTTTTTATAATTTGGCGGGAGTAAATTAATCATAATTAGTTATTCCGCGAAGGGCTGCACCAATAGCAGTAGTATATTTTAAAGATTCTTCTAACGGCATTTCTATTTCTTTGGAAATATTGATCCAAGGATTTCCTGATTGGGTTAAAGTTTTTAATTCAAGAGAGAGGAAGTTAGAAAGACCTTTTAAATTAGCTCCGCCGCCAGAAAGAATAATTTTTTCTACTCTTTCTCCGTTTTTAGAAATATGATTGGTAAATTCATGCGATTGATAATAATCCAGATATGCATTTGTCTGCTCAATTAAATCAGTCAGAATAGGAATTAATGCCTCAAAAATTCTTTCTTCGCAAATAATTTCTTTTCTAAATCGTTTTTCGTTTCTCTTTCCTTTTAAATGAATTCTCTCCGGGCCTTTAAGCCCGTATTTTATTTTTAATTTCTCTGCTTTTTTAATATCAAGTTCTAAAGCTCGAGAAACAGCTTCGGTAAATTTTTGGCCAGAAATAGGAATAGAAGAAGTGAATCTTAAAGAATTATTTTTGAATATCATAAAGCCGGTCATGGCAGATCCCAAATCAATTAAAAGAACGGGAGCCGGGCTTTTCCCCTGCTTTATTAAAGCCCGGGCAATAGAGATGGAATCAACCTCCAACGCCTTAATCTGAAGCCCGGCTTTTTTAAAACAGGAAACATAACCATCTACTATCTCTTTAGGCATAGCCGCAAGCAAAACTTCAAGATAGCTCTGTTTGCTGTTCAAAGGAGAAATAATCTGAAAATCAAGATAAACTTTATGGAGAGGAACCGGGATATAGTTTTCTGCTTCAAACCTAATAGCGCTTTCTATCTCTTCCTTTTCCATTTTCGGCATTTTAATTATTTGTAAAAACGCTTTTTCTTCTGGTAAAGAAGCAATTACATAATTCGTTTTTATTTTTTCCCCTTCAACATTGTTAATGGCTTTTCTTATAACTTTTACTAAACCAGTTTCATTTTTAATTCTTCCTCCTTTTATTATCCCCGGTTTTATATCTCTCCGGCCAAAAGAAGCCAAAGCCAAACCATCACTCTTTTTCTTTAGCTTGATGAGCTTTAAAGACAAATCAGATATGTCTATGCCAAATGCTTCCGGATTGAGAGTTAAAAAATTAAACATATATTTTTATTTTTATTCAACTTCTTTCCAGCTTATTACCTTCCAACCACCGGACGGTCCGCTGGAAAAACTAACGTCTTGAAGTCCAACTTCGTATTCAACTTCTGCGTTATTATCAAGATAAATTTTGTACCCAACAACTTCTCTAACTTTCATATTATTACGCAACCGAATTAAACCGTCAGAAGTATAAAAAACTGCTCCTTCAGCATTGTTTTCTACATCAATAGCAGGGCTTGAAATATCTAAAGAAGAATTTGTAGAAAGAAGCATTATATAACTTCCTATTTCTCCGGACCCTTGTAGAATGACGCCTGGGCTAATATTAATTTTTCCATCAGATATAATTACACCGCTTGTTGAACCATAACCAGAATCTAGCCTTATAGTAGCATTATTTCCAATAATAATATCCTGTGTTACATAAATTGTTCCGGTTATTATTAAGGTGGCATTATTACTAACAGTTAAATTTCCTGTAATTTGTTGAGGTCCAAGGGATTTAGTTTCACCCACGCCTACTGTGTAGTCCCCAACATAAATACAGCTTGGATTATTATTGCAATTTGCCTCGTCCTTCCAGTTGTTAATTTGTTCATCAGAAATGGGCATAGGAAGAGGATCAATTTGATTAGGTAAAGTTTTCAGTCCTCCGCCAGCAACACAATTTCCCGGAGTTCCTTCATCTCCCCAAGGAGGACCAGAAACATAAGTCAAGTCTCCTGCAATATTACAATCTTTACAGGTGTGAACTGTAGCATTTCCTCCAACCCATAACCATTCAATTTTTTTTCCATTATTAGCCACTATAATATCATCAGTTATATTAAAACCTGCTCCAAATGCTTCACTTATATTAACAACATTCCCGTTTGAAAACACATTACCCTTAATCTTACTATTGGATTCCATTTCCATCCCTCCATCACCAACTTGAGCTCCATAATGAAAAGAGATGCCTGTAGCGGCAATAGTTGCCACTACGCTAACTTTTCTAATGTATCCATCAATATTTCCCTCTGAAATTATCTCCCTGGTTCCGGCAATAATATCTCCTACATATCGAGTGGCTGTTCCTTCTCCTATATTCAAACTGCTGGGATTAGAAACAGGCAGTTCTATGTTTGTATTATTTCTTAGAAGTATATCTTCTATTCCTCCTTCTGCTATATAATAATTTTTTAAAGATTTGACAAAATTCTTAGTGAGCTGCCTTTCATTTAAAACTAAAGAGGAAAAAGCTAAAGTAATAATCAAAGAAAAAGACATTATAATAACAACAGTTGTAATTAAGGCAAATCCTTTTCCATTATTTTTAGATAAATTCTTCATTTTTTTAATATTTTCTTAGAGACCCGCTTGAGACCAAATTTATTTCTCTTTGATATTCTTCTTTTGAAGAACAATAACGAGCCGTAATCTCTATCCTTACTGAAGAACAATCCGTTAAAGAAGGCAGATAAGTAAAATTCAAATTAGTAATTTCTATTCTTTCTGATGTTAAAGATTGAGAATCTTGGCCTTCTCTTTTCAAATATAATCTTCCATTATCCAGATAAAAATCAACATAAGTTTTATTTTCTCCTTCAGGAGGATTTAAATTAGTTTCTAAACTAATCTGGTTTGTAGTGGAGCTGGTTGGACTATAAACAGTTGAAGCATATTTGATTTCTGAAAGCATGCTATTTAAAGCAAAATGAGTATTGTTTAAAATCTCCTTATCAAACCGAGAGATATTATAAAACTCGGCCAGCCTTAATGCTCCGGTTAAAAGAGCTCCACTGATTATGGAAAAAACTGCTAAATAAACTAAAATTTCAATAAGGGTAAAACTATTGTTCATTTTGTCTAATAATTAAAATTAGTAAGATAAGAAATTAGGGTTACATCTTTATCTTTTCCGTTTTCCTGCCAAGTTACTATTGTAATAATTTTTCTAGAATTTTCGTCATCATTTACAGAATTGTAAACATCTTCAATGTCTCCGGTATCAGGATCTCGAGAGAGTTTTTTAAAAACAACTTTTCGATTGAAACGGTTGTTAATAGGGCCGGGATCAATAGAGGTTAATTCCCAGCTATTTCCTGAAATAATCGGATAATAAGTGTCATTAAGATCAATATCAAACTCTCCAATCCCAGTTTTCCCATCATCTGCATCTATCCAAGCCACCTGGTCTCTGATATTACGAACTGCCTCTATCCCTTCTTCTGCTAAATAAGCAGCCTTCATTTCGTTCTTATTTTCTTTTGAAATCTTCAAAGACAAAACAGCAATTTCATAAAAACTTGTGCTTACTATTGTTAAAACAAAGATGGCGATTATTAATTCTGCCGCACTAAAACCTTTTTGATGAAGAATCATATTATTGTAGTTCAGGTTCGCTTGTAAAAATTGATGTTCCCTTAAGTACCTGTCCATCTGGATTATAAATAATTAAACTGCCGGCCTCGCCGCTAATAGAAATAGTCAGGCTTTTATTATTATATCTTAAATCCCGATGAATAGAGAAAAGTGTATCAGGATTATTTAATCTGTGAGTGTGAATATGAAGTATCTGATCATCAGCGCCTACTGTTATTATCCCCTCCCAATTAAACTGGTCGCCTTCTATAAAATTACTAATTTTAATATCTTCAGTTGTTGCAGGATCGTCAAAAGTGAAAGTTATTATTTCATTAACAGTATCTATATTCCGGCTGTAAGTAAAATGTATATGCCGAGAATCAGTGAGCCGAGTATTTAAAGGTAAAAAATCCTCGCCTTTAATAGCTGCTTTACCAGAAGATTCTATTTTTATAATCCGGTATTTTTCAGAATTATTTTTAAGTTGAATTTTCACAGTGCCAAATTGGGAAGTATTGCCGGTAAGCCGAGCAAAAACTGCTTCACTGCCTCCTCCATTTAGGTCTAATCCTGAATCAAGGACAGGAATTTCAAGCCGGGAAGAAAGGCTATATATTTTATTATCAGAAGCAACGGGACTATAACTGCTCCCTTTAAATAAAACGCATTCCCCTTGTTCAAAATGAACTCCATAATTAGAAGCTCCCTCTGAAGCTAAAGTTTTTGATTGAGCTAAGCTCAAAGCATTTAAAATCATTTGAGCATTAGTATCAAGGTCGCTTTGCCCGCGAAAAGAAAAATAAGAACCTACTGCAATTGAACATAAAATAACAATAATAGCTATTGCGACCAAAACCTCAATTAAAGTAAAAGATTCAAATTTTTTATTCATTGATAATTTATCATTAATAATTTTACATTTCTCCCATCATTGAATACATTGGCTGAATCATAGATACGGCGAAAAAGCCAACTGCTCCTCCAATAATGAGCATTAGAACTGGCTCTATAATGGAAGATAGGTTTTTGGTGGCATTAGAAACCTCTTCTTCATAAAAGTCAGCCATTTTCTCCAAAATATCTGATGTCTCACCGGTTTCTTCTCCTACCTTTATCATCTGAACAATGGTTAAGGGATAGATATCCGCATAAGACATTAAAGCATCAGATAGTTTTTCTCCTTTTTCAACTTTTTTAGCTGCTTCCAATAATGCCTTTTTGTAATAAAAATTAGTTAAAGATTTAGAAGTAATCTCCAGTCCTCGAACAATAGGGATACCAGCAGAAATTAAAGAACTTAGGGTTCTGGACGTAAAAGCAGTATTTGTCTTTTGAATTAAAGAAGAAATAACCGGGATTTTTAACAAAAGAGCGTCAAGATTCTTTTTTCCTTTTTTGCTTTTTAATGCTGTCCGAAAAAGAAAACCAGAAACAAGCAAAATCAAAATAAACAGATACCATTTTTCAACCATAAAAGTGCCGAGAAAAATCACAAATCTGGTGGTAGCCGGCAATTCAATCTCTAAATCTGCAAAAACAGCTGCTAAGCTCGGCACAACAATAACAAGCATTAACATTCCAATTCCAATCATAGCGCAAAGAATTACTGCTGGATAAATCATTGCTCCTATGATTTTTGATTTCAGCTCCACTTCCCTTTCTATCTGCCGAGTCAATGACTTTAAAACATCCTCTAATGTGCCTGATTCTTCTCCTGCCCTTACCATATTAGAAAAAAGTTCAGGAAAGATATTGGGAAATTTTTCCAATGATTCAGAAAAACTCTTTCCTTTTATTATCTCTGTTTTTATTTTCAGCAAAGCATCTTTGAATTTTTTGTTTTTAGAAACAGAAGCCAAAGTATCCAAAGCCCCGGGAAGAGACATACCAGAGCTAATCATAATGCGCAAATTTCTGGTAAAAAACAATTTTTCTTTTGCGCTCACTCCTAAAAAAGGAAGAGAAATCTCCATCTTTTTTTTCTTTGTTTTTTCTCTTGTTTCTGCTTTAATTAAAATATAACCCTGGCCGCGTAAAATCCGAGCCAATTCGTATTCATCTTTGGCTTCGCTTTTTCCGGAATGCACCTCTCCCTTTAATGATTTAGCTGTATAAAAATAATTAGGCATTTTCTATTTATATATTTTAACATAATTGCTATTGTCTAACAATAAAAAAAATGCTATACTCTTAAAAGAAATATGCCGATTACTAAATCAGCTAAAAAGGCATTGCGCCAAAATATCAGACGAAAAAAAAGAAACCTAATTTATAAAAATAAAATAAAAGACCTTATTAAAAAGGTCAAAGTTTTGGTTGGAGAAAAGAAAGTAAAAGAGGCGAAAGAGCTTCTGCCCCAGATTTATAAAGCATTGGACAAATCAGCTAAAAAAGGAGTAATCAAGAAAAATACAGCTTCCAGAAAAAAATCAAGAATCACCAAGATGATGAACCCTAAATCTCTGTAACCAGCATATCCAAAGCTGTAATGGGTTCTATTTTTCCTGTTTTAATGTTTAAATCTGCCTCAAATAATCTCTGGTAGATTTTTTTTAATTCATCTAACCTAAACTTTTTTGCCTGAAAAAAACTTTTTCTGACAACATAAGGATGAATGCCTGGAATCTTGGGCGGATAAAAAGATTGTTTTTCTGAAACAGAACTCTTTACTGCAAGCAGGTTCCTAAATTGGAAAGTTATCATTGAAAAAAGATACAAAGGAGAATCACCTTTTTCTAAATGCTGATGTACTAAAGAAAGAGCCAGTTTTTTGTTTCTTAGAGCTATAGCGTCAATGGTTTTAAAAATATCTGTTTCAATCTTGGGCTTAACCAAAAGTTCAACATCCTCAACCGTAATAGTTGAAATTCCAGACCCGAGGTCGGGTCTCGGGTTACTTTTGTAGCTAATCAACTTTTTAATTTCATTTGATAATCGCCATAAGTCATCGCCGACATAATCAACCAGTAATTCCAATGCCTTTGGTTCAATCTTTGCTTCGCAATTATCAAATTCTTTCTTAATCCAATTTTTTAATTTCAGGCCCTCTAATTGCCTGAATTCCTGGCAGCGGGCCTGCTTTTTAAGTAAATTTAAAAAACTGTTATTTTTAGGAAATTCCTCGTCTTCGTAAAATAAAATTATGTCTTTTAATTCTTTAATCTTTTTGATGTTTTTGGAAAATTTTTCTTTAAAATCCTGGCTGGAAAAAGCATTTTTCAAAATAATTAATTTTTTCTCTTGAAACATTGAATTTACCTGAAGATGCCTTTCAAAATCCTCATATTCCTCTTCCTTAATGTCTAAGTATTTCAAATTCAATCCGCTTTTATGGATTTTTCTGTGACTTTCAACTATTTCTTTTAGTTTTTGTCCAGACCTGTATGTATCCGGACCGTAAAGGAAGATAATCATTACTTCAGTATTTTCTTCAGCTTTTCAATAATTTCATTAGGGGTAAAATGAGCTTTAATTAGATAATCAACTGCTCCTAAATTTAACCCTTTTTCTATATCCTCTTTCTGGCCCAAATTAGATAAAATAATAATCGGTATTTGAGAGAGTTCGGGATTTTTCTTAATCTGGGCTAAAACCTCAAAACCGTCTATGCCCGGTAAAATAAGGTCAAGCAAAACCAAATCTGGTTTTTCTTCTTCAATCTTCTTCACCCCTTGTTCTCCGTCAATTGCTTCCGGCACTTCATAACCTTCACTGGTTAATTTTTTGACAATTAACTCTCTTAAAAATTTGTCATCTTCTACAATGAGAATTTTTTTCATAATTTTAACCTATTTGTTTTTTTACTTTTTCAATTACCTCCATGGGGTCAAATTCGGTCTTAATCAGCCAATCCCTGGCTCCTAACTCCTTTGCTCTTTCTAATTCCACTTCCTGGCCGGAATTAGAAATAATCACCACAGGAATATTTTTTAAACTTTCGTCTTCCCGCATTTCTTCCATAACCTGAAAGCCGTCTTTCTTGGGCATAACAATATCAAGCAAAACAAGGTCAGGCATTACCTTTCTCATTACTTCAAGCCCTATTGCTCCGTTTTCAGCAATGGAAACATCATACCCTTCGGCTATTAATTTTTTTTGAAGCAAACTAAGAAGAACTTCTTCGTCTTCAATAATTAAAAGTTTTTTCATATTGGTAGTTTAAAGCAAAAAGTAGACCCCTCGCCTTCTTTGGATTCAAACCAAATCCGACCTTTGTGAGCTTCAACAATGTTCTTGGCAATATAAAGGCCTAAGCCCGTACCTTCAGTATCTATTCTCATTACATTAGCCCCCCGGAAAAATTTAGAGAAAACCCTGTCTAACTGGTCGCCGGGAATGCCTATACCAGTATCTCTTACACAAAGCTCTATACTCATATTAGCACTTCTTAAAGAAACTGTCACCTCTCCTTTGGAAGGAGTGTATCTAATGGCGTTTTCCACCAGATTTTGAATAGCCAGGCTTATTTTTTCATTATCTAATCTAATCTTAGGCAGTTTTTCTACCGGCTTTTCTAAAACAAGATTAATATCCTTTTGCTTGGCTCTCTCTTGAAAAGAATCAACTATGGACTGGCATATTTCTTCAATGTCAAAAAGAAAGGCTTTAAAAACATATCTTCCTTCTTCAATTCTGGTAACATTTAAAAGGTCGTTAATCAAAGTAATCATTCTTTCATTGCTCTTGTATGTCTTTTCTAAAAACTCTTTCTGCTTTTCACTAATGGCTCCCAGGTCGCCGTCCAGCAGCATCCTCAATGTCCACTTGACGGCTGATAAAGGCGTCCTCAGCTGATGGGCGGAAATACTTACAAACTCGGTCTTCATATTTTCAATCATTTTCTCCCGAGTGATATCATGCAGGTTGACCAGGGTTCCTATTTTTTCTCTGCCTCTTAAAATAAAAATTGCCGAAACCTCCAAAACTAAGTTTTTATGAAGCATTAATTCTTCTCTAAAAACTTCTTTTTTCTCTTTTCCCAAGATATTGACTAACTTTCCAAAATTTCCAAACTTGTGAAGTTCAGAAATATTTTTATTGGCTACTTCCTCGGTCTCAACATTGAGAAACTCCTTTGCGCGAGGATTAATCAAAGAAAGATTATCCCCTTTGTCAAATACTAATAAGCCGTCGCTGAAATTATTAATAATATCCAGGGTCTTGTTCTTTTCCTCTTCTGTTCTTAAACGAGCTTCATTTAAATAAACATTAAAATTTCTCAAACTCTTTATGGTCTCATTAAATGTTTCTGCCAACTCTCCGATTTCTGTGCCAGAAGCAGCTGGAATGCTTACATCCAAATTCCCTTTTTTTATTTCCTGGCAGGCAAAAGTTATTTCTTTTAGCGGCTTTATAACCCTCCTTAAAAACAAAAGCAGGACAACAACAAAAAGAAGTAATATGGCAAAAATAGTTAAAATATCTCGCTGCCAGATTTCTCCAATTATTTCATCTATCTCTGCCTGGCTTGGTCCCTGAACTGCTATTTTTGTCAAATCAGCCCTATTTTGGCTAAGGGAAAAAAATATCAGGCCCGAGCTTATCACGAGCAAAACAAGAGAAATAAAAATAACCTTGGTATATATAGAACAACGCATAATAATGATAAATGATTATGGCAAACGTTCTGTCAAGCTGTAAAAATTATATTCTTTCAAAAGCTCTATCATCTTTTCTTTATTATAATCTTTCCACTGACATTTTTCCAAATTAAAATCCACAGGCGCGTCCATACGCGCTTTTGCCAAGTCATAAGATAAAAACACCTGGTCCTTGTAATCCAGTAAAAGCTCTTTAACTTTTGGCTTCAGGTCCCAGGCCTCACCTTTTTCTATGGTTTTATAAAGCTCATCAACACTGCCGTATTCTTGAAGCAGTTCAGCCGCTCTCTTTTTGCCGATGCCAGCGGCGCCCGGAATATTGTCAGAAGGGTCGCCGGCCAATGCCTTAAAATCAACTACCTGTTTTGGCAAAATCCCAAACCGTTCTTTTACTTTTTCCTCATCATAAATAACCGTTTCCTTTATGCCCTTGCCCAAAGTATAAACCTTAACGTTTTTATTAACCAGCTGGAGAGCGTCTAAATCGCCGGTTAAAATATAAATTTCAATCTCTGGCTCTGCCAGCTGGCGGAACTGCTCTTGGGCTTCTTTAGCAATAGTAGCAATCAAATCATCTGCCTCAAATTCTTGTTTTTCAAAAATGGAAACATTAAAACTTTTTAAAATTTCCTTTATTTTGGGAATTTGGGCATAAAGATCTTCCGGCGCTTTAACCCTTTTTGCCTTGTAGCCGGCAAACTTTTTTTGCCGAAAGCTCGGTGCCGGAAAATCAAAACAAGCAGTAATATAATCCGGCTTTAATTCTTTTAAGGTTTTTAAAAAAACTAACAAAAAGCCGTAGACTGCATTAACCAACTCTCCTTTTTTTGTTGTCAACGGAGGCAAAGCATGATAAGCCCGATGAACCAAAGCATTACCGTCAATAATAACTAATTTCATCAATAATAAATGAATGATTAATAATTACTTCAACTCCCTTATTTTGTCTCTGACATCCTCGTTATCCGGATTCAATTCCAAAACCTTTTCAAACTCAGTAATCGCCTTTGCTTTTTCTCCTTTTGAGCTGTAAGCCACCCCAAGAGAGTAATGGGCATTGGAATGATTTGGTATCAAATTAACCACCATTTCAAATTGAGAAATTGCCTCATCTACCCTATCCTGATTAAAATAAAGCCGTCCAATCTGAAAAAGAATTTCTGCGTTAAGAGGAAAGGAACCTGCTAAATCTTCTAACTTGGCAATCGCGCCGGCAATATTTTCTTCTCTTTCCTCCATCAAAGCTATTTGAAGCGAAGCACCGATATAGTTGCTTTTCAGTTCCTCACCTTTTCTAAATGCTTCTTTTGCCTCATCGTTTTTCTCTGAACCCAAATAGACCTTTCCTAATTCAGTATAAAGAATAGGGTTGTTCGGCTCTAACTCAATAGCTCTTTGAAAAGATTTTTCCGCCCATTCCAGAGAGCCGGTAACCATACCTCTGATATCCCGATAAATAACTCCTAATGTTTCCCAAGCCACTACGCTGTTGGGACTGATTTCCGAAGCTCTTTTTGCCTCATCAAGGCATTTTTTTATTTTCTCCTGGGCTTGAGCCACATCCTGCTCTTCTCCGGGCTTCATTGCTTCAGCTAAAACCTCGCTTAAATAAAAACGGGCTAAAACTATTCTATACTGGCTAAAATGAGGATTTAATCTCTTTGCTTCTTCCAATAAATCAGTATTTATAGCTACGCCTGTTTGTACTGCCTGGCCATACTTCATATCAGCCCGATAAAACTTCTGGCCAATATAAAAGCTGCCCAATATCCCTAAGCCGAAAATAATCAAACAAGATGTCAGCACCAGGCTCATCTCTGGAAAATTCTCAAAAGAAATCTTTTTCTCTTTGACTGGCGACTGCCAGGAAACCACTGCTATTGCCAAAACCAGCCAGAAAGTAAATGCTAAAGTTGTATTCTGATAATAAAGCAGCTGTCCCACAAACAAAGCCAAAAAAGTCATTAACAAAGGCATTGTTAAATTATTTGAGATTTGGGATTTAATGCTTTTCAAGAAAACTAGAGAAATCAGCAAAAACAAGCCAATGATGCTCAAATAAGCCAAAAAGCCCAATATCCCTATGGTGCTTAATACCTCTACAATATAGCTTCCCGGACGGTCAAACCTAATCTGCCAGAAAGGACTTTCATTAAACTCAAGCGGCTTTTGCTTGGAGAAATCGTGAAAGAAAGTGCCTATGCCTGAACCTATAGCCGCATTTTTTAGATTATCAGTGACAGTGTTAAATCCAATCTTCCAGGAAGTTTCTTGGCTTAAAACTTCTTCTCTTACCAAGGGCCCCGCTTTAAATTCTTCCTGCATCACCTTAGAAAAATCAACATTTAAACCAACCACTGCAATAATAACAAAAAATATCGGCACTAAGAGGCGGTTAACGTTTTCTTTAAATATCCTTGCTGTTAAAGCCATTGCTAAAAACAAAACCAAAGTTATAAGCAAAACCAGCCAAGCTGAAGAAAAATCAACCATAACCAAAATCCCCAAACCAAGAATTAACAAGACCCAAATCTTCATCTGCTTCAATCCCTTTGAAGAGCAAAGAAGCAATCCGATACTTAAAACCGTTAATACGGCAACAAACATAGCTAACGCCTCCAAACTGTTGGCTATCGGATTAAATGTTTTTAACGACATTACTTGAGATAATGCTAAATTATTAGTAATTAATGATATTTTGCTCCAAACCCCCAAAATTGACAAATAACCTATTAACATCACAAAAAACCCAGAAGCTAAAAACGTTTTCAATAACCCCTGAACACTAATCAATGATGAATTATCATTCCCCACTGATTTTTTATCAGTTTTCAATGATAAATGATTAATGATTAATGCTCCATTATTCGTTATTAAAAAATAAAGCGCTCCCAATGACAACAAGCCAATCAATCCATCGCTAAATTTCCCATAAAAACCAAATAAACTGGACATTTTATCCACCGAGAAAATAGCTGAAAAAACAGCTATTGCTAAAAATGCCAGTATCGGCAAGTCCAATGGCGTTCGTTTAAATCGTATTTCCTTGTCAACAACAACCATTTTTGCCAGCCAGGCAAAAAGAGCAATGCTGACCAGAAAAGACAATAAATACTGCTTGTTAAACTCAAACGCCTCAAAACTAAAAGGCATAAAGAAAAGAGGCAGCAGAAAAACAAGCAGATAAATGCTTCCTCTTAAAACACGGTTAAATATATTTGACATATTTGACATATTTGACATATACTTTTTTTTGAAAACCGTCCTCAGGCAATTAATCAAGCATTAAATAAATAATAAATGAATGATTACTGATAAATGATAAGTGATAAGTGATTAATGATTAATAATAATTGGAAATTGAAAATTATCTCTGGTTTGGTATTAAATCTCAAATCCATAAACAACATTTTTTAGCAAACTATAATTGAGCGAAACTACTCTGAAAAAATCTATGTTTATTGCTTTGCTAATCCTTGCTAATTTATTCACATCTGTCCGGCTGGGATTGGTTTTAACTTCAAAAGATTTTTTTTTGTCAAGAATAAAATCAATTTCCGCGCCTGTCTTTCTCTGATAATAATTAACTTCACCATTCAACCTTAAACCTTGAAAAACATTCTGTTCAAACAGCGATCCCTTACTGATACTGGTTATATTACCAACTAATCCTGAATCACAAAAATAAACTTTGGGTATTTTTCTAATTTCCACATCCCGGCTTTTACTAAAAGGCCTTGCTAATTTTATAAAGTAAGTGGCTTCTAAAAATGACAAATAATCATAAATAGTCGCCCTTGAAACATTTAATTCTTGGGATATTTTTTTAATATCCAGCTTATTGCCTGTCCGCTCCGCTAACAGTAAAATCAAATCCCTTACTTTGTCTGTTTTTCTAAAATCGCTTAATTGTTTTATTTCTAATTGAAAATAAGAAGTAAAAATATCATTCAGTGCCTGTTTTTTTTCTTTTATTGATTTTTTTTCTATCACCTGAGGAAATCCGCCAAACTTTAAAAACTCATCATAATAGCGAAAAAGGGTTTTAAAAATCGCCTCGTTAATTTGAGAATGTTTTGATGGAATTTTTAGATTTATTTGTTTTAATTGTAAAAATTCATGAAAGTCAAAAGGAAATAATTCAAAAACATATTTTCTGCCAGCTAATGATTCGGAAAATAAATTTTTTAGATAAAAGCTTGCTGAACCGGTAAGAAAAAATTTGACTTTGTAATGATCTATAAAATATTTTACTATCTGCGGTATATTTTTAATGAGCTGAATTTCGTCCAAAAAGACAAAAGCTTTTTTACTAAAATCTATACCTAATGTTTCTAAAGAAAATTTAATTTGTTCAAAATTTTCCTCGTTAAAATATTTTTGATTCAAGGGATTTTCTAAATCTAAAAAAAGTTTGTTCTTATGGTCGATTTTATCATAAATAAAACTAAGAAGCGTGGTTTTGCCTGTTCTTCTCATTCCTGTAATAATAATAGCTTCTTTGGAATCTAAATATGGTTCTATTTTATTGTATAATTTTCTTTTTACTATCATAATATAATCTTACACAAAGCAATACTATGTGTCAAGTATAACTTAACATAATATATAATTGTAAATTTACTCAGTTGGTTCCTCGGTTGGTTCTTCAGGCGGTTCTGGCTCTGGCTCTGGCTCAATATTACAAACGCTGTCATACCAATAACCTCCAGCTTCAGTACATTCTGATTCATCAACACACAAATCAAGGTTTTCTGAATCGCAGACCGGCCCTGGCTCAACGCCGTCTTCAGGAGGCGTGGTTGTATCGGTTGGAGGAATATCTGGCGGAATAACCGGCTCTGGTTCTGATTCAAACAATGGCTCGCTGTTGCAAACATTGTTATACCAATAACCTCCAGCTTCAGTACATTCTGAATCATTTGTACACAAATTAAGGTTCTCTAAATCGCAAACTGGCTCTGGTTCTGGCTCTGGCACAAATGCGATTTCCGGCGCGGGTTCAACGGGTGTGGCCTCTAATTCTGGCTCTGGTTCAGGTTCAGGCGATTGATAATCCATCATTAATAATTCATCGTTTATGTCTGACGGTTGAGAAACTTGGGCAATCTGGACAAATTCATCAACTGCTTGCTCAACAACTAATTCATAGCCAGGCAAGACCTTGTTTTTTATATCTAAAACCAAACTAACTAAACCAGTGTATTCAGTTGTTTCAACAATTTCAGTTTTGCCTTTTTCTATTTCAGCCGTCTGAACCTCTTTCAAATAAGCTAATTCATAATCTGCTATCTCACCAAGTTCTTCTGTTAAGTATAAACCTAAATCTTTGTCACCAAGAGCGGCTTTAGAAACAGTCATTGTGGCGCTTTTAGCTAACGGCTGCCAGACATTATCTTTGATGCCCAGAGTATTGAACGAGTAGTCAATATAGTAATTCTCTTCATCTTTTGAAACAGCATTAATGGTCATCGCTAAATCAAAGGTATCTAAATCAGCAGCTAAAAGCTGGGTGTTGTCTATACCTGTTTGGGTAATAATCTCCTCGCCAATAATAGCATCGTGTAAATCTTCTGAAGCAAAGATGGCTCCGCTGAAAACAAATACTAAAATTAAGCCAATAGTAAAGGCGTTGTGGTATTTAATGAAGTCAATTACTCTATTCATTATGGCGCTTTCCTTTATTAAGTTGTTTTGTTTTGTTGTTTTTTTCATATTTTTGTAAGTGAAATTATTTATGGTATAATTTTAATTGTGGTGGGGATGGCGTAGCACGAGGCCAGGATTATCACCCATGGCTTTCGGGGTGCAAATCCCCGCATCTCCACCACTTAAAAGTTATCCACAGTTATTCTATTGACAAAATATTTTGATTTGCTATACTTAAATTGGATGATAATCCTGGATCTCGTACTACGTTAAGGTCAGTGAAAAGTTCTGCGAAAGCAGAGCTTTTTGTTTTTCTCAATCTGAATTTTCTTTCTCCCGCCATCTTTTTGTGAAAACTGGTGTTAATAAATCTCTGTTGATGTCTCTGTTGATGTCTCTGTTGATGTCTGACATCAACAGCTACTCCTCTATTAAATTATATCTAATTTATAGCCCAGATTGTAAAGAGAAATGCCATTTAGGATGGCTTTCGGCGAATAGGTTTTGTGAAGCATTGGCGAGGAACAAAAATATCTCTTACAGGTTTTACAATAATATTTTTGGACCCGACCTTCTCTTTTAAATCTTTGGCCCGCCTTTACTACATTTTTCCCTTCGCAAAAAACACATTTTTTCTCTTCGTAGTTTAAAAGTTTTTTAGTTTTATTGTTAAAATCCATAAACTTTAATCATTCTGTTGGTAAAGTCGCTTGTCCTAATTCCAAAATAATATCTTCATTTTTACCAGCGACAATATCAACTTCTGTTTCTGCGATTAAATCGCTTTTAGTCACTTTAAAAATATGTTTGCCGGGACTCAATAAAGCCATTACATCAGATAATTCCTTTTCATCGGATGGAGTATAGTGAAAATTATCAATTTTCAATTATCAATTTTCAATCAAATCCCAATTTTCAATTATCAAAACTTTTATTTCTAGAAGATCTGCTAATCTTTGAAAAAATTAAGAGTAACTCTTGAGCTTCTTGTCAAAGTTCTTTTATTTTTTCTCTGTGTTCTGGATTGCTTCTGATTAAAAGCCTTAACCAGTGTCTTGTTTCTTTTATTTCTTTTTTGCAAATACCTATTTTATGAATAAAATCTTTTTTACTTTCTGCTTCAGTAGCTTCGCAATAATTAGCGCCAGTTGAACCAGCCGAAGCAACTAACTGACTAATTATCCTCTTGTTAACCGCGTCTTCTTTTATCGTTCTCACAAAATCAATCACTTTCTCAGCAAATCGGGCAGTTCTTTCTTCTAAATCATAATTAAAATTTTTGTTTGATAATTGGGTCATTGAAAATTCATTGAAAATTGAAAATTATTTCTCATCGCTACTTTTAAAATTTGCGTCATCTAATAAATCGGATTGATACGGAGGTAAAATCTTACTTTTTCTTAATCCAAAAACAAAATCAGACCATTGAAAAGCAGCAAACATCATTACCATTACACCTGCGCCAGCAACAACTTTTATCCAAAGAGGAAAACCTCTTTTAGTAGATTCAAAACCTGATTTTTCAATTAACCTATAAAATTCCTTTCTAAATAAATTGCCTGCTGCGGTTTCATCTGCCTCTTTGAATAATTGGTTAAAAACATCATCAGGAAGACCCTTTAATATCGTGTATATACCTTTTGGATTCTTGATCAGGGTTTTTGTAAGGCCTGTAAATCCTTCTTTCAAAAAAATATCTGCGATTTTCATTGCCCCTGCTTTCTTAAGAGCAAGAACACATTTAGGACGAATTTTGGAATTGAAGTAAGTCACGGATTTAGTTAATTTTTGGGGTTTAACAGATGGAAATTGAATTTTTGGCTTGTGCCCGCTGGCGGAGTTTTGGTTGGCGCCGAACTATTTTAATCTTAAAAATGCGGTGTTTTTTCTGGATTCAGTTTTTGTCAGACGCTTTTCCGAAATGTGTCTGGTTTTTTGGTTTAACAATGGTATTTCCTCTCTCTTAATAATAACTTACTGCCGATGTCTCGGTAGTCCTGCGAGATATAATCGCTGAATCTGTGTTACGCTCAACACCCTATTATAAATCCTGACCTCGTCGATTGCGCCGTTGAAACATAAAGCTCTGTTAGGTCTTAAATCTCCGATAGTCAATATATTAGTCCAGGGATTAGTACCAACGTTATTATAAGTGAGTTTTAGCACACTATTGACATATACCTTTGTAGTTGAACCACTAATTGCTGTTTGCACAATATGGAACCAATCCTCTGTATTGATATTTGCCCCAGAAGTCAAGGTACCATCTGAAGATGATTGATAGGCAAAGGAATAAATCTCTGTTCCCTGCACACAAAGCCAGAGAGGATACCCCTCTTCAGCACTTGCCGAAGAAGCTATAATCCCACAATTAAAACTAGTGCAATTTATTCTATCCGTTTTAATCCAACTTTCTGCGGTATATTCATTTCCTATTCCTATGCTGCCGCAGTTAATGTAGTCGGAAGAGCCATTAAAATATAACCCGGGCGGTTTAACTGTTGGCTTGTTTGCTTCTGTTGTTTGAGTTCCGTGATTGGCGTTGCCGGATAAATCAAAGTATTTGGCAGTGGAAATATAGCTGTATTGCGGCGAAATCCAAAGAACTGGCATTGCGTCAAATGTGGAGGGAGGAGCAGAATAATCCTGCCAAGTCGGTTCAGAGCCCGTTGGTTCTAAGGTTCCATTGTTTTCATAAACAGATTGGTCATTCGCGGCAGTGCCTGTCCCTTCATTCATAGAAACGCGAAGCACAAGATCAGACCGTTTTATATCCGCGCCAATGTCGTAATTATTAGCAATGGTTGCTGTAATGCTTACTCCGGAATTAATCGCGCTGATTGTTGCTGTTTCTTCGCTCGTACCATCACCAATCCAAATTTTATCGTTAACAGTAAATCCGGTTGTGCTTGCAACTTCAATCACTACATCAGTTCCTGCTGTCTCTGCATTTGAAGTTGTGGTTTCAGCATCATTTGTTTCTACTTCTTTGCCATTGTATCTATCTTTAATTTCGCTTTCTGAAAGTGCCCTATCATAAATCCTGACCTCGTCTATTATGCCGTTGAAATAACCTTCCTGTTCCCCCTGGAGATAACCCTGTCCTATTTTTAACAGATCATCCCCTGTTCCCAAACTTCCTGTGGCTGATGTGGAATTCTTTAATTCACCATCCAAGTATATCCTCTTTTGACTCCCATTATAGGTTGCTGCCAAATGATGAAAACCTGAGGGAAAAGAGATTCCCGTAAGCCATGTAATGCGTGATGTTGTAAATCCTATCTCTCCATACCGCATTCCTATTCCATATTTTGCTGTACCCATGCTGTCATCTTTTGATACTATGACATGCCAAAAATACTGTGAATCCTGCTTAGCCCACGCCTCAATCGTAATCGCATCAGTGATATTCAAAGAGGGGTCGTTGCCGCAGTTGATGTAGTCGTTGTCGCCGTCGAAAGTTAAAGCAGTATCGCTCTTTTCGGAAGTAATCTTCAAAATATCTGACATATAACGGGCCCGGTCTGCTTCAAAAGATGCCTGGCGAGCAAAAACATAAAAGTGTTGGCCGAGCAATATGGCGCAGCAGATAGCGAATATTATAATTGGGATTGTTTTTTTGTATTCCATAGGAATATCGCTAAACAAAACGCGAAATATTACTCGAAACTTACGCGAAATTTTAACATTACTGTAGGTCTAATGATATGGCTACATTCATGCTGGCATTTGGCGCGGAAAAGGTCTCCAGTTTGGCATGGATTTCTTTTGAAAAATCATCATCATAGAGCTGGAAAAGATCTGTAAATTCTGCAACTTTCACTACTCCGGAATTATCAGCATGGTCGCCAGCAAGAGCAGTAAAATCAAGATTAGTTGCATCAGTGACCGTTGTAATTCTTACATTTTCAGCATCACCGTCTAAATATCTAATTAAATCATATTTAAGCAAACCTGAAGTGTTATCCACAAGATCTGTGGTATCTGTTTCGCTCGCGCCTCCGTTGGTTTCAGTGTAAGTAAGGTTAAAGTAGAAATCTTTGATTAACTCATCTTCAGTCATTGAATTAGAGTTATAAAAAGATAAGCGGAAATTGATATTGGTATCAGCTGTTGGGTCATTGGAAATATAGAGCTGGATTTTTCTGACTACTGGATTATCTGTTATTAATCCAGTGATATTAGCTTCTTTTGTTTGTGCCAGAGTAAAGCCAGTAAAAGAGCCGGTTTTATTACTGGTATCGCCAAAGGAAATATTTCCCTCAACATAGAGATCGCTTTCAACAACCAAATTACCGTTAGTTGAAAGAGTGATGTTTGGACAAGATACACTTCCAAAAGTACCGCCTGTACAGACCCACAGATTTTCATCAAGAATATAAATATCATCGCCGCCAGACCCGGTTAGACCAACAGACAAGTCGCCAGTAGCATCAACATACATTTCAGCGTAATTAGTATTGTCCTGCTGGGTTAAACGCAATTGAGGAATACTTGTAGTGCTTTCCAAAACATCTAATCTTCTATCAGGCCCGGTTGTGCCGATTCCAACGCTAGCGCCAGTAATCTCTAAATAATTATTAGTGTCGTCAAAAGTTAGAATAGGCCCGTTCACCTTGCCAATTGTTCCTCCATCAGGCATTGTAATATCATTTATGGTTAAATTGCCAGTTGTCCCGGAATCAAATATAGTCATTAAGCTATTAACGCCATCAGTTATTGACAAAGTGCCAGTGTCTCCGATGCTTATTGAAGGAGTAAGAGAAGTAAAGGTTAAAGAGCCGTCAGCTAATGTAGTAGTCGTGCCAGCCACCATTACCGATGTGCCAAAGTATCCTGTTCTTGGCCTGGTTGCTCCAGAAGCGCCAATGTCATAGGTATTGTCAGCAGAGAATAATAACGAAGCAGTGTTGATGGTGAGAGTGTCTGGCGTTGGCGTGCTGTCAAAAACCAATCTTCCAGCTGCCGCGCCTAATCCAATCCAGGTATCATCAGCCATTGTAATATTGCCGCTTGCTGAAACAGATAAAGCTCCAGCTGTTATGTTTCCAGTAGTAGTTATGTTTTCATCGCCAAAAGATATGTCGCCGCCAGTGGCAGTAAAAGTTAAATCACCATTGTTGTCCACTGCTACTGAAATATAATTAGAACTGTCATAGGCAACAGTGAGCTGAGGACTGTTGGCGGAGGTAATAGTTGCCTGGCCTCCATTGGCAATAACAAAGTTGTCTGTGCCGTCTGTTTGGAAACGGGCAATATTGCCTGTGCCCTGCTGGTTGACCCGAAGGCCGTCTGATGAGGAGCTAACAGTGAAAATAGCAGCGCCGGAATAGGCCTGGGCGCCGGTAACCGTGAGGTCGCCGGTAACTGTCATATCGCCCTGGGCGCTAACATCTCCTCCGAAAGTAACATTGCCTGTTGATTGAGTTAAAGTATTATTGATGGTCACTGGACCGCTAAAAGTAGAAGCGGCAGCTACAGTTAATTTGTCAGAAGAATCTCCGCCTAAGACAGTATCGTCGCCAACTGATAAATCATGAACAGCAGCGGAACCGGAAACGCCTAAGGAAGCAAAGGAGCCATGTCCGCCAACCTGAATTCCTTGGGAAGCAATATATATTGGAGCGCTGGAAACAACTGTTTGAGGAGGAGTGGCTTGAAGTTTTTTGGTGATTGCCTGGAGGTTTTCAATATCAGCTTCCCAGCCAGTGATTGCGGCTAATTGAGTTTTAAATTCAGCCAATGATTCTTCGTCAAGAACTTTTAACTCTTTGGTGATTTCTTTAATAGGTTCTATCTGGGTGATTCTTTGGATCTCTTTTATAATTTCTTTTTGAGGCAGGCCTTCTCTTTCCATTTTTTCAATCCTTGCCTGAAGGACTTCTAATTTCTGTTTTATTTCCTCATCTGTTTTTTCTTTTTCAACAACGATTTCTTCTTTTTCTTCCGGCCTTTCTCCCCAAGGAGAAACAAGAAATTTGTATGCTTGGCTTAATTTTTTTTCAACAATGTCATTGGCGCTTTGATATCCTTGTTTAAAAGTAATACCAGTGTTAACTATTTTGTCACCGATGTTTGACGGCTCTTCTTTTATTATTTTGCTTACAATAACAGCCTGCTCTCCATACCATCGGCTGAATTTCTGAAAGATATTGAGGCCGTATTTAATATCATCGCTTGCTCCTTCAACTGCTTCTGCTAAAAAATACTTGGCATCTTCACTCGTTAACAAAATACTCGCTCCTAAATTATAAAAAAAGTTTTTTGTTTCTGCTTCTAATGTATCTGATATTGCTATTATTCCCTGGCTCCATTCATCTACTGATTTATTTATTTTTATTAAAGATTGGTTGAGAAATGTTTTAGAATTTACAATTGAACCGCCTATTGCTTTGGTTAAAATTGCTCTTACTGGAGGGATTTCAATTTCAGGAAAAGCTAATTCAGGAAAAGCTATTTTTGGAATTTCTATTTTTGGCAATTTGACATCTGGGATTTCTATCTCTGGAATTTCTATATCAGAAATAAAAGCCATCGTGTCTTTAAAATCCTGTATCGGGTGCAAATCAATGTCTGGTATTGATATGTTTGGTATTGACAATCCAGGTAATTCAGGAAGCGATGGTTTTTTAATTGATTTAAGGTTTGCAGCTATCTGATTACTGCCTATCCTCATCTCTTTTACAATGTTGAGCATAGTATCGGAAGCTGCGATAGATAGTTCTGTACCAGTTTTTATTAAAATGTCTTTGGACAGTAAAAGAGTGTCTTTATTAAAATCAAAAACAACTCCGATTGTAAGCAAAGAAAAAACCAAAACCCCTGCTATTGCGTATCGTAAAGCGTATCGGAGTTTTGGCTGCTTAAATATATTTGAAAACGATATTGCTGGTCTTTCAACTTTTTTGTATTTTCTTGAATCGTTCTTTAGGTATTCATCCAGCCACTCTTTTTTGGTCACCCAGTTCCTGCCGAATTTAATTGCCTTTAGCTTCCCTTGTCTGGCTCTCAATGACAAATACTCCTGTGAGTAATCGCAGTATTTTGTTGCTTCTTGTAAAGAGATGTAATCGTTTTCAGCCATAAACTAAGTGATATCCAATACTTAAATTAATTAATTATTGATTATTTATCACTGATTATTACTCTATTTTCTTATAATCAAGAGGGCTTGTCAAATAGAAACTGTGGATAACTATCGGATGTCAAAAACACTAAAAAAACCGAGAATAGTTCTCGGTTTTTTTGAATTGATTATTTATCACTGATTAGTAATTATTTATGACGATTCTTCTGGTGTTTTCGCTGCCGAAATCAAACTTTATTTTGATAATGTTTTTGGGCAGGATTTTTTCTATTTTTTCTGGCCATTCTATGGCAACAATGTTTTTTGGATTGGAAATAATTTTTTTAAACCCGATATTAAAAATTTCCTCTGGTTTTTGAATACGGTAGCAATCAATGTGGAAGAAGTATTGATAATTGATCATTGGTAACTGATCATTAATCATTGATGGTAATGGGAACTTTTTCATTATTATAAAAGTCGGGCTAAGGATTTTTTCTTTAATCCCCAGTCCCCTGGCAAAGCCCTGAACAAAAGTTGTCTTGCCTGCGCCCAAATCGCCGCTTAAAGCGATTACTAAAGCGCTTTTTTTTTGAGGAAGTTTTAGAATTTTTTTCGCCAAGCTCTGTCCCAGCTTTTTTGTTTGAGAAGAATTAGCGGTTAGATGTTTTTCCATATTGACTATATTTGTTATTTGAGTTAATTTGAAATAATACTTATTAGCTTACTCTATTGTATGAATAAAAAAATAACTGGTCAAATTGTAATATCATCGGCTAAGATTTCTGAGACGCAGAAGAAAGTAAAAAATATTTCTAATTTCAAAAAAAATATTGAAGCAGTTTTAGAAAAAAACATTACTGAAATTTTGGAAAACATTTTAGTCGGTTCAATAAATTTAGATACTTCAGACATCCATATTGAGCCAAGAAAAAAAGATACAAAAATTAGAGTGAGAATTGACGGCATACTTCAAGAAGTTATTTCTCTCCAGACAGATATATATCAAGCCCTGTCTTCCAGAATCAAACTCTTAAGCGGTATAAAATTAAATATTTCTGACCGTGCCCAGGACGGCAGATTTTCTATTATTTTTGAAAAAAGCGAGAAAGAAAAGGAAGACAAGACAATCATAGAAATCAGGACTTCCTTCCTGCCCTCTGAATACGGAGAGTCAATTGTTTTAAGAATTTTAAATCCTAAATCCCTGATTGAGCTTGAAGCCCTGGGATTAAGAAAGGATTTGCTGGCTACTTTTTTGAAAGAGATAAAAAGGCGAAATGGAATGGTTATTGTTACCGGTCCCACTGGTTCTGGAAAGACCACCACTCTTTATACTTTTCTAAAAAAAATTCAAAGACCGCAAATTAAAATCATAACCATTGAAGACCCGATTGAATACCATCTCAAAGGGGTTTCCCAAACCCAAGTGAAGCCGGAAAAAGGATATGACTTTGCCAATGGTCTTCGTTCTATTATGAGGCAGGACCCGGACGTCATTCTGGTAGGAGAAATCAGGGACTTGGAAACAGTAAAAATTGCTATTCAGTCAGCCCTGACCGGCCATTTAGTTTTGACCACCTTACATACTAATGATGCTGCCGGAACCATTGCCCGGTTAATTAATTTGGGCGCCAAAGCGAACAATATTGGACCGGCTGTCAATGTGGTAATTGCCCAAAGATTGGTAAGAAAAGTTTGTCAGAAATGCGGTAGATTAGAAAATGCCTCTAAAATAGAAATTGAGAAAATAAAAAATGGGTTGAAGGGTATTTCCAAAGAAATTAAAGTTCCAAAAATTGGCACGGGGTTGAAGATTTTAAAAGCAAAAGGATGTAAAGATTGCAACCAAACTGGTTATAGAGGAAGGGTAGGAATTTTTGAAGCAATTTTAATTGACGAGGAAATAGAAAAATTTATTTTAGAAAATCTTTCTATTGCCGCTTTGAAAGAAAAAGCGCTGAAAAAAGGAATGGTAACAATGAAGCAGGACGGCTTGCTTAAGGTTTTAAACAAAGAAACCAGCATAGAAGAAGTAGAAAGGGTTACCGGAGAGTAAACCCCGCACCTTTTATGGATAGTTTCGTTTTTTTTACACAAAGTGCAATCCATAAAAGGTGCGGGGTAAAAAAATAGCCCAAGGCTGGGGACAAAACTTCAGTTTAAAACCATAGTTCAGAATTTTTCTGAGGAATAATCCGGCACTACCTGGATTATCCATTAACTAAGAGAAATTCCTGCGTCCCCAACCTTAGGCTATCTACCTTGATTATAATGGATATTGTGAATTTGTCAACCCCAACACCAAACAAACATAGCTTTGTTGTAGCGCGGGGGTCAATCCTTTTGCTTTTGCTTGTTAGTTTTTTGTTTTTTGAAATCGGTTTTAAGGCCGATTTTATTTTAGCCGATGAATCGTTTAATGTAGTAATCAATGAAATTACCTGGATGGGCACAAAAGAATTTTACAACGATGAGTGGATTGAATTATACAATAATAGCGATTCAGCTGTAAATCTTAGTGGCTGGACATTAAAAGCTGATGATGGCAGCCCGGAAATTGAACTCTCTGGCAGGATTTTGAGTAAAAGTTTTTATTTGCTGGAAAGGACTGATGACGAAACAGTGGCTGGTGTTTTGGCCGACCAAATCTATAAAGGAGGATTGGCTAACAAAGGCGAATGTCTAAAGCTTTTTGATGAACAGGAAAATTTGATTGACAAAGTGGACTGCTCTGACGGGTGGTTTGCCGGAGACAACAAGACCAAACAAACAATGGAAAGGTCTGTTGAGGTCAAGCTTCAACAGGTTCATTGGCAGACCAGCCAAGAGCCGGGCGGCACCCCAAAAAAACAGAATAGCCAACCAGCTGAGGAATCGGTTGAGGTCAAACCTCAACCGTTCCATCAACAGGAGGTTATTGATGTCAAACTTCAACAGCCTAATTATGGCGTAGTTTATCCTTCCGGGATAGTTGTCAACGAAGTGCTCCCCTCTCCTGAAGGCCCTGATGCAGAAAATGAATGGATAGAAATTTTCAATGAAAATAATCTTGAAGTTGACATTTCCGGCTGGAAAATTTCTGACACTGTCGGCAGTGTCAAGAGTTATATTTTTCCCAAAGGAACAAAAATTTCCGGCAAAGGATTCTTGCTTCTCAACAGGCCAAAAACAAAAATTACTTTAAATAATAGCGGTGAGGGATTAAAAATTTTTAATCCCAATGGAAAAATAGTTGATGAAATAAATTTTGGAAAAGCGCTTTTGGGACAGTCGTATAATAAGTTTGACTCTCAATGGCAGTGGTCAGAGAATCTAACTCCAGGCTCTGCAAACATCGCCTCATCGGTAAAAAAAGACCTTTTAGAAAACAGTTCCCCAGAAGTTATACAGAAAAATCTGGAGGAGAACAAAAATCCTCTTTTATTGTCTTCGCTGTTAGAATCTCCATTGTCAGAGAAAAACAAGAGTTCTATATTTAAATTGTTAATGATTGCTTTATCTATTAGTGTTTGTTTTGGGTTTTTAATTTTATTTCTAAAAAAGAAATTGAAAACTGATTAAAAATTTGGTAAGATAAAAGTATAATAGATTAAAAAATTATGTCAGGCCATTCCCATTTTTCAAGTATAAAACATAAAAAAGAGATTACTGATGCCAAGCGGGGCAAGGTTTTTTCTAAATTAGCCCGGCAGATTTCTGTTGCTGTCAGAGAAAAAGGAAGCGACCCGGAAACCAATTCCGGTTTGCGTTTGGTTATTGAAAAAGCCAAGGAGTTTAATATGCCTAAGGACAATATAGAGAGAGCCATAAAAAGAGGAACAGGCGAATTAGCAGAAGAGAAGTTAGAGGAAGTAATTTATGAGGCATATGGTCCGGGTGGAATAGCTATTATTATTGAGGGAATTACTGACAATAAAAACAGGGCATTAGGAGAAATTAAGCAGATTTTAAGTCAGGCAGGAGGAAAGCTGGCTGACAGCGGCTCGGTAAAATGGATGTTTGAAAGAAAAGGAGCTATAATAATCATTTATCATTTATCATTGACCAATAATCAGTCAAAAGAAGATTTAGAGATGAAAGCAATAGAAGCAGGCGCGGATGATATTTATTGGCATAATGATATATTAGATGTTTACACCAAACCCGAGAATTTGGAAAAGGTTAAGAAAAATTTGGAAAATCAAGGAATCAAGGTTGAGTCCGCCTCACTTGACTGGGTGGCAAAAGATGAAATTGAATTAGAAGAAAAAGAGAAAAAAGCAGCAGAAAGATTATTTGAATTATTGGACGAAAACGAAACAGTCCAAGAAATTTATTCTAATCTTAAAACATAAATATGATTATTTTAGGCATTGATCCGGGAACGGCCACAACTGGATATGGAATTATAAAAGCGAAAAATTTAAAGCAAAGAGCAAAAAATAATTTAAAATGCTTGAGCTATGGCTGTATTAAAACCAGTCCGGAGTTTAGCGACGGCGAACGATTAAAAAAAATAAATTGGGAACTAAATAAAATAATTCGAGAATATAAGCCAAAAGTTTTAGCAGTGGAAAGCATCTTTTTCTTTAAAAACTTAAAAACTGCTATGCCGGTAAGCCAGGCAAAAGGAGTAATATTGTTTACGGCCGCCAAGAAAAAAATACCTGTTTATGAGTTTACACCACTCCAAGTTAAAATGGCAATTACGGGCTATGGAAGGGCAGAGAAAAAAGAGATTCAGAAAGCGATAAAAAGCATTCTGAATTTAAAAGAAATACCAAAACCAGATGATGCGGCAGATGCTTTAGCCATAGCGGTTTATTATACAAATCTTGTAAAAACGAGTTAATATTTAGAGGTCAAACCTCTAAATATTGAAAAATTTTCACTACGGGGGTTGACAAAATTTCTAAAAAAAATATAATAGTGATATAGATAGAAAAAGGTCGATGATAGTTAGAGTAGAAATTAAAAATCACTCTTTTTTTATTTAGTATAAAGAGAGTGATATTCTTTAAAAAATTATGATTAACGAATTTATTAGTCAAGAAGAAGAAACTCCTAAAGAGGAAGAAAAAGAGGAAGAAAAAGAGGAAGAAAAAACTTCTTCTGAAGAAGTAACTAGTCAGGATACAGAAGAAGGAACTCCTGAAGAAGGCGCTACTGAAGGAGGAGAAGAAACTCCTAAAACTGAAGGAACTCCTGAAACTGGAGAAGGTGAAGAAGAGAAAGAAAAAGAAGGAGAAAAAGAAGGAGAAAAAGAAGGAGAAGAAAAAGAAGGAGAAAAAGAAGGAGAAGAGAAAGAAGAAGAGAAAGAAGAAGAGAAAGAAACTCCAGTTGTATAGTTTAAAAACTCCCACCTATGGCGGGAGTTTTTAAACACGGGTTTGTGCTTAGCTAAGCTAAGCACAACTAAAAGCTAAGCACAACTAAATAATTTTAACAAACTTTCTTTTGCCTGCCTGGATTATCGTTCCTTTTTTTACTTTAATATCTTTCTGCCAGTCATTCTGAATTTCATTATCAATTTTCACTCCTTTTTGCAAAACCAATCTTTTAGCTTCTGATTTTGAGGAAGCTATTTTTGTTTTTACCAGTAAATCTAAAATATTATAAACCCCTGGTTTTAATTTGAAACCGGGTATTTTAGAAGGCAGTTTCTTTTCTTTAAAAATTCTATTAAATTCTTTTTCTGCTTTTTCTGCCACACTTTTATTGTGATACATAGTCACAATTTCTTTCGCTAAAATAGATTTTGCCTTTTTAGGGTTAAGTTTTTTGGATTTTATATCTTGCGCAATTTGTTTGATTTTGTTTAGGGGAATTTCTGTCCAATGGGTAAAACAAGAAGCAATAACTTCATCAGGCAAAGCCATTATTCTACCGTACATATTATTTGGTTTTTCGTCCAAGCTAATATAGTTTCCTTCGCTTTTTGACATTAACATTTTTTTTGTTTTTGGGTCTTCTAAGATTTCTTTTGCTATAACAAATTTTTGTTTCTTTTTGTAAATTTTCATCAAATCTCTTCCTACCAACATATTGAAAATTTGGTCACTCCCCCCTAATTCAATATCAGTGTCTAACTTTACGGAATCGTATCCTTGCAATAACGGGTATAAAAATTCATGGAAAAAAATTTCTTTTCCCATTTTCTTTCTTTTTCTGAATATGTCCCTTGCCATTATCTTTTGGATGGTTATTTTACTCATTAAATCCATTATTTCTTCCAGTTTCATCTTTCCAAACCATTGACTATTGAAAGCAATCTTTACTGAATTTTTTTTAGAATTAAAATCTAAAATTTTCGCTGCCTGCCTTTGATAATTTTTGTAATTTTCCAAAATTTGTTTTTTAGAAAGTTGTTTGCGCACGGAAAGCTTTCCTGTTGGGTCTCCTATTCTCGCTGTGAAATCCCCAAATAATAAAGTAACTTGATGCCCTAATTTTTGAAACCGTTTTAGGATTAATAAATTAGTTCCGTGGTCAAGATGTAAATTAGGCGCAGTAGGGTCAATGCCGAAATAAATTTTTAATTGTTTGTTGGATTTCAAAATTTCTTCCATTTTTCCTTTGGAAGGATAAATTTTTTTAATCGCTCTTGTTAAAACCTCTTCAATTTTTTTTGGATTGGTATCTATCATAATTTTGAGGGACAGGGGAGGGACAGTCCCTCCCCTGTCCCTCTACGATATTTAGATGACGTGTCTTAAGAAAATATCCAGAAACGAGAAGGTCTTTGGCTAATTTCCGATATTCTTGTCTGGCTTTTTTAATATTATTAGAGACAAGAGATAAAATAAATTTATCCTGGGTAATTCCATCCTCTCTTAATCCAAGATGAACAGGATAACTATTCCAGGGGTCTCTCTCGGCTTCCTCTAAAAGTTTTGTCAAAATGCTTTTTGAAATATTTTGGTTATTAATACGCTGAAGTTTTTCCAGAACTTTATTTAGATTAATATAAATGGAAGTGGGTAAAAGAGCATTTTCTCCAAGTTGTTCTGCTTTAAATCTATCTTGGAACAAATGCCCTACCCGAGAATACTTTTTATTTATATGGAGACCAAAACTAGTATGGAGACTACCAATAAATTTACTAGGAGGAACTTCAGAAGTTTGTTCAATTAAATAATGAACATGGTTAGGAAGTAAATTATAGGCATGAATGTTCACTGGATATTTTTTAAGAAATTCTTTAATTTTATAAAGATAAAATATAAAATCTTCTTTCCTGTGAAAGATATTTTCTTTAGCAACTCCTCTACTAAAAATATGCCAAAAACTTCCTTTATAAAATTTTCGTAGTTGTCTCATATATAGAAAAAGATTTATGAACTGTCCTTTTCTTATCCCTTCTTTATTTATAATAGCAAAATTATTAGAATTTGCCAAACAAACAAGGGACAGGGGAGGGACAGTCCCTCCCCTGTCCCTTGTTTGCCAAATCAGGCAAAATCAATTAAAGTAAATATATGGTTAAAAGAGTTTATCATCGGAAAATTTTGGGAGAGACAAAAAGGATGAAGAGAATTAAAACAGTTTTAAAATTGTTTGTTTTTGCTTTTATTTTTTTTGTGTTTTTTTGTTCGTTATTGTTTTTCTATTATGCTAAAGACCTGCCCAGACCGGAAAAATTTATGGAAAAACAGTTTATTGAATCAACAAAAATCTATGACCGAACCGGCGAGGTTCTTTTATATAATATTTATGGGGAAGAAAAGAGAACTATAGTGTCTATAGAAAAAGTGCCAGAACAATTAATCCAAGCCGTCATCACAGCCGAAGACAGAAGCTTTTACAAGCATCACGGCATTGATTACAAAGGAGTTATGCGGGCAATATTAGTAAACTTTAAATTAAAAAAGCCGGCCCAGGGCGGCTCCACTATTACCCAGCAGTTGATCAGGTCCAGTTTTTTAACTCTCAGTAAAACTGCTGAAAGGAAAATAAGAGAGATTATTTTAACCATAGAATTAGAAAGAAAATATACTAAGGACCAGATAATGGAATGGTATTTAAACCAAATCCCTTTTGGCTCTAATGCTTACGGCGTAGAAGCAGCCAGCCAGACCTATTTTAAAAAATCTGTTCAGGACTTGTCCTTGGAAGAATCAGCTATTCTTGCTTCTCTTATTTGCGGGCCGAGCCGTCTCTCTCCTTATGGCCAGAATAAAGACAGGTTGTTGGGAAGAAAAGATTATGTTTTAGAGGGAATGGCAGATGAGGGATATATATCAAAAGAAGAAGCAGAAGAGTCAAAGAAAATAGAAATATCCTTTGCCCCTAAACTTGTGGAAATTAAAGCTCCTCATTTTACTCTTTATGTTAAAAGCCAGTTAGAAAGAAAATATGGAGAAAAATATGGAAAAGAATTTTTAAAAGAAAACGGATTAAAGGTGTACACTTCTTTGGACTGGGAGCTTCAGCAATTAGCAGAAAAAGCAGTGGAAGAAAGAGCAAAAATTAATGAAGGCTATCGGGCCTATAATGCTTCCTTGGTTGCTTTAAATCCGAAAAACGGCGAGGTTTTAGCAATGGTCGGCTCAAAAGATTATTTTGGTGAGTCATATCCTGAAGGATGTAATCCGGAAAAGGACTGTCTGTTTACACCCAAATTGAATATTCCCATTTACGGCATTGGCAGGCAGCCTGGCTCTGCTTTCAAACCATTTGTTTATGTTACTGTCTTTCAAAACGGCTATGACGATAAAACTATTGTTGTAGACGAACAAACAAACTTTGGTCTTTGGGGAGATGAAGAATATATTCCTCAAAACTATGACGGAAAATTCAGGGGAGAAGTAACTTTAAGAGAGGCACTGGCGCAATCAATTAATGTGCCGGCAGTAAAAGTATTAGTGAATTTTTGCGGCTCTACGGTGCAGGAAAGTATTGAAAATAGTGTTCAGACCGCTCAAAAATTAGGCATTACTACCTTAAGGCCTTCTTATGGACCAGCTATTGTTTTAGGTGGCTGGGAAGTAAAATTACTGGAAATGACTTCTGCTTACGGTGTTTTTGCTACCGAGGGATTAAAGGTGCCGCCAGTGACTATTTTAAGAATTGAAGATGCTGATGGAAAAATAATTAAGGAAAACAAAAAAACTGCCCAAAGGGTTTTAGGTATTCAAGAAACCCGCCTGCTCAACGACATTCTTTCAGATAATGAAGCCAGAGCGCCGCTGTTCGGTTTTAACTCCTCTTTATATATTAAGGGGTATGATACAGCAGTAAAAACAGGAACTACCGAAGAGTATAGAGATGCCTGGACTATTGGATACAGCCCTTCTCTGGTCTGCGGTGTCTGGGCGGGAAATAATGACAATTCTTCAACAAATAAAAAACCAGGGGTAACCCTGGCAGCTCCTATTTGGAAAGCATTTATGTTAGAAGCGCTTCAAAAATTCCCAAAACAAGATTTTCCGGCTAGTGATTAGTGGTCATTAATCATTAATCATTAATCACTGATTATTGATCAGTTATCATTGATTTAGGTTGATTTAATCGGCATTATAACATAAAGATAGGTTGCGTCTCCTACTGGTTTTAAAACCGATGGTCCTTCTTCTCCGTTCATTTCAAAAATCACTTCAGAACTTTTTATATTAGCCAGTCCTTCGATTAAAAACCTCCAATTAAAAGAAACTTTTATTTCTTTGCCAGTGATTTTGGAAAAAAGAGAAGATTTATTTTCTCCCAGTTCCGAACTTTGAGAGAAAATTTCTACCTCTTTTTTGGAAGGCACGGCTTTTAATCTGATTTCATTTGTCTTGCCGCTGAAAAGAGAAGCGGTTTTTATTTTATTCAGAAATTCGTTTCTATTTAAAATAAGCTGGGTTTCGTATTTTTTAGGGATAATTTCTTGATAATCAGGATATTCTCCTTCAATTAAGCGAGACATAAGCTGAATTTGGGGTTTAGAAATTTCTGGAAACAATATCTCAAACAAAACTTGATTAGAGGAGAAATAAATCCTGATTTTTTTGGAATCTATTTTTTTCGTCCCCTCACCCTCTTTTTCAGAAAAGATATTAAGAAGCTCCCTGCTCGCTTTTAATGGAAGAATAAAAGAATATCCTTTTTCTGAAATCAAATCACTATTGAGTTTATTTTCAAAATATAATGTTTTTTCTGCTAATCTAAAACTGTCAGTGGCGGTTATTTTTAATTGCTCTTTCTGAAAATTAAAATATATTCCGGATAATTCTACTCTTGTCTGGTTAGGGGTGGTAAAGTTAATTACCTGGGAAATTCCTTCGTAGAAAGGAGCTGTTTTTATTTCTAAATAGTCATTAGTTTCAATTTTAGGAATAATAGGAAATTCTTCAGGGTCTTGCCCTTTAATTTGGGCTTTTTGATTTTTACAATCAATATGGAGAACATTATTTTTAACTTCTAAATTTATTTTTTCTTCAGGTAGAAAATTAATAAAATCAGATAAAAGTTTGGCTGGTATGGCTATTTTTCCTGGTTTTTCTATTTTAGATAAAGCCCAGTATTTTATAGCTATTTCAAGGTCGGTAGTGATAAGATTTAAAAGATTATTATCTGTAGAAATTAAAACATTATTTAAAATAGGAAGGGTAAGATTTTTGGTTGTTATTTTTTCTGTAATGTCTAATCCTTTTTTTAAATTTTCTTTTAGAATTATTATTTTCATATTTTTATTTTAATTAGTAATAGTATATTACTATTACTAATTATTAATTAAATAAAATTTGTTGTTATTAGAGCTGTGTATTTCTTTTATTTTTACTTAATTTACTTATAAATTTAGATGTGAATAAAATGTTGATAAAGAATAGCCTTTATTGTTTTGTTTTTTAACGCTTATTTTAATTCCTTTATTTCCATTTCTATTCCCTTGTTTTTCCTCTGTTTTTCCCCTGTATTTTTAAACAGAGTATATCCTTTGCTTTATTAAATTAACCTCTTCAAAAAGCCTTTCATTTTCTTTGATTTCTCTGGATATTTTTTCAAAAGCATGGATAGCTGTGGTATGGTCTTTTCCGCCGAACTTCCGGCCGATAAAAGGGAAAGAAGAATTTAAAGATTCTCTTAAAATATACATTGCTATCTGTCGCGGGAAGACAATTTCTTTTTTTCTTGAAGCGGCAATAAGGTCTTTTTCTTTCAAATCATAGAATTCAGCCACTGTTTGAATAATTTTTTTAGGACTAACCATTCTTGTCGGAGCGGAAATTATGTTTTTTAAAAGTGTCTTAGCTATTTGGCAATCGGGAATTTGATTATTTAGTTTTTGATAAGCGATTAATCTGTTCAAGGCGCCCTCTAATTCCCTAACATTTTCTTTAATATTGGAACTAATATATTCTAAAACATCATCAGAAAGATTTATTCCTTTTTCCTGGGATTTAACTTTTAAAATAGCCATTCTTGTTTCATAGTCAGGAAAACCAATATCAGCAATCATTCCTCCTTCAAATCGGGAGCGCAACCGTTCCTCTAAGCTGGAGATGGCTTTTGGGGGACGGTCTGAAGAAAGGATTATCTGCCTGTTTCTTTCATATAAGGTATTGAAAATATGGAAAAATTCCTCTTGGGTTTTTTCTTTGCCGGCTAAAAACTGAATATCATCAATAATTAAGACATCAATTTTTCGGTGGTTATTTTTAAACTCCTCAATGCTGTGATTTTTAATTGAAGAAACAACACCAGAAATAAATTTTTCACAGGTAATATACCTTGTTTTCTTGTCTGGAAAATTTTTAATTGTTTTGTTGCCAATAGCTTGGATGAGATGAGTTTTGCCTAAACCTACTCCGCCGTAAACAAATAAAGGATTATAAATTGAGCCGGGATTTTTAGAGATAGCCCAAGCCGCAGCATGTGGAAGTTCGTTGTAGGGTCCCACTACAAAGTTTTCAAACGAATAACGAGGGTTTAGATTAGTGACTTTATCGGCTTTAAATTCTTCAAATTGGAGCTGTTCTTCGTCTGTGTAGTGGTTTGTAATTCGGGAGCGCTCTTTTTTCACTTCCAGTCCGGTCCTGGGTACTTCATATTTTATTTCTTTAACATTTTCATTTAAGCTGTGGGCAATTTTTAAAATGGTTTTATTGTATTTATTTTCTAACCATTCTTTAGAGAAATGATTAGGGACTGAAATCACGATTTTTCCTTCTTGTTTTAAAAGGATTTTAGTGTTTTTAAACCAGGTCGCAAAATTGGCCGGAGAGGTATTGAATTGAATTTGGGCAAGTATTGCTTGCCAGAGTTCTTCCTTGGTCATATCACCACTAATGATACCACGAATTAGAATCACTAATATTCACTAATAGTTTATTTGTGATTGTCTTATTCGTGAGAATTAGTGATTAAAATTAGTGTTTTATTAGTGGTTTCATCATATCACATTGTCAAAGAAAAATAAAATGAATGTAAAAACAAAACAATGTTTAATATCTGTTGATAAACTGGGGAAAAAATGTGCAATAGTTTGATAATTAATAATCAATGATCAATAATAAATACATTGTTTTTTTTATTAAAATATGATAATGTTAAAATATTGAAATATTAAAATATTAATATGAGCATTACTTATCAACCTAAAAAAAGAAAAAGAAAAAAAACCCATGGGTTTTTAATTAGAAAAAGAACAAAAGGAGGAAGAAGAGTTTTAGCGCAGAGGAGAAGAAAAGGAAGAAAGAAACTAACGGTATAATTATGTTGCATAAAGAAAATCGTCTTAAAAACAAGAGAGATTTTGACATAGCATTTAAAGAAGGGAAGGGATATAAGGAGGATTTTTTATTTTTGAAGGCTAGAAATAATGATTTAAAGTTTAGCAGATTTGGTATTGTAGTAGGCAAAAAAGTTTCCAATAAAGCTATAATTCGCAATAAAGTCAAAAGGCGTTTAAGGGAAATATTGAAAAGGAAAATAGACAAGGTAGAGAAAGGCGTAGATATAATATTAATAACCCTTCCGGGTATAGAAAAACAAGAGTTCAAGGATTTGGAAGAAAAAGTGGATAAGATTTTCAAAAAAGCAGAATTAATATGATTAAAAGTTTAATTTTAAAAATAGTTAGGTTTTATCAGAAGTTCATCTCTCCTGCTCTTGGAAAGCATTGCCGGTTTTATCCAAGCTGTTCAGAGTATTGTTGTTTAGCTATTCAAAAATATGGTATACTTAAAGGGTTGTTTTTTGGAATGAAAAGAATTTTAAGATGCCATCCTTTTAATGAAGGAGGAATAGACCTACCGTAAAAAATGTTTGAATTATTTATTTCATTTTTTCATATTGTTCTTTATCAGCCATTGTTTAATGGTTTAATTTTATTATATCAATATATTCCGGGCCGCGATTTCGGCATTGCCGTAATTGTTTTAACTGTTTTAATAAGATTGGTAATGTATCCCTTGGGCACAAAGGGCATTAAAACCCAAAAAGCTCTTTCTGAACTTCAGCCGAAAATGAAAGAAATTCAGGAGAAGTTTAAACACGACAAGGAAAAACAAGGCAGGGCAATGATGGAGCTTTATAAAAAAGAAAAAATCAATCCCCTCTCCGGTTGCCTGCCTTTATTAATTCAGCTTCCAATTATTATTGCCCTTTATCAAGTGTTTTTATCATTTAAAGAAGCGGGTCTGGGTCCTGACCAGCTTCAGTCCTTGTATCCTTTTATTCATTTTGCCAATGACATTAGTACTTCGTTTTTAGGGATCATAGAACTTACAGAACCGTTTTGGCCATTGGCCATTTTAGTTGGTATTTTACAGTTTTTCCAGACAAAAATGATAACCCCTAAACAAAAAGGCCTTTTTTCTAAATCAAAGCAGCAGGATACAATGGGACAGTTTTCAAGTATGATGCAAAAACAAATGCTTTACTTCTTCCCAGTATTTATTGTTCTAATTCTTTGGCGGTTAGCTTCGGTAGTCGCTTTGTATTTGCTTGTCTTTACTTTATTTAGTATTGTCCAGCAATATTTTACATTAAAGAAAACAAAAAATGATTAGTGAAAAGGATTTAGAGATAATTAAAAAAACTGCTGAGGAATTTTTCAAAAAGATATGTTTTGAAGCAGAGATTAAAGTAAAATCCCTGCCTAACGAGGAAACGGTTTCTATTGATTTAGAAATGGAAGAGCCCCAGATTTTGATTGGCGAAAGAGGTCAGACCTTGGCCGAAATTCAGCATTTATTAAAAGCGATGTTAAGAAGAAAAATAGCGGAACAGTTTTATATCAATGTTGATATTAATGATTACAAAAAGAAAAAAAGTGAGTATCTAAAAGAAATGGCTCGTTCAGCAGCTGATGAAGTGGCTTTGTCTAAAAAGGAAAGGATTCTTGGGCCAATGCCAGCCTATGAAAGAAGGATTATTCATTTGGAATTGGCCGAGCGAGAAGATATTATCTCTGATAGTATTGGCCAGGAACCGGAAAGAAGAGTGGTGATAAGGTCTTATTATCCGTAATCATTAATCATTAATCATTAATCATTAATAACTAATTACTGATTATCAACCAAAAAAACCGCTGAGAGGCGGTTTTTTGTAATATCATAATATGAAAAATTGGGTCTATCCCTATTTTTTCTATTCATTAGGTATTATCTGAAAAGAACTGGGCCTTTCCTTATCATTATTTGGATCTGGATCATAAACAGTGGTTCCTTTTAAGGTTGTGACACAACCAGTTTCATCTATTTCCCAATGTGCCTGGCATTTTAACTCATCCTGGGCATTAGATGGCGAACTAGTAGGAGGAAGTTCCATGGTTCTTAGAATAATTTTATACTCGCCATTAATTCTGAAAGATAAAACGCGATTATCCCAGGTTCCTCCCTCAGGATGGGGATCATTAGAGAAATCTCCCATAAGCGCTCCAAGAGCGGGCTCTTTTACTAACTCATTTTCCTTACAATCAATTTCATCGTAAAAAGTAACATTGCCGGGATATTCCTTAGTAGTGTCAACAGTATATAAATGAAGAGAAGAAATTTCGTTATTTCCTACAGAGGAAAAATAAGTGCTCCCGTCACCTACAGACATGTCATCTACTGAAGTGGTAAGGTCTGTGGCAGGCCAGAGATCCCAGCAGACAGAAATATCTCCGCATCTTCCTTCATATCCAGGATCAGTGAAGAAAACAGCTCCCTTGCATATTTGTTCTGAAGGGTGCCTGATAATAACTGATTGTGCTTTTTTGTTCCAGTCGTTGCCGAGATTGACTGTACTGCCAGAGAGATATAAGGGCGGTCTTAGATTAAGGTCAAAATCAGTTTCTTCGTAGAGATAGATACCAGGTCTGTTCCAGAGAAAATCAATAGATTTTGTAAGAGGAATGGATTCCACGGTCTCAGTCCCGGTATTTGAAATTTCTTCTATATTTCCTTCAAATTCTTCATCATTATAAACAAAAACCGAAATTAATTCATCAGTATCACTAATAAATTTTATCCATCTGACGTCAAAATCTTTAAAAGCTGGAGTTTTTGCTGTACAATGTTTTTTCTTATTAGGGTCATCTATAGAACAATCATCTTCGGTTTCACATAGGTAGACTCCATTAACCGGCTTTAGCTCTTCCATTTCTTTTAAAATAACTAATTCAGGATTAATAGTAGTTAAAATTAAATAAGTCATCAACAAAAGTACTAAACCCACTATTCCTCCGAACATCCTGGACTTGGCGTCGCTAATTTTGGTTGGGTCGCCAGCTGAAACTAAATAAACAATTCCTCCCAAAACCATCACGGCAAAAGCCAAAATACCAGCAATTATTACGGAGAAATTAAAAATATACCTTATGTATTCAGGCAGTTTGGTTTCTTCGGTCGGCGCTTCTCCCCCTATTTCAGGATATCCAATTTCTAAGCCCCCTTCAACAACAGAGAAACTACTGCAAAGCAGAATTAGCAAAGCAGCGAAAAAAAAGATGAAAATAATTTTTTGATGATTTTTGAGCATATTAAAAATTGCTGACGCCGAAGGCGATTCCCCATAGGGTTGCAATTAGTTCTTATTCTCCTTCGCAACAAAAGTAATTATTCATAAAACTTCTGATGGCTTCCTGGCATTCTAAGCTGTCTTTGTTTGTTTCGCAGATTGGCTGGATGTTTTCCTCTATAAATTGTTTATATAAAGCAGTTTCAGAAGCATAATAAGGATAGCAATGCGGGAAAGGAGTTATATTATCTTCAAAATATCCTATAATATTAAGTTCACCCAAATATATTTTATCCAAAGCTGTTTCACAGCTCAAGACCTTCATTTTTGTTTTTATCTCTTGAATCACAGACCCATAGCCAGTAAGGCATTCTTCTAATTTCACTCTGGAATTAAGGAGTTTATTTAGAATTTCCCATCTATTCGGGTCGTCTGGCAACAAGTTTTGAACATTGGTTAAATCTGAGATTCTATCTTTAGGGTTTGAGATTATCGCGGGTCTGTCTTTGAGAATATTATAATAACTTTCAATATTTCCAGAATGATTCTCTATTTGATTATAGGCGTTGGTGATACTTCCAAAGTTGCAGGGAAAACCTTCGCAGGTTTGACATTTGCAGTATTTCCACCACAAAACACACCAACATGTTGTTTCAGGAGGGTCACCGCTGGTCTCGCATTCTTCCTCACAACATTCTCCTGTGGTTTTTCTACAATCCGAGGTACAGGCGTCTGGGCAATTATTTACACAATCCTGAGAATTATTGGTGCCGGGGCTGGTGAGGTCAATTAAGCGCCAGGCTTCATTTATTTCTAATCTTGCCTCTTCCCTCATTGATAATGCCTCATCTCTCATTGAGATAATTTGAAAGAAAATAATTTCTTGCTCGTCAATTATTTTTTGGGCGAGTAACTCAGCTTCATCAACAGCTTCACCAATAGGAATTTTACCTTTTGGAAACTCGGCGTGTCTTATCTCTATAGTCGGGTCAACCACACACTCTCCTGAAGCAAAAATCTCTCTATTTTCATTATAGAATAAACTTATAAATAAGCAAAACAAGAAAATAAAGAAAAGAAAAATAATTTTATTAATATTATTTTTATTCATATTCTTCTTTAGGGAAATAAAAAGTTGCTGGTTCACCATCAAGATTATAGATATTACATAACCGACCTATATATTCTCCTTCTGTATTTAGGCCGTATTCAGTACATATTCCATCAGTTTCGTTTAGGCAATTAAATTCTCTGCAGTATCTGTTGATATTAAAGTCCTTAAATTCTATTTTATCTATTTTTTCTCTTGATTTTTTATCCATAAATTGAGCCAAAGTTATCCTTTGTCCATAAGGGAATTTCGCTAATTCTTCAGCTTCTTTTAGATAATCAACTAAATCTTGAGTTGAATCATCTTTAAACCATTCAAACCGTAAAATTGCTTCTTCATAAGTTAAAAAAGTTGGAGTTACGCTTGGGTTCCATTCAGGAATGGGATAAGTTGCCTCAACAGGGTCGCCTAAATGAGAATTAGGTTCATAATATATATATCCATCGTCATCCTCTGCTCCGTATATAAAGGCATTAATCTCAATTCTCTTTTCTTCCAGAGCTTTAATAATAGGAGGGATAATATTTCTCCTTAAATTATTCATTTGAGCTCTATCTGGACAGGGATCGCCCTGACAGTTACAAGGATTGCAGTCGCCGCAAGGACAACTGCAACTTCCACAACCAGTATTTTGAAGCCCCTGAGAACAGCGAGCGCAATTACATTCATCAGCATATCCTTTTAATTCTTCAGATTTTTCTTTTAAATTTTCTGATAGAATTTTCAATTCTTCGGACAACTCTGTTAATTTTTCACTTTTTATTTCTATAGCTGCTAATAATAATTCTATACAGTTTAAACGATCATGGTCTTTTAATAAATCTTCTTCTGTAATATCTCCATCTCCATTTTGGTCAATCATATTACCTTCATCATCATAATCGTAACAAACAACCATTTCAGCCTCTTCATCGTAGTTATAATTTTTATTTAAAATATTTTCAATTAAAAGCCCAATAGGAATTTCTTGGTAATATGTTGTTTCTGTCTCTGGGGGGACATATTCCGGCGGTTCTGCTGGTTCAAATTCTTCTAATTCTTCAAGTTTTAAAATAGCCAGTTCAGGATTGATAGTAGTTAAAATTAAATAAGAAGAAAGCAAAAGGACTAATCCTAAAATTCCAGCTAACATCCAGGATTTCGCCTCTCCAATTGCTGATGGAGAACCAAGGGAGAAAAACCAGCGGATTCCTCCAAATAGCAAAGCTGCAACAGCTAAAATCGCTCCCAAAATTATAGAGAAATTAAAGATGTATCTTATATATTCAGGCAGGGTTGTGTCTTCAGTGGGTGCCTCTCCTGCTATTTCAGGATAGGTAAGTTCTTGGGCAGATATTGAGAGGGCTAATAAGACCAAAAAAATCGATAAAACCAATAAAACCGATATTGTCTTTTTGTATTTTTTAATCATTTTTTAGTCGCTTTTTAATTCCAAAAAAACAAAAATAGTCCAGAAAGGCAGGGCGCCTAAGAAAGGAATTAGTTCTCCCAGGGCAGATAAGCCGAATCTTAATCCTCTTTTAGAACCTTTTTTTACGCCTTTCTTTAACATCTTTTTTCTTTTTTCTATTGCTCTCCTATGTTCAGCTATTTTTTCAGTTACTTCTTCTTTTGCTTCTTCTTTTGATTTCTCGCCTTGAGAGCGCATAAGCAACCAGCCACCAAAAAAGAGAATGCCAATCCCATCAGGGATATAAGAAAGGATTTCACCAATTCCAAAAACCAGGTCTAAAATTAGACAAATTACTCCTATTAAATCCAATATACCTGCCAAAAAGAGCATTAAAACTCCTTCCGGACTTAGTAAAGATAAAGAAGACATACGAAAGTTTTTTATTCAGATAATTCTTTTTTCGCTTTTTTAATTTTCAGGACTTCTTCAGGAGAAGTGGTAATGATTTGTTCTTCGGCATAAGAAGCAACAACGCTGATTGCTACGTGTTTTTGGCCGGCGAAAAACAATCCCTCCCCTACTGCCGCTTCTAAGAGCATATATTTTTCTTCGTCGGTTAAATTAAATGTTTTTTGAACTACTTCAATAGTGGCTGGACTTTGTTTCATTAAAAGCTGTAAAGATGAATTAGCGATAATCGGCTGGCCGTATTCGGATTTCATAAAGTCAGATACGTCTTGGGTAATAGTAGTTACCCCTAACCAATATTTCCGCGCTCTTTTGCAAACTCCGAACAGGAAAGAGGCGCCATCTTCGGATTGCATTATCCACCAGGCCTCATCTACTACTAATATCCTTTTTTTGAGCTCGGCGCGAATTGAATTCCAGATATACCTCATTATGACATACATTGCCATCGGCTTGAGTCCTTCTTCCATATCTCTAATTCCAAAAACCACAAATTTATTCTTCATTGAAATATTGGAAGGTTGATTAAAGAACTGGGCATATGTTCCTTTAGTAAATTTTGTTAAACGTTTAACCATGGATTCAGCTCCTTCCATTGTGTCCAGGACTGCTTCTAGATCTTCCATCAAAGGAATGTTTTGATTCCAGGCAGAAGGATCGCTTTCCGGAGTAATGTCTTTGGCCGCATAAGTTTCAGTAAGCGCTCGGTCCATAATAGCGTCTTCTTCCGAGCTTAAGCCGCCAAGCATAATTCTTAATAATCCTACTAAATTTATAATGTTTGAACGAAGCACGTCTTCGGGTTTTTCGTCTTCCCGGGGCATAGGCAGTTCAAAAGGATTGATATGGTTGGGAGAAGATAAAGAGACATTAATATAAGAACCGCCTACGCTGTCAGAGAGGGTTTTATATTCGTTTTCCGGGTCAATAATAATACAGTCGGTTCCCAACATTAAAGAACGAAGAATCTCCAACTTCACGAAAAACGACTTTCCCGCGCCCGATTTAGCGAATATAACCGAGTTCGCGTTCTCCAAACTAAAGCGGTCAAATAAAACCAAAGAACTATTGTGCTGATTAATTCCACAGAGAATCCCTTCGTTTGAAGAGAGGTCAAAAGAGATGAAAGGAAAGATGCTTGATAGAGGGTCAGTATTAATAGTAGTATGGATACCCATCTGGTCTAATCCGTAAGGCGAGGAAGAAATAAATCCTTCTTTCTGCCGGTAAAGGGATGGTTTTATATAAACAAGACGGGATTCTAAAACAGAACGCAAATCTGTTTCAATGTCTCTTAATTTTTTTGAAGTGTCTCCGTAAATAGTAATATAGAGCCCAAACTTAAACATTCTTTCTTGAGCTGTTTGAAGACGGTCTCTCAGGGATTCAATGTCCCGATAAGCAGTTTCTAAAACCGGGTCTCGAATCAATCCTTTTTCTTCTCTTTCGGAAACTTCTGCTTCAATTTCAGTTACTTTTTTCCTTAATTTATTTAAAATCATCTCTGTTTTAATGGGATGGATAAAGAAAGAGATATCCATTGGAGTATCTAAATTTATAATAGGTGAAAGCCAGCCAGTGGTGAGATATCTGGGATAACAGAAAATAAAAAAAGATTTAGCCAATTTTTCGCCTAAGCGGATATAATTGGGGTTAATTTCAATTGCAGAAGGAGCGATAATATCTACAACATTAATAACCTCTGGTTTAGGCACTTTTTCTTTTTTTTTGAAGAATGGTAGTTTCATATTTTGAGATAATTGTTCAATACTCTAACTTTATTCCTCAAATTCTGAGGGTATTTCCGGGTAATAACCAATTTCTGCTTGGTCAGGATGATGAAGTCCCCAGAAAAGTTCAATAATTTCCGAGGTATTTAAGGGAACAGCTTTTAGACCGCACCTTCTTAACCCTAATATTACAAATTCCATTCTTTGTTCAAGTTGTGTTTTGCATCTTTGGAATTTTTCTTCTGTTAAAGCGGGAAGTTCTGGCGCTTTGAAAATTTTTTTTGTTTCTTCATTTTTTGCTTCTAAAAGGGTGAAAGGCACAATCATAAAAAAGGATTTATTCATAATGGTGCCGGCTTTGACCAGGCTTTCTACGAATTCTCTATAGCCTGCTGTTTGAATTTGAAGCAATTCATCTTCTTGTTCTTTTTCTATCTTGCTCAATTTTTCAAGATAACCAGTAATATTAAGGCGTCTGGACTGAATAAGAATTTGGCAGGAGAAATCCAGAGAGTTTAAGAAATTTTGAAACTGATAAATAATAGCGGATTTTTCGTCGTCAGCTTTCAAAGCAAAATTCAAAGAGGAAACCATTACTATTCCTCTTAATGACCTGTTTTTTAGGATAACAATCCCTTTTTTAATTTGGTCTATTTGTAAGAAATCCTGAGTACTTGACTTCACCACGAATATTTACGAATTTTAATCACGAATATTCACAAATAAAATATTAGTGAGAATTAATGATTCTAATTCGTGAGATTATTAACGGATGTTTATAATCCGTTTATATTTAATACTGTCTTTTGTAATAATAATCAAAATTCCTAATTTTAGTCCGCTTGCTTTTAAATAGCTTAAAATTTGTTTTATATCTTGGGTACGAAAAGAATTTGCCACTTTCAGTTCTAAAACTATTTTATTTTCTACTATAAAATCAAGAAAACACTTTCCTATACTTTCATTTTCATATTGTAATTTTATTTCTTTTTCTTTAATATGTTTTATTTTTGCTTTGTTAAACTCTAAAGATATCGCTCTTTGATAATATCTTTCTTGATATCCATATCCTAATCTATTATATACTCTGAAAATTATCCCAATAATTTTATAACTTAAATCTTTATGTATTAAATCTGTCATTCAATAAAGATTATTCGTGATAATTAGTGATTGCTTCATTTTGTTCTAATTCGTGAGATTATTAGTGGTGAGTTACTTTGTTTTGGTTTCGAGTTGAGTAGACACTTCCCTAAGTTTGCCGCCGGTAACAACAATAGCAGAAGCTTTTTCTTTTTCTTCTCCTAATTTTGATTTCTTTTCTTTTTTTAATTTTAAAAATTTTGGCGGAATGTCTTTTCTCTCCCAAATATATAATTTAGGGGAAGAAGAAAACATAAAAAAATCTTTTAATAAAACCAAAATAGAGCGTCCTTGAATTTTTACAAAAATTAAAACTAAAGCGCCACCTATTAAGAAAACAGTAACAATAATCAGTTGAGCTTGAGGAAGAACAAAATAAAGAAGAAAAACAATACCTCCGGCTATGCCGATTATTAAAAACTGTTTGAAGGTAAACGGTCCTACAATTTTTGCCTCACGATCAATAAATTTTGGAACAGTAAACTGCATAATTATTCTACGAGTTCACGATAAACATCCTTTTTATTTATTTTTTCTTTTTCTTTAATGGAAGTTTCAGGGGTAGTTTTCATTGTATAAATTTCATTCAGTTCTTTTTTAACCGGGAAGAAAATCATTCTCTCAATTTGGAAACCAATTTTTTCCACTATATCTTTTTTAAAATTCAGCTCTTTTTCCAAAGTATTTCTGAATTCTTCTGGAGGCAAAATCCCCAACAAGACATTGCCCGTTAAGCGGGCAACTTCAGGAATTTTTGTTTCTTCAATATTATTTCTTGAGCAGATACTATAAATATCATTAGCCGTTTTCTCAGCAAAAACTGCTTCCTTTAATTCTTCTGGAAGTTTTTCATATATTTTCCAAATTTGTTTTTTAGTGTATTCCTCTGGCATAGAATTTTATCAACTTAATTTTATCACATTTTTCATTTTACCACACTTCTATTTTATCACAAATAAAAAATAAAAAAAACAACAGGTGTCAACATCCAACACAAAACAAAAAATTATCTTTAAAATTATGTATTTGTCCTTTGCGAAAGATTGCTTATAATAAAATTAGCGAAAGCAAGACTATGCCCGTCCTCGTCCAAATTTTCTCTTTATGCCTTATCGTCATCAACAATTCGTCAATAGAGAAATATATCACATTATCATCAGGGGAATCGATGATAATTTAATCTTTAGGAACGCAGACGATTATTATCGAGCTATTTTTTCTATCTATGAATTTAATAATGCTAACGCGGTAGAAATTTATAAAAGGCGCCGTGAAATTCAAACCATAAAAAAACATTTAAAGAACAAGCCGGGGGAGGCCGGGCCTCCCCCGAGCTTTTCGTTAGGATTTTGGACGCGTATACGCAGAAGATTTGACAAATTTGGTATAGATGCTATAATTATGGCAGCACTCTACAATAGAATATATGATAAAGGCTATGCGATGAAAGTGCTGATAGAAAGTAAAAAAAATAGGAGGTGAAAAAGAAAAAATGGGATGGAAAAAAAGAATCGCTTTAGGGCTTGTATTGATAATAGCTCTCTGGTTGCTATGGGGAACAGTAGAAATAGTAAAATGGTGGGTATTGGTCATTATAGGAATACCCATTACAGTAATAGCAGGTTTGTTGTTTGCCTATTTCTTTTTGGCTAAGCCCAGTCAGAACCGATGGTTTACTTTTGTAAAAGAAGGAACAGCAAAAATTGTTGTCCGAGGAGATAAATTCGAGAAAGCATTGATTCAGTGGGAAGGATATACTCTCAGCGAAGAAATTAAGAAAGACGGGAAAGGAAAGATAATTCAAGATAAGTGGGATATTATTAAAGGAGAAGAAAAAGGGCATCCTCTCGGTGGTTTCAGGTATTACGGATTTTGGCCCTTCAAAGATATGTATGCCTATGATTTTGAATGGACAGGGGTAAAAGAAAACGGTGAAATTATCCATCATCCAAAAGAAACACTGGACTATATTCTCTTAAAAGACGATGTGTATTGGGCAAAAGTAGAACAAGCAGAGGATAAAGAATTATTGCCATTAGAAGTAGAGATAATTCTAACTATTAGAATTATCAATCCTTACAAGGCGTTATTCAATGTCCAGAACTGGTTAGAAATAGTGATAAACAGAATAAAACCTTGGGTTAGAGATGCTGTCACTCATGATACCTACGAGAATCTAATCAAACAGCCTGATCGGATAGGAGAAGAGATGTACGGGAAGTTAAAGGACGCAGGATTATTGGAGAACGAATTTATTGCTCGTTATGGAGTGGATGTCAGAAAAATCGAAGTGAAAGAGATAAATCCGCCCAAGGAATACAGAGACGTAACTCTTAGAAAATATACAGCCGAACAAGAGAAAAAAAGAATTGTCATAGAAGCTGAGGCAGAGGCAGAAAGATTAAATACCGTCTATGGTAAGATTCAGCAATTCGAGGATTTAGGGAGATTAGTCCGAACATTGGAAGCAGTGGAGAAAAGCCCCTTAGCCGCCAGTTTGACTGTTCAGGCAGTTCCAGGACTTCCAGAAGCTCTAAAAGGAATTTTTGGAAAATCAGCAGATACAATAAGTCAGAAAGAATTCAGAGAACTGAAAGAGATGGTTGAGAAACTAGTGAAAGAAAAAAAATAAACAAATTCATTGGGGGAGTTATAATTTTTAGCTTCCCGTTTTTTTTATTCTTGTTAGAATTTTCTTCCTCCTACTTTTGGCTCTTTTGGTTTTTTTACTCCTGCTCTTCCTCCTATTTCTTTTTTTTCTTTCTTTGGTTTGATTTCTCTTTCTTCTAAAAACAATTCTTTTCTATCTTTTTCTAAAATATCTTCTCTATTTACTTCTCGTAGAAGTGTTTGTGTTCTATAATTTTTTGCTTCTGCTCGGGCAGGCGCACTTTCTTCAGCTTTTATTCTATTTCCGATTGATGAAAATCCAAGAGATTGAGCCCCTGAGCTGTTGAGATAATTAGGAACATTGGGATTGAAACTCTCCGGCTTAAGATAGTGATCTCTTCCATGCTCTTCAGCAAATGCCTGAAATTCATCAATAAATTCTCTTCCAAAATTTTTGCCCGCTGCTGAGATTTGGCTTCCTGCCCAGAATTTATGCATTGCCATTTGTGCATCTTTATCATGGATAGTAGATTTATCCATAAGCTCTATGTCTTTGGCACTTAACCCAGCTATTATTGCTTCAGTTGGTGTTTTAAATCCTGCGGTCGTTATGGCTTCTTTATCAAGCATTAAACCCGCTCTTTCTTTAACATTTTCATCAAATCCCTCTCCTATTTTTTTAGCTAAATATGGGTAGGCATCACGAATTTTGGAAAATTCCTTGGGATCAATCTTTAATGCTTGTTTTCCAATTTTTATTACCAGTGATTCTAATTCTTCCTTTTCTAAACCTAATTTTTTCATTTCTCTAATTTGTCCTTTTTCTATAGCAGTCTGTAATGTTCCGATGCGGTTTGCTTTGCTAGCTAAAGGATCTCTTATAACATTAAGATTGGTTGAAGCAATTCTTCCTGAAGCTTTTTCTCGTGCCCCAGATATATCTTTTTTCTCTGACTCAGTAACAGTGGCAACAGCGCCTGCTCCTTTTCTTATTGCCCATCCAGGTACCGCGTATGCTCTCTTACCCCATTTGCTTTTAGGACTATATGCTGATAATCTTTCTGCTCCTCTTAAAACCTTTGCCGGAACTCTTTCTTTTGCAAAAGTTCCTGCTTTTCTTCCTGCCCATCTTCCTGCTTGTGTGCCTCCGGTTTTCGCGAAGCCAATAATCTTATCTGCGCCCATTGCTCCGGTTTGTAATGAGGCAAAGAAGCCGACAATAAGAAAAAGAAGTGGTACGGTATATTGGAACAACACAGCAAATCCGCTAAGTCCCCCAGTAGGGTCACTGGTAAGGTTTCCTTTACTCATTTCTCCTATCAGCATATTTGATAAATAGATAAAGAAAGCAGCGGGAATTCCAATAATGCACCATTGAAAGAATTGTTTCCACCACATATCCCAAACGCCTTTTAACGCCGGTAAGATATAACAGAAAAATGCCAAGGGAGACAAAATAATTAAAATCCAAAGAGCAACATACCTTACTGCAAATAAAAGAGCAAAAAGGAGAAAGATGATTGTTGCAACCAGATTAAAAACCACCAATACTATGCCTGCTCCGAGTCTTTCTCCTGGATCAAGATTTTCGTTAAACAAAGAACCGATTTGATAAGTCATTGTTTCAATAAAACTTCTGTCTAATGTCCCGGCTGTTAAAAAGTGATTCATTGCTACATTGGAAATATCAATAAAAAAACCGCAGATTACCGGGGTGAAATTGATTAAAAGGGCAATGCCGATTAAAAGAGGCAAAAGTTTTTGCGCCTGATATTCTTTTATCCGTAATATAGTAGCCAGGGCGACAATCACAAATCCGAGAACAATAAACATATTAGTAAAATCTCGGACTATTCCCCAACCTTCCTGTACGATAAGATTGTCAGGACCAGTGAAAGATATGTTTATAAAACCAGTACTGGTTACCCAGTTTAATAGGGCATAGGAGAGAACTAAAAAAGGTGTGGTGGCGGTCAACAAAGCTGATATTATAAGAGATAAACCGCCGCTAAAGAAGTCCGTTGCTATGCCGGTTAAGCCATGCTGTTCAGGTGAGCCGAGAGGGTTAGTAAAAATTTGAAAAAAATTATCTATGTAGGTAGACCAAAAACCAGCTTGAGCTGGAACAGTGGGCAAGAACAATCCTAAACCAAAAATAATAAGAAATAACAAGACAATTGTTTTTTTAGAAAAAAAATGAGAGAATTTTTTAAGTTTTTGAAACATTAAGTTATTGTAAGAACCTGCCTCGTTAATACTCGGCAGAACCTTGTAATTGTTTCATTTGGTTGGAATACAAAAATAAGAACCTTTCGTCGCTTCGCTCCTCAAGAACCTTGATTCGTTAAGGTATAATTATATAATCTTGAATTAAATTTTTGCATTCCTCTCTTCCTTACAATTATAGCATAAAAATAAAGTATATGGATAGGGATAGAGTTGTGGATAAAAAAAACAGAGAGGTGAAAAATCCTCTCCTAATTTTTTTTTGCATATTTTTCTATGCTTTTTTCTTCAGTAATGCCTTTATTTGCAGTATGTCCAGTTTTATTAGTATTAACAGGATGGCAATTGCTGTTATTGCTGCTCCAAGTATCATTGCTATTCCGTAATTCGGCGTTAAGGGATCTTTATAACCGGCCGGAGGTCCGCTGGGGATTCCTAAACTTTTTGTGAATTCATCTAACTCATCTTCGTCCATTTCGGTCCAGTCCTTTGCTGTAACTGAAGTAGTCATCGAAATTAATATCGCTATCATTAACGTAGCCAATATAGTCAAGCCAACTATTTTTTTCATTCTTCTCATTTCTATCACCTCCTTTTTCTTTACATATTTCTTTCAAATTCATTTCCGGTCATTCATTACATTATTTATTTTTAAATGACCATCACTCATAACCTCTAATTTTAGAATAGCGATTTCAAGAGGCCTTGTCAACCCCCATACTAAAACAAACAGCGAATATCGTCTAGTAAAGGTCTAAAGCTCAATGTTAGTCCCCTTTAAAGGTTTTTGTCAAATTGAGCCAGTCCTGGATGGTCAGGGTTTCAGCTCGCTGAGATGGTTGAATATTATTTTGAATCAGCCATTTTTTAATTTTTTCCTTGTCTAATTTCAGTTCTTTGACAAACTCAGGACAAGCTCCTGAAAAATTATTCAAAATCTGTTTTCTGGGATGAGAAAATCCAGCCTTTACAATCTTGAAGAACAAATCAACGAGTCCGGGTCTCGTTGTTAGTTTTTGAGGTTGAGGAGTTATTTTTATAATTGCGGAGTCAACCTTTGGTTCTGGCCAAAATGATTTTTTAGAAATGTAGTCAATAATCTTTGCTTGAGCGTAAAATTGAACCGAAACAGCTAAAATACTCATTTTTGGTGGCTTAGCGCCCGCCTCGCCCGCCGAGCGGGCTCGGCGAGGCGGGCAAATTCTTTGAGCCATTTCTTTCTGAACTATGAGAATCATCTGGCAAGGTCTCATCTGGCGATGTTTGACATCGCCAGCTTCATCAACAGCCTCAAGAAATTTTCTGATGACTGGCGCAGTTAAATAAAAAGGCAAATTACTAAGTATCTTGTATCTTATATCTCGTATTTTGTATTTCAAAATGTCTTCTTGGACGATTTCAATATTTTGAAAATCCTTTAAGGTTTCTTTTAGAATCTCGCACATTTTTATGTCTTTTTCGCAAGCAATAACTCTTTTTGCTTTTCTTGCTATTTCTTGAGTTAAAGTGCCAATGCCTGGTCCGATTTCCAAAATAGTATCAAAAGGTTTTAAATCAGCTGATTTGATAACTTTTCTAACTACTGATTTGTCAATCAAAAAATTCTGGCCAAATTTTTTTGATGGTCTAATATTATACTTTTTTAAGATTTCTTTGATTGTTTTTTTTGATGCCAGATTCATAAGCTGTGGAAAACTAGTATTGACTTAATGTCTTGCTTTGATACCATAAGAAAATAACATATGAATAATAGTTTTTTTAAGTTAATCGGCTTAATGTTATCGCTGATTATTTTATTTGGAGCAGTTTTTCTTTATTTTGGAAATGATGTTAATAATTCTGTTTCCTTAATTAGTGATAAGGTTTCTAATGAGGGATTTTTTGTTGATTCAAGAAAAACTCCAAGATTAGAATCGCCGAATTTATATCTGATTGAAAAGAATAGCTTAATGGCTAGTTGTCCTGTGATGACGGTTGATCCTCAGGTTTTAGGCAGTTTTTTGGCTGGAGAATCTGATTCAGAAAACAGAAAAGATATTATTGAATATGTTGTAGAATCAGGCGATGCTCTCTCTTCTATTGCCGAGAAGTTTAATATATCCTTAAATACGGTTCTTTGGGTTAATGATTTAGATAAAAATTCTAAAATTAAGCCGGGCCAAAAACTGATTATTCTGCCGGTTTCCGGTGTTTTACATCTTGTAAAATCAGGTGATACTTTAAGCGAAATCGCTGAAACTTATAAAGCAAAAACAGGCGAAATAGCTGACCTTAACAGGCTTTCTGAAGACAGAGAAATTTTTGTTGGCGACCTTTTAATCATTCGTGATGGCAAGATGCCTTCTAAGAAGACATATTATGCTAATATTCCTTTGACTGATTCTTATTTTATCTTGCCTACCCAGGGCTGGGTGACCCAGGGTCTTCATTGGTATAACGCTATAGATGTGGCTAATAAATGCGGGACTCCTATTTTAGCGGCTGCTGGAGGAACCGTCCAGAGGATTGGCTATAATAACTGGCCAGCCGGCAATTATGTGAGAATTTTACATCCTAATGGCGTAGTAACTCTTTATGGCCATTTATCAAAAATTTTAGTCAAGCAAAACGAAAAAGTATCTCAAGGCAAGGTTATTGGATATATGGGAAGAACTGGATTAGCCACTGGCTGTCATTTGCATTTTGACGTCAGAGGAGCGAAAAACCCTTTAGCCAAGTATCTGCTTGGTTCTGAAATTAGCTGGAAGTAACTAATCACTAATCATTGATCATTAATCACTAATAACTGATTATTAATCATTAATAATTGATAGCTGAACTTTGGTTCAGTTTTCTTTTATTCTATACATCAGAGCTTCGGAAAGATGGTCAAAAGAGATACTTTCTGACTGGTCTAAATCAGCAATAGTTCGGCTGACTTTGAGAGTGCGATGAAATCCGCGGGCAGAAAGTTTGCCGGAATCAACATATTTTTTCAATAATGCCTGGGATTTCAAGTCAATTTGGCAGAATTTCTTAATTTCAGGAATTGACATTTCAGAATTAGTCAAACTCAACGAGAACCGTTCTCGCCCGCTCAAATTTTGCTTTGCAAAACTTAGGCGGGCTCGTTGAATTTGACGGGCTTTGATCACTTTTTCTCTTATTTCAGAACTGGAATTTTTTTCATCTTCAGCCACTAGCCTCTCATATTTCAGTTGAGGAACTTCAATAAAAAGGTCAATTCTGTCCATTAAAGGTCCGGATAGTTTTCTTCTATATTTACTAATTTGAGAAGGGGTACAGGTACATTGTCTTTCCGGGTCTCCATAATAACCGCAGGGGCAAGGGTTAGAAGCAGCAACTAAGGTAAAGCGGGCTGGCAAGGTTAAGCGGTTTTTCGCCCGGAGAATGGTAATTTCCCCTTCTTCAATCGGCTGGCGTAAAGATTCTAAAACATCTCTGTGAAATTCTGGAAATTCATCTAAAAATAAAATGCCTCTGTGAGCTAAAGTGATTTCTCCGGGTCTGGGAGGATTGCCTCCGCCAATCAGGGCTGGTTCAGATGAAGCATGATGAGGCGAGCGAAAAGGCCTTAATTTAATTAAAGCCGTTCCCAAAGGCAGAAGTCCGCTGATGCTGTAAATTTTAGTGACTTCCAGGGATTCTTCAAAAGAAAGAGGGGGCAGGATAGAAGGAATGGCTTTGGCTAAAAGTGTTTTTCCAGCGCCAGGCGGTCCCAACATCAAAAGATGATGGCTGCCAGCAGCAGCAATTTCCAATGCCCTTTTAGCGTATCCCTGCCCTTTAATCCAGGCAAGGTCAACAGAATAGTTCTGTTCCTCCAAAAATTTTTCCTTGTCTGTTTGAAAAGAAGAAATCATTTTCTTTCCTTCCAAGTAATCAATGACTTCTTTTAAGGTTTCTACTCCGATTATTTTTATTGCTTCTGGCTTGGCATCAGAGGCATCATCTTCTTTAATTAAGTTTATTAAACCTGCCTCTGAAGCATTAGCTTTTGGCAGGATTATTTCTTTTAATCCGTTTTTCTTAGCTGCCAATACCAAGGAAAGAGTTCCTTTTATTGGTCTTAGCTTCCCGTCTAAAGCTAATTCTCCAACAAAAATTTTATTCCGAGCATCAAATCTTACTTGCTCAGAGGCAGATAAAAAAGCTAAAGCAATAGGCAGGTCGTATAAAGAACCTTCTTTTTTTAAATCAGCCGGAGCTAAATTTACTAAAACCCGAATGGGCTGGCTAAAAGGAGATTTAAATTTAGAACTGTTTATTGCTGAACCAACTCTTTCTTTTGACTCTTCAACCGCTTTGTCAGGCAGGCCGACGATATTAAGGGAGGCGATAATACCCCATCTTCAATAGGAAACATCTGCACTAATCGTTGATTATCTACTGGGACATATCCAGTTATCCACGCTTCACCCTTGCGTGAATCAAGTATTATTTTGTCAAGGATACAATTTAGAAATTGTTGTTTTTGTTCAGGAGTTATAGATTCTAACCGTTGCATAACTAAACGAGAAAAATGTTTGACAGCCTCAATAAACATAGGTTTGCTAACTGCTTGTGTTAATTTACTTTCATTCTCTTTTATTTTATCTTCCAGTTCCTTTTCTATCTGAGTAAGTTCACTGATTTTCTTTAGAAATAATTCTTTAGGTATATTCCCCTCTGTATAAAGTTCTAATAGTTTATCTTTTTTATAATCTATTTTTTCTTTTTCTCTGGACCAATCTTTTTCCTCTTTTTCTAATAACTTTTGATTTTCAATAACTTTTTTAGTTAAAAGTGAAATACCACTAATAAGTATTTTAGGATTTTTTACTGCGTTGCTGACAGCAGTCCATACGCTATTATCTAACTGATTAACCCTTACCATCTTTGCATTACAATCTTTAGGAAAGGGGAATTTTTTATGACGATTGTTGCATCTGTAATACTGATGACTTCTGACAGTCTCGCCTGTAAAACTTGACCCACACAATTTACATTTTATAAGTCCACTTAGTAAATAGAAATGTTTTCTGTCAGCATACGGCTTATAATTTTTTGATAATAGTTTCTGAACAAATCTAAATTTCTCTTTAGATATTATAACAGGAAATTTAATAGGAATCCATTCGCTCCTATCTCTTTTTCTCCTTCCAGTTTTTATTGTTCTTTTATATTTTTTTCCATTTTCAGTTTCCACGCTATAATTTTTACAATAATAACCTGTTCCAACACAAGACTCATTTCTTAAAATCCTTCCTACTACACTATTGTTCCATTTTATTCCTCCTTTTCTAGGTTTAATACCCTTCAATGTTAATTCTTTAACAACCCTGCTCAAACTCTGAAATTTAATATAAAAGTCAAACATTAAAATTACAATTTCTGCTTCTTTCTTGTTAATTTTATAATAACCCTCTTTTTCTGGAGTTTTTTTAATATAATCATAGCCAAATGGAGGAGTGCTTCCTACGATTCCTTTTTGTTTCGCCTTAAAAATTCTCCCCCTTCTGGTCCTTTCTAAAATCCTTTCTTTTTCGTATTCTGCTGTGGCACCAAGCACATTAAACATAAATCTTCCTTCTGGAGTGTCAGAGATTGGTTTATCACCTATAAAGATTTCTATGTTTGCTTTTTTAAACTCTTCAACTATAATCCCCTGCTGATAAAGGTTTCTGGATAACCGGTCCACCGAATGAACATATACGGCTTCAAATAAACCCTTTTTAACATCTCTCCTTAAACAATCTAAAGATGGTCTATCTAAACTCTCTCCAGAGTAGCCGTTATCTAAATATTCCTCAACAATTTCAAAATTCTTGCAGATTTCTCTTAATTCTGCTATTTGCGATTTAATTGTCTTTTGTTCTTCCTGTTTCTCGGTAGAAACACGACAATATAATGCTACTTTTTTCATAGTTTTTCTAATTTAAGACCCCGCTAAGCTGTTGGGCTGTGCGGGGTCATAAAATAAATACCCAACAGCTTTAATTTTAGAATAATCAATTATAAAACAATGTCAAGGTGCTTATCTAAAATAAGCGTTTTTCTTACACCTCCTACACTTTACTATTTTTTGAGTTCAAATAAGCGGTGTAAGTCTTCAATGTAAGGGTTTAGGGGTGTAAGTATGGTCTTACACCATCAAACTCTTACACTGACGACTTACACTCCTATTTGATAGGATTTTGTTCGGTATTTTGTTGATTTTCAGGTGTTAGTGTAGGAAGTGTAGGAGATTCTGGAGTTTTGAAGTAGATATTATTTATTTTTACTACCTCCTGTTTTTTAAATAAATAACGAACACCATCTTTGCCTCTTGGTTTTTTCTCAGCAGAAAGATTTAGTTTTTTGATTACCCGACCAATTTTTGATGCTCTCTGGCGAGAATTATCTTTGACTAAAAATAATCCATCGGGCATTCTTTGACTAATACATTTTGGAGACAGAATTATTTCCATTTTTTCGTTAAATTGGTTTAAGATACATCTTATTACACTTTCTTCAAATTCAGATGGCTCCCATTCTGAAAATCCATAAAGTGCTTTAAATCTTTTTTTGACATTTCTAATTTCATTTTCTTTGCCACAAATCTTTAAAACAACCTGAAGAGGCAACCATAATTCCAGCTCCCTGCCTACCATAGTCTTTTTTTCTTTGTATTCTCTTTTACCTTGCTCATAAAAGAGCTTAACTAAATGAAAGTTATCAATTTGGATTTGATAAATTTTCCCTCTTTTTTCTTTCCATTTTTCGCTTTCTTCACCTGGTTCGTCAAAATTTTTTCCGCTTTTAAATAAAGGAATTACAATACATCTATCAATTAAATCTTCAGGCAATTCTCCTACCGAAGCGAAAGCTTTAGGACTGTAGGTCTCAAATTCTAAAATTTCTCTTCCCTTATTTTTGTCAAAATTTATAATTCTTCTTTTGCCCCCGCTTTTTTTATATGAGTCAGTAAAAATATCTAGGAGTTCTTCACTTTCTTTTCTTTTAAGTGATTCCGCTTGGTCCATTATGTAGGTTGCCCGTAGTGAATCCGCAGTATCACCTAAAGATGCCAAACTGGGTCTAGCTTTTATAGCATTAAAACAAACCTGTTTTAGAAAACTTAACAACTGGCTTTTTCCTGAACCCTTAGGACCTTTAACAAATAAAAAGGGATAAGCAGAAAAAATTGGAAAAAAATATGTGCCCAGAATCCACGCTGTAATTAACAGATAATCATCTTCATTTTTTAATTCGGTATATTTTTTTAACAGTTCTTTAATTCCATCAAATACTTCCCTTGCTTTTTTTAATGTAATTATTCCTCTTGTTTGGCAGGATTTTATAAATTCATTCACTTCATTTATCCCCCACCTTTCCTCTATATGTGCAAGTTTTCTTCCCCGTTTTTCTATGTAGTATTCTTCTCCTTGATATTTAATAGTATCATCTCTGAAAATCTCTGGTATTTCACCCTCTTTCACAATTAAAAAAAAGTTTTCTTCTTCCTTATTTTTTGAGATAAACCGAAATCCCAGAATCAAAATATCGTTTTTAATATCTAATGAAGGGTGAAGAAACATACCTTCAAATCCTTCAATTTTATTTGTTTGATTTTCCATTTTTTTTAATCTCCTTTGGTTTTAATTTCTCAAAATACTCTAAAATTTCTTTTGAGGAAATTAAAGTCTCAAAAGCTTTAAATAAGTGAAACTCCCCATCGTGTGTTGGATTGAAATTAAGATAAATTTTAAGATTTTCATCTTTCTTTTGATACATACTTCTTTTAATCAAAAATCCGCTATTCGCTTGGCAGGCTCCACCATTTTTTGGCACCCGCCCAGCGGATAACGGACTTGGGACTTATGGTGGAAATTGTGCCAGCGTTGGAAAATAAAAAATGGAAGTATTTTTACTCCCATTTTTCTTTAATTTCTAAAGAAAAAAGGGCTAAAAAATAAAAAACAAAAAATCTAAACAGAAATACTAACGCTTCCTATTTATTTATGTGTTTTTTATTCTTTAGCCCTTTGTAGAAACTTACATCGGACTAAGGTCTTTTGCGACCTTTTACAAAAGACCTTTAAAAAAATGTATTTTTTTTATAACGAACTCAATTTTAGTTTAGCAAATAATAAAGATATGTCAAGCCCTCCCCTTTTTTAGGTTCTACATTTTTTCAAAAAATCAATCAAACCTTTCTCTGAAATACGATAGGCTTTACGGCTTATCTTTACTGCTTTTAGCTTACCCGATTCTATTAAGCGATAAATAGTCCGCTCACTAACTCTTAACTTTTCAGATACCTCTTTTACAGTAAAAAAGTGATTTACTTTATCCATTATCTTATAATAAAGTTTTCTTGATAAATGTCAAATTAGTCGTATGGCAAAATAGTTGTCTATTGACAAATCTTTTAGGAGCCATAGAATGAAGATGTTAGGAATAGAGGTTTAGAGAAGTTTTTTAGTTTGGTATAATTATAAAGGAGTTAGAAACCGCTATTCCTAACAAATAGCTTCTCTTTCTAACTCCTTTTTTGTATGAAAATAAAGATGAAAAATTATATTGTCTATCAAAGAGTTTCCACTAAAGAGCAAGCAAAGGAAGGGATTTCATTAGAGGCAATGTTTAATTCCTGTATTAGGTATATCAAAAACCAAGACAATGGAAGATTAGTTAAGGTTTATGAAGATGGAGGAATTTCAGGAGGTAGTATTAGTAAAAGACCAGCATTAAAAGAGTTGATAAAAGACATTGAGACGCAACGCTTATCCATTGATATAGTTTTAGTTTGGAATTTAGATAGGTTGAGTAGGAGCCGTAAGGACCTAGATTTCCTAAAGGATTTTTTTGACAAAAAGAAGATAGAACTCTATTCTGTTTCCGATGGAAAGATTGACACTTCAACTGCTTCTGGAAATCTTACTTTCGGCATAAAGGGAGTTGTCTCACAATATTATCGTGATGATATTGCAGAAAAAACTCATAACGCTTTATACAATAAAGCAACTAATGGAGAATTTAACGGGGGAATGCCTCCTTTTGGTTATTTACTTAATGAGAAAAATAAATATGTAATTGATGGAGAAAAATCCGAAATTATAAAATATATTTATCAAAGATTTCTTAAATTAAAATCCTTTTGTAAATTAGCGAAGGAATTAAGTGAAAAAGGAAAATTGTCTCCAAAAGGAAGAAAGTGGTCCGATGTTCAGATAAAAAGAATTCTAACTCATCCCGTTTATAGAGGGGCTTATTCTTGGAATAGGACCGGAAAAAGAAAAATAAATGAAGAGAATTTGATTATAAGAGAAAATTCTCATCCAGCAATTATTAGTAAAGAATTATGGGATAAGGTCCAAAAAATCATCTCTTCTAAAAGTTCAACTAAAATACAAAAACAAGAAAAGGATTATATTGTAGAAACCCCGTTATTTACCGATGGAAATAGGAATAGAGAATTAAAATATAAAATTTAATATTTACTTTCTTTTCCAGTGGGGCTATTATTAAGTTAGAACAATTAAATATTCAAATTGCCTAAGTCCTTGTTTTAGGATATGGCATAAAAACCCGTCTAAGGTATCAAGCTCCTCGTCAGAGCACCTTAGACGGGTTATATCCCGAAAGGGGTATAGGTAGCGAAAGCTATCGCTGGCGGGGAGCTTTGTATTTTCAACCAGCGAATAAGACATCAATAAAAAATTATGTTAGAAGAATTAAAAATAGGAATTAAAGAATTTTTATCTCCCAAAGTTTCTATAAAGAGAATAATAAGAGATACTATAAAATACGGCATTACTCTTTTGATTTTATTTGGACTAGGATGGGCAATCGGTTTTTTATTGAGTGCTATTTTGGGATTACTTTTTATGTTCTCTTTTGACCGAATTTGTAAATATAAATGGAAACAAATATTCCAAGAGAAGAAAAAGAGAACAATCCTATTAGTTATTTCTTTTATTATAGTAATTTTGGTAATAGATATGATTGATTATCAACATCAAAAAAATCAAGAGATTAGAGATTTTTGCACAAAAGCGTATATTATACAAGGAAGAGACAGAATTAAGTTTTTTAATTCAGTAAATGAATGTATAGATATTGTAAAAAGAGCAGGAGGAATAAAGGGCTTTCAACAGCTTTTAAAAGAAAGTTATAAGTGAAGTTATAAAAAAATAACAAACGAAGTAGTTAATAATAATTATGCATAAGCAACAATCTAATGAGAAAGGGATTTCTGGATTACAAATATTGGTAATTTTTTGTTTTTTATTTTTATTGTTTTTGATTTTCTCTCCATCAAAAACTCCTGAAGAATATCCTGGAAGTCAACAAGAGCAACAACAAGTTATAAAATATACAGCGGTCAGTCTTAATTTTCGCTCAGTTGATAATATCAATAAAGTCCTTCGTGTCCTTGATAAAGGAACTCCAGTTATAATAGTTGAAGAAGGAGGAAAATGGACTTTAGTAGAAGTAGATGAACAACAAGGTTATGTAGCAACAAGATATTTAGCATCTGAAAAGATTGTGGAAGAAGAAAAAGAAGTGGTTTATTCTCCTCCACCAACAAATTCAAGAGTTGAGGAATTAGAACAGAAAGTTGAGGAATTAGAGAAAAAACAACAAGAAGCTCAAGAAAAGATGAAGAAAGAAAAAGAAGAATTGGAAAGACAAACTCAAGCACTTAAAGAACAATTACAACAACAACCTCAAGGAATTTATAAAACTTCAGAACTTGTAGAAGGATTAAGTGAATTGATAGTCGCAATAGGTTGTTTTGATTATTCTGGAGACATTATGACTGGTTCAGGAGTTGTAATTGGTAAGGGTAAAGCATTGAGTTCTGATAGAGTAAGCACTGCGATTTTAACTAATTATCACATTATCAAGAATGCTGATATGACGCTTGAGCATCCTTGTGCGGTAGGATACTCTCCTAACCCCACTAAAGGGCTTACTGATTTTTATTTTGCTAACCCAGTTTATTATCCTAGTATAATATCTGACTCTGAAATGGAATTGATAGATTTTTACTTTCTTAGCATAGAAGAAAAACTTAGAATACCTGAATACGGAGATATTGAAATAATTCCTAATGCTTCTTTAGAGATTACCGAATATGTCCCTATTATTTGTGAAGAAGATAAAATAAAGGTAGGAGAAGAAATGATTGTTCTCGGTTATCCTTCTATCGGAGGAGATTATTTAACTGCCACAGAGGGAATAATTAGCGGATACGAAGGAAAGCATTACCTTACTACCTCAGCAAAAATAGAACATGGAAATTCTGGAGGAGGTGCGTTTCTGAAATCATCTGGCTGCCTTACTGGAATGCCTACCTTTGTAAGGTTAGGTGAGATGGAAAGTTTTGCTCGGTTAATAAATATGCCTGTGCTTGCACGAGATTATCTTTCAAAAATTTGGGATTACTAAACTAAAAAGAAATGATTATTCTTTCTTTAATTAGCTAATTTAACTTCCTTTTTGCTTTGTTCAATCCTTAATTTTGCTTTTCTTAATTCCTCTTCTTCCTCTTTAGACAAAGATAACTCAAGGGTTTGCTTCTCAATCACTTCCCTTCCTTCTGTGGCTTTAATTTTATCCATCATTGTGGCTACAATATTTGAAGCTCCTTGCGGACTAGCTTTATGTTTTTTTAATCCTTTAATAACTTCCTCTTGCCCTAAACGAATAATTCTCCAGGCATTTTCAACGAATTCCTTTTGTCTCCATTTTCTTAATTTATTAAACTCATCAGGACTTATTGCTTTTTGATATTCAATAATGTCCTTAATATCTTGAACATTTATTTTTCTTTGTTTAGAAATCTCTTCCTCTGAAAAACCAACCATCCAATCAGTTAGGACATCTTCACGGGTTTTTATTCTAAAAATACTTCCCCTTCCAAATTTTTTACTTGGTCTTGGCATAGAAATAAAAAATCCAAACCCGAACTATCAGATTTGGACTACTGACTTTAAAATTAAATCTTTAAAGTTATTTAAATGAAAAATTTTTCTCACGCATTTACCTCCTTTAGTTAAAAATTAAAACATTTGCTCTTTAATTATTACTGATTTTCTTTATTTATAGAGCTTATTATTTTATTATCATTGAAATAAAAGAAAGAGTCAACCTCTAAACTCTTATTTATGAATCTGAGAGATAGAGAAGGGAGAGAGGTATTAACTCATCACAGGTCCTCTATTAAAAAATACCATTTTCACACTTGCTCCCGATTAAAAATGACAAGATTAGCGTTTTTATACTTAAAATTGCTTAAAAAGGGAGCAATTTTTATTAGATTGGTCCACTTTATCCAACTAACGAGTTCTCGGTTGTTGGAGAAATACTTAAAATTATCTTATTTTTTATCTTTTTCGTATGTTTTTTATGAATCTGGGGGAAGGAAGGCAGGAGAATAATGCATTTTCAAACCCTAAACTTTTTTATTTTTAATTGTTTTATCATAAAAAATCTGTTTAAAAATAGTTTTTAATATATCAATACATAAAATAAAAAGATAGATTAAAACATAAGAAATAGACAAAAATAGATTTTTTTTATACTATTTTTAATTTAGTAAAAAAGCGATTAAAGTTAATAAGTTATATTTTGTTAAGGAATTTTAAAATACTCTTTTTATGTTTAAAAGAATGAAAAATCAATGAAAAACAGCAATCGCCTATTGAAAAAGATATATCCATTTGATATGCTAAAGATAATAAAGATGCATCAAAATTACCTAAAAAGCTTAAAACTGTTTTAAAACTGTTTTTGAACTCCTTTTTATCGTCTCCGGTCCTGGACCGGGAATGTCAAAGGAGATTAAACCCCATTAAAGGGTAAGGAATTATGACTAAAAAACAAAAAAGGTCGGCTAATTTTTAAGTATTGAAAATTTATGAACATATTAAATTTTATAAAATCTAACAAAAAAGAAATAGTAATCGCTTTTAGTTTCTTAATAGTGGGGATAATTATTTCTCCTACTCCTGTAGAAATTGTAGAAAAACCAGTAATAAAAGAAGTAAAGAAAATAGAGTATTCTGAAACTTGTGAAAAGATACAAATAGAAAATGGGAAACTGAAAAGACAAAATAATATTCAAAGACAAGTTATGGATTTAGATGATGAAATCATTTATTTAGGTAGTCAAGGAATGGGATATTGCTCTCAAATGCTTGTTGCGGCTTCAGAATTTGATTACAATAAGTTAAATTATTTAACAGATAAAGTAGAATTATTAACCCCCCAGATGTCAGAGGCAGGAAATAAAAAACTCAAATTATTAGAGCAATTAGAAAATATAAAATAAAAATAAGGAGGGTGATGATATGATAGTTATACTAATGAAGCTAATTTCAACGAATAAGCTTTTTTAGGATAGAGGGTCGGCTTCCTCGTCTTAAAGAGAAAAAATGAGAATTGATTTTGACAAATTAACAAAAGGAGTTTTAGTATTTTCACTTTTATTGATAGCTTTTTCTATTTGCTATTACTATGTTATTTTTTTACCCCAAAAAGAAGGAGCGAGATTAGAGCAACAAAGACAAGAACAGTTAGCAAAAGAGGAACGAGAACGGCAGGCATTAGAACAAGAACATAAGGAGTATGTAGGTAAAAGAAAAAAAGATTGTTATAGCATATACGAAAAAGAAAGAGATAAATGGAATAATGTAGATGAGGGCTGGTATGATGAGGAGAAAGATGTTTGTAAAGTTAGATATACAACTGATAAATATAAAGGGGTGGATTGTGGGAAAGAATATGAGGGGCTACCAAGTTTAATGTTGGAGTGCATGATGGGAGTATTCATAAAAGAGTATTAAATCATCAATAACAATGGAAAACAAACTTTGGCATACAAATAAACTAATCTGTGGTGATAATTTAGGAGAATTAACTAAACTTCCTAAAGAAAGCGTAGATTTAATTTATATTGACCCTCCATTTTTTACTCATAGGCAATATGAGGTAATTTGGGGAGATGAGGCAGAAGTTAGAAGTTTTGAAGATAGATGGGAGGGTGGAATAGAACATTACATTAGTTGGCTAAAACCGAGAGTGCAAGCAATGTATGAGGTTTTAAAACCTACTGGCTCTTTTTATTTACATTGCGACTGGCACGCTAACGCTTATATCAAGATTATGCTAGACGAGATATTTGGTGGGAAAAATTTTAGAAATGAAATCGTATGGTGCTATTCTACAAGTGGACGGGGCAAAAGAGAATTTTCTAAAAAACACGACATAATTTTCTTTTATTCAAAAACAGACAATTATTTTTGGAATGAAAAAGAAGTAAGTATCCCATATTCCAATGAATATATTAAATCTCATTTTAAAAATAAAGATAAAAACGGTAAGATTTGTAGAAAAAGATTTGATGCTGGTAAGTGGAGAATTTATTACCCAGACGAGGGAATGATACCAAATGATTGGTGGGAAATACCTTATGTGAACTCTATGGCGAAAGAACGAGTAGGTTATCCGACTCAGAAGCCAGAGGCTCTTTTAGAACGAATTATAAAAGCCTCCTCAAAAAAGGGTAATGTAGTATTGGATGGCTTCTGTGGATGCGGGACCGCTTTAGCGGTAGCTCAAAAATTAGGTAGAAAGTGGATAGGAATAGATATATCACCGACTGCTATAAAGATAATAGAAAGAAGATTAGCTAAAACTCTTCATACCGTAAAAGATATTAACTATATCAGTATAGGGATGCCGACTACCATAAAAGAGCTAAAAGAGTTAAAACCGTTTGAGTTCCAAAATTGGGTTATTGATGAAATGAGAGCAAATCAGAGCAGAAAAAAAGTAGGAGATATGGGATTAGATGGTTATTATCCTAAAAGCGTTTTAACTGAATCAGCAGGAATACAGGTAAAGCAGTCCGATGGAGTAGGACGAAATGTTGTAGATAATTTTGAGACTGCACTTAAAAGGGCAAAATACAAAAAAGGATATATTATAGCATTCAGTTTTAGTAAGGGTGCTTATGAAGAGGTAGCAAGAGCTAAAAATAAAGAAGGGTTAGATATAAAACTAATTACAGTTGAAGAATTACTAAGTAAAAAGAAACCTATTATTTAAACAACAATATTAAATAAAAGAATGTTTTAAACATAAAGATAAAAAATTAAACTTATGGATACAAAAGAGGAAATAGAATATAAAATCTTACGGAATGAGAAACATCTTGAAATAATGGATGAACATATTGACCACCTTCATATATTTATTGGGATTAACAGAAAAATGATAAAGTGGATTTCTTTTTTTATTTTTATTTCTTTCTTCTTAATATTTTTTTTATATCTTTTTGGAAATAAAGTAATAGTCCATTTTTACCTTTTTGAACCTCATATTGCTTTTAGTATTACTACAGGACAACTTTCGGTAATAGTAGAAATAATTACTCTAATATCTGTAATAATCGTTTTTATTTCTCAAATAAAACTTTCAAAGCTTAAAGAAAAACAATGGAAAGAAATTATTAAAAAGATTAAAAGTATTTCATTAAAATGAGTGGAGATTTTACAATAACTAATAAATGACTGAGCTGACAGAGAGAGGGGTATAACAAATAGACTTTTAATTCGGCTACTTGTTTTATTTAAACAACATATCTGATAAATAAATTAAACCCCGTATGTATTGTAATTGCTATTAAAAGCCCTGAAATGGGCTTGTTTTTCTTTATAAAATAACAAATAACTCCAGCAGTGATAATGTGCAGTCCAATAACCATACTTGAACTTATTGAATTTAACTCCACATCTTTTGCTAAATAGTGCATAAAGTTTTCAGTTCCACCCCAACCAAGACCTAAAAAGAAACCATAAGGGAATTTTCCAATTTCCCATTTTTTAATAAGTAAAAATTTAGTCCCCTCTTCTACAAAGCTATTGAAAAGTAAAAATGAAAATATCCATAAAAATACAGGAGGTAAAAAAATAAAAACAAGGTAGTTAGAGAGAAAGAAAAGGACATATAAAGTGCTGAAACCACATACACCGCCAAAGAAGGCAATTAGAATGGTATAGATATAGTTTTTCATTAGTTTTATTAAAAATAGAAACTCATCGCTGAGCAAATTTTATTTGAAACATTTTAATTATATTTTTCATTACTTCTTTACAACTTCTTTACAATTTTATTTTAATTTATATTATTTTTAGCTATTTTCAAGGTTGTATTGAATTCTCTTGACAGGGTTGCTATAATAATTATAGAGTATATTAGACTGTGAATAACTAAAATTGTATAATTTTATGGAATCTCAAAAAAAATTTGATAAAAATACACTTGCTATAATATTTTATCTCATCCATAGATTAGATGGCATTTTAGGTAAAACGCATCTTCAAAAGTTGTTATTTTTGGTTGATTTATTTGCTATAAGAAAGTTGGAACAGCAAATAACAGTAATGAAATATAAAAGATACCTTCACGGTCCTTATTCTTCTATATTAGACGAATATACGAATCATTTATCAGAATTAGGACACATAGAGGCTAAAGAATTTCCTTATAATAGAGGTAAAAAGCCAAAAATTTATACAAGATATTACTCCAAGAAAAATATCTCTATTAGAGAGGAATTGTTAAATTTAATCGGTGCAGATAAATTATTGATAGTTGATGAAGTTGCTGACTCTTTTGGAAATATTAGTCTTCAGAAATTGCTTGATATAGTTTATAATTTGCCAATTATGAAAAATTCTGAAATAAACGATATCTTAGATTTTACAAAGAAGATTGGCAAACCAACCAATAATGAAGAAGAAGATAGCTTGTCCTTTGAGTAATTTATGTTTAATTTCAAAAAATGGGACATATTATTTATTCCCAAGTTTCCTGAGATGATACAGTGTTCTAATTCTCGGTGTGGGAGAAATTTCTCTATTTCTAATTATTCTTGTCCTTATTGTGGTGCTGATAATTTAATAAGTAATATCGTTTCAAAATCCAGACCAATCATTCTTTGGTTAGACCAATCGTATTGGTTTCAAAGTATGGCATTCGCTATCCCTCTTTCAAAAAGTAGGATTTATTCAGATAGGTTAAATGAAGTTATAAAATTAACAGATTATCAATTTCTGCACACAGATACTATTTATAGAGAACCTATGAGAGCAATCATCCATCAATCTACTAGAATTGATGGTAATGTGCTTTCTAATAATAGGATTATAGGTAAGATTACAAACAGAGTATCACAAGATAAGATTGAAAATAAGTTATTAAACTGGATATTTCCGTAATTTTTAATGAGATTATTATTCAAATGCAATGCTGAAATTATTTTGAAAGATTTTTAAATTTTCTGTTATTCTATTCCCAATCTAATGTTCTAAATGCGTCCAGTATAGGGAGCCCAAATAAAATCCCTCTCAATAAGAGGGATTTTATCTTTATTAGATTTTCACTTCCAATTCAAACCTTAATAAATTGTTGGGACATTGTCCGTAGTTTATTAAAAGAGCGGAGGCCAAAAGAGACATCCACTTCTACTTCAATGATTTGAGCGTCTAAATCTACAATAGCAGATGAGAGAACTTTAGAAGGCATGTTATTTAATATTAATACATCAAGAAAGAGTTGTCTATGCTAAGCTTGACTTTTTGTAAAATAATTGTAAGATATTGAATTGGAAGTGAAGAGAATGAAAATGAGAAAAACCAGCTCTTTTGAAATTAAAGTAATATTAGTAGTTTTACTAATATTAATAGGAACACTATTGATTCCAGTGAAAGCAGCAGAAAGAACTTATCATTCCCAGGAGATGATAGTAAGCGAATTTAAAGTAAGCAGCTCGTCCAAAGTGATGAGTTCTAACGAAACTAACATAGGATTATTAAGGGTGGAAGTAATTGAAGGAGAAAAGGTGCAAATCAGATTCAAAGCGATTGTCAGCTGTGGCAGCGGAGCAGATGCTTTTATAATAGGCCCCAAAAGAGAAATAGAGGTAGTTCAATTTTCAGTTACCCGTTCTCGTTCTAGTATTGCAGAAGGCGCTTGTCAGATAACCGGAACGCTTACTTTCCCGGGAGAGTCAAGGTACTATACGATTCTTTTTCTCTCAACCGGAGATGACGGAAAGTATGGCAGGGACATAGACAGGCAGGAGTTTATAGACGAGTATAAAGAAGGAATTCCCGGAAAAACCGCAGAGCAGATAATAGAGATAATCAAAGCCAATTCAGCGGACATGACTTGGAGCGGAGATTCATCTGCCCAAAAAGAACTGAACATAAGAATCGGGCGGCCTAAGATAAAATCAATAGAAGTGGAATGGAGAAATGACAAAACAGGCAAAATAAGAATTAAGGGAGAGACGAATTTTCCCAAAGGAGATATCTGGCTGACCTTTTCCAGACCAGGATTGAGTGTATCCAAAAAAACTTATATCCGTTGGGATAGAACTTTTGTCTCAACAATCGAAGACAAAACATTTCAGAAAGAAGGCATTTACCATTTAACAGTTGAAACAGAAAAAGGAAACATAGGAGATTTTTCAATGGAACTTGATTTAGAGAACAAGTCCATTGTTTCCTTTCAGTCAGAATTTGATCCAGCAGTACAAGTAACAATTAAAAGAAAACCATTACCAACTCCAAGACCAACGCCTACTCCAAGACCATCTGCCACGCCTAAGCCAGTTATGACTCCAAAACCAAAAAAAACCCCTGAACCAACACCAAAAACAGAGATCAACGCTATGGATGTTGGAATAGGAGTTTTAACAGCAGTATTTTTAGTGTTCCTAAAAAAAAGAAAAAAATATTCGGGCTAAAACCCGATTTTTTTTAATTCACTGAATTTTTCCTTCTTTTACAGAAGGATCATCCGGCAGGCTGGTATCTATTGATTCATCTTCTGCAGATATAGTTTCTCCAGTCCATTGATCTTGCCCTAAAGCTGAGACTCCGCTTATTAATTGAGCTACTTTTTCTTTCTGGCTTAGAGTAGGCGTAAAACTGATTTGAAATGCTGCTGTCAACGGGTCAGAAAGAATTCCGCTGCCCGGTTCTATTTTTTCTATTTCCCAAATTATCTCTTTAGAAATAGCCGGTATTCCCTGAGTTAATAATTCATTGAGCTTTAATCTGGTAAATTTATCAACATAACCAGTGGGTTCTTTAAAATTTTGGGGCGCTAAAATTTCCTTTTCATATTTCTTTTGGAATTCCATTATTGAATTAAGAGTAATGCGGCCGAAATAGCCGGTAGTTGGAACATCTTTATCAAAAGCATCAGGAACTTCTTTTTTAAAAATAATCTGTAAATATTTAACTTCATATGATTGTGTTTTGTAAGTTAAATTATTTTCAAAGCTAAAATCAGCTGGGATTCCCGGATAGACTGATTCTCTGGCGCTAAATTCTCCTTTTATATTTATTTTTCCTTGAGAACAATGAGTGCTTTTGATATTAGCTTGAACAGGAAGAAAGGCCTTGATTGCTACATCTTTTACTAAAGAATAATAATTCTTAATTTTCCAAACTATGGTATAAGTAGTAGTTTTATTTACTTCAGGGGGAAATCCGATGTTTTCAAAAAAACCGTATTTATCTTTATAATACCCTTCCTGTTGAATTTCTATTTTTGAGTTGACCTTATTAGTAAATTCTTTTTCAAACTCTCCTAATAATACATTGTTTCTTATAACAAGATTGATTTCAGATGTTTCTTTTGGCGTATAATCAGGCTTCAACCTTATCCAGAATTCTACTTTTGCTTCTTCTTTTGGCTGGAAATAGCGAAGTTCAGAAATGGTCTCTCCATTCCAGGTAATTGAATTATCACCTGCTTTGTTTTCCCCTTTTGGACATTCTATAGTAGATAAATCATATAAATCTTCTTCTAATGTAGAGATTAAAACCAAATCTCTAAAAGATTTTTCATCTATATTTTTAAAATAAATTTGATAATGCAGCATTTCACCGGGTGAAGCAATGTATTCTGATTGATTGTTTATTTCTTGAGAGATTGAAAAAACGGGCTTATAGGTTAGAGATTTTTTTACTGTTTCCTTCAACAAGGTTTTCTCTCCGCGAATAGTGGTAAATAGCCGGACAACAAAGGTCATTTCTCTTCCAATTTCTTGTTGTCCCAAAAATTCTCCTCTGACTTCAATTTCTCCAGTTTCATTTTTTTCTAATACAGGGATATTCCATTGATTTTCTTCTATTGCTTCGGGCCGAGATTCTTTTAAATTAAAATCTGGAGGAGAATTTATTTCCAATTTTAAGTTATCAAGAGAATAGTCAATAAAAGAGCAATATCTTATTTTAAATTTAAATTCGTTTTTTGTTTCCGGAGAAATAGGAATTTTGGAAGGAATATCCAGTTCTAAATCTATAGGAATTTCTGAAAGTTGGGTAGAAAATGTGGAAATTTCTGACATTTGAGTGACAGAGCTATGTTTTGTTTTATAATTCAGCCAGGACCTGACATTTCCTTTTTCGCCTTCGCTTCCAAAAATCCTGGTTTCAAAAGTAAATTTTTTTTCTTCTTTAGGATAAAGGAAATTTCCAAATTTATCCGATGCTATACTTTCCATAGCTTCTCCTTTTTCCGGGAGAGAAAAGTCAGGGTGGTTAAAAATGAGTTCCGGATTTTCTATTATAACATTGCCAGTATTTTTACAGCTCACGGTATATGTAATTAATTCTCCTGCTTTTGCCGTTTCCGGCCCGGAGATTTTTATTTCCATATTTATTTCAGGTGTCAGGAATTCTAAAATCAGCACTATAAAAACTAAAAAAATAGAGAAAATTAAAACGCCTCCCAACAAAGTCGTTTTAATAGCCAAAGATTCAGAGGCAAAAACATCTTTTCCTTCTTTTGGAGAGCTTATTAATTCTTTTACTTTTTTAAGAAAATCTATATTCACATTCCTTAATTATATCATTTTTTACACTTATTGCAGGCTCTTGCTTCAGGAAAGATTTTAAGCCGGTCTTTGGGAATTAGTTTTCCGCATTTCTCACATTTTCCGTATCTGCTTTTTTCAATCTTTTCCAGGGCTAAACTAATATCTCTGAGTTTTAATTCCAAACTAAATTCAATAGGAAGACGAGTGGAATATTCTTCAACTTCGTCTGCCGCTTCTTCTAAATCTCCTTTGTCAAATTGAGGAAACAAACTGTCCCAATCCCCTTTTAGTTTTGGATCTTTTTTAGCAAAACCTTCCAGCTCTTTTTCAATAGCTGTTTTTTCTTTTTCTAATCTTTCTTTGATTTCTTTGAGAAATTTCTTATCCATTTTTGCTACTTTATATGTATATACAGATACCAGTACCAGAAGGTGAGGAGAATTCCGAAAAGAGCAATCACTAATCCTAAAAGCAGCGCTCTTACCCAAACCTTTTGGCTAAAACTTGGTTTTTGAGGAAGAGGACGAAAAATTATTTTTTCTTCGCTTGGTTTCTCTTCTCTTCCAAAAATTTCTGATGGTTCTTGTTTAATTCTTTTTAAAGTTTCTCTTCTACTTTCTTCTTTCTCCCCCTCTTTTTCCTGTTTTACTCTTGTTAAATTCAATTGGTATAATCTCTCAATTTCATTTATTTTTTTCAGCAGCTGCTCTTTCTGGACTTCTATATCCCATCTTTCGTTTTCTGTTTGTTCCCTTCTTTTTCCTGCTTCCCTTCTTTCTCTTTCAATTTGTCTTCTCTGCTTTTCATTGACGGTTTCTTTTTCTTTAGCGCTGATTATTTCTATCTGTTTTTCTATTATTCTTTCTTTTTCTAAAATATCCTGATGTTTCTTTTCTAAAATGTCTTTCTCTTGCTCAAGTTTATTTTTTTCTTCTTTTAACGCTTTAATTTTTTGAATTAAATCAAAATGAGAGATTTTTTCTTTTTCTAATCCCTGTTCAATTTTTCTTTTTTCTTGTTCCGATGTTATCATTTTTTCTTCTAATGTTTTCATTTTTTCATCTAATCGATTTTTTTCTCCGTTGATGATTTCTATCTCTTCTTGAGATGTTTCTTTTTCTTTTACAGCTAATTCTTCTTTGGCTGTTTTTTGTTTTCTTTCTAAAGAAAGCATTTTTTCTTCCATAGCTCTTTTCTCCAGACGAGAAGCTTCTTTTAATAATTCTTGCTTTTCTTTTTCCAGGGATTCAACTTTTTCCTGAAGTTTTTCCTTTTCTTTGTTTCTGACAGCTAATTCTCTTTCAGCTGTCCCCTTTTTTCTCCATAAAGAAAACATCACTTTAAAACGAATTCTCGCTGTTATTTTTTTAATCTCCAGTCTTAAAGCATTTGTTTCTCCCTCTAATTCAATTTTTTCCTCTCTTAGTTTGTTTATTCTTTTGTCTAATTGGCTTTTCTCTATTGATAAAGCATCTTTTTCCTCTCTTAATAATCTGACATTTTCTTTGAGTTTTTCTTTTTCGCTTTCTTTAATTGTTAATTCTTTTTGAAGAGCGGTTTCCCTGATTTCAAAAGATGATATTTTCTCTGCCATTGCTTTCTGCTTCTTTTCTAATTGGTTTTTTTCCTGTTTTAGAAGATTTTCTTCTTGTTCTGTGTCTTCTAAGCTTTCCTCTAATCTTTTAAGATTTTCTCCTAATCTATTTATCTTTTCCCCTGTTTCATTTTTCTCTATTGATAAAGCATCTTTTTCCTCTCTTAATAATCTGACATTTTCTTTGAGTTTTTCTTTTTCGCTTTCTTTAATTGTTAATTCTTTTTGCCAAGCGTCTTCTTTCACAGTATAAGAAGATATTTTTTCAACCATTGCTTTCTGCTTTTGCTCTAATTCATTTTTTTCTTTTTCAGTTGTTCTTCTGTCTTCTTCTGCTTTTTTTAAATTTTCTTCTAACTCAATTGTTTTTTCTTCTAATTCTTTTTTCTTCTCCCTTAATCTTTTTCTTTTTGTCTGAAGTTCTTTTTTTTCTTGAATTAAAACAACCACTTCTTGTTCTAAAAAATCAATTCTTTTTCTTAATTTTTCTTTGTCATCTTTGATTGGAGCCAAAGAAATTTTAGCTTTTTTTTCTAATTCAATTTCTTTTTTAATTTCCGGCTTTTTTACTTCTATTGGCTTTATCTCTTGAGGTTTTTTTTTAATTTCTTTTATGGGCTCTAAAATTTCTTTTTCAAGAAATTTTTCAGGAACTTGAGGGATTTCTATTTCTATTTCTGTTTCTCTATCTTCTAATCCTTCTAAAGGAAGAGACGGAGTTAGGCCTTCAATGTCTTGCCTCATTGTTCTCGGCTTTTCTTTTTTAAAAAATTTCGGCACTTTTTTTCCCAAAGAAGAAGAAACATCAAAGCCTTGAAGGTCCTTTTCCATCGTCTTGATTTTTTTTAAAAGATATTTTTTTTCCGGCATATAAACTACGATTGTTTTTATGTGTGATTTAAAGAGAGATTAATTCTGCCCTGTTCGTCAATAGAAATTACTGTAACCGGAATAATTTCTCCAATTTTTACTACATCTTCAACTTTTTCTACTCTTCCTTTGGCGAGTTTGGAAATGTGGACTAAACCTTCCTGTCCCGGAAGAATTTCTACAAAAGCGCCAAAGTCCATAATTCTTTTTACTTTTCCCTGGAAAATCTCCCCTACTTTTACCTCTCTGGTAATGTTTTTTATCCAACTAACAGCTTTTTCGGCAGCCTCTTCTTTTTCAGCAGTAATAAATATTCTGCCATCTTCTTCAATATCAATAGAAACTTCGCATTTCTCAATTATTTCATTGATTACCTTGCCGCCGCTGCCAATAACTTCCCTTATTTTTTCCGGTTTAATTTGAACAGTGTAAATTTTAGGCGCCCAAGCAGAAAGCTTTTCTCTAGGCTTGGCTAACACCTTTTCCATTTCAGATAAAATATATTCCCTTGCTTTTTTAGATTCTATGAATGCCTCTTCTAAGATTTTTTCCGTAATGCCGGCAATTTTAACATCCATCTGAATGGCTGTTATGCCGTTTTTGGTGCCAGCTACTTTTAAATCCATATCTCCATTATAGTCTTCCGGGCCCTGAATATCAGTTAAAATTTTGTATTTTGTTATTTCTCCCTGCTCATTGCTTTCAGTTATCAATCCCATAGCAATGCCGGTAGCCGCTGCTTTTATGGGCACGCCGGCATCCATCAGAGATAAAGAAGCGCTAGAAGTTGAAGCCATGGAACTAGAGCCATTTGAAGAAAGGATCTCGGAAACAATTCTGATAGTGTAAGGAAATTTATCAAAGCCAGGCACTAAAGGAAAAAGAGCTTTTTCAGCCAGCATTCCATGCCCTATGTCCCTTCTGCCCGGACCTCTCATCGGCCTTACTTCTCCGACTGAATAAGGAGGAAAATTATAATGATGCATAAACCTCTTTTTTCCCACGATTTCCATTCCCTCTAATAATCGTTGGTCGCCAGGCGCTCCTAAGGTAAGAATGGAAAGTGACTTTGTTTCACCTCTGACAAATAAGCCGGAGCCATGGGTTCTGGGTAAAAGCCCCACTTCTGTATAAATATTTCTTATTTCATTTAGTTTTCTTCCATCAGGCCTTAATTCTTTTTCCAAAATGTTTTTATGTATTATTCTTTCTGTTTCTTTTTCAAAAAAATTCTTAGCATAACTGATTTTTTTCCCATCATTTTCCTGCTCTTTAAGAAAAAAGATTAAATCTTCCCTTAATTCGTTTAGGGCATCACTCCTTTCTTTTTTTGTTTTGTCATCCTTGGTAGAGGGAGTGAGGTATTTTTCTAATTTATCTCCTAAAAATTCCTTGATTTCCTTTTCCCAGTCCGGTTCAGGTAAAGGAGTTTCTATTTTTATTTTTTCTTTGCCATTTTCTTTTATGATTTTTTCCTGAAAATCAATAAGTTTTCTTAATTCTGGTTCAGCGAATTTATACCCTTCCATAATAGTTTTCTCTTTTAATTCTTCTGCTTCTGCCTCTATCATATTAATGAGAATCTCATTGTTTTGAATTCCTCCGGCTAAAACAAAGTCAAGCTCGCTTTTCTCTCTTTGTTTATAATCAGGGTTGATAGCCAGCTTTTCTCCTGCTTTACCAATTCTTAAACTAGCCAGAGGGCCTGACCATGGAATATCAGAGATAGATAAAGAGATAGAGGCGCCTAAAAGGCCAAGAATATCTGGATCGTTTTCGCTGTCCCAAGATAAGCAAGTAACAACCACCTGAACCTCTTTTTTAAAATCCTTGGGAAATTTAGGCCTGATAGCTCTGTCAATTAAACGAGCAGTAAGAATTGCTTCATCAGAAGGCCGGCTTTCTCTTCTAATATAACGAGAGCCAAAAATTTTTCCTGCTGCATAAAATCTTTCTTCGTAATCAACTGTCAGAGGAAAAAAATCAATGCCTTCTCTTTTCTGCTCAGACATTACTGCTGTTACCAAAACTACGGTATCGCCGTAACGAACCAAAACTGAGCCATTGGCTTGCTCGGCTAAATCTCTAATTTCCACAATCAGGTCTTTGCCGCCAGTATTTATTTTATATTTTTTAGAATCCATAATTTACTTTTTCAAAAGATATTTCTCTGCTTCTTGTTCTAAATCAACAAATTCATCGGCTATTTCTTTTAACTTGCCGGATGTAGAGCGGCCAAAAGCGATTACCTCTACTCTTTTACCTTGATTTTTTAAGTATTCCACTAAGGGAATAAAATCACCGTCTCCGGAAACCAAAGAAATTACGTCTACCCCAGGCGCAGTTTTGATAGCGTCAATTACTATACCAACATCCCAGTCAGCTTTTTTCATTCCGCCGTAAAATTCTTGAAGGTCTTTTTGTCTGGTTTCAATTCCTAATTTAGTAAGGGCTTCAAAAAACGGCTGTTCTTCGCCGGTTTTTGTTCTAATAACATAAGCAAAAGTTCGGATGAGCTTTCTTTCGCTCACCGCTGTTTTTAATATCTCTTTAAAGTTAACTTTTGACTTGTATAGATTTTTAGCAGAGTGATAGAGGTTTTGAACGTCCATCAAAACTGCTATTCTTTGTTCTTGGTGAATAAGCACAAAAACATATTAACATATAGACATATTAACATATTAACAAAAGATAAATTCAAAAATGTTAAAATGTTAAAATGTTAAAATGTTAAAATTACTTCTTGAGTCCTATTTTCTCCACAATACTATTATACCTTCTAATGCTTTCTTTTTTTAAATAGGTAAGCAGTTTTCTTCTTTGAGAAACCATTTTTAAAAGCCCTCTTCTGGAGTGAATATCTTTAGAATGTTTTTTTAAATGCAAAAGCAGCTGCTTGATTTCTTCAGAAAGCAAAGCAATTTGAACTTCAGCAGACCCAGTATCTTTATTGTGAAGCTTGTATCCAGATATGATTTTTTCTTTTTCTTTTGGAGTCAACATATTTCTAATTTATATTTCACGGCGTAGCCGTGAAAATCAAGGTTCTGCCAAGCAAAGCGAGGCAGGTTCTTATATTTTAACACATACAATAAAAAAAGCCTAATAATTCACATAGCACATAACAATTTATCGTTTTGTTTTTCGAAGTTTGTTGTAAGTAGAAATTATTAAACAGGAAAGAAAATACCATATAGTTATGTCTAAAATGAAAAGATATATATTAAAACTTATAGTTGGACATTCTATATTTTCTAACATTTCAGATGGAAATGTAGGACATCCGCTATATGTATAATAAACAAAAGGTAAACCGATTTTCCAATAATCACCGCCAACTGCTTGCATTTCTAATATATTCCAACTGAACCAGGATGAACTAAAAATCATAAATAATAGAAAAATTATAAATATTAAAATTTTTCTCCAATCTGGTTTTAAAAATTGTTTAATCACTTTTATTTTTTATTTTTAATATTTGATTTTTTACAGTGCCCCCACTCGGACTCGAACCGAGATTTACGGATTAAGAGTCCGCTACTCTACCAGTTGAGTTATGGGGGCGGAAATAAATTATTCTATGGGACATTCACAATCAACCGGACAATCAATTGTGTACCATCCTCCCCTTAGACCAGTCCATTCTTCTACACCAATAAACATCAGAAAGGTATTAACAATTAACCAAGCGCTAAAGATGATTACTAATCCTAAGATAGTAGCGGTTATTATTTTTTTAGCTTTTCCTATAGTTTCTGGATTACCTGCAGCAGCCAAGAACATTACTCCGCCAATAACAATCATCAAAACTGCTACTACTGGAATTATGTCAATTAGGATAAAATCAATAATCCTGTCAAACATTATGAAAAAATGGCAGAGAGTGCATACACAAATGCCTGTCGGTTGGGTAGCATCTTCGCAGCCGCAAGGAACCAATCTAGCCTGTGTTTGAACAGGTATTAGAGAAGATGCTAAAACTAATAAACAGATTATTGAGAATATTTTTTTCATATTTATAATTTTTTTAAAACTTTTACTATACGTGAAACTGGAAATATGCCCCTGGAGGGATTTGAACCCCCATCCTTGGTTCCGAAGACCAATACTCTATCCGTTGAGCCACAGGGGCTTTTTTAAATTCTACCAGAAACAATTGAAAAAAACAAGAATTTAAGGTAGAATAAAGCATATGGAAATTCCTAAAGAAGTAAAATTTGTAATTGAGAAATTAAAAACTCAAGGATTTGAGACCTATCTTGTTGGTGGCTGTGTTAGGGATTTGTTGCGTGGAAAAGAGCCATTGGATTGGGATATAGCAACTAATGCCAAACCAGAAGAAATTGAAAAGATTTTTCCGAATAGCTTTACAGATAATAAATTTGGCACTGTGGCAGTTTTAACTAAAAGTAAAGACCCGGCCTTAAAGGGAATTGAAATTACTCCTTACAGAATAGAATCAAAATATACTGACAAAAGGCATCCTGACAAGATACAATGGGCAAAAACTCTAAAAGAAGATTTAAAGAGGAGGGATTTTACCATAAATGCAATGGCCCTAAAAATGAGGGACAGTCCCTCCCCTGTCCCTCCCCTGTCCCTCGTTGACCTTTTTGGAGGGCAGGAGGATTTAGAAAACAAAATCATTCGGGCAGTGGGTGAGCCGGAACACAGGTTTCAGGAAGATGCTTTGCGCTTGATGAGAGCAGTAAGATTTGCTGCTGTTTTAGGAGAGGGGTGGAAAATTGAAGCAAAAACCGAGAAAGCAATTAAGAAAAATGCTGGTTTGCTTCAAATGATTTCTCAAGAAAGAATCAGGGATGAATTAATAAAAATGATAATGTCTGAAAGAGGAGCTGATGGTATAGAAATGTTGCGAGAACTCGGACTTTTAAAATATATAATTCCAGAATTAGAAGAAGGATATGGAGTTTCCCAGAACAAACATCATATTTACGAGGTTTATGAACATTCTTTGCGCTCTTTGAAATATGCCTGCGAAAAAGGATTTAATAAATATGTTCGCTTGGCCGCCCTTTTGCATGATATTGGCAAGCCCAGAACTAAGCAAGGACAGGGGCTTGACGCTACTTTTTACAACCATGAAATCGTTGGCGCTAAAATGACTATCCGTCTTTTGAATCGGCTGAAGTTTTCTAAAAAAGACATTGAGAAAATAGTTAAATTGGTGCGTTATCATTTGTTTTATTATAATGTTGACGAAGTTGGAGAATCATCGGTGCGGCGCTTGGTGCGTCAGGTTGGGTTGGAAAATATGGATGAACTTTTACAAGTGAGGATGGCTGACAGAATTGGGTCTGGCGTGCCAAAGGCAGAGCCGTATAAATTAAGGCATCTAAAATATATTATTGAAAAAGTTTCCCAGGATCCTATTTCAGTAACACGGCTTAAAGTAAACGGCGAGGATGTAATGAAAATTTTAAAAATTAAGCCGGGTCCGAAAATAGGACAGCTTTTAGATATTTTACTTGGTTATGTTTTGATTGAACCAAGCAAAAATAAAAAAGATTTTTTAGAAAAAGAAATGAATAAATTAGGCAAGATTTCTGAAAACGAATTAAAAGCGCTGGCAGAAAAAGCGCGCAAAGAAAGAATGGAAATTGTGATGAAACAAGACGAAATGACAAAAAAGAAATACTGGGTGACGTAGCTCGGGAAGCTAATTTTTAGTACACGCGATTTTTTCCAGCGAAAAATCGCTGCTACTCACGAATTGCCGAGCACTCAACAAGTTGAGTGCTCGGACCAAGCCAATTCGCTGCGGATTGTCCTAAAAATTACTTCCCTCGCTCGTTATTTATTACGGGCTGTAGTGTAATAGTAGCACGAGTTCTTCGGGAGAATTTAGCCCGAGTGCAAATCTCGGCAGCCCGAAAGTTGAAAAAAATATATCTTTAGATAAAGTAAATATGCCAAAAATTAATGATTTAGATTTAAAAAAATGGAAAGAATATGAGGATATTTTAACTGATACCCTCTGGATTCTTGGTGAACGCGATAAATCAGGTGCCCATACGGGCGAGTATCACGGTAATTTTATTCCTCAAATTCCAAATCAGTTAATGAGGCGATTTACCAAAAAAGGTGATGTGGTGTTAGATGTTTTTTTGGGCAGTGGAACTACTTTGATTGAGTGTAGACGATTAGGCAGACATGGGATTGGCATTGAGTTGATTTCTGAAATTGCAAAAAAGGCAAAGGGGCATATCGCCAAGCAACCTTTTCTTGCTGGGAAGGTTTTTACAGATATTCTTGTTGGCGATAGCACGCAAGAAAAGGCAAAAAATAAAGTAATGGAAGTTTTAAAAAACCATAACCGCAATAGTGTTCAGTTCGCCATTATGCATCCGCCCTACCATGACATTATTAAATTCAGCGATAGAAAGGAAGATTTATGCAATGCCGGAACTCTTACACAATTCACTAAAAAATTCGGTGATGTAATAGAAAACTTTACTGATTTATTAGAAAAAGACCATTATTTAGCAATAGTTATTGGTGATAAATATACAAATAACGAATGGGTGCCGCTTGGATTCTATCTTATGCAAGAGACACTCAACCGCGGAAAAGGGTTGAAATTAAAGAGTATTTTAATAAAAAATATGGTGAATAATCGAGCAAAAAGAAATCAAGAACATTTATGGAGATATAGGGCTTTAGTCGGCGGCTTCTATATTTTTAGACACGAATATATATTATTATTCCAAAAAAAATAATATGACTACACACGTTTTTATAGTAGATTTAATCACTTTTAAACTGCACTTAGAATATTTATTCGCTGGTACTGGCGCGAAAGATAATTTTATAGATTTTAATAATGGTGTTGATACCAGGTTGCATTCTACGACAGAAAATATGCTGGCAGGAATGATTACAGATGCAAGTAGGATAAGAATGGGTGATTTAATAATTTTTTACTTGCAACAAAATTTTTCGGAGAAAATTCCAGAAGGAAAATTTTATGGGATTTTTAAAGCTAAACATGATTGGTCATTTTTGGACAATAATAATGGAAAACAATACCTAAAAAAGGAACTGAGAAAATCTTTGACATTTAGAATCCACATTAAACCATATAAAGTATATCCGAAAGGAGTTACAGAATGGGAGGCTTTGGATGAAATAAAAAATATTCAATCTCCAAACCAAATGCTGTGGAGTTTAATTTATAGAAAACTAAAAGGCAATCGAGGCAACACGATGATTACAATATACGAGTCAGAAAGACTTTGTCAGCTCATTAGAAATAAAAATAATAGAAATGAACTTGATTGTAATAATAAATTGTTATCCTTTAATCCGGAAACGCAAAAAATAATCTGTTTGAACAAATCATTTAATAAATATAACGGACGAGTTGAACAAATTAATATATTACCACGATTGATAGAAAAACTTAATCGAGAAAAATCTTTTGAACCTCATTTACAAGCATATATAATTAAAAATATAGGAAAAAAATTAAATAAAGATTTAGATAATATTGTTCTGAATGGCGGCGAGATTGAATGGATTGGAAATGAAGTTTCCTGTGGTGTAGGGATGCAAAGAATTGATGTTATGCTCTCAATCCTTAATGACAGACAAAGAATTGTTGTGCCGATTGAATTAAAAGCAGTGGAAGCGAATAAGCATAATGTTGTTCAAATTCAGAGATACATTGATTGGATAGAGCAATACTATATTCCAAATCGCCAAAGCGACATACAACCCATTTTGATTTCTAAAAAAATAGAAGACAAAAGAAACGAAAATTACCAAAAGATTATCAGAAGCTTTAAAAAATTTAATGCGGAAAATCGTAAAAGGTGTAATCAATTGAAATTTATAGAGTTTTTCGTTAAAAATAACAATCTCTTGTTTGAAAAAGTTATTTATTAAATCTAAAAAGAGTTTTATGAGATATCATCACTTTAAATTCAATAAAATATATTCCGAAGATGAAATTAACGAAATATCCAGAGAAAATAATATGATAACAGTTAATTGTTTGAAAGATGATAATCAAATTACCGTTGAACCCGAAGGAGAAGATACAGTTTATGAGTTCACATTATTAAAAAATGGAAAATTTAAATTAACATGGAAAGAAAAAGAAAAATAAAAAAATATTTTAACTTTTAATTTTAATTTCGTGAAACGAGACAAAGGGGCCTGCCTCCACACCTATTGAGGATTTTTTATATTTATTAAGTTCTCCAACGATATTTTATAAATTTGTTATCATCAATAGGTGTGGGGGCCTGTAGTTCAATGGCAGAATAGGGCATTCGCATTGCTCTGATGTGGGTTCAACTCCCGCCAGGTCCACATTTGATTTTTACTGAAAAAAGTGGTAGTTTGAGAATATAAAAGGAGGGGTGCCTGAGCGGTTGAAAGGGATGGTTTCGAAAACCATTGTGGTTTATATCACCGTGAGTTCGAATCTCACCCCCTCCGCCTTCGCCTCGCTGAAGCTCGGCTACGGCGAGGCGCAGTCCGCCTTAGACGAGCGAAAGTGGGCTCGCCTCGCCGTAGCTTTAGCAAAGGCGAGCTTATTAAATCTATGTCTATTGAGGATTTTTTTAATTTTGAATATGTGATTTTCTATCTATCTTTTGGGATATTGCTTCTCTTGGTTTTTACTTCTTTTTTTTATGCTTTGAAGCAAAAAAAGCGATTAGATGTTTTTTTTCAAAAAGGGAAAAAGAATTTAGAAGAAGTTTTAACAGAACAGATTAAAAAGACAGAGAAATTAGAAAAGAATTTAGAAGATGCCATAAAACAAATATCAGGGCTGGAAAAAAATTCTCAGAAAAGTTTTCAAAAAATCGGCATTATAAGATTCAATCCTTTTAGAGAAGTAGGAGGTAATCAAAGTTTTGCTATTGCCCTTCTTGATTTAAATAATGATGGATTTGTTATTGCTAGCCATTACGGTAGAGATTCCAACAGAGTTTATACTAAAGAAATAAAAAATGGAAAATCAAAATATTCTTTGTCTAATGAGGAAGAAAAAGCCATAAAACAAGCGGTATCAGGGGTATGACAGAGGTATGACAAGGGTATGACATAAGATAAATCATGGAAGTTGTTATTAAATTTGTTAAATATGAAAATAGAAAAAGAAGAAAAACAACAAAATCTTCAGCCCAGGCCTCCAGTAGTGGTTGTTTTAGGCCATGTTGATCATGGCAAGACAGCGATTTTAGATTTTATTAGAAAAACAAAAAAGGTTGAAAAAGAAGCAGGTGGAATTACCCAGCATATTGGCGCTTATGAAGCAGACCATGACAATAAGAAAATTACTTTTATTGATACCCCAGGCCATGAGGCGTTTTCAGCTATGCGCTCCCGGGGAGCCAAAGTAGCTGATATTGCTATTTTAGTAATAGCCGGAGAAGAAGGGATAAAGCCCCAGACCAAAGAGGCAATCAAACATATTAAAAAAACAGGCATTCCCATGCTGGTGGCTATCAATAAAATAGACAGGCCGGAAGCAGATGCGGAAAAAGTAAAAAGAGAGCTTTCCCAAGAAGATGTTTTAGTGGAATCAATGGGCGGTAAAGTGCCGTCGGTTAATGTTTCAGCTAAAACAGGCAAAGGGATTTCAGAATTATTAGAACTTATTTTATTAATAGCTGAAATGCAAGATTTAAAAGGTGATTTATCTAAATCTGGCGAAGGAGTAGTGATTGAGGCCTATTTAGACAGTCATCGGGGACCAACTGCTACTCTTCTTTTAAGAGACGGCATTTTAAAAAAAGGAGACATTATAGGCACTGCTTCTGTCTTAGGGAAAATTAAAATTTTAGAAGATTTTCAAGGCAAGGCAATTGAAAAAGCCCTTCCTTCACAGCCGGTTATTGTTTTAGGTTTAGAAGGAGTGCCCCAGATTGGAGAAAAATTTAAGGTTTATCCTGATATTGAATCAGCCCAAAAATATATTGAGAAAAAAGAAAGAAAGCAGGAAGAGAGAAGGGTCTTGTCTATTGATTCCTCAAAAAAAGTTTTGAATTTGATTTTGAAAGCAGATGTTTCCGGCTCTTTAGAGGCAATAGAAGAAGAAATTAAAAAACTACCTCAAGAAAAAGTCTTTTTAAGAATTTTAAAAAGCGAGGTAGGAGAAGTTAATGAAAACGATATAAGATTGGCGAAATCAGCCAAGGCAAGAATTTTAGGTTTTCGGGTCAAGAAAAACCCTATTGCCTTAAAATGGGCAGAGCAGGAGAAAATAAGAGTGAAATGTTTTGATGTGATTTACGAACTTTTTCAGGAAGTCCGTTTGATGATGGAAAAGGTTTTAAGCAAAGAAATAACGCGCAAAGACATAGGCATGCTTAAAACTCTGGTTGTTTTTTTAACAGAGAAGAATCGCCAAATTATTGGAGGAAAGATTATTGATGGTGAGGTGGAAAAAGGTTTGAAAATTGAGGTTTATCGTGGAGAGGAAAAAATTGGCAGAGGTAAGATGATAAGTCTTCAGAAAAATAAAAAAAATATAGAAAAAGCAGGCAAGGGAGAGGAGATAGGCATACTTTATGAGGGAGATGTGAAGATTGAAGTAGGAGACAAAGTGGTTTTTTATAAAGAAGAGAGGCAAAAAGGAGAATTATGAGCAATCGGATTGAAAAAGTTAATGAGTTGATTAAAAGGGAATTGTCAAAGATTATTTTAGAGGAAATCAATTTTCCTAAGAATGTTTTGGTTACTATTATTAAGGTGGAAGCAGCGCCAAATTTATATTCAGCAAGGGTTTATATTAGTGTATTGCCTGAAGAAAAGACAAAAGAGGTTTTTGTAATGTTAAGAAACAGTATTTATAATCTCCAGCAATTATTGAATAAACGTTTGAGAATGAGGCCGATCCCACGTATTGAGTTTTTACAAGAAAAACAGGTTCAAAAAAGAGAGAGAATAGAGGAGATTTTAGATGAAATTGAACTTGAAAAAAAGGGTTAAATTTGATAGGATGAAATAGAAAATTAATCAAGATTTTGCCGCGGTGACGGAATTGGTTTACGTGAGCGGCTTAAAACCGCTTGGGCATTATGCTCGTGTGGGTTCGAGTCCCACCCGCGGCACTTTCAAAATCTATGGGGATGGTATTTACAAAACATATAAATCAAGATTTCTTTAAAACTTGGAGTTCAAAAATGAGTTATGTTTTAGGATATATTGTAGCTGATGGTTGTATTGTCGTGAGTAAAGATAGAAAAAATCATCCATTCACACTAAATATCACTTCTGCTGAAAAAGAAAATATAGAGAGAATTAGAAGAACAATGAATTCTGAACACAAAATTAGTAAAAAACCCGGTGGTCCAAGTATTATTGCTTATCAATCGCAAATACGTAATCCAATTATAACTAAAGATTTAATAAATTTAGGAATTTATCCGAGAAAGACATATAATTTAGATCCTATTAAAGTTCCAAATAAGTATTTTTCCGATTTTGTAAGAGGATTTTTTGACGGTGATGGGACGGTTTATATTCATAAAGTTAACAATGTTTCTCAAATTAAGGCTGGATTTGTGAGTACCAGTCTATCTTTTATAACTAATTTAAATCAGCGCCTTTGTAAAAATTTAAATATTACTCAAAAAAATATTCATAAGCAAGTGCCGACAAAAGAAGACCAAAAACTTATTAAATATGATATTGTTTTTTATATTGATGATTGTGAAAAATTATCTGAATTTATGTATGGGAATAATCCTGTTTTATATCTTCCTCGCAAGCGTCAGATTTTTGAAAAGTGGAAATCAATAAAAAGGCGTCATTATAAAAAACAAAATTATCCATCAAAAATCGGCTGGCAACTAAATCAAAAGATTTTTGTTTAAAGATTACGTTAATCTTCTTCTCTGCGCATTAGTGCGTAGAGTGTTTTTTTATACGAAAAGTTGACTTTTGGCACTGGTTCAGTAGGATGAAATTAGTCCTGCTAGTTATGAATGCTGTGTGAGAGGGCACAGCCGACTGTCAGATTTCTGATGGCCGTAGAAGAAGCAACCAGCTTCTCCACCCAGGTGCTTCCGCTTTTGTTTTCATTTTTGATTCAGGCAGTAGCTCCGCTGCTAACAGGACCATTCGTACTTTTCAAATTTAAGAAATAGGAAAAAATTTAGGAGAAAAGAAAGAAATGGGAGAAATAGATTTAAGAAACGTAGGAGTTTTTATGCATGGAGAACAAGCAGAGAAAACAGGTCTTGCGATAGGCGAGGGCAAAGCAAAAGCGATTCATTGGCTCGCATATAAAACAAGATTAGATTTCTATAAAATAGCCAATGCTTATAAACTGGTTTCTAACTATTCCAAATTAGATGCTTGGTTGGCTTATAGACCAATAGTGCGTCGTGATAAAGACGGCAAAAAAAGAATTTGTTATAAGCCAAACGACACATTATTGGATTTAGTTCAGAAGAAATTCAATCGCCGTATATTTTCGCAACTCCCTAAACACAAAAATAACATCGGGTTTTCCGGAGGCAAAATAGAAGATGCGATTATACCCCATCTGGGTTCAGAGATGATGCTTTCAATGGATATTAAGAAGGCATTTCACAATACCAAGAAGCCAGAGGTAATAGAGAGTTTAAAAAGAAGTAGATTACCTCAAGGAGTGCCAGAGATTATCGCTCAAATCTGTACTTTTCCAGTAAGACCAAACAGCTCATTAGTGATCCCGCAAGGAGCTTCATCCAGCCCAAAATTGTTTGATGAGGTAATGCGGCCAGTAGATGAACAATTATCAGAATTAATGGAAAGAGTCAAAGGAAAATATACAAGATACGCGGATAATATCTTTTGCAGCGGTGATTCTTTTATATTACGAGCAAAGAAACAAGACATCATTAATATAGTGAGTCGCGCTGGCAGAGGAAGTAGTTATCAAGGATACTTTAAGCTGCATAAGATTAAATTCAGGGACCTTTCAAAGCTAGAGTATGCGGCTAAGATGCTGGGATTAAACATTATAGATGGAAAAATAGTTAATACGCCGAAAACCAAGAAGAAATTTAGAGCAGTGATTTTTTATCTGAAACAAACATTGGTAAACGGAGAAGACCCGACTCATCTCTTGAATGTCTTAAATGGATTGAAAGGATGGATTAGATTTGACACCCTGACTCCGAGCATAGAAAAAGAGTATCAGAAACTCCTAAAAATTTTAGAAAAATAAAACGAGCATGAAAAACATGCTCTTATTTTTTTGTTGAATCACTCAATCACTCAACCATTAAAAACCGAGAACTGTTCTCGGAGTTATCCACTTGACACCTAAAATAGTAATGCTAAAATAGGGGTGTATGCTGAAAGTAGAAAATAATAAACTAATTCAGAGAGAGATTTTTCAGGAAATTTCTGCGCATCTTGGGAAACCGGAAATGACTCTAATTATCGGAGCCAGACAAACTGGCAAAACCGTGCTTTTAGGAATGCTTAAAGAGTGGCTGGTAAAACAAAAAAAAGTTTCTGATGAAAATATTTTTTACTTTAACTTAGATATTATTAAGGACTGGGAATTTTTCCAAAGCCAAACAAAATTTATAGAATTTTTAGAAGATAGGTCTGAAAAGCGAAAAATTTATGTTTTTGTAGATGAAGCGCAAAGAGTTCCAGAATGTTCAAGGTTTTTTAAGGGTGTATATGATTCAAAATTAAATGTTAAACTAATTTTAACTGGCTCAAGCTCATTAGAATTAAAAACGCATTTTAAAGAATCGTTAGCCGGTAGAAAGCGGGTATTTCATCTTTCCTCTTTTTCTTTTACAGAATTTTTACAAGCAAAAGATAAAACATTAGCTGAAATTTTAAAGAAAAAACCCAAAATATCTGAAATTTCTAAAAAACAGATTTTGTCTTTGTTTAAAGAATATATTATTTGGGGCGGTTATCCACGAGTAGTGCTTTCTGAAACTATCAAAGAAAAATCAGACATTTTGGCTGATATTTATTCAAGTTACATTGAAAAAGACATTGTCGGTTTATTGGAAATAAAAAACAGATTAGGATTTTCCAGATTAACCAAGCTTTTAGCAGGACAGATAGGACAACTGGTTAATATTAGTGAGCTGACCAATTCATTGAATTTAGATAGAGAGACAATAAAAAGATATCTAAAAGCGTTAGAAGAGACATTTATTGTTAGCCCATTAATCCCTTATTTTAAAAATCCTCGTCAGGAAATAGTCAAGCAAAACAAAATATATTTTAATGATACTGGAATTAGAAATTACGCTTTAGGTAATTTTTTATCGCTTTCTGAAAGGCAAGATAAGGGGTTGATATTAGAAAATGTTGTTTTCAAAGAAATTTCACTTTCTTTGTCTGTATTTCAGAAAATTCGTTTTTGGCGGACAAAACAAGGAGCTGAAGTTGACTTTTTAATTTTAGAAAGAGAAAAAATAATTCCAGTAGAAGTAAAATCAAATATTAAAAAATCAATTATTCCTTTAGGTTTGAGGAGTTTTATTGAAAAATATTCGCCGGAAAGAGCTTTTGTAGTTAATTTATTATTAGAGAAAAAAATAAAAATTAAAAAGACAAGAGTGGATTTTATTTATCCCTTTGAAACTAAAAAAATTCTAAAGAGATAGATTATATTGGTAGCGCATTATCCTTTTTAAATTTCTTGGATTACTTCAATATGGGTTGTTCTGGCCCCAAAATTTTTTGCTTCGTAATAAGATGGAAACCAAATATCAACATGATAATACCCTTTTTTCCAATGCATTCTGTCTTCTACCACAAAAATCTTATCTCCGTAAATTTCTGGAATACGAATTTTTGTGCCAAAAGAAAGTAGATTGTTGGCTACAATTCCGTCTTTAACATAAGTTCCAGAAGCAGTAATAAAAGGCGTATCATCGGTCTGCCAAACAGTGCTGGAATAAGCAGTGGTCAAGACCCTCATCCGTTTGACTACTTTTATTTCTGTTTGAGGAATAGGGGAAAGAGGCAAAAGCGCATTTCCCTGAACAATAGCAAGTTCAGAACCAAGATTACTGAACTCTTTTTCTATTTCTGCTTCAGCTCTGTTATAAAAGCAAAAGTAAAAACCAGCAAACATAATTGTTACTGTGATAAATGACACTATGACAAATTTTTTATTCATTTTCTATCTTTCAGCAATTTTAAAACCCCTTTCACAGGGGTTATGTTAACCTAACAAATCAAGGAGGGTTTGTCAAGGGTTTTTAAGGTTGGAGCGGGAGACGGGGATCGAACCCGCGATCTTTTCGTTGGCAACGAAACGTTCTACCACTGAACTACTCCCGCAATAAAAGTGTGTCTTGTACATCATAGCTTTAGTGAAGGTGTGCCGCGAGTCAGAATTGAACTGACGACCCTACGCTTTTCAAGCGCATGCTCTACCACTGAGCTACCGCGGCAATATTTTATAAATTATCAATGATTATTATTCAATAATTACTTGTGGACGGTATAGGATTTGAACCTATAGCCTCCGCGATGTAAACGCGATGCTCTGCCATTGAGCTAACCGTCCTTGTTTGTGTCCCCAGAAGGAATCGAACCTTCATCAATGGCTCCGCAAGCCATCACTTTATCCGTTAAGCTATGGGGACTTATTGCGGAGGAGGCAGGATTCGCCCAGCACCTTTGCGGCGGGAGTAGGATTCGAACCTACGGTACCATTTCTAGTACAACTGTTTTCAAAACAGCCCCGTTCGTCCACTCTGGCATCCCGCCGCAAAGGTGCTGGGTTCAAAACCATCCTCGTAAGCCGCTTGAGTACTCCTCCAAAAAGCAAAAAAAAGAAAAACGTAAAACATTTTAGGGCGGGACGTAAAATTTTACTTCGTAAAATTAACGTTCTTACGTGGCGGTGTATATTGAATATAGCTCGAACGAATTTTTGCCCTCGCCGCGCTGTGCGCGGCGAGGGGTAGCCAGCGCGGCGGCTTCGCTGCACTCTTTAACAATTTCAAGTTTTTTGGCGGTAAATTATTTAGAGATTTTTGAGATTAAAATCAATTTAGCCATCGCTGGGCCCAAGAATAATATGCCAAGCCTTAGAATTCCCGGCTCCTCCTTCACCGCCCCAACCACCCGGGCAAAGTTCAGATGAATTACTAGGCTGGGCCTCCAAGGTTTTAGCAAAAATTACAGCTACTTGTCGTAAAGTCCCACCCGCATCGGTACAATTTTGTCTTCCGTCGTAATAGTAATAATGCGTAGAATCACCAGGGCCTAAAGGATCGGAAAAAACCGTCATATAAGGGGCTAACATGGTATCTAAACCTGCTCCTTCTCCCACTTCTCCGTTAGCTCCATCCGCTTCTTTGGGATAATAACCATTATCTGACCAGTAAAGTTGAACGGCTTTGGCAATTTGATTTAATTCTTGCATTCTCTTTGCGTCCCTTGCTTTTCCACGCACTCCGCCCATACTCACCAAAACAATGCTGGCCAAAAGTCCGATGATAGCGATAACCACCAAAAGCTCGATTAAAGTAAAACCTTTTCTACGAAAGCCATTTAACTCTCTCTGGAAATTGAGATTAGATTTTTTGAAAACATTTTTGAGGTAAAACATATTGAAGATGAAAAATTTTCTTTTTAAAATATGGTTCGAGCCGATATTTTTCCGGTTCTTTGGCAGTTTGGAAAGAGTGCGGCGAAGCCGCCGCGCTGGCTATCCCTCGCCGAGCCGCAGCGAGGCGCGAGGCAGTTATCAACTTGAAAAATCCTGACTGGCGGAGGAGGCGGGACTCGAACCCACAAGTCCGATTAAGGACTACAGATTAGCAATCTGCTCTCGTAACCATTTGAGTACTCCTCCTTTATTTCAATTCTATCCAAAAAACAGCTTTTAGTCAATCCCATTAGAGGATAGCAAAATAGTTAGAATAACAGACCTGATTTTTTTAATAAGGCTATAATTATAAATCAATATAACAATCCTCTAATGAGATAAATGTTTTTACTCTCTTGCCACGGTTATTGCCCAGACCTCGCGGGCGCCGGCGAATTTTAAAACTTTAGCGCATTCTTCCATAGTAGCGCCAGTAGTAAAAACGTCATCAATTAAAAATATTTTTTTGTCCTTGACTTGCTCTTTATCTTTACAAAAAAAAGCGCCTTTAATGTTTTCTTTTCTTTGTTCTTTTGAAAGTTCTGTTTGCGCTTGTGTATTTTTTATTTTTATCAAAGCATTATTCACCAAAGGGATTTTTAAAGATTGAGAAAGTTCTCTGGCGATTTCTTCTGATTGGTTAAAACCCCGCAATTTTAATTTTTTTTGAGCCAAAGGTACTGGCACTAAAATGCTTTTTTCAGTAATAAGAAAATCAAGCTTGTTTGATAAATAAAAATGAGTTATTATTAAAGAAGCTAATGTTTTTGATAAATCCTTAATAAACGGTCTATACTTGAATCGGCTGATTAGTTTTTTAATTAATTTGTTTTGATAAGAGACAGCAGAATAAACCCCATCTATTCTTGTTTTAGACCGGCAGCCCAAACAAGTTTTTCCATCAATCACTCTTTTCTGGCAGATTGGACAGTATTGCTCTTCCAAAACATCAATCAGGGAAAGGCAGTCAGGGCAAAGATAATATCCTTCTTTTCCACAATTAAAACAAAATTTTGGGAAGAAAAGGTCTGTGAGAAAACTTTTTATCTTAGATGTTTTCATTTTCATTTTCTTTTAAAGATGGTATAATGAAAATTAGATTTTAACAAGTGTAACTTATGAGTTTATTCGCTAAGAAAAAAATTAAAAATTGCTTAGGCGTTGACATTGGCACTACTTCTCTGAAAATAGTTGAGTTATCCCAATCAAAGGAAATTAGAAGATTAGAGAATTACGGTGAGATACCTGTAGAAGGAATTGAGCTTAATGCTTCCAAAGATAATTTTGAAAGCAAAAAAGATAGTTCTTTTTTTTCATCTACAACCAAGCAGATTTCTAAAGCAATTTCTGTTTTAACGCAAGAAGCTAATTTTGGCAGCAAAAAAGCGGTTTTTTCTATTCCTGATTTTTCCACTTTTTTTACTAGTTTTGATTTGCCGCCAATGAAGGAAAAAGAAATTCCTGAAGCAGTGAAATTTCAAGCAGCAAAATATATACCTCTTCCATTATCAGAGATGAAAATTGATTGGGCTATTATTGAAGGAATACCGTGTAAAAAGAAAGGTCTTTTCAGCAAAGAGATTTCAGGCACCAAGCTTAATATACTTTTAGTAACAGTGCCAAATGACGTAATTTTCAAGTATCAGGAGATTGCTAAAATGGCTGGACTGGAACTTTTATTTTTAGAAGCAGAAGTTTTTAGTTTAGTAAGGTCATTGATTAGAAATAATAAAGGAGTTATACTATTAGTAGATATTGGTGGAAGAAGCACTACCTGCAGTGTGATTGAAAATGGGATATTGCAATCAAGCCATAGTTTTGATATTTCTGGAAATGAATTTACTTATGCCCTTTCCAGATCTTTAAATGTTGATTATAATGAAGCTGAACGGTTGAAAAGAGAAATCGGCATCAGGAAAGGAACTAAAGAAGAAGAGATATTGTATCCATTGATTGGTTTAATTTTAAGAGAAATAAAAAAACTCTCTAGCCAGTTTTCTCAATCCGAAGGCAAGAAAGTGTCAAAAATAATTTTAGCTGGCGGAGGAGCGTTAACACCTAATTTAGAAGAATATTTTTCTGAACAGCTGGGTATTAAAACAATTATTGCTGATCCTTTTTTAGATATTGTTTGTCCCCCTTCTTTAAGCGAAATTCTGAAAAAAATGGGGCCTTCTTATAGCATAGCGGTTGGTTCTGCCTTGAAAGGATTAGAAAGTATTGTATAATAAGAACCTACCTCGCTATGCTCGGCAGAACCTTGTTTTCCTTGCTTCGCTCGGAAAATAAGAAAAATATAATCGTTAAAGAATATGGCTTTTAATATTATTCCAAAAAAAGAAATAGAAAAAAAACCTTGGTTGGATTGGGTTTTTTATTTTTGCCTTATTTTGCTTATAATATCTGTTTTAAGTTATTTTGTTTTGGAGTATTCTTTAAAAGGAGCAGAAGCAGAATCAAAGGATTTAGAAAATAAAATATTTGAGCAGCAGAATGAGGAAAATAATCAATTAAAAGAAAAGCTTATTCTTAATCAGAAGAAAATTGATGACTTTTCAGTTGTTTTAAAAGAACACAAATTAACTTCTCAAGTTTTCACTTTTATTCAAAATTCAACTCACCCAGAGGTTTCATTTATGGATTTTAGTTTTAATAGCACCAATTCAAGTCTTATACTATCTGGCCAGGCATCAAATTTTAAAACCTTGGGCGAACAGCTTCTGATTCTTCAAAGACAAGAAAATATACAAAATATAGAGCTTTCCAATATCTCTTTGATGGAGGAAGGAAATATAGATTTTAATTTAGATATTGTTTTGAATCCTAAAATTTTTGTAAAACAATGAAAAGACCTATTATTTTAATTTCTATTGTGTCTGCGGCAGTTATTTTATTGGCATTTTTTGTCATTTTGCCTAAATATGAAGAATTAAATTCTAAAAGTTTTCAGGTTGAAGAAAAAAGATTTGAATTTGAAACATTAGAAGATTATTTTAAGGATATTTCTTTTAAAGATGAAGAGCTGAAAAAATACGAATCAGAAATGGCAAAAATTAATTCAGCTATACCAGATCGTCCTGGCATACCTTCTGTCTTTTATTTTATCCAAAACACAGCTGAAGAAAATGGAATTTCTTTAGTCTCGGTGAACTCGAGTTCTTCCCCTATAAGAAAAATAAGAAAAGCAGGAGCTGAAGAATTAAAGGAATCAGACATAAAAGAAAACAGATTTTCTGTAAGCGTAGCTGGTTCTTATTCTTCTTTTAAGAATTTTCTTTCAGTTTTGGAAAAATCAGCCCGCTTAATTGAGGTAGAAAACATATCTTTTTCCTCTTTTGGAGGAATGGAGATGGGTTCAGAAATGTCATCTTTACCTTCAGAAGATATCTTCTTCTTTGACTTACAAATGAAAGTTTATTCGTACTAACCAAGTTTTAATAAAAAATATGGCTATAAATTTTACAGGAGAAAAACAAAAAATATTAAAGTATTTAATTATTATCCTAATTATTTTGGTTGTAGTGGCTTTGTTTGTTTTTAGTAAAAGCTTTTTTGTAAAAGAATTGGCGGCTCCATCCCAGAGAGTTTTTCAGCCAAGAGAAATCAGTATAAACTTTAATGTTTTAAAAGATCCCTTTTTAAAAGAACTTCAAGTTTTTGAAGAGATTTCCTATCCAGAAGAAATGGAAATAGGTAGAGAAAATCCGTTTCTTTTATACTAATTATGTCTTTGATAACGCAGTTAGTAGAAAAAGGGATCTTAACTAAAAAAAAGGCGGATTCTTTAAAAGAGGAGGTAAAATCATCAGGTAAAAAAGAAGAAGAAATAATTTTAAAAGAAGGCATAATCAAAGAAGATGTCTTGTTTCAATTAAAAAGCGAAAGTTTAAAAATTCCTCTAAAAGAAATCGATATTTCAGAAGTTCCTTTAGAAGTTTTGAGATTAATTCCAAAAGATGCGGCTGAATACTATTATATGGTTCCTATTTCTAAGAAAGATAGATATCTGGAAATAGGCATGGTTTATCCAGAAAATCTGAAAGCGCAAGAGGCATTGAAATTTTTAACCAGGCGAGGGAATTATTCTTTTCGGGTTTATTTAATAACCTTATCTAACTTTAGGGAACTTTTGAAGCAGTATTGGACATTAAAAAAGGAAGTAAAGAAAGCGCTTACAGAGGTGGAAACAGAAATGGATGAAGATAAAGTTGAGATTTCCAGAAAGGCAGCTGAATTGGAAAGGCTAGGAGAAGAAGCGCCTATTTCTAAGATTGTTTCTGTTGTTTTAAAGCATTCGGTAGAAGGAAATGCTTCTGATATTCATATTGAACCAGTCAAGGATAAATTAAGAGTGAGATTTCGGCTTGACGGAATACTGCATTCCTCACTTTTTTTGCCTTTGAAAATTCATCCAGCTGTAGTGGCAAGGATTAAAATTTTAGCAGATTTAAAAATTGACGAAACCAGGGTTCCTCAAGACGGCAGAATCGGCAGCAAAATTAGCGGTAGGGATATTGATTTTAGGGTTTCTACTTTTCCAACTATTTTAGGGGAAAAAGTAGTAATGAGGGTTCTTGACCCGTCTAAGGGTTTAAAGAATTTTGAAAAATTGGGCCTAGAAGGGAGAAATCTTGAAATTCTGACCAAATCCTCTGAAAGACCATATGGAATGATTTTAGCTACGGGTCCGACTGGTTCTGGAAAAAGCACTACTTTATATGCTATTTTACAGCTTTTAAATAAGGAAGGAGTAAATATCGTTACCATTGAAGATCCAGTAGAATATTTTATGGCAGGGATTAACCAGTCCCAGACAAAAGAAGAAATTGGTTATAGTTTTGCCCAGTCATTACGTTCTATTTTAAGGCAAGACCCTGATATTATTATGGTCGGTGAGATTCGGGATAAAGAAACGGCTACTTTAGCAGTCCATGCTGCTTTGACCGGACATATTGTTTTGTCTACCCTTCATACTAATACTGCTGTTGGGGCCATACCTCGGTTAATTGATTTAGGCATAGAGCCATTTTTACTTCCTTCAAGTTTGAGCGCTGTTTTAGCGCAAAGATTAGTAAGACGGCTTTGTCCTTTTTGTAAACAAAAAGTAAAAGCTAAACCTCAAATTAAAGATATAATTTTAAAAGAAATCAATTCTCTGCCAGAGGCGATTCAAAAAAATCTCAAAATTTCAGAACCTTTATATATCTGGGAAGCAAAGGGCTGTAAAAAATGCCGGTTGCAGGGCTATATTGGAAGGATTGCCGTTTATGAGATTTTAGAAATGACCGAAGAACTGTCTGAGCTAATTCTAAAGGAACCTTCAGAAGTGAGCTTTAAAAAAGAAGCGAAAAGACAGGGAATGCTTACAATGGCTCAAGACGGAATGATTAAAGCTTTAAAGGGAATTACTTCTATAGAAGAAGTAATGAGAACAACCAAAGAGCAGCAATAATATGAGCAATATTTTATTAGTTGAAGATGATCCTTTTTTAATAGACATCTATACTACTAAATTAGAGCAGGATGGTTTTTCTGTTAACGTGGCTAAAAATGGACAAGAAGCGTTTGAATTATTAAAAAAGAAAGTTCCAGACCTTTTAGTTTTAGATATCGTTTTGCCTCAAACAGACGGTTGGGATGTTTTGGGCAAAATTAAAGAAAATGAGAAATGGAGAAAAATACCAGTGGTTATCCTTTCTAATCTTGGACAAAAAGCAGAAGTTGAAAAAGGACTAAGGCTGGGAGCAGAAAAATATCTTATTAAGGCCCATTACACTCCTGCAGAGGTAGTGGAGGAAATTAAAAAAATATTAAAATAAAACTATGGCTTCTTATCAAGAACAACTTAATGAATTACTTGGACTAGCTGTCCAGGAGCAAGCGTCTGACCTTCATCTTTCTTTTGAGCATCCGCCTATTTTAAGAATTAGCGGCCGCTTAATTCCCTTAACTAAAAAGAACAAATTATCAACTACAGATACCCAGGGTTTAGCTTTGGCTTTAATGAACGAAGAGCAGCAGCAAAGATTTTCTCAACAAAAGGAAATTGATTTTTCCTATCATTTTGAAGATAAAGCAAGATTTAGAGTAAATATTTTTTACCAAAGAGGCAGTATCTCCTGCGCTTTGCGGTTAATCCCTAATAAAATTAGAACAATTGAAGAATTGGGACTGCCTCCTATTCTTCATGAATTTACTGAACCAGCCCAAGGATTTGTTATTATGACCGGACCGTCAAGTCATGGGAAATCAACCACCTTAGCCGCCTTAATTGACGAAATAAACCATACTAAGACAGATCATATTATTACTATTGAAGACCCTATTGAATATGTTTTTGATGATGATAAATCAGTTATTGACCAGAGAGAGGTCTATCAGGACACTTTGTCATTTGCGCGGGCTCTCCGTTCTACTTTTCGCCAAGACCCGGATGTGATTATGGTTGGCGAAATGCGGGACCCGGAAACCATTGCCACTGCTATTACAGCAGCAGAAACAGGACACTTGGTTTTTGCTACTTTGCACACCAATTCAGCATCTCAAACAATTCATAGAATTGTTGATAGTTTTATGGCGGAACAGCAGGACCAAATTCGGGCACAGCTGTCTGGTTCTTTGCTCGGCGTTGTTTCCCAGAGATTAGTGCCGAGAATTAAAGGCGGTTTAATCCCGGCTTGTGAAATAATGCTTTCTACTCCAGCAGTGGCTAACCTGATTCGGGAAAATAAAATCCATGAACTGCCTTTGGTTATTGAAACCAGCCGAAAGAAAGGAATGTTTTCTTTGGATTATTCTTTAGCTCAATTAGTTCGCAAAAGAGAAGTTTCTTTAAGGAACGCGCTGACTTATTCTTTAAACCCAGTGGAATTAAAAAAACTCTTGGACTAAAACTGGAATTAGACATTTTATTTTGTATGAAATTTAAGTATCAAGCAAAAACAGAAGAAGGTGAAACACAGGAAGGTGTTGTGGAAGCAAGCTCCAGACAAAGTGCTTTAGATGTTTTGGAAAACCACAATCTTTTTGTTGTATCTTTGATAGAAAGCAGTTTAATACCTGTTTGGATGAGAGAAATAAAGATTTTCAACAGAGTAAGCCAAAAAGATATTGTGATCTTTTCCCGTCAACTTTCTATGATGTTTGAGGCAAATGTTCCCTTAATAGGGTCATTAGAAACTTTGGGTTCACAGCAGAAAAATCATGTTTTCAAAGAAAAAGTTTTAGAGATAGCTAAATCAGTAGAAGGGGGAACAGCTCTGTCAGAAGCATTTAGCAGGCATCCGGATCTTTTTTCCCCTTTTTATATAAATATGATAAAGTCAGGCGAGGCATCAGGAAAACTTTCTGAGGTTTTAAAATACCTGGCTGAACGGTTGGAAAAGCAGTATGAATTTACTTCAAAGATAAAAGGAGCAATGGTTTACCCTGTTTTAGTAGTATTTGTTTCTTTTATTGTTATTGGCATAATAATTTTCTTTGTTATGCCGCAGTTTGCTGATATATTTGCTGCTTCTGAAAATGAACTGCCTTTATTCACCAAGATAGTTCTCGGCGCATCTGGATTTTTAAGAAAATGGATTTTAATCATATTGGTCTTAGTTTTAGGTCTTTTAGGTTTTGCTTTCTTTTATCTTAGAAAAACAAAGGAAGGCAAGGAATTTATAGACGAGCATATATTAGATATTCCAGTATTAGGTAATTTTTTAAAAATGTTTTATCTTTCCAGATTTGCCCAGAACCTTTCTACTTTAATTGCCGGCGGCTTGCCCATTGCCCAGGCGTTAAAAATCTGCAGTGACATTGTTAATAATAATATTTATAAAGATATTGTTTTGAAAACCCAGGAAGGGGTCAAAAAAGGAAAAACCATAAGCTCTGTCTTAATCAGGTATCCGGATTATTTTACTCCTCTTTTTACCCAAATGGTTAGCACTGGAGAAAAAACAGGAAAGCTGGAAGACAGTTTAAGCAAAATAGCTATTTTTTTCCAGAAAGAAGTAGAAAGAGCGCTTGATGTTCTCTTAAGTGTTATTGAACCAGCCTTGATTGTCTTTTTAGCTATAATTGTAGGAATCATAGCAGCTGCTGTTTTTGTCCCTATGTACGGCTTCATCGGCACAGCAATGTAAAACTGCCTTGGCAGTTTTACCCCTTTTTTTTGAGTTCTACTTCGTCCAGAGTTTTCCACAGGTTGATTTCTTTTGATTGTGATATAATAAAATATACCCTTTTGGGTATTGAGAAAAAAAACTATAAAAGGTCGAATTCAAATTAAAAGCTTTTAATTTAAATTTAATATGAAAAAATTTACTAAACAAGGTTTTACATTGATTGAACTATTAGTTGTTATCGCAGTTATCGGAATTCTTTCCTCAATCGTATTGGTCTCCCTAAGCGGGGCGAGAGATAAAGGTTATGACGCTCAAATTAAAGGAGAATTAGGTCAGGTAAGAGCAGATACAGAGATACATTATGATAATGCTGAGAGCTATACAGGATATACAATACCTACAAATTTACTTCCTCCTGCTTGCAGTGATGATGGAGCTTATACTGTAGTAGTTTCAGCAGATGGACAGGATTATGCAGCTTGGGCAAATTTATGCTCATCAGCAGTAGGTACTTGTGATTTCTGTATTGATTCTACAGGAGTAGCTTGTACGACTAATCCAGCACCTACAGCTCCTACTATAGCAAGTCCAATTTGTGATTGTCCATAATTTATGAAATATTCTTGTTGATTTCAAAGAAAAAGGTGTCAGGAACCTTTTCTAATCCCTCTCCGCTCACAAGCGGAGAGGGATTTAATGTTTAAGATTTTAAGTTATAATTAAATTAATGTTTAAACTATATTCTAAAAAAGCTTTTACTTTAATTGAGTTATTAATAGTTATTGCCATAATTGGAATTTTAAGTTCAATAACCTTAATTTCTTTAAAAGATATTAAAATAAAAGCAAGAGATACAAGAATTATGGTAGCCCTTAATCAATCAAAGCCCTTTGCAGAGATGATTCATAATGATAATGACACATATAATACACTTTGTACTAGTCCGGATATTAATACTACTAACGGTCCGTATAAAGATAAACTAATAATAATCAATGACGAAATCACAAATAATGGTGGTGAAGCAAAATGTTATGCTGATGGAGATAATTACTGTGTATATTCCAAATTAAATATTTTAGGAATTGATCCAATGCAGTATTTTTGCGTTGACAATACTGGAAATGCAATTACTACAACCACTGATCCTGGTGTTTCACACTGTAAATCCGGCAGTTATATCTGTCTATAAAATTTTGGAGAGTTGTTGATGTCAGACATCAACAAGTTTACATCAACAAGTTTATAGCAAATAGAGATTTGATATATCAAAGTAAACTTTGTTATAGCAAGTCAGAAACTTGATATATCAAGCTAATGCTTGTTATAATATAATAATGATAAACTTTGTTTTTTATTCTTTTGTATTTATTTTTGGTTTGACAGTTGGTTCGTTTTTGAACTGCGTTATTTACAGGTTAAGCCAAGGGACAGGAGAGGGACAGGGGAGGGACAGTCCCTCAATTAGCGCTTTGAAGGGCAGGTCATATTGCCCTAATTGCAAGCATCAGCTTGCCTGGTATGATTTGATTCCGGTTTTGAGCTTTATAATTCTTAAAGGCAAATGCCGGTACTGCCATAAAAAAATCTCTCTACAATATCCAATAGTAGAAATAGCAACAGCGAGTTTATTCACTTTTATTTTTTGGCATTTGAGCTTTGGATTTGGTTTGGAACAATCAACCCTACGGGGAGGAGCTTTTGGCTCCAGTGGAACAATTTGGATTTTGAATCTTTTTTTCTTATTCACTATCGCTAGTTTTCTGATAGTAATTTTCGTGTATGACTTAAAGCACTATATTATTCCAGATAAAGTAATTTTCCCTGCCATATTATTGGTATTGCTATACCAAGTAATTTTCAATTTTCAATTTTCATGGACGCCTTCAGGCGAACTCCCCGTAGGGTTGCTTTTCAATCAATTTTCAATTTCTAATTTTCAATTTCTAATTTTAAGCGCTTTTGGGGCAGCAGCTTTTTTTCTGGCAATAGTGCTGATTACAAAAGGCAAGGGCATGGGAATTGGAGATATAAAACTGGCTTTCTTAATGGGGTTATTACTTGGCTGGCCCAATATCTTTATTGCTCTCTTTTTTGCTTTTTTAATTGGTGCTATAATAGGAATAGGTTTGATTTTAGCCAAAAAGAAAACTTTGAAATCAGAAATCCCTTTTGGACCATTTTTGGTAACAGGAACTTTTGTCGCCCTTTTCTGGGGAAAAGAATTGATAAATTTTTATTTAAATTTATTTATTTAAAATATGGCAACAAATAAAAATCTTCAAAAATATTTAAAGATTACAGAAAACTTACTTTTATGGCTAAAAAAAGAATTCCAAAAAAAATAATAAGAGTAGTCCAACAATATAGTAAAAGATTAGAAGAGGAAGATAAATTGCCTATTGATAAGGTAATAATTTTTGGTTCTTATGCTAAAGGAAAACCTCATAAGTGGAGCGATGTTGATGTTTGTGTTATTTCCCCGAAATTTAAGGATACTCTACAAGCAATACAGTTTCTTTTGATAAAAAGAAATAAGCAAGAAATAAGAGCAGGATTAGAGCCAGTTGGTTTTTCAAAAAGAGATTTTCAAGAAAACACCACTCTTAATACAAGAAATTAAAAAAGGTGAAGAAATAAAAATTTAAAAAAGTTTATGTTTAAATGTTTAAATGTTAAAATGAATAAGGCAATGACTTTGATTGAGGTTTTGACTGTTGTCACCATAATGCTTATTCTTATGGCAGTAGTATTTATCAATCCCAGGCCTTCAGTAGATCTTGACGGAGCAGCCAGGCAATTAGCCAGCGACCTCCGCCGCGCTCAAAACATGGCAATGTCAGCTGAAGAACAAAATATTAGTCCTCCTGCTGCACCTCCTAATTATGAGGTTTTGTGCGGAACTGGAGTTTTTTTAGCAGGAGATGGAAAAACATATACTATATTCGGTAATTACAATCCTTCAGATTTGTCATTGTGCACAGGAGATAATAAGAAACATGGTTCTGCTATACCTTTTGTAACAAAAGATTCAGAGACAATTAATTTAAAAGATGATTATGGTGTAGAAGTTACTAATGGCCAAAGTTTAAGTATTTATTTTACTATCCCTTCTGGCTCTGCTTATATTGATAATGGAAGCACAACAGAATTAGGCATAGAATTAACAGCCAATGACGGCTCCACAAGAACAGTTACTGTCACTTCAGCCGGGAAGATTGAAATACAGTGAACCATCTTAACATACTAACATCTTAAACATACTAACAAAATGCTCAAATTTCTAAATTTTAAAAAACAAAAGAGAAGCGGTTTTTCTTTATTGGAAGTTTTGGTTGCCATCACAGTGCTTACTGTTGGTTTGGTTGGGGTGGTTGGCTTGATTAATTATAATATCTCTATCGCCAGAGTCAGCCCGGAAAAAGTCATTGCTGTTAATTTGGCGCAGGAAGGAATAGAAGTAGTGAGGAATATCAGGGACAGCAACTGGCTGGCAGGAAATGCTTTTGATGAAGATATGGAAGGAGATAAGGTTTATGTTCTTGAAGTTTCTAATGCAAACGGATTACCTTCTGATGGATATGAACTTAGAGACGGAGGAGTAAACAATATAGATATTGATAAATATCAAGTTTTTTATGATACTGTTGATGGTTTTTATGGCCAAAAAGCACCACCTGGTCTGCGTCCAGCTGATTGGGAAATACCAGCGTCTGACATTCATCGTTTAATTGAAATAACTGAAATAGATACATATCATTTGAAAGTAGAATCCAATGTAAAATGGTATGACCGCAGCGGAAATTCCCATACCGTCACCCTTGAAGACCATTTGTATGATTATACTTTACCAGAAAATAATCCTCCTATTCGTTATTATTGGGAGGGCATGGCTAAAAATGATGTGGTAAGGTGTAATCTGGCGCCATATAATGGTTATACAACAGCTCCTTGTGATACAGGTAATAGTAGAGAATGTTGGAATCTTAGTAGTAGACCGGCTTTTGGGGGAGATCCCGACCATCTTAAGGACCGATTTGATTGGCTTACGGTTTACGGATGGCATATTTATCCAGGAATGCCTGATTGTTGGTCGGATGGTACTAATTGTTGCGAAATTTTTACGAAAACACAATATTAATTTTGATGTATGAAAAAGAAATTCTATACAAAAAATCAAGGTTTTACTTTAATTGAACTTCTTGTTTCAATAACTATTTTTGTATTGGTAGTTGCTGCGGCAATAGGAATTTTTGTTTCCTCGCTTCAAGGCAAACAAAGAGTTAATCAATTAAAAGAAATAGAAGACAATGCCCGCTATGCTATGGAATTAATGAGTAGAGAAATTAGAATGGCACAGGGCATTGCTGGTGACGAGGCAGGTACTGCTAATTCAGAAATAGACTTCAG
>JAUWMZ010000010.1 GCA_030612885.1 Candidatus Nealsoniibacteriota bacterium
AAATTCAGTCATGATTTCATGGACCATAGAAAGCGAGGTGTTTTGTTTCATCTTTTCTCCAAAGGTGGTTAACGTAATACCAGAAACTTGATACCCGGGGCTATCTTTTGCAAAAATAAATGGGCAAACCTGCACTCTTCACAGATTCAATTTCTTTTTTTACGATAGTGACTTTTTTGCTTAAATTTTTATTGATTCTCATATATTTTTTTTGAGACTTACGCTTCAGCTATCAGTAAGACTTTTACTCGTCTATCTTCGCCTTGTTCGCTGTTTTTTTACTATCTTAATCTATCTATTTCCTCAATGATCCGATCAATTACTTCTGTATTGTAGATTTTTTTCTTTTTTCCTGCACCTTTGACGGAATATACGAAAAAGACATGACCTCCAAAATCATTTTTAAATCGCTCATGATTTTTTCGATGCATTTCTACCCACTGATATTGATTGATAGACTGCACAGAAGAAATGGGCTTAATTTGAATTCCTATAAATTTATCTTTTATCTTTATATAAAAATCAACTCCATACGTTCTATCCCACTCATCCGGTGCCGGTTCTATCTTGCAATTGACAATTGATTCAAGCTGTCCATAAATCGTATCAATCTCTGCCTTATATCCTTCATAAGTCCTATTAAGAACCAGATTGTATGCATAATCAACGCATTCATCTTCAGTGATTGATTCCAGTTCACTTTGAACAACCTCAGAAATCTTTATATATAGAGTCTGGCCTAAACCTGTTATGTAATTCTTTGTAATTCTGACGCCATTTTTCTTTTTTTGTTGTGCATTATTGAAATAGAAGTCTTCCCATTCATCAAAAGTCTTTGGGGCACAAGCTCTTATCAATTCGGATGTTGAGCCAACACTATATGCCTTATTCAAACCCCACCTGTTCATTCCATAGTTTAATAGGGTTTCCCTCTTAAATTTTAAATTGTGCCCTTCAGTGCCGGCAATCCATTCTTTATTCATGATTTCCTCAAATGTAAAAATTTATGCTTATGTTTATATTCTTGCTGGCTATCAACTAAAACAAGCCCCTTTTTTATGAGGTGTGCATTTATGAATGTTTTGTTTTTAAGATATAGATAACAAAACAGATTGTTGTCTTTATCATATTTTTCCTTATCAAATTTCATATACACTTTTTGATTTCTTGTCTTTAATTTCAGAAATTCAACAGCTTCTCCGTTTGCTGATTTATCTTCTTTGACGCCAATCAAACGGACAGTTAATCCATTGGTTAACTTTATTATTTCCGGACTAATGATCTCTTTAACAGAAAAGTACTCTTCTCTATTAGCATGATTTTTATCGATTTTTGAACCAAATTGTAATTTCTTAGGATCGACTTTTTTATCAAAAGCATGAAAGTCTTTAAACACATATGGGAGTTTGTCTATTTCGTTCTTAAAATCAATATTGATTTTCTTTTGCTCTATAAACTCATATTTAGCGCCAAATAAGCCAAGTTGGCTTACTTGCAGCTTCTGTTTAATATAGGGGATAAATTCATGATTAATTTCATAACCAACTGAATTTCTGTCACGATTTTTAGCTGCAAGGGATGTTGATCCACTTCCAAGAAATGGGTCAAGAATTATATCTCCGACAAACGAAAACATTTTAATTAATCTTTTTGGAAGTTCTTCAGGAAACATCGCAATATGGCTATCTTGTTTTACACCGCCAAAATTCCAATGCCCAGAAAAATATTCCTTCCATTCTTCTTTTGTCAGCCTTGATAGTTCCTTGTTTCTTTTGTCAGGTCTCTTTGGAGCGCCAAGTTTTTTAAATAATAAAATAAATTCATAATCAATTGATAGAATACCATTGCGCGGGAAAGGAAAACTCCCCATTATACTGGCTCCGCCAGTAGTATTTGTTGTTGTTTTTTTCTGCCATATTATAGCGCCCATATAATCAAAGCCAATGCTTTCGCAAAATTTAATTATTTCCGTTCTTATTGGAATAACTTTATACCTTCCATAATAAACAGAACGGGCAAATTGATCACCAATATTTATACAGAGTCTGCATCCGTTATCAAGGACACGATAGCATTCGTTCCAAACAAGATTTAAGTTGTTTATATAATCCTCATAACTATCATTAAAACCGATTTGGTCATTTGTTCCATAATCTTTTAGTTGCCAGTATGGAGGAGATGTAATCACTAACTGGACAGACTTATCTTTTAATTCTCCCATATGACGACTATCACCTGTAATTATCCGATGTCTTGTTGTAAAGTTCATTTTTATCCTTTAACCCTTTATTTTCGGTGCGCCTGACCAGCGGGCACGGTTTTTAGCCCGTCTGCGTCCGGGCGTTTGTTGTGTGCCGGGCACGGCACATGTTCTTAAACACCGATTTTCACAGTAGCTACAAGCGTCAAAATAACCCCCTAATCAAGCGGTCCAGACTATCTCCACGATTTTACCGGAAAGCCATGGAACTTTAAACGGTTTTTGTAATTTTTCAACTTCTTTTAAGACAGGGGTATGAGCTCTTTTTCTAATTTTTA
>JAUWMZ010000003.1 GCA_030612885.1 Candidatus Nealsoniibacteriota bacterium
TTTTTTATACTAATTTACCTCTCAAACCCCAAGGGATAGCGTCAGTAACTTTCACTTTAACAAACCTTCCAATCAGTTTTTTATCAACAGGTTTAAATTTTATTGTTTTGTATTCTCTTGTTTTTCCAATCAGCCAGCCCTTTCTTTCGTATTCTGGTAGAACTTCTACGATTTTTCCAATATATTTTTTATTGTTTTCCAGAGCAGTTTTTTTTAAGACCTCGTTTAAGAACTTATACCTTTTTTCTTTTTCTTGATGAGACACACTATCTTTCATTTTATAAGCAACAGTACCCGGCCTTGGAGAATATTGTGATATATAAGCCATATCCGGCTTAATTTCTTTAAATAGTTTAACTGTATTTTGAAATTGCTTTTTTGTTTCTTTGGGAAAGCCGACAATAACATCTGTAGATAGAGTAACATTGGGGATTTTTGCCCGAATTTTTTTAACTAAATTTTTATAATCTCTAACAGTATAAGGACGATTCATTTTTTTTAAAATTCCATTATCTCCTGACTGGATAGGTAAATTGATGTATTTGGTGATTTTTTTCCCTTTAGCAATGGCTTCAATCAACTCATCAGAAAAATCCTTGGGATGAGAAGAAGTAAAACGAATCCAAAAGTTGCCTGAAATATTATCTATCATTTTTAAAAGTTTAGAAAAATTAACATCTTGGGATTTATAGCTATTAACATTTTCACCAAGCAACCACACTTCCTTGTATCCCTTTTTAGCTAAATCTTTTATTTCTTTTAAAATATCATTTGCTGACCTGGAAATTTCAGGTCCCCGAGTATAGGGAACTACACAATAAGAGCAAAAATTATTACATCCAATAATAATCGGGACATAAGCCGAAAACTTAGTTGTATATTTTGGCTTAATTTTTAGATAATCACAACTTGATATACCGAGGTCAGACCTCGCCAATTTTGGCGAGGTCTGACCTCGGCTTTTTAGAAAGTTTTTCCAATATGGCAGGCTCTTAATAGATAAAATGTGATTAAATTTTTCTTTGAATTTTTTAAGGTCGTATTTAGTAACGCAGCCGGTTAAAACCAGTTTTAATTTAGGATTTTTTCTTTTCAATCTCGCAAAGTTTTTGATATTGCCATAAACCCGGTCAACAGCTGATTGCCTGACAGAACACATATTAACCACAATCAAATTCGCTTTTTCAATCTTTGAAACAGGAGAGTAACCGATTTTTTCTAAGGTCGCGGCAATTCGTTCCGAGTCAGAAAAATTCATCTGACAGCCATAGGTAATGATATAATATTTTTTCATCATAGTTTTAGATTAAAATAAAACCTCGGCTTTTTCAATCCAAGGTTTTATTCAATTTGGTTGTATTATTATAAAATCTTGTTTTTATTTACACACTCCTTTATAGTCAATTTCTATTTCGGCCAGTTCCGCGAAGCACTCATTGGAATAGGTCTTGCTGTTTTTACCGCAAACCGGGTCCCACAACATAATACAGGCTTCTGGTTTTGCTTTTTTAACGCATTTTTCGTTTTCTTTAACACAAATCAGACCTTGCGGTGGTTCTACGGCAGGGCATTGACCAGGTTCGCGAGGATCTATTTTAACACAGGCATCTCCGCACCAATCACAATGTGGTTCTTTTGAAACTCGTATTTTCGGAATTTCTACCTCTCCGGGAATTATACATCCAAGACCAATTATGCAGCCGTTTTCGTCTCTTTTTAAAACAATTCTTCCATTGTCACAAAAGCCGAGAGATGGTTTTTCAATGTCAATTTCGGGACAATTTCTGTCTGTTTCTTCAACTTTTTCTAAAACGCTTTCTCTCATTTCTATCAATCTTTGTTTAAGTATGGGTCTTTCTTGTAATTCTGATTTGAGATTATCTAAAATCTCGAGATGCTTTTCTTTATCTCCAGAAATTTTGTCAATATAATCCGCAAACCTTTCTTGGTCATCTGGAGACATTTTTCCTAAATCGCCTTGCAATCTTTTTAAGGCATTTCCCTGGGCTTTTTTAATTGCTTCTCTGGCCTGTTCAGGAACCTTTTCTTCCAGTTCTAACAAAACCTCTAAATTCTTAAAGTTCTTGTATTTACTTCCTTCTATTTCTTTCAGGTTTTTCTCTAATCTTTCGCTAATATTCGCTTTATCTTGTAATTTTGCCATTACTTCAGCAAATCTTTCAAGGTGTTTCTCTCGAGCTTGTTTTATTTTCTCAAATGCCTCATCTGGCACTTGGGTTTCTAATTTAGTGAGGAGGTTTTGATGTAGGAATTCATGTTTGATGAATTTATCTAAAAATTTTTCAACCTCTGTATTTTCTTCTGCCTTTTCTTTTATCTTTTCAGATGCTTCCTTAATTTTATCTATTTCATCTTGATAGTTATCTGCGGCTTTATTGATAATTTTTGAACTTTTCTTTAACTCAACTAGCCTTTTTAGTTCTATCAATTTCTCGTTAGCAAATTTCGACTTCAATTCAGCTTTTTTTATTGGGTTGAAAGTGAAGAAACTCTGAATTCCTCTACCCCAATTTTTTAAGAAATAAAAAGGGCTGTCCGGCAACAAATTTGGTTCTTCAATGTCCAGATCTTCTGCCTGGATATTTTCATCAAGATTTACTGCTTTAGTCGCATTTTCTTGCGCTAAACTTACTGAAACAAACCCTAATCCCAGGCAAACAGCGATTAAGGTTAGGCACATAAATGATTTTGTCGAGTTCATATATCATATAAACAGACAAACATATAAACATTTGAACAAAATTTAAATTAAAAATGTTAAAATGTTTGAATGTTAAAATGAAATTAGTGTATTTCCTCTTTTTTCTCTTTTAAAAAGTATCGCCATTGCTCTAAGAATTTTACAAAAGAAAGAAAAGGCATATCAATCAAAGCAGCGATAATTAAAGCAATATTTAATTTAGCCCATTTTTTTGAAAACCATTTCCCAACACTTACTATTGGCAGAGTAAAAAAATCAAAAAGAGTGTATAAAAATGTTTCTTTTTCTTTTTCTATTGTAAGTTCCTTGCCTCTTTCTCTGATTTTTACTCCGAAAAAACTAATCATAGAAACAAAGAAAAGGAATATAATAATAGAAAGAGTTCCAAAATCCAGCCTTTGAAGAACTACAATAATTATACCAAAAGACAAAAGAAAAGCTAAAGAATAGATAGCCAGAATTATACTATTTAAAATTTTCCCTCTTTTTTTAGGTATTTTTATTTCATAAATATCTTTTTTTTCTCTTACAAAAACAAGCTTCATAACTTCCATTATTACTCGCTGGAGATTTTCTTTTTTTGGGGATCTAACACTTGCCACTAAAAGAAACATCAAAAAAGGAGGAAAAAGAATATTCACTCCCAAACTGAAATAATTAAAATCACCAGTAATAAATTTATCAAAAGGTATTTCAATTGATAAAGCCAAAGTTATTTTAGTTATAAAAATAGAAAGAGTGGTATAGATAGCTGCTCGTCTCATTACTCCTTTTAATTTAATTACTCTTTTGCTATAGGATTTTTTAATAGATTCTTCTAAAATTTCTGGTTTTTCAAAATTTTCTTTTACTTTCATTGGATTTTCTCCTATAATATCTCCTAAAATTAAATAGGGAGTGTCATATTTTTCGCAAAGATGATAGAATTTTTCCGCTAAAGGATGATAAAGAGCTTTCTCAACTTTTTTCTTGGTGGAATAGATATTTTGAGCAATTTCTAAAAGTATGGGAGTAGAAGAAGAAAATTCATTCCATCCCGGATATTGTTTTTCTAAAAGATTATAACCAATTATAGAATCGTCTACTTTGAAAAGAGCTTTCTGGACAGCGATGTAAATCTGAATATTTTTTTCATTCTCTGTCATTTTTTCCATTGTTATTCCTGCCATACTAATAGTTCCTTCCAGAATTTTTATTTGTTCTTTTATTAAGCCAAACATATATTCAATCAATGCTTCTTCTTTTATAGGAGGGGCAAGGGTTTTTTCTAATTCATAACTGGCAATTTCTATGAGCCAATCCTGGAGTTCTTTTTTTTCTTTTTCCGGTCTATTGGGTTTGTTTTCTAAAATATAAAAGTATTTGTCAATAAGTTTTTGAATAACTGTTATTTTTAATTCAGGAATAGTATCATTGGGAAAATGTCCCCCTCTAATCAATTCATAAGTCAGTGATTCAGCCATACCTTCTCTTTTTTCCTGGCCAAAAATAATTCTTCTTTTTAAAGACCGCTCAATTGCTCTTTTTCTTAAAAGGTGTTCCTCTCTCCAATCAATAACCCCTTTTATTTTTTCATAAAAAGCGGCTACTCGTGAGGCAACTTCATCTACATGAATAGCAGAAATACCCTCTTTTGGTTGAAGAGATTGATACTGGGATTGATAACTGGAAATTAACTTTTGTGTTGATTCTGATAACATAAAGTTTCAATAAATCCCGCACCTTTTGAGATTAGAATTTACTTTTTTGTTCGAATTTGCGCCAAAAGGTGCGGGATAAATTTTTCTAATTTCATTATGCCGAGGTCACCCTTGCCTCTGGCGCGAATGCGCACCGATTTTGATTTTTCTTCTTTATCTCCAACCACCAAAAGATAAGGAATCTTTTGAATTTCTCCCTCTCTAATTTTTTTAGAAACCGTCTCATTCTCATCTTTTAATTCACAACGAGAACCGTTCTCGTTGAGTTTTTTTGCTATTTCTTGGGCGTATTTTTTATGCCGGGTTCCCACTGGGATAACCCAAACCTGGACAGGGGAAAGCCATAAAGGCAAAGCGCCGGCATAATGCTCAAGCAAAACGCCAATAAACCTTTCTATGCTTCCTAAAAGCGCTCTATGAATCATAATGGGTTGTTGTTTTTTTCCTTTTTCATCAATATAGGTTATGTTAAATTTTTCCGGCAGATTAAAGTCAACTTGAATAGTGGTGCATTGCCATGCTCTGGCCAAAGAGTCCTTTATTTTAATGTCAATTTTAGGCCCATAAAACACGCCTTCGCCCGGGTCAATTTGGTATTTTAATTTTAACTTATCTAAAGCGAATTTCAATGACTTAGTGGATTTCTGCCAATTTTTCAAATTGCCCACATATTTTTTGGGACGAGTAGATAAATAAATATTGTAGTCATCAAATCCAAAAGTTTTTAGAATTTTAAGCCCTTGCTTTAAGGTTTTTAGTAATTCCTCGCTTAATTGTTCTTTAGTGCAAAAAATATGAGCATCATCTTGAGTAAAGCCGCGAACTCGGGTTAAGCCGTGCAGAACACCAGATTTTTCATAACGATAAACTGTTCCCAATTCCGCGTATTTAATTGGTATGTCCCGGTAACTTCTGATTTTGTTTTGATATGCCTTGATATGAAAAGGGCAATTCATCGGCTTTAATAGATATTTTTCTTCGTCTATTTGAATAGGAGAATATAGGTTTTCTTTGTAAAAATCCCAATGCCCAGATTTTTTCCATAAATTTAGATTGCCGATATGAGGAGTCCAAAGCCAATTATAGCCCTGTTCACTTAATTCCTTATATAAATAATCTTCTATGATTTTTCGTAAAATTGCTCCTTTAGGAAGCCAGATTGGCAGTCCAGCGCCTATTTCTTCATCAAACATAAATAATTCTAGCCTTTGTCCCAGAATACGATGGTCTCTTTTTTCAGCTTCTTTTTGTTGGTGAAGATAATCCTGCAGTTCTCTTTTGGTCTGGAAAGCCACACCGTAAATCCGAGTAAGCATTGGATTTTTTTCGTCTCCTTTCCAGTAAGCGCCGGCAATTTTAGTTAGTTTAAACGCTTCAGGATTTATCTCTTTGGTTGATTTAATATGAGGTCCCTTACATAAATCTATAAAATCGCCAGATTCATAAATAGTTATAGTTTCTCTGGTCAGTTCTTTAATCAAATCCAATTTATAGGACTGATTTTTAAATAATTTATCGAAGTCGGACTTCGATAATTTAGATTTCTTAAAAGAAATGTTTTTTTTAATCATCTCTCGCATTTTCTTTTCAATTTTCGGCAAATCAGTAGGGGATATGGACTGCGGAAAATCAAAGTCATAATAAAAACCATTTTCTATAGAAGGTCCAATACCAAATTTAGTCCCAGGATACATTTCCTGGACTGCTGCTGCTAAAATATGAGCCAATGAATGCCTAATTGTTTCAATTTTTACCACGAATATTTATTACGAATTAGAATCACTAATTATCACGAATAAATTATTAGTGAGTATTCGTGATTGAAATTCGTGATTGATTAGTGGTTAACCTTCCTCCACTACTTCTTCAATTTCGTTGCAGATTATTTTAGGAACTCCGCCGCGATTGTCAACCCTTCCTCTAACCATTACGATTTTGTTCTCTTGAAAGATAGTTGGATTTTGTTCAATCACTGATGGAAAAACCACTAATTCAATTTTGTCTGTCTGGTCTTCTAATTTAACAAAAAGCATTGGTTTGCCGTTTTTGGCAATGATTTTTTTGATGCTGCAAATTACTCCTCCAATCCTTACTATTTTTCCGGTTATATCCTGAGAAATTTTTACCAAAGGCAAAACCCTTTTTTCAAAAGCTTTTTTAAAACCCTCTAAGGGATGGCTGGTAATATATAATCCTAAAAGTTCTTTTTCCCAGTTTAACCTTTCTTTTTTTGAAGCTGAAGGAGCAGAAGAAAGAGTTATGTCATTATTTGAATTTTTTCCTTGATGATTAGCAGGTAAACTCTCAAAAAGTCCTTTTTGTCCATTGGCTTTATTTTTCTGGGTCTCTCGACTCCACTCTAACAATCTTTCCAGATTTTGCAAAAGCTTGTTCCTTTCTTCAAACTTATCAAAAGCGCCAGTTTTAATCAAGCTCTCCAATGATTTTTTATTGAGGTCTTTAGATCTAACCCTGGTGACAAAGTTCTCAATTGAAGCAAAAGAACCATTTTTCTTTCTTTCTTCAACTATTGCTTCTACTACATTATATCCAACATTTTTAATAGCTAAAAGCCCAAAGCGAATTTTCTTTTCATCTGGCACCACACTGAAATTTCTAAAACTTTCATTAATATCCGGAGGCAGAACTTCAATTTTCATTCTCTTGCATTCTTCAATTAAAAAGGCAATTTTTTCAATATCATTTTTTTCAGAAGTTAAAGCGGCAGCCATAAATTCAATCGGATAATTAGTTTTAAGATAAGCGGTTCGGTAAGCAATCATTGCGTAAGAAGCGGCATGCGACCTGTTAAATCCGTAACTGGCAAAAGGTAAAATCCATTCCCAGATTTTTTGGGCAATTTCTTTTTTAACTCCTTGATTTATAGCTCCGTTAATGAACTTTTCTTTTTGTTCTAAAAGAAGTTTTTTAATTTTTTTACCAACTGCTTTTCTCAAAACATCTGCTTCAGATAAAGAAAATCCAGATAGCTTTTGGGCAACCTGCATTAACTGTTCTTGGTAAACCATTATTCCATAGGTTCTTTCTAAAATTGGTTGTAATTTGGGATGAATATATTTTATTTTTTTGGGATTATGTTTTCCTTTTATATAACTTGGAATAAACTGTATTGGTCCGGGTCGGTATAAAGCAACCATAGCGATAATGTCTTCAAACTCAGAAGGTTTAAGTTGTTTCAAATATCTTTTCATTCCATCTGATTCCAATTGAAACACAGATGTGCTTTCTCCTTTTTGCAAGAGTTGGTATGTTTTTTCATCATCTAAAGGAATATCTTCTATTTTAATACTTTTATCTTGAACTTTATAGATACGGCTTAGAGTGTCTTCAATAATAGTCAGGTTTTTCAATCCTAAAAAGTCAATTTTCAATAACCCTAAATCATCAATAGAATGAAGTTCATATTGAGTAACGATTGTTTCATCTTTTTGAGTAGGGTGTTGAAGGGGCACTAATTCGGTCAAGGGTTCTTTAGAAATAACTACGCCGCAGGCATGAGTAGAAGCGTGCCTGGCAACTCCTTCTAATTTTTTAGCTAAATCAATCAGCCGAGTCGCTTTTTCATCTGATTCATAAATTTGCCTGAATTCGTCAATTTTTTCCAATGTCTGTTTCAGAGTAAACCCAAAAGGAATAAGTTTAGCCAGATGATCGCAGTAGCTGTAGGGATACTGTAATGCTCTACCCACATCTCTTATTACTGCCCGGGAAGCCATTGTTCCAAAAGTAATTATTTGAGCTACTTTATCCCGACCATACTTTTGAGCTACATAATTTATCACTTCATCTCTTCTCCAATCAGTAAAATCAATATCAAAATCTGGCATAGAGACACGTTCTGGATTTAAAAAACGTTCAAATATCAATTCATATTTCATTGGATTTATATCGGTAATATTCAAAAGATAACACACTAATGAACCAGCATCGCTTCCGCGGCCCGGGCCCACTACAATCCGGTTTTCTTTTGCCCAATTAACAAAATCCTGAACAATAAGGAAAAAAGGGGCAAATTTGGTTTGTTTTATTATTGAAAGTTCATATTCTAATCGTTTTATCGCTTCATCGCGATTGACAATTTGCGATTTGCGCTTTTCCAATCCTTGCTCACATAACTCTTTTAGGTAATCGTCAGCAGTTTTATCTTCTGGCGCTGGAAAGTAGGGTAGTTTCATCTCGCCTAATTTAAATTCAAAATTACAGAGTTCTTTTATTTTTTGGGTATTTTCAATGGCTTCTGGAACTTCTTTGAAGTCATTGATCATTTTTTCCGGGCTTCTGACAGAATAATCATCCCACTTCATTGTTTTGCGGTTAGGGTTATCTGCTTTTGTATCTGTATTGATCAACATTAAAACATCTTGGGCTTCATTGTCTTCAGGGTGAAGATAATGGCAGTCATTTGTTGCAACTAATGGAATACCCAATTTTTTACTAAAAGAGATTAAGGTGTCATTAATAGTTTTTTGTCCGGGTAAATTAGGGTGGTGTTGAATTTCTAAATAGAAATTATCTTTGCCAAAAATTTCTTGATATTTTAACGCTGTTTTTTCTGCTTCTTCAATTTTCTTTGCTAAAATAAGGCAAGGAATTTTTCCCTGCAAGCAGGCAGTCATACCAATTAATCCTTCGCTGTGTTTAGCCAAGAGTTCTTCATCAATTCTCGGTTTATAATAAAAGCCCTCTAAATGGGCTTTGGTTACTAATTGGACCAGATTTTTATAACCTTTTTCATTTTTAGCTAATAAAACTAAATGGTATTTCTTATCGTCAATATTGGGACGGCGCTGATTCATTTTTTCATAAGCCATATACACTTCACAGCCAATAATAGGTTTTATTCCTTTTGCTTTTGCTTTTTTATAAAATTCCACTGCGCCATACAAAACACCGTGGTCGGTCAAGGCAACTGAATCCATTCCTAATTCTTTTACATAATCCAAAAGCTCGTCTATTTTAGACAAGCCGTCTAATAGGGAATAGTGGCTATGCACATGGAGATGAGTGAACTCTGACATTAACTCATTATATCACTTTACAATTTTCAGGCAAATTAAATTTACCCTCTTTTTTTATTATTGGTTTGTGTTATCATAAAATATATGATTTACATAGCTATTTTAATTGCTGGGTTTGGCGGCGGAGCAGTGAGAGGGCTGGTTGGTTATATCAAGCATCAGTATTCATACAAAAATGTTGGTTTTGATATTCCGTATTTTTTCACTATGATGTTTCTTTCCGGAATGATTGGGGTATTAGCCGCAGTGAGTATAAAAGAATTCGGGGTTAGTTTTTTAGGAATAGATGGATTTTCTCCTGCTTTAGGATTTATTGTCGGTTATGCCGGCGGCGACTTTATTGAAAATATTTACAAGATAATTACCAAAAGGCAAACCCTTGCCAAATAAAAGGATATTTGTTAGCATCAAAAGAGTTATAAATTTTAACTTAAGCGAAGCGAACATGGCTGTTCCGAAACAAAGACACACTAAATCAAGAAGAAACAGGCGCCGAATGCATATTTTTCTTAAGGCGCCGATTTTGGTTAAGTGTCCAAAATGCGGGAAGCCGGTTTTACCTCATACTGTTTGTCAATTTTGCGGATACTTTAAAGGCAGGGAAGTAATTGATGTAATGAAAAAGCTGACAAAAAAGGAAAAAAAGAAAAAAGAAAAAGAAATAGCAGCCAAAGAAGAAAAGAAAAAGGAAGAACCATTAAGCATGGAAGGACTATCTAAAAAGTAATTTTCAATTTTCAATTTTCAATTGCAACCCTACGGGGAGTCCAGAGCTTCGCTCTGTCCAGCAATGAAATCCCAATTTTCAATTTTCAAATTTGATTATAATTGTTTGAAATTTGATACTTGGAGCTTCATTGGTGCTTGAAAATTGGTGCTTGGAATTTTAGCGAAGCGCTTATGGCAAGCAGACATTTATCACGTTCTATAGCAATGCAAAGCCTATATGAGTGGGATTTTTCTGGTAAAAACCCAGACGGATTAAAGAAAATAACAGAAAGAAATATAAAGGAATTTGGTCCTGGTTTAGAAAATGTTGATTTGGTTTGGGAGTTGACTAATGGAGTGAAAGATAATTTATCCCACCTTGATAAAATTATTGAGAAAGCCGCTCCGGAATGGCCTGTAAACCAGATAAATATTATAGATAGAAATGTTTTAAGGATTGGACTTTATGAGCTTCTCTACAGTGATAAGGAGGCCGTACCGCCGAAAGTAGCCATCAATGAGGCGATTGAATTAGCTAAAACCTTTAGCGGTGAATCGTCAGGGAAGTTTATAAATGGCGTATTGGGAACCGTGTTCAAAGAAATAGAGAAATAATTTTCAATTTTCAATTTCTAATTTCTATTAAATTTCTAATTCTTTAATTTTTAATTGAAAATTTTAGAATTGAAAATTCAATGAAAATTGATAATTGATAATTGGAAATTTAAGGTTAGTAATGCACGACTTTTCTACACTTGAAAAAAAATTAGGTATAAAATTCAAAAACAAGGATTTGCTCATTCAAGCATTCATCCACCGTTCTTATTTGAATGAAAATCCAGATTTTTATCTTTTTCACAATGAACGATTGGAATTTTTAGGTGATGCTGTTTTGGAGTTAGTAGTTACTAAATATCTTTTTGAAAACTATCCCAAGAAACAAGAAGGGATGATGACTAATTGGCGAGCGGCCTTAGTGAATTCTAAAATGCTTTCAAAAATTTCTAAAATAGTTGGCTTTAATAGTTTTCTTTTACTTTCCCAGGGTGAAGAAAAAGAAACTGGTAAAGCCCGTCAATTCATATTAGCAAACACTTTTGAGGCGTTTATAGGAGCTTTATATTTAGATCAAGGTTATGATGCCTGCGATAGATTTATCCGTCAACATTTAATAAAAACATTACCAGAGATTATTAAAAAAGGTCTTTTTAAAGACGCTAAATCTTCTTTCCAGGAACAAGCCCAGGAAAAAGTAGCAGTCACTCCGTCTTATAAAGTTTTGAAAGAATGGGGACCAGACCATAATAAAAATTTTGTAGTTGGTGCTTTTCTTAAAGAAAAACTAATCGCTGAAGGCGAGGGTTCTTCAAAACAAGAAGCAGAAGAGGCAGCAGCCAAAAATGCTCTGGAAACAAAGGGATGGTAATTTTCATTTTAACATTTTAACATTTTAACATTTTTGAATTTATCTTTTGTTAATATGTTTATATGTTAGTATGAATTCTTATGTTAGTTATTCGTTTTTTAAGAAGAGGTAAAAAAAATCAACCGTTTTTCAGAATAGTAGTCACTGATAAAAGAAATCCTCCCCAAGGAGGCCGGTTTTTGGAAATTTTAGGTTTTTATAATCCTTTAACAAAAGAAAAAAAAGTAAAAACAGAGCGAGTAAAATATTGGTTGTCAGTTGGCGCGCAACCGTCAGACACAGTTTATAATTTGCTGATTTCAGAAGGTGTTATAAAGGGCAAAAAATTGCCTGTTCATTCTAAAGCTAAGAAAGGGAAAGAAGGGTCTGCCTCTGATTCCGTTTCAGCTCCAGCAGATAAAAAAGCTACGGCGAGTGAAGAAAAACCAGCAGAAAAGAAAGAAGAAAAACCTTGACAAAAATTTATATAAGAGTAAAATCTTAAATAGTAGCTGAAAGAGATGAAAGGTCGGGCTACTGAATGAAGAAAAATAAAAGATTAAGATAGTAAAGATTTATGCCAAAAGACAATGATAAAGAATTTCTTGAGTACATTATTAAGGCATTAGTTGATAACCCTGACGATGTTAAAGTAGACAGAAGAGTAGATGAAATGGGGGTGTTGCTTTCTCTTAAAATTAACTCTGAAGATATGGGTCAAATTATTGGGAAAGCCGGCGCCACTGCTAGGTCTATTCGAAACTTAGTCAGGATTGTTGGTCTTAAAAACCATGCTCGGGTCAATTTGAAGATTGAAGAACCCGAAGGTGGTAAAGCTACTACCCAAGAAAGAAAAGAAACCAGTGCCAAAGAAGGACTGGATGACTTAAAACTGTAAACGCGATCTCAAGAATCGTTTACAAACAGCAAGAAACCGTGCTATCATATTTGATGGCGCGGTTTTCTGTTAAAATCGCGAATTCTCACGAATTTTATTCGGTTATTAAAGTAACCTCATTCACGAATAAATACTAATATTAAAATTAGAGATTATTCGAGAGGAAATTTGTGATTGATTAGTGGTAAGATTTGATATTATTACAATTTTTCCAGAAATTTTTGACTCTTATTTTAAAGAGAGTTTGATTTCACGCGCCCAAAAAAAGAAATTAATCCAAATTAAAGTCCATAATTTAAGAAATTATACGACTAATAGACATCAAGTCGTTGATGATAGGCCTTTTGGCGGCGGTTTTGGAATGGTGATGAAAATAGAACCAATTTTTAAGGCGGTTACCGCCTTAAAAAAATCCAAAATCCAAAATCCAAATGTCAAATGTCAAAAAATAAAAACGATTTTATTTACGCCGCGCGGCAAGAAATTTAATCAAAAAACAGCTTATCAGCTTTCTAAAAATGACCAGCTCATTTTAATCTGCGGCAGATATGAGGGAATTGACGAAAGAGTGGCAAAAATTGCGGATATGGAATTATCTATTGGTGATTATGTTTTAATGGGCGGTGAACTGCCGGCAATGGTAGTGGTGGAAACAATAGCTCGTTTAATTCCAGGCATCATCGGCAAGCCAGAGTTATTAAAAGAAAGAATTCCAAAGAAACGCGGCAGAGCTGGCAGGGGATTTATTGAATATCCCCAATACACCAGGCCAGAAGTTTTTAGTCCCAAAAAAGGTGTTTCTTGGAAAGCTCCAAAGGTTTTATTATCAGGCGACCATAAAAAAATTACTGAATGGCGAAAAAAACACAGAAAAATCATTGAAAAATAAACCTTTTTGTGATAGATTATAGATATAAAAGGGTAGATACCAAAGTGGTTAAATGGATGTGGCTGTAAACCACATGGCTTCGGCCTTCGGGGGTTCGAATCCCTCTCTGCCCACATAAAAAATCAAAAATCAAGAATTATGGCAAAGAAATATCGAATACCTAAACCTTTGAAATAACAGTGGAGAAATAAATTAGGCCTGGATAGCTCAGAAGGTTAGAGCACGGCATTGGTAATGCCGAGGTCAGCGGTTCGATTCCGCTTCCAGGCTCATTAATTAAATAAATTTTTTACATTTTGCTTTGTCATTTTGCATTTTACATTTTGAATTTTGTATTTGACCGAGTGAAACAAGGGAACGTGGCAGCAAAAAAGAAACCATTTATAAAAATGCAGTGTAAGATCTGCAAAAGAATAAATTATTTTACCAAGAAATCAAAGGGTATGATTGAGGAGAAGTTAGAATTGAAAAAATTCTGCAAATGGTGCAAAAAGCATACAGCGCATAAAGAGATGAAGAGATGATTTAGAATTAAAAATTTACATAAAGGGGCGTGGTGAAATGGCATCATAGGAATCTCCAAAATTTTTGTTCCGGGTTCGAATCCTGGCGCCCCTGCCATCATATGCTAAGTCAGGTGACCGAGCCGCCTTAGTTCAAGTCGCAGAGTGGGATCAAAGTAGTAGCATAATAAGGTAAAATCTTTTAATTGGGATTAAAAGGTCGAAAATAAAAGAGTTATGCCACCGGTGACTCGTTATAATAATTAAACAGGTGGAGGTAAAATTTTATGTACAGAAAAAGAAAAGAAAGCGACACTTGGCATTGGTGCCGCAACTGCAACAACTGGCCAACCTCAGGATACGAGGAGAAAAATAGCAAGCCTACTACTGGCGAGTTTTGTAACGAATGTCAGGCTAAAACAAAAGAAAGAAATTGTAGGAAGTAACCACGGTTGAAAGAAGACGAAGAAGAATTGATATTTATTTTCGCCAAAAATCGCTCGAAAATCATTGAAAAAAAACCGAAAAGAGTATGTCTATTGATGTCTAACATCACACATCAATAGACACATCAACAGACATCAGTTACTGTGATATTAGAAAAAGAAAGTACAGGAGAAGATTATTGGATTACCATAGATTTGGCAAACAATACTGTAAAATCAATAGAAAAAAAGTAAATTTTTGGATTATAAACAAGGAAAACAGTTGAGATCAAACCTCAGCCGCTTTAATCGTCGTCTATTAAATCTGTTCTGAACTTTGCATAGATTGGATAATGATCCGAAACATCCCAGACTAATTTTTTGTCACTGAGTGTATATTCTTTATCAAAATAAAAAACTGCGGCACTATTACTCATATATTCATGACGAAGCGTAGCATTCATCATAACCATTCTATCATAAGTCCAGTCAGTTTTAGTCATAGTATCCATATCATTAATAATTACCCAATGGTGTTTGGAGGATTTAAAAGGATTAGTATTATCATTTTCATTAAAATAACTTCCATCCGCATTAAAATCTCCCATAACTATAATATCTTTTTCCTTGGGATTCTTTGTTAAAATTGAATCAACGACATCCGCAAGATGACCAATCTCGGAGTCAGCATCGTCCGGCTTAACGTGAATTCCCACAAGAGTAAAGTCAAAATTTCCACTTCTGAAAGAGGCTATATATGGTTCTCTTTGAAAAACATCGTTTGTATCGTTATACACATAAGCAGAGCCCTCAATAAATTTTATTTTATCAGTATTATAGAAATAAGCATAAGCTTCTTTGCTGCTTCCCCTGCCAAGCCTTTCACTCCTTTGAAAAGCATATTTTTGATAACCAGCCGCTTCGTTTATTTTTTGAAGGTAATAAGGAGCGGTTTCTTCTTTTGCGTCTCTAATTTCCTGAACAAGCATGACGTCAAATTCTTGGGCGATTCTTTCCAGCACATCCATTACGTTATTTTTTTCTCTTTTCGTTTTTCCAAATATCTGAATATTGAAGGCAGCAACTTTAATCGGTTTTACTTCCGAACACTTATTATTCTCACATTCACAGCCAAATACTTCGTATATCTCCTGACAATTAATTCCACAAACCTTGTTTTCTAAAACTTCCGGGGTCTGACCCGCGGGATAACACTTACAATCACAAAGAGAAAGCTCGCATTCATTACTTTGTTCACACTCTTTGTTATCCTCTAATTCTTGTTGAAAGAACAAAGATAAAAAACTGATAGAAGCTATTATTAAAACAATTATTGAACTTTTTTTCAAGTTGGTTATTTTTTTATTTTTTGACATATTATTTATTAACCCGGAAAGTCCTATTCTTATAACAGATTTCTTTTCCGGGAAGTAATTCTACTTTTGGTAGATATGAGTAAACTTCATCTTAGTGTATTATACCTGAATTTCACTCAAAGACAAAATTTGTACTATATTTGAAACAAGCGAAATCCCATCGGTTTCGTTAACACTGTTGATGTAAAAATGGGGTCAACTCTGTTTTTTAAGCTGAGGTTGCCAGCGAAAAGCTGGACAATTTTTATTTAAGCTTGACTATTTATTTAAAAAACTCTAGTGTGAAAATGAAAAGGAGGAACAAAGGTCGAGAATTTAGAATTTAATTGGAATACAAAAAATGAAAAAATTAATTATATCTGCAATTATAATTGTTTCTTTATTAGTAACAGTAGGAACAGTATTCGCAGTAAAACCTGCTGGGAACCTAGCTGGGGCTGTAAAAGTTCTCTGGAATCTCTCTGGAGAGGTGATGCCTAGTCCGCCTTGGGGATTATCGGATATTCTTGGTTCTGACACAGCATCAAAGTTGATTGTTAACCAGCCAAATGGTAATACCGAAGTTGCAATTACAGGAGCAATGAATGGTCTACATCCGGATACAACCTACACCGTATATCTATCAAACACATACGAACCATACGTTTATATGGGATGGGATATTACAGGTGACTGGGCGTTACGTCTTCATTACGGTAATAGTACTTTTGATCATGATGTAGTCATTGATGATGTTCATCTTGACGGAAGTTTTGAAGGTACTGGTGGATATCCAGCTGGGGGTGAGCCATACAGCTATCCCTATAATGAGATCATCGCAGGAACAATCGACGTCACGACAGAAGCAGTAACAATCCACTCAGTCTACGAAAATGGTTACTGGTATGAAGCAACAGGAACAATAGCTTCGGATGGAACCATGAGTGGAACTTGGAGCGGTAGTGGTCAACCAGGTCCATATACTTGGGAGTCAATTCAGGGTCATGCTACAAAGACTCATACTGGTAGCACAGGTTGGTCCGGATTGTTTACTAACACAGTGCAACCGTTTACATTCATGACTAATACCTACGGAGCCGGAAGCTGGCATTTGAATCTTAAAGATGCAGACTTTTTTGGACCAGACACTTATAACCTTTCAGTATGGATAAATGAAAGCGGCGGAACAATGTTGATAAGCGACAGTTTCACAGTAACAGTCGATTGAAGAAATATTAGCTCTTGCTTTTTCTTGAGCTTACCAAAAAATCGCCAAGCAGGCGGTTTTTTGATAGAATAGAAGAAAAAAAGAAAAAGTTAAGAAACAGAAAAGAGGAAAAGGTGTCAGGAACCTTTTTTGCAATAATAAAAATGAAGGGGAAAAGGTGTCAGGAGCCTTTTTCTAAATTAATGAATGCTAAAGAGTTAAAAGCAAAACAAAAGGTCAAAGAAATAATTAAATTAAAATAAAATGAGCAAAATAATGTTAAATATAAAACCATTTCAAGAAACATCAGATAATAGTTGTTGTGGTCCCGCAACTCTAAAGATTGTGTTTGGTTATTATGGAATAAATAAATCAGAGAAGGAATTGGCTAAAGCGTCCGGATGGGATAAGGATTTAGGCATAGATGATAAGGCAATTAAAAAAGTCGCTGAGAAATTAGGATTCAAAGTCAAGATAAAAAATAATAGCACTCTTAAAGATATAGAAAGTTGGTTAAAAAAAGGAGTTCCTGTAATCGTCAATTGGTTTACAAGAGGCAGAAGCGATTATTCAGACTCCGCTGTTCCAGATGGCCATTATTCTGTTGTTGCAGGTTTAGATGATAAGTTTATTTACCTCCAAGATCCGGAAATAGGAAAAATAAGAAAACTGGATAGGGAAGATTTTCTGGCAGTTTGGTTTGATTTTACGGGCAAACATATAAAACCGAACGCATTGATTATCAGACAAATCATTGCAATATACAAATAACATATGTGCGAAAATTACTAGACACAAACACCGGGTGTTTGTAAATTAAAATTTATGGCAATAATCAAAATGTAGAGCGAGGTCTGTCCTTGCTCTGTTTTGTCTTGTAAAAATTGAATTTTTTGTTAGAATAAAATATATGTCTAAAAGAAATATCATTATCATAGCCGTTATATTGATAGTCGTTGCTTTATTCGGCTATCAGAAATTCTTTAAGGAGGCAGAAATGCCTTTTACTTTGGCTGAAGTTGTAAGAGGAGATATTTCCCAGGAAATTTCTGAAACCGGTGAAATAAAAAAAGGAGAAGAAATCAATCTTAGTTTCAAAAGCACAGGCATTATTGAGAAAATATATGTTGATAAAGGCGATATAGTTGAGAAAGGCGCTTCTTTAATAAAAATAGATGACAGCCAGTTTCAAATTCAGCTTAAAGAAGCTCAAGCTGGATTAGATTCATATCAGGCAAAGCTGGATAAATTATTAGCCGGTTCCAGTCCTGAAGAAATTCAAGTTGCTGAAACAACAGTTATTAATGCTCAAATTTCTTTAGAAAATGCCAGAAGAAATTTAGAAGATGTAAAAACAGAAGCAGAAGAAGATATTAATCAGGACTATGAAGATTCTTTAAATGTTTTAGATGATTCTGAATTAAAAATTTATAATGCTTTTAATACTGCAGATTCAATTCAAAGAACTTATTTTACTTCTAATGACCAGGAAAGCATTAAAGTGAAAGAAAACAGAGATAGAATAGAAACAGCTTTGAATAGAATAAATCCTTATCTTGATAAAGCAAAGGCGGATTCTAAAAATGAAGACATTGATACTGCTCTTTCAGAAATGAAACAAGCGCTTGAGGATACCTATGATGCTCTAAAGATTATTCGAGAAATCTGTGAAGAACCGCTTTATCGCGGCACTGTTTCTTCTACTGATAAATCTTCTCTGGATACCCACCGTGGATATATTAATACTGCCTTAACCAGTACCGTGAATTCCCAGCAAACCATTTCTTCTACCAAACTAACTAATGAGTCAAATATTAATACTGCCCAGGCCAGTGTTTCTTCAGCTGAAGGAACATTAAGAGCAGCTGAAGATAATTTAGCTTTATTAAAAGCTGATCCTCGGCAGGAAGATATTGATTTATATCAAGCCCAAGTCAACCAGGCAAAAGCCAAAACCCAGCTTTTAAACGAGCAAATTCAGGAAACAATTTTAAGGAGTCCTACTGATGCGCAGATTACCAAGATACATAAAAAAGTAAAAGAAATGGCGCAGCCATCATTGCAAGATCCTGTAATTTCTTTGCTGTCGCTTGCCTTATTTGAAATAGAGGTAGATATTTATGAAGAAGATGTAGTAAAAATGGATATTGGCAACCCTGTAGACATTTCTTTAATTGCTTTTCCCGGTCAGATTTTTCAAGGAGAGGTAATATCAATTGATCCAGCACAAGAGATTATTGACGGAGTGGTTTATTATAAGGCATTTATCGATCCCGGAGAAATTCCAGACCAGGTTAAGCCTGGAATGACTGCCGACTTAATTATTAAAACTGCATTCAAGAAAAATGTATTAATTATTCCTGAAGATGGAATCCAATACAAAGAAGGTAAAAAGATAGTTAAAGTTTTTAAAGACGGTTCAATAGAAGAAAGGGAAATTATTATTGGACTTCAAGGCAGTGATTATATAGTTGAGGTTGTATCTGGTTTAGAAGAAGGTGAGAATATTGTTTTACCATAATGGAAAAACCCATTATTAAATTAGAAAATGTCTGGAAGACTTATAAATTAGGCAAAGTTGACCTTAATGCTATTAAGGGGATAGACCTGGAAGTTTTTCCAGGTTCTTTTGTAACTATAATGGGCGCTTCAGGGTCTGGAAAATCTACTCTCTTAAACATCATGGGTTGTTTAGACACTCCAACTAAAGGCAGGGTTTTTTTAAAAAACAAAGATACTTCTACGCTTTCTGAAGATCAGCTGTCCCAACTTAGGGGCAAAACAATTGGTTTTATCTTTCAGGAATTTAATTTGTTGCCTAATCTTAATGCTTTAGAGAATGTGATGCTGCCAATGGTTTTTCAGGGAGTGCCGTTAGAAGAGAGAAAAAAACGGGCAAAGCAGCTTTTAATCTCAATGCATTTAGGAGAAAGAATTTTTCACCAGCCAGCCGAACTTTCCGGAGGCGAACGACAAAGGGTGGCTACAGCCCGGGCTTTTGCCAATAATCCAGAGTTAGTAATAGCTGATGAGCCTACCGGGAATTTGGATTCAACAACCGGAAAAAGAATAATGGAAGTTTTGACAAATTTGCACAAAGAACAAGGAAGAACCATAATAGTTGTTACCCATGATCCAAATATTGCCAGCTATACTGAAGAAATAATTAATATTAAAGACGGTGAAATAGTCGCTAATCATAAGCAAACAGATAAGGTTTTATGGAACAAACAATAGAACAAATAAAAGAATATTTTTATATCGCCGTAAGAAACATAAGAACCAGACGCTTAAGAAGTTTCTTGACCGTTTTAGGTATTGTTATTGGCGTGTTTTTAATAATTTCCTTGCTTTCTTTAAGCGAAGGATTGAAAACAACAATTAATCAGCAATTGCAGGCAATGGGCGGGGAAATGGTTATAGTAATGCCCGGAGGCGAGGGAGATATTCTTACCAGCATGATGTTTGGCGGCGCAAAGCTAGAAAAACAAGATATTGAAGCTATTAAAAAAGCAGAAGGCGTAGATATGGTTTTGGGATATTCTTTTACCGGGACCGTGGCCAGATATAAAGATGAATCAAAACAAATTGCTATGTGCGGCTACGAACCTTGGAAAGAAGGTTTGGATATTTTGAGTGTTTTTCAGGGTTGGAGTTTAGCGGAAGGAAGATGGCCCAGCAAGAGAAATCAGATTTTAATCGGTCAATATATAGCTAATGAAATTTTTTCAAAAAAGATAAGGGCAGGTTCGGAGATAGTAATAAAAGGAAAAAAGTTTGAGGTGGCCGGAATATTAAATTCCTTGGGAAGCCAGCAGGATGACAGCATGGTTTATATGGATATGAAGGTATATCAAGATTTAACCGGAGAAAAACGCGGCACTGCCGCGTATGCGATAGTTAAGCTTGAGGAAGGAGCAGACGAAAATGCGGTGAAAACAAATATTGAAGCCAGTCTTGAGAAGACAAGAAAAAGAAGGGCTGGAACAGATGTTGCTGATTTTAGTGTAATTACTTCAGAAAAAATGGGTGAGCTAGTAGGTACTATTTTAGGCATAATTCAGATTGTTATTATTGGATTTGCCAGTATTGCCATTCTTGTGGGCGGTATTGGAATTACAAACAGTATGTTCACTTCAGTTAGAGAGAGAACTAAAGAGATTGGCATTATGAAAGCGATTGGAGCTAAAAATTCAGCAATTCTGACGATCTTTTTAATTGAAGCGGGAATAGTAGGGATTTTGGGAGGCGTAGGCGGGGTATTGCTTGGCAGTATTCTTGCCAAAGCAATTAATTATTATGGCCAGATTAATCCCACCTTTTATTTCACCACAACCATTTCTCCTTGGATGGTTATTTTTGCTTTAATTTTTTCTTTTTCTATAGGATGTTTAGCGGGATTTCTCCCGGCCAGGGCAGCTGCTAAACTTAAACCTGTTGAGGCGTTAAGGAGCTATGAGTAATTTAATAGATAATTTAATTGAACAAGGGTGGCTGAAGACGCCGAGAATTATTGAAGCATTTAGGAAAATCAAAAGAAAGGATTTTTTGCCAGAGAACGCCAAGCATTTATCTGAATTAAATGAGGCCCTGCCTATTGGTTTTGGCCAGACAATTTCCCAACCTCTGGTTGTGGCTTTTATGATGGAGAAGCTAGAGCCAGATGTAGGTGATAGAGTTTTGGATATTGGCTCTGGCTCTGGCTGGACAACCGCGCTTTTAGCAGAAATTGTAGGGAAAGGAAAAACCCTGCCCGCCGGCAGGCAGGGAAAGGTTTTTTCTTTTGAAATTATTCCTGAACTTATGGAGTTTGGCAAAAAAAATGTAGAGAAATATAATTTCTTAGAGAAAGGGATTGTAAAATTCTTTTGTGATGACGGCTCCAAAGGATATAGAGAAAAAGCGCCGTATGATAAGATTTTGGTTTCAGCAGCATTGCATAAAGAACTTCCTCAAGCCTGGAAAAGGCAGCTTGAAGTTCAAGGCAGAATTGTTGTGCCGATTGGTTCTTCAATCTGGCTTTTTGTTAAAAAATCAGAAGATGAATTTCAACAATACGAATATCCCGGCTTCGCTTTCGTCCCGTTAGTCAGTAAAGAGTAGAGTGCCTATCTGTTGATATCAAACATCAACAGCCACATCATTTCCGGCTTAAACAAAGGCGACAAGGTTATTGCTTTCATCAAAGAAAAGTAATTTGACATTTAAATTAACCTATGTTAACTTAAAATAAACAGTTAACATAATAATGAAAAGCAAAAGATTTTTATCTACAATTGAATTAGCTAAAATTCTTGGTATTAGCCGAATAGCCGTTTTTAAAAAAATTAAGAAAGGCGAAATTAAAGCAGTAAAAGTCGGTCGCAATTTTGTTATTGATAAAAAAGATTTAGGAGGAATTTTAGAGAAATCCTTAAATAAAAAAGCAAGGATAGATATTGATAAAGCAGTTAAAAGAGTAATTAAAGAATATGCAGAGGCGTTAAAATTACTTGGGACAACATGATTAAATCATTATCCATTGCTGAGGTTGAATATACTGCGTTTAGATTAGCGAGAGAATTAATGACATATGATGAGCCAATTCCTGATTTTACTACCCGCTTTCCTAATATTTTAGAAAGTTGCCTTGTAGTTCCTTTCCAAAGATTTGATAAAAAACCGCTCTATAGAGGAATTGTAGGAAAAGGAGCAATTCTTTTTTATTTAATGGTTAAAAATCACCCTTTTCAGAATGGAAATAAAAGGATCGCAATTACTACTTTATTTGTTTTTCTTCATAAAAATGAAAAGTGGCTAAAAGTTGATAATAAAGAACTTTACAATTTTGCAGTTTGGGTTGCTGAAAGCCCGGCAAAATTAAAAAAAGAGGTGGTCTTAGCGACTGAACACTTCCTAAAAACTTATTTAATAATTTTGAAATAATTTGAATCCTATGAAAAAATTTGAAAGAGAACCAAAAGTTGAAATAAGGAAAGAGGAAGAGAGATAAGAAAGAAAACAAGAGTTGACAGGGTTTTTTGGTAATCTATAATAGAAATGTATGAGAATAATAAAGTGTGATTTATGCAAAAAGATAATAAAAGATGAACCCATAACTGCTGGTGTTGGCTTTTTTCCCAATGTAGAATTATGTGAAAAATGCGGTTCCTCTATTTTGAAATTCTTAAAGAAACATAAATTCATAGAATCGAAAAACACAAAAAATAAACAAAATTAGGAGTTAACTTAGAATACTAATCTGCTTTGTAATGTTTAAATTTGCTTTTTACCCGAGATTTTTCTCGGGTTTTATGATAAAATAACTGTGATGAAAAAGTTTTTTGTTTTTTTAATTTTAATTCTTTTTTTAGGATTTTTTATTTGGCAGGGGATTTATATTTCAAAAGATTTTACTTCTCTTGAGGAAAAATTCTTTCCAGTTGAGAAAGGCCAGGGTTTATTTCAAATTGGGGAAAATTTAGAAAAACAAGGTTTAATTAAGAGTAGGTTTTTATTTGATTTTTATGTAATTTCCAAGAAAAAGCAAAGCAATCTTCAAGCCGGCCAGTATTTGTTCAATCCCTCAATGACCATTGCTGAAATTGGAGAAAAAATAATTTCCGGTGATGTTTATAAAATAAAAATTACTATTCCAGAAGGATTTACTCTAAAACAAACAGAAGAGAGATTAACCTTAAATTTAACGAGAAATGTTCTCGTTAATATTAAAATTAATGAGTTTATAGATGAATATGATTTTTTGAAAGATGCGCCGAACAGCGCTTCGTTAGAGGGTTTTTTGTTCCCTGATACTTATTATTTTTATCCCCAAAGAGATACTGAAGAAATAGTTAAAGTTTTTTTAGATAATTTTGATAAAAAACTAACTTCTGAATTAAAGAACGAAATTCAGAATCAAGGCAAGACCATTTTTGAAATTATTACTATGGCTTCAATGATTGAGAAAGAAGTGCTCACTATTGAAGATAAAAAAACGGTTTCCGGAATTTTATGGAAACGTTTGGAAAATAAAATGCCTTTGCAGGTTGACGCTACTATTACATATCTTACTGGTGGAAAGACAACAAAGATTGGCATTGAAGAGCTTAAAATTGATTCTCCATATAATACCTATAAATATAAAGGACTGCCTATTGGTCCAATTTGCAATCCCGGGCTTGACAGTATTTTAGCCGCGATTTATCCTAAAGATAGTGATTACTGGTATTATTTATCTACTCCTGAAGGCGAAACGATTTTTAGCAAGACCCTGAAAGAGCATCGTATAAACAGAGAAAAGTATCTTCACCCTGTTAAATAAAATCTTTGATTTTCTTTTGCTAAAAGCAAAAGATTTAACAGGGTAAGTAATATGACTAATAAAATAGCAATGGTTATTGCGCATAGGGATTTCAGGGATGAGGAATATTTTATTCCTAAACGTATCCTAACGACTAGGAATTTTGAAGTTGTTACAGTAAGCACTTTTAATGAAAAAGCTATTGGAATGCATGGAGGTGAGACCAAGATAGATGCAATAATAGATAATTTAATGCCAGAGGATTTTGACGCTGTTTTATTTATTGGCGGTGCCGGAGTTATGGATGATATAGATAATCCTGAATTTCATAGAGTGGCTAAAAGAACTATTGAAAAGGGCAAGGTTTTGGGAGCAATCTGTGTTGCTCCAATGATTTTAGCCAAAGCAGGTGTATTGAGTGGAAAAAAGGCAACTATCTGGTCAAGTCCGATGAATAAAAATCCAATAAAAGTTTTGGAAGAAAATGGAGCAATTTATACAGATGAGATAGTGGTTATAGATGGAAAAATTATTACTGCTAATGGTCCTTTGGCTGCTGACCAATTCGCCCAAACAGTAGCAGAGGCCTTGACACAAAGTGGTGGGGGGTTGACAGGGGATCACTAATTTGTATAATTAAAAATACCGCAGACAATAGGCAAGTAAGACCTATTTAGGTAAATAAGTAATCATTGATTATTTATTATTGTGTCTGCGGTAATACGCAGTTTTTTTTATGGCAAAAACAAAAGAGCAAAAACAAAAAATTTTAGATGAACTGAAAGAAAAAATAAAAAAGCAGAAATCAATGATTTTTGTGGATTTTTCTGGTTTAGAAGTAAATGCAATTACTGAATTAAGAAAGGAAATGATAGAAAAAAATTGCGAATTTAAAGTAGCTAAAAAAACTTTCATAGAAATAGCGCTTAAAGATTTTAAAGAAGATATAGCTAAAAAAGCAAGGGAGTTACAAGGAGAGATTGGTATTGGCTTTGGTTATAAAGATGAGATTATGCCTTTTAAAATTTTAGGTGATTTTTCCAAAAAGCAGGAGAATTTAAAATTATTAGCCGGATTAATAGGCAAGGAGTTTTTAGAGCAAGAGCAAACGATTGCTATATCTGAATTACCAACAAGAGAAGAGATTTTAGCAAGAATAGTAGGAAGCATAAGCGCTCCAATTTCCAATTTTGTAAATGTTTTACAGGGAAACATTAAAGGTCTGATCTATGTTTTGGCAAAAGCCAAAACATAAAAAATTTAATCAAAACTATGGCTGAAGAACAAAAAAAAGAAACTTCTGAAAAAGAGGAGCCAAAAGAAGAGAAGGAGGTAAAAATTCCGGAAAAATTCAAAGATTTAGTTGAAAAAGTTGAAAAGATGTCTGTTTTGGATTTGGCAGAATTAGTCAAGATTTTAGAGAAAAAGTTTGGTGTCTCTGCTGCAGCTCCAATTGCTGCTGCTCCAGCCGGCGCTGCTCCTGCTGCTCAAGCAGAAGAAAAAACTGTCTTTAATATTGAGCTCACTGGCATTGGTGATAAGAAAATTGAAGTAATTAAGGTAGTAAAGGAAATTACTGAAAAAGGATTAAAAGAAGCAAAGGATTTAGTTGACGCTGCGGCAAGTTCTCCACAGATGATTAAAGAAAATGTTAAAAAAGAAGAAGCAGAGGAGATGAAAAAAAAGATAGAAACAGCTGGCGGAAAAGTAGAGTTGAAGTAACATTTCCCGCTTTGCCCTTGACAAATTCTAAAGGTTTGTTATAGTTGGAATATAGCAAAAAGCATAGTAGGTTTACTATGCTTTTTACATTAAGGGTGCGGGGTTCGAACTCCTCACCCTCACAAAAGAGTCATTTCTGGGCGTCGGCTAAATGAATTTTTTTCCTCCTTAGTTCGACGCCCAAAAATGGCTCTTTTTAGTAAGCTTGCCCTGTGGTAGAAATTTGACCAAGAGTAAAAAATCCGCCGAGAATAGAAATTCTGACGGACAAAATAGGCAAATTATTACGACATAATCCAGCATTTATCCCGCAATGACTTTAAATATTCAGAGTATAGTATGTGGCTGGTCCTTTGCTAATTCTTTTTAAGAGTTTTGTTGACGCAAGTTCTTTTTAACTTTTGCTTCTATTTATATTATATCGTGGGGATTAACCCTTGACAAGGTTTCTGGCTTGTGTAAGATAAATAATACAGAAAAGCGTTAGGGGATATTGACTTTTGTTTTGATTAAGTATAGTATAAAAAAAGAAAAAGATAAAATTATTTAGCGGAGGAACTAAATAAATTTTCAGTGAATTTAGAATCATTGATATTAAATAATAATGATTTAAGAATATCAGGACTTCTTCGCAGAATTCAAATATGTTTTTGAAATGCGAAGGGGTTTTTTTATTTTAAAAATAACAAAGGTCGGGTTGTAAGTGAGCCAAAAACTTACAAAAGATTAAAAAATTAATTTAGAACAAAAATATGAACAAAAAAATATTAGTTAGTTTAAGTGTAATTGCAGTTGTTGCCGCTATTGGCATTGGTGGGACAGTAGCTTACTTTAGCGACACTGAAACCAGCGAAGCTAATCTTTTCACTGCAGGCACTATAGATATTCATGTTAAGGGTGATAATTTTACTTGGACAGAGGGAGCACTATTAGATGATATGAAGCCTTGTTATACTGATTACATTAATTTCACGATTTATAATGACGGAAGCGACCCAAATCCAGTTAATGTTTGGAAGCATTTAATACTTGGCGTGGAAGAAACTGGCGCAGTTTCTGAACCAGAATGTGATGAGCAAGGTGGAACTTGGACTGGTCCTGTAAGCGGGTGCTTTTGGAATGGTGCTGTTGATGACAATAATATTTCCAGCATCATAGATTATGATCTTATAGTATGGGTGTATGATTATTGCGATAGATTGATTTGGTGGCAGACCATTTATGACAAAGACATAACTGTAGCAGAAATTGCTTGCAAAGAAATCTATTTAGGCATGATTCCGGTTAATGGATATATGGAAGTAGAACAGAGTTACCATATGCAGGATTATGAATCTACAAACTGGGCGCAAGGCGATATTATGCCTTTCGATATTGAGATTAAAGGTATTCAACTTCGCGGCGAAGCATGGTTGGATTTCAAACAAGCAGAAAAGAGTCCAGAAGAGTATTGGAAAGTTAAGAATCCAGGAAATCCTGCTGGTACCTTGACTTATATAGTTAAGCACCCAGAGTTTGATTATGGATTTACTGCAAGCGGACTTCAAAACAACACAGAATATAGCTTGATTTACTATGCTGATCCATGGCCAGGAAATAACCCTGGTGCTTTAATTGGAACAGCAACAACTGATGGAACAGGTAATATTGCTATGTCAGATTCTGTTGAATTAAATATGAGTTTTCCAGCCCCTGGCGATCTTAATCATCCAGACGGCGCTAAGATTTGGTTAGTTCCATCCAGTGATTACGATGATAGCACTAACGAATTAACGGCTTGGAATCCTGATACTTATTTGTTTGAAATCGGTTTGATTTGGTATGAAGATACTGATTTATAAAGATTGAAATCTTTTTGGTTGCCTCAAAATAAAATTGGGGCAATCTATAAAGGTTTTAAAAATAAAAAATAAAACCAAAAGGTCGGAATAAAAAGTTAATATTTCACCCCGTTAAATAATTTTGCATTGCGCAGAATTTCCCTGCGAGGGAATTTAACAGGGTAAACAAAATTATGAACAAAAATATAGCTATTAGTTTACTTGTAATTTCTGCCATAGCAGTTGTTGGTGTTGGCGGAACTATTTCCTATTTTAGTGACACTGAAGCAAATGTAGGCAATGTAATTGCTGCTGGTATTGTTGATATTAGCATTGCTCCGGGAGGAGACACAGTATCTTTGCCAGCTAAAATTACTGATATGAAGCCCTGCAAAACAGAATATGTAACAATCAATGTTACTAATGAGGAAAACTCTAATCCTGTTGATGTATGGAAGCATATTGATAATGTAGAAACCGAAGAAAATGGAATTACAGAGCCAGAGCAAAAATGGTATGATGCTAATCCCGGTCAAGCACCCAAGAATGACATTGATACTGTTATAGAATATGATATGACTGTTAATGGAGAGGTTGTCATTGATGTTAATGACGGTATAACCCTTGATAATATTGAAAGTTATTATATTTATTTGGGTCGTTTAGAGCCATGTGAGACGATGGAAGTTATCCAAAGTTATCATATGAAAGGTGATACTGAAAACTGGGCTCAAAGCGATAAAGTAACCTTTGATATGGAATTCTTGGCTCAGCAGATTGGCGCACCAGCACCTACAAACAATCTTGATTTTGTGAACATCGGAGATCCAATCAATGAGGCAGGAAAAGACAGAATGATGGCTGGTTGGAGTAATACTGTATGGCCTGGTGGAGCAGGAACTTGGGGAGGCGGAGATGACGGCACTATCAGAACAGTTTCCGCTGGTGATGATGACACCTATAAGACAACCTATCAGTCAGAGCCACCCGCTACTAATGATGTAGATTTTGCTACCATTGATGTTGATTTTGGCGCAGGCAGTAATTGGCTTTATATCAGGCATTTAGACGGTCAAGCTGACGGAGCTGGCAATGACGATGCATTTAAGGTTTATGTAAATGATGTTGCGATTGCTACATATTTAGACCAATATTCTACTGAAACATGGGTAACCAGCAAATTTGATACTACTGGTTATACTGGAATTCAAACAGTTAAGATTGAATTACTCGGAGGCCATTGGTCAGGTTATGCCACTTGGGGCCAATTAGGAATTTCTTGGATGAAGACATTACCTTTATAATTGGACTATAACTTGAAATCTTTTCATCCCCTCCTTTTCGCGTTTGTGCAAAAGAAGGGGATAATAAAGGTTTTAAGGAATTTAACAGAGTAAATGAAACCTTTAAAAATAATTTATTACATTTTTATTGCCTTTATTGCTGTGATTGCCATTTTGCTGATTATTTCTGTTTTTCCGATTACAGGGAATTATAAATTTATGATTGTCCAGTCAGGTTCAATGGAACCAGCGATTGAGATGGGGAGCGTGGTAATGGTTAAACCGGTTGATAGTTATAAGATTGAAGATGTCATTACTTTTACAAATCCGAAAAAGCCAGGCGAATCAATTACTCACAGAATTTACGATATGAAAGTCAATGAGGGAGTTCCTGTTTATATCACTAAAGGTGATGCCAATAATGCTCCTGATACAAGGGAAATACAAGAGAAAGATATTATTGGAAAAGTTTTGCTGGATATTCCTTATCTCGGTTATGCTGTTGATTTTGCCCAGAAGCCATTAGGATTTGCTTTGATTATTATTGTTCCAGCCGTGATTATTATTGGCGACGAGATTAGAAAAATCTATAATGAGTTTAAAAAGAAAAAAACAAATGAAATGGAATAAAAGAATTGTAAAAACCTCTATTTTGAGAATTGTTGTGCTTATGATGATTGTTGGGCTTAACTGGTCCGGGATTTCGGCTATTGGTCAAACTTTAGCTTATTTTAATGATACTGAAATTTCTGACAATACAAGCATTACTGTCGGCAGTTTAAATTTTAGTTTAAGTTCAGATAGTGATTTTTCTCCTTTAGTCACCCCGAGTCAATCTGCCAGTCGCAGTATTGATGTTATAAATGAAGGCAGTTTAGATTTTCAATATCAAGTATCTGCCAGTGATTTTTCCGGTGATACTGAATTTTGCAATGCTTTAGAGCTTATAGCTAATTTAGATGGCGGAGACACAGAATATACAGGAAACTTGACAGATTTTAGTTATAATACTGGAGAATTTTTTGATCCAGAAAACTGGCAATTTACAGCCAGTTTGCCTGATGATGTTTCTGACACGCTTGAAAATAAAACCTGCAGTTTTAAATTTATCTTTGAAGGCGTTCAGCTTGGTGAATGCGCTGGTTTTAGCGATATAGAAGAAATTGAAAACACAATAACTTCTGGAGAGTGGGTAATTAGAGAAGAGATGAAAATTAACAAGGTTTATTATGATGTAGATTCAGAGCATGGGATTGAAGGCGATAACGAATGGGTTGAGCTTTATAATCCAACTGACGCACCAATAGATATTTCTAACTGGAAAATTTGCGATAATACTTCTTGTGATACTATCCCTGTTTTAAATTCTATTTCAGGCAATGGTTTTGCTATAATTACTGCTCAAGATACTACCTGGGATTATTGGAATATTCCATCAGGAGTAGAGAAGATTGTTTTGGGAGATGATATTGGTAATGGCTTATCTGATGATGGTGACAGATTGATTTTGAAAAATGTTAGTGGATACGAAATTGACGCGATGAGTTATGGAACTGATACTTACGTTTTTGACCCTGCTTGCCCTGATGTTGACGAAGGGCATATGCTCGGCAGGGTGCCGACAGGTTTGGATACTGATTTAGCATCTGACTTTCAAGATTTAGCACCGCCTACCGTATCTGTTTCTTATTACAGCGGCACCTGGTATTGCGGACAAACTTATACAATTAATTGGACAGCTGTAAATAATAATGGTGATGATAATGAATTATTGATTGATATTGTTTATATCACTGATAATGATAGAAATGGAATAATTAGTGATAGTGATAATGTTTATCTTGTGGCTGATGATATAGCAAATTCAGGAAGCTATAATCTTCATATATGCGGTGATTATTGTTATTACGGTTATGTCTGGGTCAAAGTAATTGCTTATGGTCCGGAGAACTTTATGGTTCAAGCCAGTGATACAGGTCCTCGAGTTTGGGAACCGCCAGCTCCTGAAAATGAATTGTTTGATATGTCAACTATGTGTCCATTTGAACTTCCTGTAGAAGAGGGGACAGAAGAAGTAGAGGAACCAACTGATGTTGATGAAGAGATATTTGATGATACAATTGAAGAGGAAGATACGATAATTGATTTGCCAGCTCTTGACCCTGTTGATACAGTTACCTCTGTTCAAGACGGAGTTAATATTGTCGATGAGGAAGATATAGTTGAACCTGATACTGGAGAAGTTTTAAATGAGGAGCCAGTTGAAGAAATTCCAGATGAAGTTATAGAAGATGAAGCTGTTGTTGAGGAAGAAACTACTGGAGAGGAAATCACAGAAGAAATTCCAGAAGATGAGCCAGTTGATGAACCGGCCGATGCTGACGCTGATGCTGATGAAGAAGTCCCAGCAGTGACAGATGAAGAAATCACAGAAGTTGTTGAGGAGCCAGAACCAATTATTGAATCTGTTGAGGAAGAAATAGTTGAGGAAATAATAGCTGTTATAGAAGAACCAGCCACTGTACCGGAGGATATTCCTATTGATGATACTGAAGAAAGCCCTGAAGCAGACAATGATATTCAAGAATAAAAATCATAAATTATGAATAAATTATCTAAAACAATTTTAATTATCTCAATCGCTATTTTTAGCGCCGGAGTTTTATTTGTCCAGCCGACTTTAGCTGGTCCTCCTTTAACTGTTGAATTTCAAAGTGGGGAAGAACCGTTGTTTTATAACACAGACATAAAACCAGGAGATAGTGTCACTAAATGGATAAAAGTAAAAAATGAGTATTATGATCAGACAAAACCAATTGCTGTTGAGGCAATAAACTATCCTAATCCGGTTCCTGGTGATGATTTATCCCGAGCATTGGATATTATTATTCAAAAAGAAGGATTAGATTTATATGGTGGTTCAAGCTTAACTGGAACTAAAACACTTTATGATTTTTATCTTGACGGCGAAACCTATTTATCTGATATAGGACCGGAAGAAACAATTCAATATGATTTTACAGTTTCTTTTCCTTCTGAAAAAGAAAATGAATGGCAGGAAAAGACTACTGGTTTTGATATTTTAATCGGCTTCCAAGGAGAAGGGACGCCTCCTAGTCCGCCCGGCGGCGGACCCGGCGGAGGCGGCCTGCCCCCCGGTTTAACTATTTTAGATGAATCAGTTCATACTACTACCACAGCTAATTGCGAAGTCATTATTACTTGGACTACTAATTATTTTTCTACCAGTCAGGCAATTTATGCTCCAGAAGGAGAATCGCATACTTTAGATTTGAGTGATTATACTGGAACGCCTCCGAAATACGGTTATGCTTATACCAGTCCTGAATATCATACCAGTCCAAAGGTTACAGCCCATACCGTAACTGTTTCTGGCTTGACTTCTTTGACTAAGTATTATTTCCGCGCTGTTTCTCACGCTTCGCCAGCGACAATAAGCAAGCAATATACTTTTACTACTGGTTCTTGCTCTGAATTATATCCAGAAGAAGAGCCATCTGGCGAGGAAGAAGTTCCAGGCGGAGAAGAACCTCCTGCTGAAATTCCTCCTGCTGAAGAAGGAGGGGAAATAGTTATTGGCCCAGGTCCAGGAGAGGAAATTCCTCCTGCTGGAGAGGGAGTATCTGATGGAGAACCTTCCTTCGCTGAAGCTATGGCGGGCGAGGGAGAAACTGGAGATGAGGAAGAAGAACCAACTGGTTTATTAGGCAGTTTATTAGCGAGCATTGGTGATGCTTTTGGCAAATTCGCTAAGAAATGTTATTCCTGCCTGCCTTGGTGGCTTATCTTAATTTTTGTTCTTTATCCTTTGTATAAACTTGTTATTGCGAAAGAAGAAACAAGAATAAACCAAAAAGAGAAAATAGCTTTGATGGGTTGGATGTCATTTCTTGTTGCTTTGGCTTTATATTGCTACTTTACTAATTATATTTGCGTACAAGTTTGGGTATTTCTTATTCTTGCCTTGATTACTATTTTGCTTAGACATTTCTTCTTCAGTGAGCTCACCGGTTTCAAAAACAACTTTAGTCTTATACTTGGCTCATTGATCATTTTAATTTTATTCATAGTTTTGTTAATAATAGGATGCTTGCCTCTCTGGCTGCTCTTGCTTTTATTGGTTGTATATTTCTTTGTGCCTGACTTTTTCAGACGAAGAGGGATAAAGAGAGAAGGACCAGTAGGTTATACAGGAATCCGTCCTATATAAGTGCTGGCAATTGCTGGCGATGTGGCGATGTCAAACATCGCCACCTTCCTTTGCTGTTCTCCAAAAGTTGAAATAAAAAACCCGACCGAGTACCCAATTTGAGTGCTCGGTCGGGTTTTGTAATTTTTATAAAATCTGTCAAGGGTTGACAAAGATTGATAAATTGTGTTATATTTGATTAATATAGAACGTTTAAAAAATATTAGGAGGTGAAAAGAAAAAAAATGGATATAAAAGGAAGCAAAAGAGTAATTGGAATGGCATTGGCAGTATTGATATTAGTGATGTCGCTTACAGCGATTTCAGCAAGTGAAGTTCAAATAGAGAAGATGGCGCAGGTCAGTTCTACGGGATGTTTAGCTATTATTGAAGTGCATGATTGCGACACAGACGCACTCATCCCCAATGCTGAAGTAGTCTGGGAGGACGGTAATGTTACCTATACAGACGAGAACGGAAGGACAAGCAGGCAAGTATCAACAGGAGAACATACTGTCAATATTTCTAAACTTATTCCGGGCGGAAGCGAATGTTACGATAGTTTTTCAGTGGACTTTCATTGCTATTCTTGCGGAAATACAGTAAGGATAAAAGTTTGTTTAGATAGCTGTCCCTGCCCCCTAGTTCCGGTGCCAGCATTATCGCCGATCGGAATAGTAGCATTAGTTGGATTGTTAGGATTGTGCGGTTTAGTCGTATTGAGACGGCAGAAGCAAAAGTAAAGAGCAAAGCCCTTAATAAAACAAAAAATCCCTTAGTAGGATATCTATCTAAGGGCTCTTTTTTTTTATTAAACACATTGAGAACTGTTTTCTATGTGTTTTAGAGATTTATTTGATAAACTTTTGAGCTGTTGAGAAGCCAAATTGTTTTTCCATTTTCAGAGACAATGAAATCTTTTAAGTTGTCAAATTTTTCACTAATAAATTGCTTTATAATATTTCCAGCTTTATCAATAATTATTAATCGCTTTTTTTCCGGCTCTAAAAGATAAATATAAGACAGGGCAGGGGACGTGTAAATTTTTTCTGGTTTTTCAATTTCTGGAAAAATATTTAATTCTAATATTTCCTGCCATTTGCCTACATAATAACGGTCAATTTTATTTTCTTTGTTTATAATCCAAATACTGCCGTCAATTGCCATTGATTTAGCATTAATCAATTTTTCTGATTTCCCCCAGATTTTTCTTTCTTTTATTATTTCACCAGCTGCAGGATTTAAAGAATAAACTTTTGAACGATAAATAATTTCTTCAGAACCAAAGTCATTTTCATTAAAATCATTTGACAGCAGCGGCTCCTTAATTTCTTCTATTTTATTTAACGGATATAATTGCTCTTCAATAGATTTTTTTAAATCTTGGGCTTTGTCTTTTAATATAAATGACTTATCAATTAAAGGCAAAGTATCTTTCAAGGCGTTCTGCAATAAAAGATTAGCTTTTTCTTCTTCTTTAAAAATTAAGAAGTTTCCAGCTTGTTCTACTTTAATTCTTATTTCTTGTAAGGATTGGTTTGCTGTTTGGATTTCCTTTTCTCTTTCGTTTTTAAAAATTAAATAACCGATTGCTAATATTAAAATTAAGAGAAAAATTATGATTGATTTTTTACTAAAAATGACTGTTTTGAATTTTGTTTTGAGCTGCTTCCATGTCTCTGAAATTTTTTGAGGTATTTTCTTAATTTTCTCTGGAAGAGCAAAAAAGAAAACAATTATTGCTCTAAAAAATATTAGAATAGAATCAATCTTATTAAAAGAAGGTTTTCTTAACTTAGTTAGTAAATTGAGATTAAATAATTTTTGAAAAGCATTTCTTTTGAAAATTTTAACAGGACTTGGTTTTAAGATGATTAAAAGAAAAATTCCAGATATTTTAGACAGGGCTTCTTTCTGCTCTTTAAAAATTTTCTTAACTTCATTTTTTTTTGAAACGGCGCTGATTTTTTCTATAAGATTATTATTTTCAAAATAATCAAAAACCTGTTCTGTGAAGACCATAACCTTATCATTTTGTAATAATTCACCAGAGGTAATATTCTCAATAGTTTTTGAAGGTTTTTGGTTGATCTCTTGTATTTCTTTTTCCCTGGAAATAATAGTTTTAATATTGCCCTTTTTACTAAGATAAATTTGCCATTGGCTAGATAGGGTAAAGACAGTTAAATCAATTTTTTTCAAGAGTTCAATATCTCCATATTCTCCTGCTTTATTAATCAAAAATTTATTTACTTTTTCAAGGGCTTTTTTAAAGTTCTTTTCCGGCGTCTGCGAAAAATCAGAATAATACTCCTGTTTTATCAAAGAAGCCAAATTGTTTAATAATTGAGAAGCATTAATGGCAGTATCTTGGATTTCAGCAACAATATATAGATTTCCTAATTTTCCCTCCTGCTCATTTTCCGGTTCATAGCAAAAACTTTCATAGATTTTTTCTTTTTTCTGTTTTGGATTAAATTGTAGTTCAAAGACTTCCATATTGTTTCATTATATTCTTTTTTCTGCTAAAATAAAACAACGGACGATTAGCTTAGTGGTAAAGCGCTGCATTCACATTGCAGAGATCGTAGGTTCAAATCCTGCATCGTCCACAAATTTTTTTTACGGGATTCGAATCAGGATATGCCCAATAATAAAACAAATAATTTTTAAAATCACTATGTTTTATAATAAAAAAGGGTTTACCCTTATAGAATTATTGGTTGTTATTGCTGTTATTGGGGTTCTATCAAGTATTGTTTTGGTCAGTTTAAGCGGAGTAAGAGGAAAGGCGCGAGATGCTATCAGACAAAGTGATATGAGCCAAATCAGAAAAGCTTTAGAGGTATATTATACTGATCACGGACACTATCCTAGTACTGGAAGTATTAAAACTACATATTGTGATCTTGGTTGTACAGGTGTATGTGGACACGCTAGTGCTCGTGATAAATGGATACCAGATTTAGTGGAGGAAGGTTATTTTGCCGAATTACCTCGCGACCCTAATCCTAAAGATCAAGCCAGAGGATCCAGTAGAAAAGCCGCTTGTTATATGTATGCTAGCGATGGAAATAAATATATTTTAAGCGCTTGGGCTACTGTAGAGACGGGTCCTATAAGTGTAAATCATGGTTTTTATAGCAGAGCAGGATTTAGAGAGGTTAGTATTTGTGACCAATTTTATCTTTGTAATCATCCTAATATAGGTAATCCCGCTTGGGGAGATTATTATAAGTATTCGTACACAATTACAAGTGATAATCTTGGTTGTAGTTGGTAGAAAATTTAGAGTGGCGATGTGGCGATGTCAAACATCGCCACCCTCACACAGGATATGCCCAATAATAAAACAAATAATTTTTAAAATCACTATGTTTTATAATAAAAAAGGATTTACTCTTATAGAATTATTGGTTGTTATTGCTGTTATTGGAGTTTTATCCAGTATTGTTTTGGTTAGTTTGAGTGGAGTAAGAGATAGGGCAAGGGATGCGATAAGGAAACAGGATGCACGTCAGATAGAGAGTGCTTTAGAGATATGTAGAAATTCTCAAACAGGTGAATATCCAGACACTACTGGTGGTACAGGAGTTTATTCAAAAGCATCAATCAAATGTTTAGGATTTGGAACAGCTGGAACTTGTTTTAATGGTAGGCATTCCGGACTTGATTCGTTACAATCCTGTCTTCCGACATCTATACCCACTGATCCCGGCAGAGAGAATGCAATTTTTGATACATATTTATACTCTTCCGCTTGCCATTCTTCCCATTTACCACCAAGTGGTGGAAGATGTATATATTGGCAACCAGAGGGAGAAATTAGTGATGAGTCGTGCTATCCCGGGAAAAAAGGTGGTTCAGGAAGTGATGTGTGTGGTTATTCGTGTAATTTTTGTACGCTAAAAATCGGAGATTAGTTAAGAAATAGTATTAAATCCAGAGCTTATTTGTATATTAAGGAACAAATTCAATCAAAATTTTACTATTATGAACAATCAAGAAAATGAAAAAATTGATTTAAGTGAGTTTCCTCTTGAAAGAAAAGAGCCGGTTTCTGGTTCAAAAAAATCTTTTGACTTAAAGGGTTTCTAGGGTAAAACAGATAAAAAAACCAAGTTTACATAATAATTATTATAATTTCTTTTATTTTAATGATTATTTTTTTGAGTTTATTTTTATCTAAAAATAGTGGAAACGGAGGAACTGTTGCTCCTGAATATGCTCCTCCGGCTGAAGAGGAATATATGTTTCCAGAGCCTTAAGTATTTTATTTAAAAGGGATTTTTTATAAATATGTCCAACATTTTATTTCAATATCTACAATGGCATTTTAATGACCAGACAAGAGCTATTTTGAGGTCGCTGGTTCAAATCCTCTAATGCCCAATAATTAATATTCTGCGGGAAGCCATCCCGCAGAATAAATCAATAATAAATTATGTCAATTTTTAATAAAAATAAAAAAGGATTTACTCTTATAGAATTATTAGTAGTTATTGCTATTATTGGAGTTCTATCAAGTATTGTATTAGTTAGTTTAAGCGGAGCAAGAGAGAGAGCAAAAATTGCTCGAGCTCAGCAATTTTCAGATTCACTTAGAGGAGGATTGCAACATTCAATAATTAGCTGGTGGAAATTTGATGAGAATGCGGGAAATAAAGCTTATGATAATTGGGGAGGTAACGATGTAAACTTAAGCGGAAGTTGGGTAGAAGGCATTCAAAATTCCGCTTATCAATTTGCAGGAGGCGGTTTTGTTCAAACAAATTTCGGAAAAGGTATTGGAGAAGGGGTAACTTATGAGTTTTGGTTCCGATTACCAAATGATAGTGATTTTTCAGGAACTTTCTTTTGTACAGAGGATGTTTCAAACACTTCTTTAGAAGATAATTTGGGTCAAAAAAATTACGGTAATAGAGGATGTGGTGTTTCTTGGGAAAACTCAAAATTTAATATTTCAGATACAAAATGGCATCATTTTGTTTTTAGTAAATCTTCTGATTCTAAACTATGTTTAGACGGAGAATGTACCAATTTGGGGGATGCTACAAGTAATATTCCTAATATAAAAAGGATAGTAATTATTGACGAACTTCGTATTTATAGCGAAGGTTTTTAAAATTATTTTCAAAATTTTATACTACTATGGATAACCAAAAAGATGAAAATGAAAAAATTGATTTAAGTGAGTTTCCTCTTGAAAGAAAAGAGCCGGTTTCTGGTTCAAAAAAATCTTTTGACTTAAAGGGTTTCTGGGGTAAAACAGATAAAAAAAACCAAGTTTACATAATAATTATTATAATTTCTTTCATTTTAATGGTTATTTTCTTAGGTTTATTCTTGTCTAAAAAGAGTAGTAGTGAAGGAAATATTGCTCCTGAATATGCTCCTCCGGCCGAAGAGAACATATAATCATCAATCATCAATTCTATATGTCCAGTATCTTATTTCAATATCTACAATGGCATTTTATTGGCCAGGTAAGAGCTATTTTAAGGGTTTTTTCTCGAGGGAAAGATTTAGTTTTTAAAGAAGTGGTAAATCAAACCCATGTATATTTATCTTGATGAATCGTATAATCTAAAAGACAGAGAAAAGAAGCAGTTTATTAGCATTAACGGTTTTGCAGTTTTAGATGAGAGAAGTTTGTTTAAAAAATGGAAAGAGTACCGTTATCCTTTTACTGGGAGACGCCGCATTCATGCTACAGATTCTGCTTTTAATAAATTAAGGTTGAAAACTTTAAAGCTTATTGGACGACCTGATTTAACTTTATTAAGCGTTTCAAAATGATCCAAATAAAAAATCCGCTGAAATAGCGGATAGAAGCCTTTTGGGACTGTTCTGGTTTCACTGGGATATTCCTAAAATGAGAATGCCCTTCGCCAGACTTTACCTTAAGGACTTACTCTTATTATCATTATAACAATCCAAGAACCCTTGTCAAGAGTTTTAATACATTTCTCAAATTATCTTCAAGTGGTATAATAAAACTATGTCAATTTTTAATAAAAACAAATTTCTAACAGGTTTTACCCTTATTGAATTATTGGTTGTGATTTCTGTTATTGGAGTTTTATCCAGTATTGTTTTGGTCAGTTTAAGCGGAGCAAGAGAGAGCGCGCGTATCGCCGAAGCTGAAAGCATGATTGAGCAGTTGCATAAAATTATTTTAATAAATCATTTAAACTCAGGCGGTACTTCTCCTTCACCCAGTAATACAGGCATAGGCACAGGATGTACATATTGGGGACCTGGAACTATTGTTGGGTTTGTTAATAATACTGGTAATTATTATGCTGATTGGATGGGTCCATATCTTTCGGAAGTCCCTAAGGATCCATGGGGTAATTGTTATGTTATGGATGGTCCAGTTGGAGAGGGTTGTCCTGCAAGTTATGGTTCAATGATATGCTCTTCAGGGCCAAACGGAAGTTTTGCTGGGGCTGACTATCCCTGGAATCTTCCACCAGGACAGGGGGACAATATATGTAAAGAATTTTTATGCCCTTAAAAAAGAATCAAGTTTATTTATAAGAACTTATGGATAACCAAAAAGATGAAAATGAAAAAATTGATTTAAGTGAGTTTCCTCTTGAAAGAAAAGAGCCGGTTTCTGGTTCAAAAAAATCTTTTAATATAAAATATATTAGGAGTTCTTTTGCTAAGATGGATAAGAAAAATCAAATATATATAGCAATTATTATAATTTCTTTCATTTTAATGGTTATTTTCTTAGGTTTATTCTTGTCTAAAAAGAGTAGTAGTGAAGGAAATATTGCTCCTGAATATGCTCCTCCGGCTGAAGAGAACATATAATCATCAATCATCAATTTTATATGTCCAGTATCTTATTTCAATATCTACAATGGCATTTTATTGGCCAGGTAAGAGCTATTTTAAGGGCTTGGAAAAATTTTTTGAGCTTTGGTTTGAATTATTTTTCTATTTCATTGCTTTTAAGAACTTTTTGTTCTCCTTGGCGAAGATACAAGTATTTTTATCCAAAAAGTTTTGATTTTAAGCAATACATTGATGCTTTTACTTTCAATGCCATTTCCAGAGGAATGGGAATGCTCATGAGAATTATCTTAATAATAATCGGAATTATAGCCGAGTTTTTTATTTTTTTTGCCGGCTTATTATTTGTTTTGATTTGGCTGTTTTTGCCGGTTATTTTAATTATTTTATTTTTTTATGGCATCAAACTTTTATTTTGATTTAAATATTCTCCGGGATGGCTTCCCGGAGACACGGAAATTCCATGTTTTATTTTAATTTAAAACAAGCAAAGGTTTTTCAAGCAGTAAAATGGGAAAAACATCTGATTTTTAGATGGGCTGGATTTTTAAAGAAACTGTTTTTATTTTTCTTTATTCTATGTTATTTTCTTTTTTTATTAACCTTTTTTAATAGTTTTTTTCTTGGCCTTTCTTTTATCTTTTTATCTTTGTGTTTATGGTTTTTAATAATTGAGGCATTTTTCCAATTAAGATTAAGCCAGCCAGAACTTAAAACAAAGTTAAAAAAGGCTGCCTTGAGACCCGGCAAAAATAATTTAGCTGAATTTTTAGATCTTCATTCAGCTAAAGCTGTTTGGAAGTCCATAAAATGGGCCAGAAGAAAAAAATTATCAGAGATTAATTCAACATCTCTTTTTTATGAGCTTCTTTTAGACAATAAAAAATTGAATTTTATTTTTTCACGGGCAATCATAGATATTAAAGAAGTCAAAAAGGCATTGAAGGAATATTTAAAAAAAGGTTTTACTAAAGCCTCTCTCATAGAAAAATTTAAACCAAGAGAACTGCTTTATTCAGATAATTTTCAAGAGACTATACTTGAATCCCTGAAAATAGCCCAAAAAAGAGAACACCAAAGAATAGAAACAGGGGATTTAATAACCGCTTTAAGTAAAACCGATCCTATTTTTAGAGAGATTTTAGTCAAATCAGAGATCAAATCAGAAGATATTGAGAACTTGAGTTATTGGCTGGAAAGGATAGAAAAAAGGCTCGCTTCTAAAAAAAGATTTTGGGATTTGGAAAACTTAAACAAGAAAGGGTCTTTTGCCAAGAACTGGTCTGCCGGCTTTACTATTACTTTGGATAAGTATTCTTTTGATTGGAGCAGGACAGCGGGATTAGAGGGCTTCGGAGTAATGGTCGGGCATAAAAAAGAAATTTCTGAGATGGAAAGAATTCTTTCCCGTTTGGAGATTAATAATGCTTTATTGGTTGGCAAACCAGGCAGCGGCAGAAAAAATATTGTTCAGGCATTAGCCAGAAGAAGTTTTTTAGGCCAGAGTTTGACTAAGCTAAATTATAAGCGAATAGTTGAATTAGACCTTCCTTCCTTACTAAGCCGGATTGAAAATTTTGAAGAAGTGGAGTTTACTTTAAACAAGATTTTTGAAGAAGTAATTTCAGCCGGCAATATTATTTTAATTATTGATGAATTCCATAGTTTTGTCGGAGGAGAGACAAGGCTCGGAGTAATAGACATTTCTGGTATTTTAACTCCTTTTTTGCGCTTGTCTCAATTACAAATTATAGCCATAACTACTTTTGCCGGTTTGCATAAAAATATCGAAAAAAATTCTTCCCTCATCGGCCTTTTTGAAAAAATTGAGGTTACAGAAATTTCTGAAGAAGAAACGGTTACCGTCTTAGAGAATTTAGTTCCTCTTTTAGAAAAAAGATACAAGATGTTTATTACTTATCCGGCTCTGAAAAATATAGTTTCTTATTCCGGGCGTTATCTTCCAGCTGCTCCTTTTCCCAAAAAGGCGATTGATTTATTAGATGAAGTTATGGTCTATGTTCACAGTCAGCCCAAAAAGTATCTGGTTTTACAGGAAGATGTGGCTAAGATTGTTTCTGACAAAACGGAAATTCCAGTAGGCGAGATTGAAGCAAAAGAGAGAAATATTTTACTGAATTTGGAAAACTTGCTCCATCAACGGATTATTAATCAAGAAACAGCGGTGGAAGAGGTTTCTTCAGCTTTGCGCCGCGCCAGAGTGGAAATCAGCCAAAGAAAAAAGCCAATGGGCACATTTTTGTTTTTAGGGCCCACAGGGGTGGGCAAAACAGAAACCTCAAAGGCATTAGCAGAAACCTACTTTGGTTCTGAAAAGCGAATGATTCGCTTAGATATGTCTGAATTTCAGGATATTAAAGATATTCCCCGTTTAATCGGCTCAATGGAACAGGAAGGACTTTTAACCACCAAAGTGAGAGAAGACCCTTTTTCTTTAATCCTTTTAGATGAAATAGAGAAAGCCCATCCTAATATCTTGAATTTGTTTTTACAGGTTTTAGACGAAGGCCATATCACTGACGGCTTAGGGAGAAAAGTTATCTTTTCTAATTCTATAATTATCGCTACCAGCAATGCTGGAGCAGAAGTTATTTGGAAAGACATTAAGAAAGATAAACGGTTAGACATTATTAAAGAGGATTTATTGGCTCTTTTATTTGAAAGGAAGAAATTCAGACCAGAGTTTATAAACAGATTTGATGCTGTTGTTATTTTCAAGCCATTGACCAAAGAAAATCTTTTAGATATTGCTGAATTGATGCTTGACAAAATAAAGAAGAATTTAAAAAAACAAAGAGAGGTTAATTTTGTCATTACAGAGAAATTGAAAGAGAAAATTGTTGATTTAGGTTACAGCCCGACTTTTGGCGCCCGGGAGATGCGCCGGGTTATTGCTGACAGAGTAGAAAATCTTTTAGCCATTTCTTTTTTAAAGAAGGAAATTAAGAGGGGAGATAAAATAGCGATTGATTCAGAGAAATTTGAAATAATACATGAATAAAAAGGATTTTGTAAAAAACTTTTTAGCCCCTTTATTGATTTTATTAATTTTTCTTTTTCCCCAAGAAGCATTTGCTAAAAATTTTTGGGATGAAACCAAAGATTTTTTTAATTTAATCAATGAAATTAATAATAAGGATTTCCAAAAAAGGCAGAAGGCATTAGAAAAATCAAGCGATATTAAGGGAATTTATTTGACCCAATATACAGGCGGCTCAAGTTCTTCCTGGGCTAAAAATAAAAGAAAAGAAATAAAAGAACTTTTAAGAGAAACAGAACTTAATGGAGTAGTTATTGATGTTAAAGAAGTAAGAGGTCAGACCTTTACTGATTCACTTAAGGAATTTATTGATGAGCTTCATAAAGATGGCTTTTGGGTTATTGCTCGGATTGTTGTTTGCCGGGATTCTTCAATGATTAATATTAGACCAGAGTGGTATCTTAAAAATTATTCTGGTTCTCTTTGGCAGGATAAAGCTGGTTATTTTTGGTTGGATCCGGCTTGCCCCGAGGTCCAAAACTATATTTTAGAAGTTTCTCAAAAAGCCATTGATTTTGGCTTTGATGAGATTCAATTTGATTATCTCCGTTTTCCAGATAGGGGAGAACTCAAAGATATTATTTTTCCCTGTTATAACAGGGAAAGAGAAAAAAGAGAGGCAATTAATAATTTTTATTTGGTGCTTTCCAATAATTTGAGAGATTATAAAAAAGACATTATTCTTTCAATTGACCTTTTTGGTTTAGTGGCTCAATACCTGAATATTTCTGGAACTGGTCAGAATTTATCAGATACATTAGGCAAGTTTGATTATATTTCTTTTATGCTTTATCCCAGTCATTTCTTTGATGGTTTCGCTGTTCAGAAAGATTTAAAACGAAGTTTACCAGCTCTTTATTTTCCCTATAAAGATGAAAACATAAAACGAGTTGTCTCTGAGCATCCCTACGAAGTTGTTTCAAGAACACTTTTTAATGTTTCAGATTACATTTCTTCTCAGAATGCCGAAGAAAAAGATTTTAAATATTCAGAAGGTTTTCCTCTTTTTTCTCTGTTAAATCATTTTTTTTCACAGTATAATTTTTTTCTTGAAGATTTGAATAAAATTAAAACTAAAATTCGGCCCTGGCTGCAGGATTTTGATTTAAAGGTGGATAGCAAGCGAGGAATATATTATGATGCTAAAAAAGTTCGAGATCAAATTAAAGCTGCTGAAGATACCAATAGTTCAGGTTGGCTATTATGGAATCCTTGGAATGTTTATACCGAAGAAGCATTAAAACCAGATTAATTAATTTATGTCCAAAAAAATTATTATTATTTATTTTTCAGTTATTGTATTATTGTCTTTATTGTTTTCTATCCTTTATACTCAAATCTGGGATCCAATGTGGAATCCTTTTAGGTCAAAACCAAGCGCAGTTATGGCTGAGATGGGAGTTGAAATAGCGCAAGTAAAAACTGTTCACAGTGTTCTTGATTTTGAAATTGGAATAACCAATAAAGAAGAATTTAATATTAGAGGAAACATTGTCGGAGATGGAGATAATAATGAGCCGGAAAATCCAAAATACAGCACTGATTTTGATTTATCTTTTGCTGCTGAAGGAATAGAATTTTCATTGGCTGGCCAAAGCAAGAACATAGGAAAAACAGGTTACTTCAAACTAACCACTATTCCAGCCCTTCCTTTTTTAGAACCAATGTTTATAATGCTTGGTATTGATTTAAGCCAGTTCAAGGAGCAATGGATAAAAGTTGATGAAGAATCTTTTAAAGAAATAATTGGCGAGGAGCATGAATCCATAGAAAAACAGAAACAGAAAGAGATGACAAAGGAATTAATAGATTTATTAAAAGGAAAGACCTTTTTCAAAGTAGAGGAGGAATTTCCAGATGAAGAAATTAATGGAAAAATGTTTTATCATTATCTGATATCCTTAGATAAAGAGACAATTAAGAAAATAATGCCGGAAATGTTTGAATTAATTCTAAAATATACTCCTGAAAAAGATGAGACAGAGATTTCTGAAGAAATGACGCAAGAATTTTTAGGAGAGTTTTCTAAAGGAATTGACGAGTTTATTGAAAAAAGTGGAGAATTCATTGCTGAAATTTGGATTAATAAAAAAGATAAATTGCCTTACAAAATAAAGTTTGAGAAAGAAATAGACCCCGTTAGAGATTATAAAAGCAGAGATGAAGCACAGAGAAAACAAATCTCTAACGGGGTAGATATCAGTAAGTTTGACGAAACCCAAGATGGATTAATAGATATTAAATTAAATATAGAAATGTCTGATTTTGACCAGCCAGTGAATATTGAAGCACCACAGCATTTTAAGACCATAGATGAACTATTGACAAATTATCAGTAGTATGTTATATTACTGGTAATGAAAACAAAGCTTAATATTCATTATTTAAATATAGGAAGACAGATTGACATTATAGAAGAACGGATTCAAGAGGGAATAAAGAGGTTCCGCGATCTTATCTGGTCTGATTTTGAAGAACATTTCAGTCACGATGAACAAATGAAAATCATTGGTTTTTTTGGTTTAATTACAGCAATAGGGATATTCATGTTTTTTATTGCCGCCTTTAAGTTTGCTATTTTGTTTTTTCTCTTGATATTAGTAATTGAATATTTTTTGTATAATAATATTAAGAATTTTATAAAAAGAAATAAAAGAATTGAAAAAATAAGAGAGGAAATGCAGGAAATGAGAAACGATTTTTAAATAATTCTAAACAAGAAAATATAGTTTGATAAAAAAACAGCCAATCTCGGCTGTTTTTTTGTTTCTGTGGATTATCTGTGGAAAAGTTAAGTGTTTTAATAGGGTTTTAAGGGGGATTTAAGATATTTTAAGGTATTTGACATCAAACCTGAAGTGGAGTATAAAGTAAGTGTAGTGGATAATTGTGGATAACTATGGGATAACTACCCAAAACTGTGGATAACTATGTTTATAGGCGAATACACATATTCAATAGACGAAAAAAAGAGATTAGCTATTCCGACAAAGTTTCGGCAGGTTTTAGACAAAAAAGCAGTTATCACCAGAGGATTGGATAACTGTCTTTTTCTTTATCCTTTAAAAGAATGGGAGAAGCTGGCAGAGAAGCTAAGCAAGCTGCCTTTGTCGCAGGCCGATGCCAGGGGATTTGCCCGTTTAATGCTTATAGGAGCGATGGAAGTCAATTTAGACAATTTAGGAAGAGTTCTTATTCCTGACTATTTAAAAAAATACGCTTCTTTTAAAAAGAAAGTAGTTATTGCCGGCGTTTATAACAGAATTGAGATTTGGGACGAAAAGAGATGGGAAGAATATAAGACAAAGACAGAAACAGGGATAGGTGATATTGCTGAACGTTTAGGAGAATTAGGCGTCTAGTCGCTTGGAAAGTAATTTTTAAGATTATATGCACATTCCAGTATTAAAAAAAGAAGTTTTAGAATATTTAGAGCCAAAGACAAATGAGAATTTTGTAGATGCAACCCTTGGAAGCGCTGGCCATAGTTTAGCCATTTTGGAAAGGAATAAACCCAATGGAAAAGTATTAGGAATTGAAATAGATCCAGAATTGTTTAAAGCAGTTAAGCAGAGAGACAGATTAATCTTAGTCAATGATTCTTATGTAAATTTAAAGAAGATCGTTGAAAAATATAAGTTTGGGCCTGTCAATGGAATTTTGTTTGACTTGGGCTTTTCTTCCTGGCATATAGAAGAATCAGGGAAAGGATTTTCTTTTCAAAAAGATGAACCGTTGATTATGCGTTATGATTCAGGACAAGGATTAACCGCCCAAGAGATTGTAAACAAATGGCCTGAAAAAGAAATTGAGAAAATTTTAAGAGAATATAGTGAAGAAAAATTTTCAAAGAGAATAGCAAAAGAAATTATAGAAGCAAGAAAGATAAAACCAATTAAAACAACATTTCAATTAATAGAAATAATCAAAAAAGCAGTTCCTAAAGGCTACGAAAGAGGAAGGATTTCTCCGGCAACAAGAACTTTTCAAGCATTAAGAATTAAAGTTAACGATGAGTTGGAAAATCTTAAAAAAGTTCTTCCCCAGACATTAAAGGTTTTAGAGCCAAAAGGAAGATTAGTAATAATTTCTTTCCATTCCTTAGAAGACAGGATAGTGAAAAATTTTCTTAGAGAAGAAAGCAAAAAAGCGCAAATTAAAATTTTAACCAAGAAACCAGTTAGACCAACAGAAGAGGAAATTAAAAACAATCCTCGCTCAAGGTCAGCTCGTTTGCGAGCAGCAACAAAAACATGACTACTTACGCTTTATCTAATTTGATAATTCATAAAAAGATTCTTTGTTTAAGTTTTCCCAAAATCGGTTTGAGATTGTTTTCAAGATTGTTTCTGCTTTTTTCTCTTATTTCCATTATTTCTCTGCTGATTTTTACTATCATTCAGGTCAATCAAATAACCCAAGAATCCAATCTTATTTTAACCTATCAAAAAAACATTGAAGAACTTTCCCAGAAAAACCAGGACTTAGAGATAAAACTTTTTCAAAGCAACTCATTTGAGAGCATTGAATTATTGGCTAAAAATTTGAACTACGAAAAAGTAGGAAAGATTCACTATATTAAGATTTTAGAAAGCACAGCTATAGCAAAATGAAATATTGGCGTATCAACTTAATCCTGTTGTTTGTTATATTATTTGGAGCGACTCTAATGGGTCGCTTGGTTTATATCCAGTTCTTAAATCACGATTTTTATAAAGCTCTGGCTCAAGGCCAGCAAAAGGATTTTGGGGAAGTTGAAGGAGAAAGAGGAGAAATATTTCTTCAAGACAAAAAAGGTAATTTATACCCTCTGGCTCTTAATAAGGACTGGCAGATGGTTTATGCTTCTCCTCAAGAAATAAAAGAAAAAGAAGAGACAGCTGAAAGGCTGGCTCAGATTTTAGATTTAGACGAAGATTTGGTCTTAGAAAAATTAAATAAAGAGGATAGTTTTTTTCAAATCCTCAAAAATAAATTGTCTGAAAGCGAAATTTCTCAATTAGAGGAATTAGATCTAAAAGGAATTCATTCTAAAAAAGTTATAGGCAGATATTATCCTCAAGAATCTTTAGCTTCGCCAATTGTTGGTTTTGTAGGCGGAGAGGGTATTGGCCAATATGGTTTAGAGGGCTATTACGACAGCATTTTAAAAGGAGAAGAGAAATTTCAGGAAGGAGGAAGGAACGCCTGGATTGATTTGCTTTTATCGTCAAAAGATGAGCCGAAAAAAGGTTCTGATATTATTCTGACTATTGACTATAATATTCAGTCAATGGCTGAAAGATTATTAAAGGAAACAAAAGAAAATTTAGATATTGAATCAGGCCAGATTATAGTGATACAACCGTATTCAGGAAAAATTTTAGCTATGGCTAATCTGCCTAACTTTGATCCCAATTACTATTTTCGGGAGGAAGAACAAAAGTTTCAGAACAGGGCTATCTATTGGCTTTTTGAACCTGGTTCAATCTTTAAAGCCATTACTATGGCTGCAGCTCTGGATAAAGGGGCAGTAAGCCCACAGACCTTTTATATCGATGAAGGCCGGGTTGAAATTGGTGAGTATACTATTTATAACTATAACAAAAGTGTTTGGGGTGAGAAGACAATGACCGAGGTTTTAGAGAAATCTATCAATACTGGGGCCGTTTTCGCCGAGAGGCAGCTGGGAGACGAAGATTTCCTAACTTATGTTGATAAATTCGGCATTTTTCAACCAACTGGCATTGACTTGCAGGAAGAAACTTTTTCCCAAAACAAAGAATTGAAAAAGGGCTACGAAATAAATTATGCTACTGCTTCTTTTGGCCAGGGAATAGAAATGACTCCTATCCAGATAGTTCGGGCTTACTGCGCTGTTATTAACGGAGGAAAAATGATTAAACCATATGTAGTAGAGAAAATGAGCGATGAAAATAATAAATCTTTTGAGGAAGAAGTAGAAATAGTGGAAAGGCAAGTTATTTCTTCCAGCACTTCTTCTAAATTAACAGCAATGCTGGTGAGCGTAGTGGAAAATGGATATGCTAAAGGCGCCAGAATTCCCGGCTATTATGTTGGCGGCAAAACAGGCACAGCTCAAGTGCCGGAGGCAGGAGTATATTCCCCTGATAAAACCTGGCAGACATTTATCGGCTTTGCTCCGGCTTTTGAGCCAGAATTTTTGATTTTAGTAAAACTTGATAATCCTAAAACCAGAACAGCGGAATATTCAGCTTTGCCGGTTTTTCATAAATTAGCCAAGTATATTATTGATTATTATCAGATTCCTTCGGATTATGAATAAAATTTATTGAGGTTGAACCTTGATAGATGACCTCGATAGTTGAATCTGGATAGATTTTGTGATAAAAAGAAAATATAAAAGGCCCTGTCGTCTAGCTTGGTCTAGGACGTCAGATTCTCAATCTGGTGACACGGGTTCAAATCCCGTCAGGGCCACAATAAAATTACAGTAGAACTACAGCAACCCGACCCATGTAAATTTTACCCATGTAAATTTTATTTATGCCTTATAGAAAACAACAATTTGTTAATGGCGAGATTTATCATGTTATGACGAGAAGAATTGGCGAGAATTTGCTTTTTAAGAATATAGATGATTATTACAGAGGAATTTTTTCTATTTATGAGTTTAATACTTCAGATCTAGTTACCATTAGAGAACGTCGAAGAATCCGTGCCCAAATAAAAAAATTTAATAAAGTTAATAGTGACCCGATTCCTGTCATTGACACTCGCGATTTATTTGTGGAAATTTTAGCTTTTTGTTTTATGCCAAATCACGTTCATTTATTAGTTAGACAAGTTAGAGATGGAGGAATTAGTAAATTTATGCAAAAATTTGGTGCTGGTTATTCTGCTTATTTTAAAGAAAAGTATGACCTTCAAAGAAAAGGACACTTTTTTCAAGGAAGATTTGTATCAGTTCATATTAAGACCGATGAACAATTAAAAATCGTGTTTGTATATATTCATACCAACCCTATATCTCTTATAGAACCGAAATGGAAAGAAATTGGAATTAAGAATCCAGATAAAGTCATTAAGTTTTTAAAAGATGACTATAAATGGTTTAGTTACCCTGATTATATCGGTAAAAAGAATTTTTCTTCAGTAACTGAAAGAGACTTTATTTTTAAAGTAATGGGAGGTACTCAAGATTGTGAATATTTTGTAGAAAATTGGATAAGACATAAGGGAAAAATAAAAAAATTCGTTGGCTTCGCATTGGAATAAAAATTACAGGGGTCGGGTTGCTGTTTTTCTTTTTTATGACAGTGAAGATTTTCTTAAATTCGGTAAATTTGGTCTAGTCTCGTTTGATGTTCCAGGTAATGCGAGTGGTATGTATATAGAATGGGATGAAAGTAGAGATATTTTCAAAAGAGGGGCAGAGTTTGTTTCGCACAATATTAGTTATCCTTTACAGCAATCAGCCTTACTAAAGATTTGGCTTATGTGGGCTAAGTTTATAGAGATAAAGAGTAGAGACAAAATTAAATAACGGGGAGATAATTTCAACCCGCTTTTTTTTATTTTCGCTTCAAATTTATTTTACAAAGCAGAATAAATATGGTATACTTTCTTTAGGACATAAAAAGTGATAAAAATGATTAAAACAGGTAAAATTACTCTGGAAGAGATAGGCGCGAGAGGAGCAGTTCTTAAGGTAAAAAATGGAGACCATAAATTTACATTGAGAGAAAAATTAGCAATGGGTTTTCCGATAGATGTAGTGATAATAGAAGAAATGGAAGTAGATGATAATAATACAGCGATCAAGAGGATTATACCTTTGCAATTAATATAGGGCTTTATCTATCAAATAAAACCCTTTTTTTTATTAAGGACTTGTCCTGTGGATAACTGCTATTGACAGCATTTTTGGTTGATTTATTATTCTATTGTGAGAGATTTTGCAAGAGTAGTCGACTTGTTTTCTCTCTGATAAAATAAAAAACTATTTAAAATATGACAACCGAATTTTTAATGGAAGATGTAGAAGGCGAAGAAGGAGAAGTTAAAGAAGAAGAAAAAAAAGAAGAAGAAGAAGAATCTGAAGAGTAAAACAGAAAAAAGCTTTAAAAAGCCGTTCCTTTGGAACGGCTTTTTGTTTGAAATGAAATTGGCTTGAGTTTGCGGTTAAAAAGAGTTAGAATATAAAAATGAACAATAAAAAAATACAACTTTCGCCAAGTTCTTTAAACTTGTTTTTGGAATGTCCGCATTGTTTTTGGCTGGATAAAAGCCATGGGATTAAAAGACCAGCTCCTTTTCCTTATGCTCTTAATATGGCTGTGGATACTCTTTTGAAACAAGAGTTTGACGAATACAGGGTCAAAAATGAACCTCATCCCTTGCTTAAAATTCACAATATTCCTGCCAAACTTTTTTCCAATCAGAGCTTGCTGAATCAATGGCGCAGTAATTTTCAAGGGATACGTTATTATGATTCTGAATTAGACGCAACTCTTTTTGGAGCAGTTGATGATATTTTGGAATTTCCAGACAATAAATTAGCCCCGCTTGACTACAAATCTACTGGCAGCCGCGTTCCTACCGTATATGACCGCTTTCAACTGCAAATGGATGTTTATACTTTTCTGTTGGAGAAAAACGGCTATCCAACCACGCGAAAAGGTTATTTAGCTTTTTATATTGTTGACAGGGAAAACGGTTTTAACGACAGATTGCCTTTTAAAAAAGAAATTCATGAGATAGATGTTGATACATCATATGTTCAAAATCTTTTTAAAGAAGCAGTGGAAACTCTAAAAGGAGAAATACCGCCTCCTCATAGTCCGGACTGCCAATATAATAAATGGCTTAAGGGTGTGGGATCGAACCAGAATCAAGTTTAGAAGCGAAATAAAGAGCTGATTTCGAGAAGCGACGACGAAGGAGTATTATTAATACTTCAAGGAGGAGCGACAAAGAAATCAGCCATTATTTCGCTTCCCTTTGGGCGGGTGAATTTTATCCAGATTCTTTGTTGCTCGTCGCTTATGTATCCTCTGGATACTTTACGCTCCTCGCGCGCCTCGAATTTGAATAAAATTCGCTCCGCTAAATTGATTTTGGTTCGAACCCCGCACCCTGAGCCAGGCGTCAAATTTTGAGTAAATTCAATTAAACAGTATTTCTTTGTTTTGTTTATTAGGGAAGATTTATCTTCCTCTTTTTGTTTACTTAAATTCTTTAACAAGGTAAAATAAAACAATGTCTAATAAAATCTGGCATAATCTTTTTCTCCAGGAGGTAATTGAAATTTTGAAAACTGATACAGAAAAAGGGTTGTCTAATGAAGAAGTAATAGAAAGGCGAAAAAAATTTGGCTTAAACAGGCTTCCTGAAGAAAAACATCTATCTAAAACAGAGATATTTTTTGAGCAGTTTAAAAGCCCTTTAATTTATATTTTAGTCATTGCTGGGATTGGCACTGCTGTTTTTAAACTTTATACTGACAGTATTGTTATTATGGCTGCTATTCTTTTTAATACTGTTGTCGGCTATTTTCAGGAAAACAAAGCGTCTAAAGCATTAAGAGAATTAAAAAAAATAGTTAAGATAGAGACCAAAGTAATCAGAGAAGGCAGAGAAAGAAGGCTTGATGCTGAAAATCTTGTGCCCGGAGATATTATTGTTCTGTCTTCTGGAGATAAGGTGCCGGCTGACGGCCGTTTAATTGAGAATTACGGACTTAAAATCAATGAATCGCCCTTAACCGGCGAGTGGCTGTCAGCTAAAAAAACAACAGATATTCTGCCTCAGAAAACTTCAATAGCTGATAGGGACAATATGGTCTATATGGGTTGTGTAATAGAAGGAGGGAAAGGCAAAGCAGTAATTACTGAAACTGGCAAAGATACAGAAATAGGCAGGGTAGCTGATTTAATAAAAGAAACTAAAGAAGAAAAAACACCTCTCCAGAAAAGAATAGCTGTTTTGAGCAAGAAAATCGGACTCATTGTTACTATTTTCGCTTTCTATATTTTCTTGGCAGGCCTGCTTAAGGGCCAAGGCGCTTTAGAGATGTTTGAAGTAGCTGTAGCTGTAGCTGTAGCCGCTATTCCAGAAGGGCTTCCGATTGCTGTGACTGTAATTTTAGCTCTTGGAATGATGAGAATTTTGAAAAGAAAAGGCCTGGTAAGAAAACTAGTGGCAGCAGAAACATTAGGGAGCACTTCTATTATTGCCACTGACAAAACATTAACTCTAACTGAAGGGAGGATGGAAGTGGCAGAAATTATTAGTTCTGATAAAAAAACAGAGGCACTGACTTTAAAGGCAGCTGTCTTATGCAGCGAAGCATTTATAGAAAATCCTGAAGCTCTTTATCCTGTTTGGAAAATTCAGGGCGAACCTACCGACAAAGCATTTATTGCGGCTGGCGCTAAGCTTGGTTTTGAAAAACCAAGGATAGAAAAAGAATGTTTGGAAATTGACGAAATTCCTTTTAATACTGAAAATAAATTTATTGCCAGCTTGCGCCAGGAAAACAAAAAGGAAAATATCTTGTATGTTTCCGGCGCGCCAGAAAAAATTATTTCTCTTTCTTCTTATTCATTAGTCAAAAGCAGAAATAGAATATTAAATGATAGATTAAAACAGAGATTAAATAAACAATTGGAAAAATTAACTGAAAAAGGACTAAGAGTGGTGGCAACAGCACAGAGAAAATTAAAAAGTAAAGATGAAAAAGGAAAAAGTTTGGAAGAGGAAGTCAAAGATTTATGTTTTTTAGGGTTTATTGCGCTTAAAGATCCTGTTAGAAAAGAGGCGAAAGAGGCAATAAGGATTTGTAAAAAAGCGGGCATGATGCCAATGATTGTTACTGGGGACCATAAATTAACTGCCAAAGCAGTAGCCATTGAAATAGGATTTAGAATAAAAGAAAAAAATATTATAGAAGGCCAAGAATTAGATGAGCTTTCAGATGAAGAATTCGAAAGAAGAATTAAAGATATACAAGTTTATGCCCGGGTTGAACCAAAACATAAATTAAGGATAATTCAGGCCTGGCAGAGAAAGGGAGAAGTAGTAGCAATGACTGGTGATGGAATTAATGATGCGCCAGCTCTCAAAAAAGCTGATATTGGCATAGCTTTAGGTTCGGGCACTGATGTGGCAAAAGAAGTTTCAGATCTAATTTTACTAAGTGATAATTTTAATGTTATTGTATCTACAATAGAAGAGGGAAGAGCAATAATGGATAATATTAGAAAAGTCATTACTTATCTACTTTCCGGTTCTTTTACAGAGACCATTTTAATTGGAGTAAGTATTGTTTTAGGCCTTCCTTTGCCTGTTATCGCTGTTCAAATATTATGGGTAAATTTAATTGAAGATAGTTTGCCCAGCATGGCTTTAACTTTTGAGCCGAAAGAAAAGGACTTAATGAAGCAAAAACCGCAGGAAAAAGGCAGTCCTCTTTTGACAAAGGAAATGAAGGCCTTGATTTTTATTATTGGAATTATTACAGATATCCTGCTTTTAGTATTATTTTTTTTGCTTTTAAGATATTCTAATTATAGCCATACACATATTCAGTCAATAATTTTTGCAGCTTTAGCTATTGATTCTCTTTTTTATATTTTTTCCTGCAAGAGTTTAAGAAGAAATATTTGGCATATAAATCTTTTTTCTAACAAACTTTTAATTTTGAGCTGGATTGTTGGGTTAACAGCTTTAATAGCTGCTTTATATGTTCCAGCATTGCAAACGCTTTTAAAAACTGTGCCGTTAAATTGGTCTGACTGGAAATTGATTTTAGGAATAGGAATTTCTAATTTAATCTTAATTGAGGCAACGAAATGGTATTTCATTACTAAGAAACAAAAAATATGATTGGGATTTATACTTTTATTTTTATATTTTCTTGTATAATTCTTCTTTGGTCAGGAAAGATATTAATTGAAGGATTAATTAGAATGGCAAGGTTTTTAAAATGGAAAGAATTTGTGGTTGCTTTTTTTGTTATGGCTTTTGCCGGTTCTATTCCTAATCTTTTTATTGGTCTGAATTCAGCTTTTCATAAAATTCCTGAGCTTTCTTTTGGAGATGTGGTTGGAGGCAATGTCATTGACCTAACCTTGGCAGTGGCTTTGGTAGTTTTGATTACCAAAGCGTCTCTTCCAGCCAAAAGCCAGCTGATTCAAAGTTCCTCAATTTTTACTATTGTGGTAGCTCTTTTACCCATAGTTTTAATCTTAGACGGAACATTGGGCAGGGGAGATGGAATTTTGCTGATTTCTACTTTCATCTTTTATGTTCTCTGGCTTTTTTCTAAAAAAGAAAGATTCAGCAAAATTTATGAAGAAGAAGAAAAAAAAGAAAAAGATACTATTACAGGATTTAAAATTTTTATAAAAGATTTAGCCACCGTAGCTTTCGCCTTAGTTCTACTTTTAGGGGCAGCAGAGGGAATAGTGAGGTCAGCTTCTTTCTTTGCCCAGAACTGGAATTTGTCTTTGCCTTTAATTGGTATTTTAATTGTCGGTGCTGGGAACGCCTTGCCGGAAATATACTTTGCTTTTATTTCCGCTAAGAAAGGACAAACAGGAATGATTTTGGGTAATTTAATGGGTTCAATAATGGTGCCGGCTACTTTGGTTTTGGGAACGGTAGCTTTGATTTGCCCAATTGAGATAACAAATTTTTCTCCTTTCGCTATTGCCCGATTTTTCTTAATAATTTCAGCCTTGTTCTTTTTCTTTGCTGTCCGCACTGACAGAAAAATCACCAGAAAAGAAGCTATGTTTTTATTAGGGATTTACATTACTTTTGTCTTTTTTGAATTATTATTTGAGTTATTAACAAAGTAAGCTTGTAAGCTAATAAGCTGACCAAGCTGGTAAATATCAAGTTATGTTTTATTTTTACATTTTACTTTTCTTCTTTTCCTGTCTTCTTCTTTTCTGGTCCGGCAAATGGCTGGTTGACGGTTTAGTTAAAATGGCTTGTTTCTTAAAGTTGCGAGAATTTGTTATTGCTTTTTTTATCGTTGCCGTGGCTGGCTCTGCTCCTAATTTTTTCTTTGGTATTTTAGCTGCCCTTAAAGGAATTCCTCAGCTTTCTTTCGGAGATACTCTTGGCGGGAATCTTATTGACTTAACAGTTATTGTTGCCTTATCTGTTCTCGTTAGCAAGGGAATACCAGCAAGGAGCAAGATGGTCCAGTCATCAGCAGTTTTTACCTTTCTCATTGCTCTTTTACCTCTTTTTTTGATTTTTGACGGTGTCTTATCAAGAGGTGATGGAGCTGTTTTAATTTCTGCTTTTATATTTTATGCTCTTTGGCTTTTTTCAAAAAAAGAAAGATTCAGCAAATCATATAACGGAAATAAAAACTCTGCCCAAGATATTAAAGGTTTCTTTAAGGGCTTGGGAAAAGTAGCATTTGGAATAATTATTTTACTCGTAGCTTCTAAGGGAATGGTGGAATCAGCTTATTACTTTACAGAAACATTTCATTTTTCTTTGGTTTTTGTTGGAATGTTTATTATTGCTATTGGCAACGCTTTTCCAGAAGCATATTTTACTATTCTTTCAGCGCGGAAAAATCAGAATTGGATGCTTTTAGGCGATTTAATGGGCGTGGTAATAGTGGCTTCCACCCTGGTTTTAGGCACTGTGGCTATTATTTGCCCGATTGAAATTGTCAGTTTTTCTCCTTATGCTGTGGCTCGATTTTTCTTAATAATGGCTGCTTTATTCTTTTTAATATTTGTCCGCACTGACAGAAAAATCACTAAAAAAGAAGGACTATTTCTCTTAGGTGTCTATATCCTTTTCATCATCACAGAAATCCTCGTAAAATAAAAAAAGAGTGGCGATGTCAAACCTCGCCACGATAAGCCTTTATTTTTAGTTCAATTATGGTAAAATCAAAATATGGAAGGGAATAATAATTCAAAACAATATATTACTGATTTTAGGGAAGTGATGGATAAAGTTTTGAAGAGTTTTGATGAAGTTAATTTGAAAGAAATTGATGAAAGAAATAAAAAACTCAATTCTTTGAGGCCTTTACCGTCAGGGTCGTTAAAATCTTTAGAGGAAAAACTTGCTATTGATGAAATTCATAATTCCACGGCAATAGAAGGGAACACTTTAACTTTGGGCGAAACAGCTTTGGTAATAGAAAAAGGAATTACTATATCTGGCAAGCCATTGAAAGACCATTTAGAGGTTTTAGGATATAATAAGGCCCTGAAATTTATTAAAGAAATCGTCAAAGAAAAAGAAAAATATCCATTAAACGAAGATTTAATGAAAGAAGTTCATAAAATTTTGTTTAAGCCGATGGAAAATTTAGAAAAAGAATATGATTATGGTATTGGATTTTATAGAAAAAACCAGCGATTTATTAAAGGTTCTCATCATATTCTGCCTCGACCAGAAAAAGTACAGGATTTAATGGAAGAATTTGTAGAGATTATGAACCGTACAAATACTCATCCTATAAAAAGAGCTGTTTTATTTCATTTCGGCTTTACTCATATTCATCCTTTTACTGATGGCAATGGCAGAACAGCCCGGCTTTTAATGAATTTAATGCTTTTGCGAGATAGTTATCCGATTACTATTATTCCTTTAGAAAAAAGAGGTATATATATCAATGCTTTAGAAAAAGCATCGGTTCAACATAATGGCAAAGATTTTTTGAGTTTTATTCTTGAATGCATAAATGATGTTTTAAACCTTTATTTTAGTATTGTAAATCAAAAATAATATGGAGGAATTTGATAAAAAAATTGAAAAGGAACCGGGGAAAGAATATAGAAAAGAGATTTTTCCTAAAGAGACCATAGAGGAAAGGGAGGAGGTTTTAGAAAAGAAAGAATTAACCGAAAAGGAAAAAGAAGCAAGAAAAGAGATGGAAAAAGAGATTGAAAAGATTAAATTGTCTCCCCAGGCAAAAGTTCAAGCCCAGAAGCAAGCCGAAGATATAAAAAAAGGAACGGTTCAGGGTAAAATCCAGCATCTTTTGGATTTGGCTCAATCGCAAGGTTTGGCTTATGCAGTAGAAGTGGTTCGAAAAATGGATGATCCATATCTTTTAGATTTATTCCACGACACTTTAGCCAAAGAAGGCCGTTTCAAGAAATTCTTGCCCCGTTAGAGGATAGCAGGATTATTGAAAATAATAAACCTTTATTTGTTTAAAGACGTTGTAGTGAGAAATTAACATAATAATCCTTTAACGGGGGTTTAAAGAAATAAAAATAAAGGTCTGGTTTAATAAAAAAATTAGAAATTTAAATTTATGCCAAAACAAGAAGAACCTAAAATTGAATATCCAGAAGGAAGAACAAGAACAGAAAAAAGAAAAGAGGAGGAGGTGCTTAAAGAAAAAGGAGGGAATGGAATTCTAAAAGGAGAAATTAAAAAAGAGGAAACTGAGACAACAGTCAAAGATGAAGAGAAACTTGCGGAAGAAAGAGAAAAAATTAAGGGGATGTCGGAAGTTGTGGGAAATGAATTAACTTCAGAACAAAAGAAAATTATAGAAGAACAAGAAAGGGAAATAGAAGAAGCCAAGGAAAAAGTACGAGAAATGGATAATTGGAAAGAATTACAAAGAAAAGGATTATTAACAGAAAAAGCCGAGGAGATTTTGAATAAATTAGAAGGAGTAATTTCACAAATAGATTGGAAAAGAAAAATGTTAATAGATGTAAGAGAGCAAGCAGAAAAATTTAAAACAAGAATAGAACGAGGGGAATTTGACAAAGGTGCAATTCGTAGAATACCAGAAGAAACATGGCGAAATCCTGTGATAAATTTAGAAGAAAGAGAAAAAGAATTTGATGAATTAAAAAGATATTATAATCAGCGCAAGGAAGAACTACGGGAATTAGAAGAAAATGGAGAGCTTGAAGAAAAAACAGAGCCAGAGGAAGTAGAAATACCAAAAGGGAAGGAGGAGGAAGGGGAGGAGAAAGAAGAAGAGAAAAAGAAAGGTAGGCCGGGAATAATAGAAAGATTGTTTGGAAGAAAGTGAAATTTAGATTTTTTAATATTCGGAAGAAATACAAAAATTTATTTTTGTATCTTTTCCTTACTCATAATTATGAACGATAATCCTGAAAAAATAAAAATTAATACAGAAAAAGTGGAAGAGAAAAAAATAGTAGAAGGAGTGCCGGAAAAAGAAATAGAGGGAGAGAAAATATCAGAAGAAGAGATTAAGGAACAGGAAGCTGAGATTGAAGCCAAAGACGAAGAAGAACTTGCCAAAGAAAGAGAGAAAATCAAGGAGATGCCGGAACAAAAAGAAGAAAAGACAATAGAGGATAGAATAATAGAAAAACTATCTGAGGAGTATCCTAAAGTGCCGAAAGATTTACTAAAAAATTATATTGAAGCCACTAAAAAACTTGGAGAATTGAATATTCCTACAAAACTCAGAGAAGAAGAGGATTTAACCCTAAAAGAGAAATTAGCATTGAAAGATTGGAAGAATATAAAAGCAACCATGAATTTTCTTGAAAAAACAGGTTCTTGAAAGGGAAATTAAAAAAATATCAAAAAACAATAAAATTTATGGATTTTTCGTTGATAATTTTAATAATAGTTATTTTAATTATCGCTGGAGCGGGTTGGTTTTTGGTTAGCAAGAAAAGAAAAATTAAGCAATTGACAAAGTCATTGGATATGGCTTTGTTTTTGGTCAGATTGCCGAAATACGAGAAGAAAGAAGAAAAAGAGAAACAGGACATAAAATCAGTGATTGGAATAATGGAGCAGATATATTCTAATTTTTTGTATTTAGAAAAGCCGAATTTTATTAAAAGATTTTTGCAGGGCTCTCCAAGAATTGCTTTAGAAATTGCTTCTCAAACAGGCGGCAGTGATATTTCTTTTTATGTTGCGGTGCCAATTAATTTGGAAACGAGATTAGAGAAAAATATTCAGGGATTATATCCAGGCGCTCAAGTAGAAAAAGTCCCTGAAGATTATACTGTTTTTGAACCGGAAGGAAAAGTTGCCGGTTGTTATCTAAAATTAAAAAAAGCGATTTATTATCCCATTAATACTTATAAAAATTTAGATAGAGACCCTTTAGCGAGCATTACTAATACTTTAAGCAAGATTAATCCTGATGAAGGAGCAGCAGTTCAAATAATTCTTAGGCCTTGCTCATTAGATTTGAAATATAAAGGAGAAAAAGTTCTCTCTAAAATCAGAGAGGGAAAATCTGCCTCATCAGCTATTGCTGAAGCAGAGAAAAGCGGAATAATGAAGTTTTTTGACTCATTTTTTGAAGCAATGTCTTCTAAAAAAGAAGAAGAAAAGAAAGGCCTATTAGACAAGGAAAAAGAGAAACCGTTTGAAGAACCAAGTTTTGAAGCAATTAAAACAAAAATCCAAAAACCGGTTTTTGATGTAAATATTCGTTTAGTGAGCGTAGCGCCGGAACAATCAAGGGCAGAGGAAATTTTAGACCACTTAGAAAGCGGTTTTTCCCAATTTTATAATAATTTCAATGAATTCAAAGCAGTAAAATTAAAGAAAAACAAACTGAAAAAACTTATCTATGATTTTAGCTTTCGTGTTTTTAATAAAAACCAGAGAAGTATTTTAAACTTAGAAGAACTTACCAGTATTTATCATTTTCCTTTATCTAATATTGAGAGCCCTCAAATCAAATGGGTCAAAACAAAAGAAACAGCGCCGCCTACTGAATTACCTTCTGCTGGCCTTAATTTAATAGGCAAGGCGGTTTTTCGCAATGAAGAAAAAGATGTTTATTTTGCTTCAGAAAACGACAGGCGCCGCCATTATTATATTATTGGTCAAACCGGAACTGGTAAATCATCTTTATTAAGAGAAATGATTCGTCAGGACATAGAGCAGGGCAAAGGGGTGGCTGTAATTGATCCTCACGGTGATTTAATTGAAGATACTTTAGCCAATATACCAAAAGAAAGAGCAGAAGATGTGGTTTTATTTGAGCCGTTTGATTTAGAACGGCCTTGCGGATTAAATATGCTGGAATGGGATACGCCAGAGCAAAAAGATTTTGCTGTTTCCGAGATGATTGCTATTTTTTCCAAGCTTTTTCCTCCAGAAATCATTGGTCCTATGTTTGAGCATTATATGAGAAACGCAATGCTCGCTTTAATGGCAGATAAAGAAAATCCTGGTACTTTGGTGGAAATTCCAAGAATTTTTACAGATGATGATTTTATGAAGGAACGGTTAGAAAAAGTCAAAGATCCTTTGGTTAAGCAATTCTGGTTAAAAGAATGGGCGCAGACAACCGGCGAGACAAAGTCAGATATGCTTGGCTATGTTGTTTCCAAGGTTGGCAGGTTTGTTGAAAATGAAATGATGAGGAATATTATTGGCCAGTCCAATTCTGGGTTTGATTTGGCAAAGATTATGAATGAAGGAAAAATATTTTTAGCCAATTTATCAAAAGGACAAACAGGCGAAATGAATAGTTCTTTATTGGGTTTGATTTTGGTCTCAAAAATGCAGTTAGCAGCAATGAAAAGAGGGAAATTACCGGAAGAGCAAAGAAAAGATTTTTACTTATATATTGATGAATTTCAAAACTTTACCACTGATACCATTGCCACTATTTTATCAGAAGCAAGAAAATACCGCTTGGATTTAATTTTAGCGCACCAGTTTATTCCTCAATTAACCGATGAAATTAGAAACGCTGTAATCGGCAATGTGGGAACGATTACTTCTTTCAGAATTGGCGCCACTGACGCTGAATTTTTGGAAAAGCAATTTGAGCCGGAATTTTCCCGTTATGACTTAGTTAATCTTGATAATTTCCAGTTTATTGTTAAGATGATGATAGACAACAAGGTTTCTTCTCCGTTTAAAGTAAAAACCATTAAACCGGTTGAAGGTAATCCAAAAATTACAGCTCCTATTAAAAAGATTTCCAAACTAAAATATGGCAGACCGAGAGTTATGGTGGAGCGAGAAATTATGGAAAGAGCAAAATTAGGATAAAGTTATTAAAATATGAATAAAGGAGAAAGAAGATTAGGAAAAAAAATTCTTAAAGAGATGCAAGAAATGGGCGAAAAGACGGGCTGGAATGTTTCGGTTGAAGAAGCGGAAAAAGTAAAAAAGGATGATGTTATAAACGAAACAAAAGAAAAAATAAAAAGGTCGGAACAAAAAGATGAAAATAATAATAACAACAAAAATATGAAAAAACAAGAAAAAGGAGAAAAAATAGCAGATAAAAAAATAGATAAAGATAATATGTCAAAGGAAGAGCAAGATGAAATACTGGAAGCGAGAAAAAGAGAAAAGAATGAGCGAGAAGCAAAAAAAGGCGAAGGCGGGAAAAAAGAAGGCATGGAGGGAAAAGGAGAAAAGAAAAAATCTCCTGAATTAGGAGAAAAGTTAAAAGAGGAGAAAAGAAAGAAAACAGAGCTTCGGAAAAGTGAAATTTATAGAAGATTTTACGACAAAGAGAGATTTAGCATAGATAAAGATACTATTAAAAGTATCCAGGGCATTCTTGAGGAGCAAATGAAAGATATTTTAGTTATTCAAGGTAAAGAATGGTTAAAAGAGCAAATAGAAAATTACCCAGATAATTATCCGGAATTGGCAGGGCAAGATACAGATAAGTTTGATGAAAGTAGAGTCATGGATTGTGTGAGAGATAAGAATGAGTTTTGGGATTTACTTGATAAAGAAAATAAAGAATGGAAAGACGCTGAAAATTTAAGAGAATCAATAGAATATTTTGGAGAAGATCTTCCTCCGGATATAAAGACGGCAATTTTTAACCGTCTTCCTGAAGGTTCGATTAAAGAAAAGGTTTGGGAAAAGCTTACTGGAGAAAATTTAGACGAGAAAACAAAGATAGAGGCAGGCATAGGAGAAAAAAATGAATATGTAGAGAGAAAGATAGAAGATTTTAAAATTGAAGAAAGAAATAAATTTTTTGAGAATGAATGGAATGAATTATCGCCTGAACAACAAAGAGCAGCTGGGAATATTGATGATTATTCTCAATCAAGAATAATTTATTTACAAGAAATCCTAAATAAGAATTTGAAAGGATTAAAAAAAATAGAAGAAACCGATATTCTTGGTCTTTTAGAGCAGGGAGCCAGTCCTGAAAAGATTAAAAACATGAAAGCGGCAAGAAAGATTCTTCCTGAATTTATTGCAGCGAGAAAAATCAAAATAGAAGGAATAAAAGGCAAGAAAACAATAAACGTTCTGGAAGAGATGATTAAAAATGGTAACGAAGAAAGGGTCAGAAAGATTGATGAAGAGAAATTAATAAAGGAAGAAAATTGGGAAACTACATTTAAAGATAAAAAATCAGAAATTCTTGAAGACGAAGCAGACAAAACCACAGATGAAATAATAGAAAAATGTTACGAAAAAATAGGAAGAGATGTAGCGGCACGAGAATTATCAAAAGAAATTGACAAAAATCCTAAAAGAAAAGCGAAAATAGAAAAAGAATTTGGAAAAGGCAAAGAAGGGAAAGAGAATATAAAAAAAGAATTTACTAAATTAATAAAAAAAGATGAAGAGTTAGAAGGGGAATGGGGAGAAGATGAGGAAGATTTAAGAGAAACTCTTGAAAGCTGGGGGATTGAGCCGGAAAAACTTACAGACGAACAGAAAGAAACTTATAAAGAATTTTCAGAAAAAAAATGGGGATTAGTTGATTGGATTTTAGCAATTATTTTTGGAGAAATATGAACCTATGACTAATATTCTTCTTACAAATAAATCCTTGGAAGGCCTTATTAAAGAAACTCCATTAATAGCAGAAGAACAAAGAAAGAAATTTTTAGATAGATTGCCTTATTTAGACGAGAAAGAAAGAATTGATCTTTTCAAAACTTTAAAAGATATCATTTTACTTGAGGCAGAAAAAGAAGAGGCAATTCAAGGAATGAAAGAATAGAAAAAATTCTTTAATTTTTAAATTCGTAATTAGGACATTTTTACAATGGCTGATTTGTTTTTTGTTTTAATAATAGTTTTAATTGTTAGCGGGGGAGTGGTGCTCTCGGTTTTTTTGATTAGAAAAGAATTAAGATTATTAAAAGAAAGAAAAGAAGATGAGCCGGTTTTTAATTTATTCCAGCAAGAGTTGGAAGAAATTCGTTCAGAAATAAAAGAAACCCGTGAAAAGACATCAGAAACATTGGAAAAGCAGTTGTTGGAAAGCGGCAAGGTTTCCAGAGATATGGCTTTTCATCTTAAAGACATCACATCGCAAATGGAAAAAATACATAGCGACAACGAGCATGTTAAGGATGTGAAAACCCAGTTGGGTAAATTAACCGATGTTCTGGCTAACCCAAAACAAAGAGGAATTTTAGGAGAGTATTTTTTAGAGACCTTATTGAAAAATGTTTTTCAGCCAAACCAGTATAAGCTTCAGTATCAATTCAAAGACGGAGAAATTGTTGATGCTGCAATTTTTATTAAAGATAAAATTGTTCCAATTGATTCAAAGTTTTCTTTAGAAAACTATAATAAAATTTTAGAAGAAAAAGAACCGGAGAAAAGGGAGAAATTAGAAAAAATATTTAAACAGGATATAAAAACGAGAATTGAGGAAACAGCCAAATATATCAGACCGGACGAAGGAACAATGGATTTTGCTTTTATGTTTATTCCGTCTGAAGGCATTTATTATGACTTGCTAATTAATCAAATTGGTGCTATAAAGATAACTACTTACGACCTAATTGAATATGCCTTTAAAGAAAAGCATGTTATTATTGTTTCTCCGACTTCATTTTACGCTTATTTGCAAACCGTGCTTCAGGGTTTACGCGCTCTGCAGATAGAAGAATCAGCCAAGCAAATTGGAAAGCAAGTAGAAAATCTTCAAAAACATTTATTGAATTATGATAGTTTTCTGCAGCGATTAGGAAATAATATTAGCACAACGGTAAATACTTATAATCAGGCATATAAGGAATTTGGCAAAATAGATAAAGATGTGGCTAAAATAACTAAAGGAGAGAAAAAAATTGAACCATTACAAATAGAAAAACCAGAGTAATTAAAATTGAGCCAAAGTGAAACCCCGCCCTCTACGCTATATGTATTAATTTTTTTATGCTTAGAAAGCAGGGTGTTTCACTACATTTAGCATGTTTGCAGTAATTAAAACTGGCGGAAAACAGTATATTGTTGAGCCAGGAACTAAACTAAAAATAGAGAAACTTGACGCAAAAGAGGAAAAAGAGATAAAATTTTCCGAAGTTTTGCTTTTAGAAAAGAACAGAAAACTTGAAATCGGAACACCTCTAATTAAAGGAGCTAAAGTTATTGGAAAAGTTTTAAAGCAGGGCAAGGCAAAAAAGGTAATTATTTTTAAATACAAGGCAAAAAAAAGATATAGAAAAAAAACCGGCCATCGCCAGTTATTTACAGAAGTAGAAATAACAAAAATTGAGACATAAACAAAAAAACATTTCTGAATTAAATTGGTCACAAAATAGAATGATCGTACTGATTTGTGACGGTTATTTTCTACTTTCAAGGGCAGAAGATAGTGTTTCTTGGTCAGCGTATTCTAATTCGCCGCCTACAGGTAAGCCACGACCCAGCCGCGTCATCTTCTTGCCAAGCGGCTTTAATAATCTTTCAAGATATAAAGCAGTTGCTTCGCCTTCAGTAGTAGGATTAAAGGCAATAATGATTTCTTGAAAATCAACTCCAGAAATTCCAAATTTTTCTGGATTTTTTATTCTTTCAATAAGTCCTTCAGCTCTTAATTTTTTAAGAGCGTCTTTTTTAAGTTTAGAAACAGTCCCGCCTAAGATAAAGTAAAGACCCTGATATTTTTTAGTTTTTTCAATGGTAATTAAGTCAGTTTCTTTTTCCACCAGGCAAAGCAGGTTCCTATTACGGGTCTTATTTTGGCAAATCGGGCAAAGAGTTTCTTCGGTATTTGTTGCTTCAAAAGGATTAAAGCAAAAAGAGCAAATTTTTATGGTCTTTTTTAAATTGGAAATAGAATCTAAGATTTCTTTTATCTTTTCTTCCGGCAGCGGCATTAAATAAAAAACAAAACGAGCCGCGGTTCTGGGACCAACAGTCGGGAAGCGGGAAAATATATCAATAAGTTTTTGAATAGATGGGGGATAGTTATTCATATTCAGATTCGCCAAGTTCTTCTTTTTCTGATTTTTCTAAGCTTCTAAAACTGGCTCTTTGCTCATCAAAATAAAGTTCTATTTTACCCGGCGGACCATTACGATGCTTGGCAATAATAATATCAGCGATGTTTTTTCGTGCAGTATCAGGCCTGTATTTATCTTCGCGATGTATAAATAAAACCACATCAGCGTCCTGTTCAAGCGCTCCAGTTTCGCGTAGGTCTGATAAACGGGGAATTTGAGGAGAACGCTGTTCTACTGCTCTTGATAACTGGGAAAGAGCCAAAACTGGAATTTCTAATTCCCGAGCTAAGCCTTTTAAGGAACGGGAAATTTCGGTCATTTGCTGTACAATATTCGTGTTTGTTGTTCTCGGATCCATAAGCTGGAGATAATCAACAATAATCAGGCCTAATCCTTTGTCTACCTGCAGGCGCCGTGCCATTGCTCTCATTTGGAGAATATTAGAAGTGGCAGCGTCATCAATATAAATAGGCGCTTCAGATAAAACTCCTAATGACTGCTGGATTCTGGAAAAATCATTATCTTCTCCCTGGCTGGAGAGACGGCCGGTTCTAAAACGCCATAAATCAACATTGGCCGTACTGGCAATTATCCTGTCCACCACTTGATCTTTAGACATTTCTAAGCTGAATATGCCAACTGGAATTTTGTGGTGAATAGCGGCATAACGGGCAATGTCCAAAGCCAAACTTGACTTTCCTAAAGATGGCCTGGAAGCCAAAATAATCAGGTCGGATTTCTGAAGTCCGGCCAATTTATTGTCTAAATCAATAAAGCCGGTAGGCACTCCTCTGATTCCGCCTTTTTGTTTTGAAAGAGCGTCTATTCTTTCAAATGCTTCTTCTAAAGTATCTTTTACCGCCACAAAGTTTTGAGAAAGTGATTTTTGGGCGATGCTAAAAATTCTTTTTTCAGCGTTATCAAGCAAGAAATCAACATCATCTGTTTCGTTATAGCCCATTAAGCCGATTTCATAAGAAGCGCTTATTAAATCCCTTAAAATTCTTTTTCTCTGGACAATACTGGCATAATTAGAAACATGAAGGGCATTGGGAACAGAATTTATTAATTCAGTCAAATAGCTGTTTCCTCCAATATTGTCTAATTGTTCTTTTTCCTTGAGACGGCTGGAAACAGAAAGCAAATCAATCGGCTCTCTTCTTTCAAAAAGCTCTGCCATTACTTGATAAATCTGCTGATGGATCCCTTGATAAAAATCTTTTGACTGAATAAAATCAACCACTTTAACGATAGCGTTTTTATCAATCATCAAAGAGCCAAGCAGAGACTTTTCTGCTTCTATGTTTTGAGGCGGAAGTTTGTCCGGTAATTCATTTTTAGAAATATTTCCGTTCATATTTTCAATATAGCTTATCTGAAAATTTTGTAAATCTTGACAAAATTATGTTAATATGTTATATTGTAAACAGTATAAAAAAAGAGGTGAAAGGAATGGAAACCATAACAGAATTTATTAATGGTGCTGCCAAGGGACCTTGGGGAACAATAGTAGAAGTAAGAGAAGAAGTTGCTATGGCTCTCCCCGAACAGGAGCGAGCCACAGAGAAGGGAAAAAGCTTAAGGGAGCTGATAATTCCCGTAGAAGGCAAAACACCGATTGTTTTATTGACAGGATAAAAGGTAGCAAAAGGAGAGTAAAACTAGTAGGAGGTGGAAAAAAACGACAACATGGTTTGTAATAGTAGAAATTATAGTACTATTGATTGCGATTGTATTTATTATAGACGGAATCAGAAAAGGTATTGGTCTACTATTACATTACAGGCATGAAAAGAAAAAAGCGAAATTAGTGGCAAAATAAAAAAATGGGAGAATTAATTTGATTACTCCCTTATTTTTTTGCGAAGCAAAAAATCAAGGTTCTCCGTTGAAAACGGAGGTTCTTATTTTTTTACCCTCAAATTCTTTTTATCTTTGGTCCTTCTTCAGTATCCTCAATCCAAAAACCAGTTTGTTTGATTTTTTTTCTCATTTCATCAGCTAACCTCCATTGTTTTTTCTGACGTAATTTTTCTCTTTGTTTTATCAATAATAAAACCTCTTTGGGAATTTTATTTTTTTTTCTTTTTCTTTCCAAGAGCTTTAAACCCAAAACAGAATCAAATTTAGCTGCCAGATTTAAACACTGTTCAGCTATTTTAGCATTCATTTCAGTAATTTTGTTTATTTTTTTGATGAAATCAAAAAAAGCAGCTAGAGCCTTTGGAGTGTTCAAATCATCATCCATTGCCATTTCAAAATCCCTATTAGTTTCTTTCAAAATTCTCAATAATTGCTTTTCAGATTTAGCAGGGGACTGTCCCTTGCTATTTGAAAACCGATAGAGTTTTTCTACAAAGTCATTTATTCTTTCCAAACTTTTCTCTGCTACTTCGAGTTTTTTAAAAGTAAGATTTGCTCTTTGTCTGTAATAAGTGCTTATTAAGAAGTAACGAATGGTTTGCCAAGAAAAACCCTTTTTAATTAAATCTCTCAAAGTGTAATAATTGCCCAAGGATTTACTCATCTTTTTTCCGTTAATAAAAAGGTGTTCATTATGCAGCCAGAAATTAACAAATTTCTTTCCAGTTAGAGCTTGACTTTGAGCGATTTCATTTTCGTGATGAGGAAAAATTAAATCAATTCCGCCAGTATGGATATCAAATGTCTCTCCTAAATATTTCATACTCATTATTGAACATTCAAGATGCCAACCAGGCCTTACTTTTCCCCATTTTGTTTGATAAAAAATTCCTCTTTTAAGTTCATCTAAAGTGCTTCTTTTGAGTAAAGTGAAATCGCCGGGCTCGTCTTTTTCGTATTCATCTAAATCAACTCTGGCTCCTGGTTTTACTCCCTTAAGGTCAACTTTGGAAAGATTGCCGTAGTTTTTGAATTTAGAAATGTCAAAATAAACACTGCCCAATTTTTCATAGGCATATCCTTTTTTTTCTAAAACCTCAACTGCCCTTGCCATTTCTTTCATATGTTCTGTTGCTTTGGGATAAAAATCAGCTTTTTTTATATTCAGAGTTTTTAAATCTTGTAAAAACTCTTTAGTATATTTTTCGGTGAGTTCTTTTAAATTCTTTTTTTCTACTTTTGATCGTTTAATTGTCTTATCATCAATATCGGTAATGTTCATTATGTGTTTTACTTCATATCCTTTATATTCTAAATATCGTTTTAAAATATCAGCAAAAATATAAGAACGAAAATTTCCAATATGAGCAAAATCATAAACAGTTGGACCGCAGGTATAAATACCAACATTTCCTTTTTTTAAGGGTTTGAAAACCTCTTTTTTTCGAGTTAAGGTATTATAAAATTTAGGCATATAGTTCAGTGCTTAAATAACGTTCTCCGCTATCCGGCAGTAAAACCACTATTAAGCCCTGTTTAATTTCTTTTACTTTTTCTAAGGCAGCGAACATTGCCGCTCCCGAAGACATACCGACAAAAATTCCTTCTTTTTTAACTAATAATCTAGCCATTTCAAAAGCATCTTTATCTTTAATGTTTATTTTCTCATCTAAATAGTCTTTATTAAAGATGCCTGGTTTATAGGCCTCTTTCATATTTTTTAATCCTTGAATTTTGTGACCCAAAAATGGCTCTATACCTATAATTTGAATTTTGGAATTGTATTTTTTCAATCGTTTTGAGACTCCCATCAAGGTGCCGCTTGTTCCCATACCTGCAATAAAGTGAGTGATTTTGCCGTGAGTATCTTGCCATATTTCTTCGGCCGTACCATAATAATGAGCTTTCCAGTTATCAGGATTATTAAATTGGTCAGCTAACCAATACTTTTTGTTTTTTCTCGCTATTTCATAAGCTTTTTCAATGGCTCCGTCAGTACCATCTTTAGCCGGGGTGAGTAAGATTTCAGCGCCGAAAGCTTTTAAAATTTTCCTTCTTTCTAAACTTGCTGATTCTGGCATTGTTAAAAACAGTTTATATTTTTTTACCGCGCAAACTAAAGCCAAACCAATTCCTGTATTTCCGCTTGTTCCCTCTAAAATAATCTTATTTTTGTTTAATTCTCCTCTCTTTTCTGCCCCTTCAATCATAGAGAGGGCTACTCTGTCTTTGACTGAACCTCCTGGATTAAAAGACTCAAGTTTAGCAAAAATCCTTACTTTTTTATTAGGATTTAATTCTTTTATTTCCACCAAAGGAGTATTACCAATTAAATTCAAAATATTGGAAGACATACTTTTTTTTACTACTTGAGGCCTGGGCGGGAATTGCACCCACGTGTAACTGTTTTGCAGACAGTTGCCTTTCTACTTGGCTACCAGGCCATTTTTATCCCGCACCTTTTGGAACATACCCGACGACTTACAAAGAAATAATCATTGGAAGGAGTTTAATACCCCTCCCAAAAGGTGCGGGATTTATAAAAAAATCTCTTTTTGGAAAGAGATTGATTTGACTATTTATATTTATTTTATTCAAAGTTAAACCAGTCCCTTTCTTAAAGAGATTAAACAACAACAGCAACAAGTTTTTTCATTTTGATAAATCATGTTATATTCTTATAATATCAAACCATCAAACCTTGTCAAGCTCTGATAACTTTGATAGTATGAAAGAACATGAAAAAGACAGATATATTGGCCTCAATTATTATTGCTGAGCTTGATGCTTGGTTAATTATTTTAATTATTAAGAATTTAGAGAAAGATATCGCTTTTCCGCCTTTAATTTCTCTGTTAATAAAATTCTCGCCTTTAATTCTGCCTGTTTTAGCTGTTTTGGGCCTTTTTGTCGCTTCCTGGCTAAGAAAGAAGGTTTTATCTCTTTTCCAGCTTTATAAGTTTGTTTTAGCCGGTTCATTGAACACTTTTATTGATATAGGGATTTTAAGCTTGTTAATGTATGTTTTTGGAATTTATGCTGGTTTGGGATTTTCTCTTTTCAAAGCCGTTTCATTTATAACAGCAACTACTAATAGTTATCTTTGGAATAAGTTTTGGACTTTTAGAAAACCAAAAACAGTTAAGCCAGAAAAAGAATTTTTCCAGTTTTTTATTATAAGTGTTTTTGGTTTTGCAATAAACTTAGGAACGGCTTCTGTGATAGTTAATGCTATCGGACCCCAATTTAGCTTTTCTCTAGCGGCCTGGGGAATTATTGGAGGAATTGCTGCTTCCTTTGTCGGACTAACCTGGAATTTTCTCGGCTATAAATTTATCGTTTTTAAAAAATAAAATGAGCTTAGCTTTATATCGAAAATATAGGCCCCAGACCTTTAAAGAAATCGTTGGTCAGGAACATATTGTAAAAACCTTAACCAATGCCATTGCTTCAGGAATGATTTCCCATGCTTATTTGTTTTCCGGACCACGCGGCTCTGGAAAAACTTCTATCGCCAGAATTTTGGCAAAGGCAGTAAATTGTGAAAATAGAAAAAAAGAAAATTTTGAACCCTGCAATCAATGCTCTTCCTGTTTGGAAATCAAGCAAGGCAAAGCCATAGACCTTATTGAGATTGATGCCGCTTCTAATCGAGGAATTGACGAAATGAGAGATTTAAGAGATGGTATCAAGTTCGGGCCGACTAAATCAAAATACAAAGTATTTATTATTGACGAGGCGCACCAATTAACGCGGGAAGCGGCAAATGCTTTATTAAAAACCTTGGAAGAACCGCCGTCTTACGCTATTTTTATTTTAGCTACCACAGAAATCCATAAAATGATTCCTACGATTATTTCCCGCTGCCAAAGATTTGATTTTCGCAAGTTAACCATAGAAGAAATTATCAAAAGATTAGAACTCATTTCTAAAAAAGAAGGCGCCAGGATTGAAAAACCAGCTTTAGAACTAATTGCCTTAAATTCTGAAGGAGCAATCAGGGATGCCGAGAGTTTATTAGACAGGGTTTTGACTTTTAAATTAGAAACAAAAGAAGAGATAAAAGCAAAAGAAATTAAAAATCTCTTAGGATTAGTAGAAATAAATCAAGTTAGTAAATTTGTTGAACTTATCTTACAGAAAAAAGCGGGTGAAGCAGTGGATTTTTTAAACGATATCATTAACAGGGGACAGGATATTCAGGAATTCAGCAGGGCATTAGTAAATTATTTAAGGCAGGCATTGATTTTAAAAATAAGCGGAGAAAGAGGAGAGAATAATTCTCTGATTACTGGCTTGACTAAAGAAGAAATCCAGAACCTTGAAAAGCAAGCAGGAAAATTTACAGAGCAAGAGCTTCAAAAAATCATAAACCTTTTTTTACAGGCCGAAAACAGAATTAAATACTCATCCATACCCCAATTGCCCCTGGAATTAGCAATCGTAGAGATAGTCGGAGAAAAACAAAAATAAAAGATTGCCGGGTCGTCTAACGGTAGGACAACAGCCCTTGGAGCTGTCTATTTAGGTCCGAATCCTAACCCGGCAGCCACGAAAAGTGGCTTCGCCACCCACGAAAAGGCCCGTGGCCCTCGTGGTTTTACGGGCTCGTGGCAAGCCGCTTTGAAGTGAGTCCCGAGATGAGCGAAGCGAATTTTTCGGGACTAATCTACATTGGAGAAACTTATAAATTTAAAGACAATAAAGTAAACAAAACCTGGATTATTCATCCTGTTTTAGCTGAACTAAAAGAATTACCTGATATAAGGCTAGATTGGGAACATACAGAATATAAATGGATTAAGCCGAAAGAGTTAAAGAAATTTGATATAGTTACTAATCTTGAAAAAAGTTACGAGAAGGCAATATTATAACGGTTGCGATTTTTTGTTTTCGGGCTTGACTTATTTTGTTTTTAAAGTTATTATTGAAAATACAGCACAAAACATACAAAAAAAGAGGTGATAAGATGATAAAAGAAATAGGAAAGTTTGTTTTTGGTGGATTGAAGATCGGGATAGTAGTGTTTATTGTAATAGGACTGGTAGGTTGGATTATAGGCCTGTTATTAGTGGGGATTAATCTTTTTTTAAGATTTATCCCGAGCTGGCAAAATCAAGGTTTATTGATAAAAATAACCGTAGTATTTCTGGTTTTAATTACTGCGGGAACGGTTATAAACCTTCTATATCACCACCTAAGTACAAAAACAGATGAAAGAGAGTCAGTACTGATAGATTGGCTAAAAATTCTGTTTTCTTTCAGGCATATCTCTGAGAATACGAAAAAAGGCATACCCTGTACTGCTGAAATAGGAGGCGTCTATCTTGTAGGATTTGTTGATGAAGAGTATTTAGACGATCCCGATTTACAGAATGTTCCGGTGTTTGACCCTACTAGTCCAAATATAACTACAGGAATTGGCCCGATGGTGCCTAAGGAAAAAATAAAAAAACTTGATATAACCAAAGCGGAGACAATGACTTATGATATGAGCGCAGGGTTTGGGAACACACGTAAAGTAATAAAAAGCATAAACGACAGCATTGAAGAGTATAAAAGACAGAAGAGTATAAAAGACAAAGAAATGCTTAGAATAAAAAATTCTAAGCTTATTTTTTTTGATTAAAATTATTAACAATTGACTTGACAGCTATCTCTTTATTTTGATATAGTTAAAATAACTTACTGCAATACAGCCGTCGCTTTTTCTCTGAATACAGCTATTTAAAATGAGAAGGAGTATTTTTATTGGATCATTTTCGTTTACAATATAACTTGAATATGTTTTTTAAAAGAATCCCCAAATTTATCTTAGAGTGTCTGCCAATTATTTTATTAGCGGGGATATACTTAAATTTTGCTCGGCTGGTTGAATTTTTCAAAAGACCCGATTACGATTGGCTTTTAGCTTCTATTGATAAGTTTTTATTTCTTGGAGAACAGCCCAGTTTTCTTTTAGAAAAATTTATTTCGCCTTTTTTAACTGAATATATGAATTTCAGTTATGGATTTTATATTTTTTTATTCCCTATTATTTTAGGGTTATTTTATTTCCAAAGAAAATATCAGGCGTTTTACTCTTTAAGAAGAGCTTTAATCATAGCCATAATGATCAGTTTTGCCTTTTATTTAGCAGTTCCTGCAGTTGGCCCATATATTGTTTTTGAGGATTTTTATTCAATTGAATTACAGGGCGGATACATTACTCAAGCCACTCAGAAATTATTAGATTTGTTTCTTTATAATAGAGGTGAATTTCCCAGCCTGCATGTTGCCCTTAGCGCAATTATTTTATTTTTCAGCTATAAATATTCCCGCAAGTTATTTATTTTTTATTTACCTTTGATACCCAGTCTTTGGTTTGCCACACTCTATCTTAGGCTTCATTATTTTGTTGATATAATAGCTGGATTTCTCTTAGCTTTTTTTGCTATCTGGTTAAGTTTAAAAATTCAAAATAGTGATAAAGTTAAAAGAAAAAAATAGGGTCAGTTCTATTTTTAAGAAGCAGTGAGTAATAAAATAAGCATACCTGAAAGGAACTTTTTTATTTTAAATAAAGATAATCTCTGTAATTTCCTAAATATTCCTTTAGGTTTTTGTTTTTAATCTCCCAAATTTTATTGCATGCTTCATTGAGAATATAACGATCATGAGAAACCAAAAGAATTGTGCCCTTATATTCTTTAAGCATATTAGTTACAACTTCTTTGCTTGGAAGGTCTAAATGATTTGTTGGCTCGTCTAATATAAGAAAATTTGATTTTTGCAGTACCAGTTCAGCCAAAGCCACTTTTGCTCGTTCTCCACCGCTTAACTGATCGATTTTTTTAGCGGTTTCATCTTGTGTAAGCAAAAGACAACCCAAAACACTTCTAATTTTTTCTTCATTAGAAATTGTTTTAGACGCAACTTCTTCCAATATGCTTTTTTGGGGGTCTAATTCCTCGTGCGCTTGCGCGTAATAACCAATTTTCACCCCTTGTCCTATTCTTGCTTCCCTTGTAGTAAGTTGATGTTTGTTTATGATAGTTTTTAGCAAAGTTGATTTTCCCGCTCCGTTATCGCCTATAATGCCGATTTTATCTCCCCAGTTTATCTCTATTCTGCCTTCTATCTCAAATAAGGGCGATTGCTTGTCGCCAATTATTAAATCATTAATTTCTAAAACTTTTGTGCAAACTTTCTCTATATCATCAAAGGCGATTTTGATATTACTGCCTGTTTTCGGATTTTCTAATCGTTCAACTTTTTTTAATTGCTTAATCCTGCCTTGAACTTGCCCGGCTATTGCCGCTTTATATCTGAAACGGTCAATAAATTCCTGCTGCTTCTTGAAATGCTTTTGCTGATTTTTGTAATTTTTTTCTTGTATTTCAACGCATTTTTGTTTTTCTTTTATGTATTCAGAATAATAGCAATAATATTTTTGCAATCCTTGTTTTGTCAGTTCAAAGGTCTTGTCGCACATTTTGTCCAAAAATAATCTATCGTGAGACACGCATATTATTGTTTTCTTCCAATTCAATAAAAACTGCTCCAGCCATTCTATTGTCCTTAAATCAAGATGATTTGTTGGTTCGTCTAAAATCAATAAATTTGGCTTAGATACTAAAATTTTAGCCAGTGCTAGCTTTGTTCTTTCCCCGCCGCTTAATGTTTTAATTTTCCTTTGTAAAAATTGCTCCGGGAAACCGAAACTCTCTAAAAGATTTTTTACTAATCCTTCACGACGGCTGCTATTTAATTTTAATCTTTCCATATTGACCGAATATATTTCTTCTAAAAGCGTGCTTTGAAGAGATTTCCAATGAGTTTCCTGCGGCAGATATCCTATTTTGAGATTTTTGTTTTTGCTGATATATCCTTCGTCTGTTTCTTCTATTCCTATAATTATTTTCAAAAGCGCGCTTTTGCCTATTCCATTCGCTCCCACAATAGCGATTCTATCATTGGAATTTATTGTTAAATCAACACCTGAAAACAACTCCTCTGCTCCATAGGATTTTGAAATATTGCGAGTAACCAATAAAGGGTTTTTAATTTTCTCTGATTGAATCTCGCAAAAAAATCTTGGAATTTTTATCTCATTTTTGTTCATAATTTTTCCGGTTTTTTTACAATAAAAAAAAACAGGGATTAAATAATTTAACGCGATACAAAAGTCAAAAACATAGTCGTTCTTGACTATTTATAGTTAATTATTTCCCTGCTAACACGATCTCATGTATTCTATTGTTTGAACAAACATTTTCGTCACTGTCTACAATATAATACAAACCAAAAATTATGTCAATCGTAATTCTTTTTCTTGCTTTGAGGACTTTTCTCTCAGGGGCTTGAATTTTTTTCCTTCAAGCCTATACTATAATAAAAGATAAATCTATCCTTCCCGAGGCAGCGATATCGCTGCCTTGGGTTTTTATTTTTTATTGATAAAAACCCAAAAATGAGTTAAATTAGAATAATAAAGAAAAAATATGACAAAATATTTAACACAGGAAGGTTTGAATAAAATAAAAAAAGAGCTGGAGTACCTAGAAAAAGTTAGAAGAAAAGAGGTTTCAGAGGAGATAAAACATACTTCTTCTCAAGGTGATTGACATTGAATAGATTGGTGTGTGTTAGACATTGAGTGCTTAATAGGTGTTATCGCAAAAATGGCGGTTTTTTGGTAGAATAAAATAATGAAAATTTACATAGAAAAAAATAAATTTAATGAAAATTTATATAGCTTTATGAGAGATTGCGGATATATGCCTTTTCATAACAGCTATATAAGGCCTTTGGCTCCAAGCGGTTATCCACGGTTCCATATTTATATAAGCGAAACAGATGAGAAATATATTTTCAATCTGCATCTTGACCAAAAAAAACCAAGTTATGGCAAAGAAAGCGCGCATAGCGGAGAATATGACGGACAGGTTGTGGGACAAGAAGCAAGAAGAATACAAAACAACATTGACCAATCTTAAAAATGTTTAAGGCCATGTCTTAAACTATTTAAATTTGACAAAATTGTACACAACTTGTTGACAACTTTGAATTTTGGGGATACAATAAAGTTGTCAACTAATGTAAAGGTTAAAAAAATATGGATATAAAAGCATTAATCTTAAAACACCTAAAAAAGAATAAGAAAGTTAAAGTTGCTGATATAGTTAAAGCAACTGGGTTTTCGCGCGCCTATATCAATAGATTCTTTAGGGAATTAGTAAATCAAGAAAAAATTGCTTTAATTGGAAAAGCAAACAGGGCTTATTATATTGAAGCTAAAAAGGGTGTTGTCCGAAAAACAAAAAGAGAAATTTTAAGTATAAAACGGATTCTTAAGAACAAAAATCTTTCTGAATCTGATATTTTAGACCAAATTAAAAAAGATTGCGGGATATTTTTGGATTTACCAAAAAATATCGTTTCCATTTTGGATTACGCTTTTACTGAGATGTTAAACAATGCTATTGAACATTCTAATTCAAAAGAAATAGTTGTTATAATGGAAAAAAATAAACTTAGCGTCAATTTTGAAGTGATTGATTTTGGAATAGGTATTTTTAATAATTTGATGGCAAAAAGAGGATTAAAAAACGAATTAGAAGCAATTCAGGACCTTTTAAAAGGAAAACAAACCACTGTTCCTAAAGAACATACAGGCGAGGGCATTTTTTTTACTTCAAAAGTAGCTGACAGATTAATTATTAATAGCTCAACCAAGAAATTGATTATTGACAACCAGCTCAATGATATTTTTATTAAAGACATAAAAGCAATTAAAGGAACAAAAGTGCGGTTTGAAATTGGCAAAAAAGCTATGCAAAATTTAAATGCTGTATTTAGAAAATTTGCTGGAGATACATTTGAATTTAGTAAAACCGAAGTGACGGTCGACCTTTATCAGATGAATAATGTTTTCATTTCGCGTTCTCAAGCACGAAGAGTTCTTAGCGGATTGGACAAATTTAGAACAATAATTATTGATTTTAAGAATATTGAGGCCATTGGTCAATCTTTTGCTGATGAAGTTTTTAGAGTTTGGCAAAGTCATCATTCAGGGATTGATATTAAGTATAAAAACGCTAATGAAAATGTGCTATTTATGATTAAACGAGCACAGGTTAAAAATTAAGAACCTGCCTCGCTTTGCTCGGCAGAACCTTGATTTCTCGCTTCGCTCGAAATTAAAATTATGGAAAATCAAGAAAAAAGAATTTTTCTAATCGGGATTTTAGGTGGAATAACGGGAGTGATTTTGGTTTTTGGCGGAATTTTTTTGTTTTTTATTTCAATGGAAAAGCTGCATACTATTCAAGTTAATTGTCTGCCTGAAAAATCAGTTGAGGCAAGAGATATTAGCTGCGAGATTTTAGAAGTTAAGGAAATGGGAAATATATTAAAAGCAGCAGAAATAGCGTCTCCGCCTGTTAATGAAGAGGAATTAAAAAGAATAAAGGATTTGAAAACAGAAGGAAAGTTTGTGAAAGTAAAAGTGAAAGTATTGAATAAAAGAAAAGATTCAATTAATCTTTCAACTGTTTATTTTATTGACGGAGAAGGAAGAAAATTTATTGCTTCCTATAAGGCCAATTATTGGCTGTCGGAAGAAGAGAAGTTTAGCGGAAGCATTCTCCCTGATACGGAAAAAGAGTTTGCTAAAATTTTTGAAATTTCAGAAAATTCTGATTTAGCTAAGTTGAAAATAAAATTTCATCGCCAAAGTATAATATTTGATTAATCAAAAAAATGCTGATTAAGGTCAAGGTTTTCCCAAATTCAAAAAAGAGAGAAATAATTAAAAAATTAGAGGATACTTTTGAGGTTAAAGTAAAGGAAAAACCAATAAAAGGACAGGCGAATAAAGCAGTAAAAGAAGTTTTAGCTTCTTACTTTAAGATTTCTAAATCAAGAATTAGGTTAATTAAAGGGTTTAAGCAAAGAAACAAGGTTTTCTCGCTTTCTTCTAAAACCTTGTGAAAAAAGGAAAATTTCCTGGAGCGAAACTATTAAGTTTCGCTTTTTTGTTGTTAGAAAATTGATAAAAACCCAAAAATGAGTTAAATTAAAGTAATGGAGGAAAAGAAAAACAGAATAAAAGACTTACCTAAAATAGAACGACCTAGAGAAAAATTTCTCAAAAAAGGACCGGAGGCACTTTCAAAAAGTGATCTTTTAGCAATTTTGCTTGGAAGTGGAGTAAAGGGTAAAAATGTTCAAAAACTTGCGCAACAAATAATCAAAAAATTCGGCAAGGCTTTTTTGAACATTACAGTTGATGATTTGCTGAAAATTTCAGGTATTGGCCAAGTTAAAGCATTGCAAATTGCATCAGCAATTTCTTTAGTAAAAAGATTTTATGAAGAAGAAAAAGGGAATGAAATTGTTATAAAAAATTCAAAGGATGTTATTTCTTTGACTTATGATTTACGGGACAAGAAAAAGGAATATCTAATCTGTTTATATTTGAATGCAAGAAATGTTTTGATCAAAAAAGAAACAATATCAATCGGCACTCTTGATAAAAGTTTATTGCACCCAAGAGAGATTTTTTATCCAGCCGTTGAATTGAATTCCGCAAGTATTATTTTGGTACATAATCATCCCACAGGAGACCCAACTCCAAGCAAAGAAGACAACACAATTGTTGAAAAAATTGTTCAGGCCGGTGAAATAATGGGAATTTCTGTTATAGATTTTATTATTACTGCAAAGAACGGAAATTATAGTTTTCATGAAGTCTTAAGAGGGGTTGATGAAAACATAGATTATGTTGCTGAAGGCGTTCAAGTAGGTTTGTTTGACTTTCTCGAAATCAAGAAACCAACATACGAAATAGATGCAAAAAAAATTAAGGAAAATTATTTTTATATTCCGCAAGTAAAACAAAATCATATTCAATTGCATAATCGTAGGTATATTGGCAGTAAACATAAATTAATAGAATGGATTTTTTCTGTTATCAATAAAGAGTGCGGAGGAGATTCTTTTGCTGATGTTTTTGCAGGAACGGGAATTGTGTCAGCTATAGCTACAAAACATTTTAAAAAAATTATACTAAACGATTTTCTTTATTCTAATTATGCAATATACCAAGCTTTTTTTGGAAATGGCGAATGGAATAAAAATAAAATAGACAACATTATCAAAGATTATAACAATATTTATGGAGAGGATTTAGAAGACAATTATTTTTCTAATTATTTTGGTGGTAAATATTTTAGCTATAATTCATCAAAAATTATTGGTTTCGTCAGGGAGAATATAGAGAAAAATAAAAATAATTTAACAAGCAGAGAATATTATATGCTTATTGCATCTTTGTTATATACGGTCGATAAAATTGCTAATACTGTCGGACATTACGATGCATATTTTAAAAAAGATTCTATAAATGATGATTTCTTTATGAAACCGATTGACCCTGTTAATGTTGATGAAATATCTATTTTTAGAGAAGATACGAACCTTTTGGTAAAAAAAATAAAAGCAGATGTAGTTTATATTGATCCGCCCTATAACTCCAGACAATATAGCCGGTTTTATCATGTACTTGAAACACTTACTAAATGGGATAAACCAAAATTACATGGAGTTGCATTAAAACCAGATCCAGAAAATATGAGTGATTATTGTAGAATCAATGCAAAGACTAGGTTTGCGGAACTTGTAAGGTATATTGATGCTCGGTATTTGGTTGTTTCATATAATAATACATATGACTCCAAAAGTAATTCATCAAAAAATAAAATTACGCTTCAAGAAATTGAAAAAATCTTACAGAGGAAAGGCAAAACTAAAGTCTTTGAAAAGGATTATAAGTACTTTAACGCTGGAAACACAAATTTTAATAACCACAAAGAATATTTATTTGTCACTAAAGTTTAAATATGGATAGCAAAATCAAAAGATCCCCGCTATTCTATGTCGGAGATAAATACAAGATAATGAGACAGATTAAAAATTTATTTCCTAAAGAAATAAATAATTTTTACGAGCCTTTTGTTGGTGGTGGTACTGTGTTTTTGAATATTGAGGCCAAAAAGTATTATCTAAATGATATAGATAAAAACCTTATTAATATACACAAGTTTTTAATTAAAAATTCAAGCAATCCAAATGAATTTTTCAGAAGTATAAAAAAAATAATACGTAAATACAAATTATCTAGATCATATGAAGAGGATATAATTCCGGCTCGACTAAAGAAGAAATGGAAAAAAACCTATTTTGCTAGATTCAACAAAGAAGGTTATGGAAAATTGAGGGAATGTGTCAATAAAAATAAAAAGAACGACCACTTAATTTTGTATGTTTTGCTTATCTACGGCTTTAATAGAATGCTGAGATTTAATGGCGGAGGTAAATTTAATCTTCCCGTGGGCAACGTTGATTTTAATAAAAACGTTGTTAATGCTCTAAATAATTATTTTGATTTTGTGCATGGTAAAAAAATATCATTTTGCTCAAAAGATTTTAGAGGTTTTTTTTCTGGAAGAAAATACCTGAAAAACGATTTTGTTTATTTGGATCCACCTTATTTAATTTCAGCAAGTGAATATAATAAATTTTGGGATAAAAAAGCTGAATATGATTTATTAAGTTCGATTGACGACTTGAATAAAAAAAGCGTTAAGTTTGCGTTGTCGAATATAACTCATTATAACGGGAATAAAAATAACTTGTTGATTAAATGGATGAAAAAATATAAAGCATATAAAATAAATAGTAATTATATTAGCTATCACGACAATAAGAAAAAGAAAATCAAAGAGGTGTTAATTACTAATTCTTAACTTATGGAGAAACGCCAGTCAGAATATAAGCCTTTATTATTCACAACGACACTTAGAAATCCCGAAAGATTGAAGTGGTTTTTAGGAGTGTTTAAAAATTATGATGGTAAAATTCTTACTAATGATTTAGCGAAAGAAATTGCTGGAGAAATAATAAGAATTGGATTGTATACTCCAACAAACTTGAGTGCATCTATAAAAAACAAAATAAAATCAAAAGAGCTTTTAACTAATGAAGAAGTTTTAAAAGTTCTAAAAGATAATCCTCAAAATCATAAAGAAGCGGGTTTTAGCAAAGGATGGCCATCTAGATTTGATACTTGGTTCAAAATAGCAAAAGAATTGGGTTTCGTTTATTACAGGATTGGAGAAAAAATTAAATTTTCTGAGATTGGCTTAAAACTCATTAATAACAAGCATCCCGAATTTGAACAACAAGCATTCCTCAATGCTTTTGTAAAATATCAAAGCAATAATCCACTTAGACGCACATTAAATGAAAATGTCCCATTAATACTTCTACTTGAGGTAATTTCAAGATTGAATAAAGATAAAAATTTCAACGGAAGTGGTATCTCAAAATTAGAATTGCCATTAGTCATCTTTTGGAAAAATAATAATTCAGAAAAATTATATCAATTAATAAAGGAGATAAGGAAAAAATACAGCTATAATCCAAGCTGGGAAGTAATCGTTGATATTTGTCTTAATCGAATCATGGAAGGTAAATTTAAGAAATTCAATCATAAATCAATTATGATCGATTATCCGGATGAATTTATAAGAAAGATGAGACTCACGGGGTTAATTTCTTTAAGGGGCGGTGGTCGTTTTATTGATATCAACAAAAATGAACAGAAAAAAGTCAATTATGCTCTTAAAAATTATTCTAAATATAAGAAATACAAAACAGAAAAGGAATATTTTGTGTACATGGCAAGAATTGATAAGAGTTTGATTTTATCTGCAGCTAAGCCGGTAAGCGCGGATGAGAGAGACAAGTTTTTAGCTAAATGGATTAGTGTTTATTCTTGGACTACGATTAAAGAAGAAATAATCAACTTGGCTAGAAAAAAATTAACAAAAGATGATATTCTAAAATATCTTTCAAATCCGATACGATTGGAATTTCTTGTTGCCTTAGCAGTTAAATCCAAATTTTCAAATATAAAGGTTATACCTAATTATCCTTATGACGATGAGGGATTGCCGACCTCAACTGCTGGCGGTATAGGCGATAAAGGTGATATTGAATGCTACGAGGACATCAATAGAATTTTAATTGAGGTAACTATGTCCGAAGGAAGAACGCAAACAGTTATGGAGATATGGCCCATAACCAGACATTTGGAAGAATTTAGTAAAAATAATGAGAACTCCATGTGTTATTTTGTTGCACCTAGTATATTTAAGGACTCGCAGAGACAAATTGAATACGTGAAAGATAAAGAAAATCTTTTTATTCTGCCGAAAACTATTGAAGAATTTTTGAAACATATAAGTAACAGAGAAAAATTATTTTGTACCATTAGTTCAAAATAATTTTAAGGTATTATTTAAGCAATACAATTAAAATAAATTATCTTAAAAATGTCATATCCTAAAACAATTAAAATTTATCTTGTTGATGGTAAACCTGATGGAATTAAGACAGCAGAATTAAGTAATTGGGTGGGTAAAGCTATTGCTATACCGAGAAATAAGTTGAAAGATGTTAAAGAAAGAAAAGAATGTAATCAACCATCAATTTATTTTCTATTTGGTAAAGAAGACGAAAAATCTGTTTTGCCATATGTTTATATTGGTGAAGCTGAAATTTTATGGAAAAGATTGATAACCCATGAAAGTAGCAAAGATTTTTGGCAAATGGCTGTTGCTTTTGTAAGTAAAGATAATAATTTAACTAAAGCTCATATTAAATATTTGGAGAGTTGTTGTTTGGGTATAGCAAAGTCAATATCTCGTTGTCTTTTGCAAAACACTTCTGAAAGTGCCTTGCCAAATCTTTCAGAATCCGACGTCTCTGAAATGCAAGAATATTTGGATAATTTAAAAATCCTTTTAGCCAGTTTGGGATACCCTATTCTGCAAGAACCTGCGACAAGACAAGATAGAGACGTTGGAGTATTGCTTTATTGCCGAAGGAAAGGAGCCATAGGGATAGGTAGAATGACTAATGAGGGATTTATAGTTTATAAAAGTTCAACTGCCAGTACACAAATTAGTGATGCTGTTAGAAAAAGAAATGAACACATTATTTCCTCTTTATTGCAATCCGGTCATATTAGTGAAATTTCAGATAAATTATTTAAGTTTGAAAAAGACTATCTTTTTAATAGTCCAAGTGCGGCTTCGGATTTAATAACGGGTAATTCTACGAGTGGCTGGGTATTATGGAAAACCAAACAAGGTAAAATTTTAAGGGAAGTAGAAAAGGATAAATTGAAAAATTAAAAAAATTGACCAGTTAGTTTATAAACTTTATGGATTAACGAAAGAGGAGATTAAAATTGTTAGAAAAGAGTATGGTAAATAAAAAAACATATATCAATGAGCAGAAAATTTATTGGGACATTGAGGCCCCGATTCTTTATGATTATGTAAATTTTGCCAACCGACTACGGCCGTTACAGATTCTTGATAATCAACATAAAAAGTATGGCATGCGGCAAGATGTCAAAAGAATGTATCTTGTGTTGTTTACCGAATTATATCAAAAGAGCCTTGAGGATTTAGCTGTTATTTTGCTCGCATTATACCGACGCTTTAATACTGATATGGCTTGTACATATCAGAAAAAGTTTAAGCAAAAAACTACGCCGGTTACTTACACACTTATTAATTATAAAATAAAAGAAGCCACAATAAAAAATATTACTGATAAGTGTGTTTCAGAAAATGATTTTATTGGCAAACTACACATAGATGATTTGGCTACACTTAATATAAATCTGTTATTGCCCCTTTTGGATATTCACGCATTTTACAGCGAACTTTATCAAAATATTCTCGCTTGGAAAAATGATCAAGAAAAGAGATTCCGAATTTATAACAAAATCAAACACGGAGCCGCTGTGGTGGGTAGTGCAAAAATTCTCAATAGTAAAAACGAGAATGCGCCAGCAGTAATCTATGCGGATAAGGATGCGAATCTGACAGATCATCCGTTAATAGTTCATAGTCTTCATTTCATAAAAGACGAGTTTATTTTGCTCCAAAATGGGGTAGTGAAAGTCAGTGATTGTATTAGGGACCTTTTGGCTATTTATCTTTGCAAAAATTACCCAGACTTTTTAAAGAAACAAGGTTTTTCGTCGCCGTTGTTATTCTTTCAACAACGAAGACCATCTAATTCATAGAGGGAGGGAAAAAATATATTGGATTAATTCTATTTTCTGACACCACCCGAATTGAATCTGAGGGAATTTTAACTAAGTAATCAATTTTAGATAAAGCATTTAAAAAAATAAAAAATATGAGTCCTAATATTTTAATGGCTATAGCTACTGGAGTTATGGCGATATTTACAGTTTTAACTTTTTATTTAAATTATTGGCAACAGAAACAATTTAAAAATCCTGTTCCTCAAATTTATTTTTCAGAACCCCAAATAATGGCTATTTCCAAAACGGAAGATAAAAAGATTTTAATAAATTTTCTAGTTTATTTTCTTAATTCAGGAACATCACCAATTATAGGATCTGGAATCGAGCATAGAATTAGCAATATAGAAACTGGAGAAAAGTATAAATTTGGCAAAACAAGATTTTTCGGAGACCAAGATAAACCTTTCGGCGTGACAATTCCAGAACTTTATAAGCTCTTACCGAGAATTAAAAAAATCCAAGATTTTTATGGCTTTGAGCAAATGTTTAAAATTTTTTATGGGGAAATTATGGAAAAATACGGTATCGAAATATTTAGTCCATATCCTATGCAAAAAGTCGAAGATTTATGGTCACTAAAGGGACAAACCCTGAAAGAAGATTATATTTCAGAAACAGAACTAGATTCTTATTGGGTGATCTCGCCGTACAAATTAAAGATAAAAAGGTATTATATTAAAGTGCCGTATAGTAAAGAAAAATATTACTCTTTCAAAGTAAAATTAATACTACATTATTATTGCGGAAGTAAAGCAAACGAAATTTTGAGATCTAAAGAATTTAAAATTAAACCAGTGATAATTGGTAAAAGTTTATGTTTTTATGAAAATGAACTAAAAACAAGGAAAGTATCTCACGAGTAATAAATTTTAACCAATCAATTTTAGCTAAAGTGAAAAAAATAGTGTCAACTCTATTTTTAGAAGTCAAATAAAAGGTCAAAGAAATAATTAAATAAAATTATGGAGAAAGCAGAATTTATATTAGCAGTGAAAAATATATTCAATAGTTGCCGGAATCTATCTAAACTTTCGGGCGGGGTACGCAAATTTACTCCTGACGGCAGGATGGTTGGTGATATCGGAGAGGTAATAGCTAGTGTTTTTTATCGAGTTAACTTACATAACGTGGGTCGTCATGATTGGGATGGTGTCTATAACAGTAAAAACGTACAGATAAAAGCAACTGGTGGAGATAGTACATATCTTAGAGAACCGCCTAAAGATGGTTTTGCTGATGGTTTATTGATGGTATTTAAGATTGATCGAGAAAGTGGTAAATATGAACTTATTTACAACGGGGATATTCAACGCGTTTGGGATGCGTTAAATAGCATAAATACCGATAGGACTGGCTCTAAGATGATTTCGTTAAATCGTCTTAGAAAATTACAAAAATTTGTCTATCCTGAAAATATTATTCCAGTCAGGCAAAAAATGGGTTAATGGGGTCAGGAGCCTTTTTATAAATTAATGGATGCTAAAGAGTTAAAAGCCAAACAAAAAGTCGAAAAATTAATTGAGAAATAATAAATATAAATAATTTATGGCTCAAGATATACATATTTGGGAAAAAGAAATATATGATTGGGGAGAGTTAATGAAATTAAATCGCAGAGAAGGTGAGATTAAAAATAATAAAGAAGAATTTTATCCTTTTGGTAACTTCTCTCAACTTGAGGGAAGTTTGGCACACACAGAAGATTTTGAATTAAAATACTGGATTTTTCAGAAAAATAAAAATGCATGTCATGATGAAAAGAAACAGAAAAAATCTACAGAGTATACCTTTCTTATAAAAGGTAGGGTTAAGGGATGGATAAAAAATAAGGTAGGAAAGAAAGAGGAAATTAATATGAATTCAGGGGATTGTATAATAATAAAACCTGGTTATTGTAGTAATTTAGTAGAAGAGGTTATAGAGGATTCTGAAGGAGTTACAATAAAAGTTCCTAGTGACCCTAAAGATACTAAGAGACCGTGTTGAGAAAAAATAGGAGTCAGCTCTGTTTTTACAAACAGAAAGTTGAACTCTCTTTCGTTGAAACTACGGACGGGCAGGGGATTAATTAATAATGGAAAATAAACAATATAAATGTAAAAAATGTGGTTGCAAAATGAAAAAGAGTGGCCCTTATTTGCCACGGAAAGAAGAGGGCGAACCAGCGCATAAAGGACATTTACCAGTTTATTATTGTTGTATGAATGAAAATTGCGATAATTTTATGAAAAGCATTGGAGTATTAGAGAAATAAATCTATGAAAGAAAAAATCAAGAGATGGTTTAGTTGGCTTTGGAAAAAATTTTTGGGGAAAAAGGAAATTAAGAAATTATCAAATGAAGAATTCAAGCTTCTTGTTGGTACTTTAAGCTTTACTTATCGGCAATTCTGTTTTAATAAAATTGGGCATAAAAAAATTGACGATAAACCTTGGGAAAATTTTAAAGACATATGGAGTCATATTCTTATTAGTTGGCGACATTACTATTTAATAAATTTAGCAAAAATTTTTGATAAAAAATCCTATAATACGAGGAATGGCAAGAAAATCACTCTTTCTATTTTTCGTGCTATACCCAAATCTAAATTTAGTGCAGACGATAAGGAAACTATTAAAAAAATTATGCGAGTTCGGAATGAAATGTTAGCTCATCTTGAAGCAGAAAAAGTATTACAGGGAAAAAGGAACGAAGAAGCTTACGGATTGGACTTTGAAGGCAAGCAGATTGAATCTCTAATTGGCAACACTTTTAAATTGCTTAATCAGATAAGATGGGATTATGGCTTTCCTTATGAATTAAATCAACGCCAACAAAAAAATGATGCTGAAAAAGAATTTGATAAGTGGTATAAGGTTTTTAAAGAAGCACAATAGGAAAATAGGAGTCAGCTCTGTTTTTTAGAGCAAATCAAACCCCAGTAGTATAAACTACGGACGGGCAGGGGATTAAAATTATGGAAAACAAAAAGAATTTATTAAAGAATTTGTTAGGGTTGTTTATTGGATTTTTGGTTGTTTTATTTTATCTGTTTGGAGTAGATTTTTATCAGGACCAGTCATATACTTTGGAGACAGAAGAGGTTGAAGTCCAGGTAGAAAGAGTAATTGACGGAGACACAATCCAAGTTAGGGAACTTCAAAGTGATGAGGTTTTTAATGTTCGCTATTTGGGAATTGATACTCCAGAGCTTGAGGGTCAGGATTATGAATCTTGCTTTGCGTCACAGGCGACAGAGAGAAATGAGGACCTGGTTTTAGATAAAAAAGTGATTTTGGAATTTGATATTGATAAATATGATAGATTTGGCAGAACCCTGGCTTATGTTTATACTTTAGATGAATTTGGCGAAAAGCAAACCTTTGTTAATCTTGAACTTTTGCAAGAAGGTTATGCCAGATTTTATCTTGATAAACAAAATACTCTTTATCAGGATGAATTTGTTCAAGCAGTTCTCACAGCTCAGGAAGATTTTTTAGGGATTTGGGGTTCTTGCGGGGAAGCAAGTTTTGACGTAAAATGTATGATTAAGGGTAATATAGATCGTCTGGGTCAAAAATATTATCATCTTCCTGGAGATAAATATTATTCTTCTACCAAAATTAATCCCCTTAAAGAGGACCACTGGCTCTGTACCATTGAAGAGGCAGAGGCCAAAAACTTCCATAGAGCCCTTCAATGAGGAAAATAGAAAGAAAATAGTGTTAAATATATGTCTTTTCTATTTAAAAGAATAAAAATTAAGTGGTGGCTGGCAATTTTGATTTACCTTCTTTTTACTAGTTTAATTATTTTATTAGAAGTTTTGATAATAAAATAATTGAGAATTTTAACTAAAAAAATATGAACAAAAATATTATAATAATCATAGTAATTATTGCTGTTGCAGGCGCTGGCTTTTGGTTTTATAACTGGCAGAGTCAGGACGAAAATCAGAGCCAAAACCAGGATCAGAATCAGAACCAAGAGACAGAAGAAGAGCAAAACGAAACAAAAGAGGAAGGGGAAAAAGGACAACTCAAAATAGAGATTTTAGAACAAGGAACCGGCGAATTAGCTGATGTTGGCAATACAGTAGCTGTTCATTATACAGGCACATTTGAGGATGGAACAAAGTTTGATTCAAGTTTGGACAGAGGACAGCCGTTTATTTTTAAATTGGGACAAGGACAAGTGATAAAGGGCTGGGAGCAGGGGATTTTAGGAATGAAAGTCGGCGAAAATAGAAAATTAACAATTGGTCCGGATTTAGCTTACGGAGAGATGGGAATACCAGGAGCGATATTGCCAAATGCAGTTTTAATCTTTGAAGTAGAGCTTTTAGAAATTCAATAATTATGAAAAAATCTATTTATGTAATTAATTTCAGAGGGGAAAGAAAGCCGTTTTCTTTAAGGAAAGTTTACCGGGGAGCCAGGAAAGTGGGCGCTTCAAAGAAATTGGCTCAAGAGATTAGCCAAGTTATTCAAATGGAGGCCTATCCCGGTATCAAAACCTTAGAGATTTTTAAGAGGATAAAAGAACTTTTAAATCGCGAATCCCTTAAATTAGGAATAAAATTTTCTTTAAAAGAAGGAATGAAAAAATTGGGGCCCAGCGGTTTTCCCTTTGAGAAATTTATTGGAGAAATTTTCTTCAGACAGGGATATGAGGTTAAATTAAATCAATATCTTCAGGGCGATTGCTTGAAATATGAAATTGATTTTTTAGCCAAAAAAGGAAATTTGCTTTATGTCGGCGAGTGCAAATTCAGACATTTATTGGAAGAAGGGCGGGTTCATTCAGAAACTGCTTTGGCTTATTTGGCTAAAACTTTAGATATAAGGAAAGGAAATGTACTTAAGAGAAAAGAGTTTAATGGCTTTGATGTAAGGCCTATTTTGGTTACTAACGCTAAATTTACCAAGTCAGCGGCTAAATATTCAAGATGCGCAGGGATTGAGCTTCTGGGCTGGAAATGTCCTAAATCAGGAGGCCTGGAATATATAATTGATAAAAACGGTTTTTATCCTATAACTATTTTGCCTTCTTTAAAGAAAGATTTAGCTGAGGTTTTTATCAAGAGAAAAATGGTTTTAGCAAAAGATGTTTTAAAAATTAATCCTCAAAAATTTTCAGAGCAAACAGGAATCCCTGAAAAAAACTTAAATTCTTTAATAAAAGAAGCTAAAATTTTATTTGAAGCATAATTAAAAATATATGGAGGAACAACAAAGAATTCAAAGGTTTTTACAAGAATTTTCTAAAAAATTAGCAGAAAAATTTAATAAAGATTTGGATTTTATTTTGCTGTTTGGCAGTGCGGCAAGAGGGGAGTGGAAAAGAGGAATAAGCGATGTGGACTTGATAATTCAGGTCAAAAAACTGGAATCAGTGAAAGAGGTAAAAGAATATACAGACAAGATATTTTGGAAATTAGATGAGAAATATGATACTAAACTCAAAGAATCCTGCTCTGTAGGCGATAAAAAAGATGAAGTTAAAAAGGTATTAGAAAAGACCAAACTTTATGTCCCATATGAAATTTTCGGGCCAGCAGACATAGATTGGGTAAACGGCAAAATAAAGAGGAAGGACTTATCACTGGGAGCAAAGTTAGTGGCTCCCCAATCTATGCTCTTTAAGAAAATGAAATACGAGGGCAAGATTTTATGGGGAAGGGATGTAAGAAAAATAATTCAGGCTAAGGCAAACTGGTGGGAGAAATTCAAAGCCATTTTAATACCATACCATATCGCCCTTTCTTCTGTTTTAGGGGCTTTATTTGTTCCAAAAATTTGCTTGAAAATGGCTGATAAAGCGGCTATTTACTCCATAGAATCTGTTTTGTTCTTTTTAGACAAACCAATTGGAGGGGGCATAAAAAAAGCTACAGAAAAAATAGAAAAAGAAATAAAGAGAAAAGTTAGATATAGGCATAGTTTCTTGGGAACTATGGAAATTGATTTAGTATTAAATTTTGATTATCAAAAATTATTGAATTTTAATTTTGCAAAAGAAGCTATAGAGCTTAAATACAACTGGGTAGAGCAATCCAAAAAATTTGACAGATGGAAAACCTTGAAATTTTGCTGCAGGTCTCTGCTTTTCGTGAATACTATGAACTGGTATGCTATATTCAAAGCAGACAGACATCGTATAACCTTAAAGCTGTTATTTGTTTTTAGGACAATCCTATTGTTTTTAATAATCTGGTTGTATTTTCGTTATTTTAGATAATCACGGTAAAATAAAATGGGGTCAACTCTGAATTCAAAAACAATTTTAAATAATCGCCAAAGAGGCGATTTTTTGTTTTGCCTTGACTTATTTAAACAGCATTGTAGGATATTATATTACAAGTTCTTTTAGAAAATTTAGGTATCCCAATGTGTTTGTCAGTCCTTCAATAAACTCAGGATTGGCAGATAGATTGGAATACCTAAAAAATAATGGTAGACCACTAAAAAAAGGAGGTAAAGAAAGATGGATGTGATATGGAATTTGACGAAAGTTTGTCCATGGGATTGTGTAGTCTGTTCTGTCTCCGCTCTCCATGTTTGTGATACAACTGCGGACTATGTCTATTTAAAGCAGAAAGAAGAGGGTAAAGAACTTACTCTTGCCGAAAAGCTAATAGTGTTGAAATCCTTAGTTGATAGGGATTTTAGCATCGATTTTTCCGGTGGGGATCCATTGTATTATAATGAGGATTTTCGAATAGTAGAACAAGCTACTCGTTGGTTGCCATCGCAAAAAATCAGTGTTAGTATGACAGGTAGTAATCTTACCGATGCCAAGTTAGAACTTCTAAAGAAAGTTGGTGCAGTAGAGTTTACCTTGGATAACCTTTTAGGAACAGAGAACCCTTTTCGGCCTCGCGGGTATAATCTTGCCTCAATGATGGCAATGAAAAAGTGTATTGCAGTAGGAATAAAAGTTCGAGCCATTACAGTTCTCTATCAAACTACAATATCTCAAGAGAATCTTGAAGATGTATACCATTGGTTATGTGAAAGTGCCATTTCAGAATGGGAACTATTGAGATTTTATCCAGTGGGAAGGAGCGTTGAACTTTCAAGACTTACTCCTTCTAATTCAGAATATCTGAGTACAATGAAGTTTTTGCGAGGATTACATGGATCTACTAAAATTTTCTTCCAGCATTCACTTAGAATACTAAAAGAAGGTATAAAATGTCCTGCAGTTGTAGAATCTATTGGCATTCTTCCGGGCGGAGAAGTAACGGCTTGTGCTTGGGCGATGGATGATAATACGCGACCATTTAAAGAATTTTATCTTGGTAAATTACCGGAGGATGATTTAGGTGAAATTATTGATAGAGCACGGAGAATTCCAGAATATTCTGAGAGAGTAAAATTTTGTCGAACAATTGCATATATTGAGAAAAAACACAAGAAAAGGGAGGGAACAATATGAAAATCAAAACAATACAATGTAAAAGCCTTTTAGGTAAGAGTAGATTACCAGAAGCAGATTATTGCATTAATCCCTACATAGGTTGTCTACACGGCTGTATCTATTGTTATTCTCGGTTTATGAAGCGATTTACGGGTCATACTGAAAGATGGGGTGAGTTTGTGGATGTGAAAATAAATGCTCCAGAAATTTTAGAGAAAGAACTATTACGAGGTTCCAAGAAAGGCATGGTGGTATTATCAAGCGTAACAGATCCATACCAGCAAGTTGAAGAAAAATATAAGATTACACGAGGTATCCTAGAAATTCTATTGAAACACGATTTTCCAATTTCCATTCTCACCAAATCAGATTTAGTGCTCAGAGATATAGACCTGTTGAAACAATTTAGTGATTGCGAAGTTGGGCTCACAATTACAACTCTAGACGAGAGGGTGGCAAGAGATTTTGAACCTCATTCTTCGTTTCCTCAGCAGAGAGTAAACGCTCTTGAAACACTTCACAAAGAAGGAATAAGGACATATGGTTTTATTGGACCCATTCTTCCGAGATTGACCGAACTTCAGCCAATTTTCGCTGCTTTACAAGGAAAAGTCGATTTTGTGATGGCAGAAAATCTTAATATGAAATGTGGAAATTGGAGAGATATTCAAGAGGTTCTAGGAAAAAACTACCCCTATTTATTGCCACTCTATCGTGCCAGATTCGATCAAAAATATTGGAATACGGTGGAGAAAGAATTAGAAAGACTGACTGAGGAATTCAATATACCGCTGAAAGGATTCTATCAACATTAATAGAGAGCAAAAATAAATTTATACTGCTGACTGTTTAACTAAGTTAGCAGATTTTTTTTCTTTACAAGAATAGTAATATTTGATATTTTTAATATAGGAGTAATTAAAACATTTTTATTATGTATACAAAACAGTTAGACAAATTTTTAGTAAAAGCAAAGATTAATACCTATGCTTCGGTTGGAGAAAAAAAAGAGAAAATTCTGGCTGATGGAAGCAAGGAATTAATCTTTCAAGAAAAAGAATTTAAATACAGAGATAGGTATTTTGGTTTTAATCCTTTTATTGGTCAAGAAATTGTTTTCCATAATGAAAAGACGATCTGGGGGATGAATTATTACGGAAAGGTTGTTTCAGAAGTTATTCCAGCAAAAAAGATTTATCAATTTCTTCAAGAGGCGTTAAGAAAAGTAACTGAAGATAAGCCATTTAGAGGACAGGATAGTTTCAGAAAAGATGATTTTGAATACGTAAATAATGTAAATGGAAAAATCAAAGGATTTGAGGGGTATGAAACTATTTTTTACAAAAAGGAATTAGTATATAAACTGAATTATCATGGTGGATTAGTGGCAATTTCTTAACCAAATAATAGGTCTAATGGGCAGATTGTAAGATATCCAGAAATAGTGAGTAGTAGGGTAGAATCTGATATAATAATTTTAGGTTTGTGGCCTTAAATCTGTGATGTAAATATATTTATTTGACTGTTGAATTATGATTCCAATATTGTTCATGATGGTCTGTTTCTTTTAGCGCAGTTCGAGAGGCCAATTCGTATAACGAAAAAGACCTTAAATTTAAGGTCTTTTTCGTTGAATCCTTAGATGTCTACTTAACTGGATAAACTTGTTCTCCGGCTATGATTAGTTTTTCTAATTCCCAACTTTTTGAGTCAGCATCGTCTCCTCCTAGATATTTTAACACCGCAGTATAATCGTTTCTAATCATTGCTCCAAAACTATTTTGAGAATCTACATAAGAATTAATTTGATGTTTCAAAAAACTTGTTGATGTTTGATATCAACAAGTCTTATCGCCACCTTGGTGATTTTTTATTTGACAAAATTTATTAGTATGATATGATATTATTAGTTCGTTGAAAGATTTGGATGGCCTAATTTGTTTATCAAAAAATAGTAGATAAATTAGGCTATCCAAAGGATAGACCGAATAGAATAGGAAAAGAGGTGAACGAATATGCCAAATGTAGAAATTCACGGAGAAGCCCCGTGGAAAGCGGAAGACTTAAGCAAGGAAATTTTTGAATTGTTTGCAGACAAGCCCTATGTCGAAGAAATGGTTGTGACTATTTACGGAACCATTGTAACGGATTTTAAGGGGAATATCCAGCCATTTATTAGGCTTGTTAACTCTTGCCAAGAACACTCGGAGGAGATAATTGAAAGACTGAAAATTTTAGGGATAGATATTGAACATCTCAAAATGGAGTCTTTTATTCCGAAAGAGTAACAGCTGTTGCAGACAGATTGAGTGTTTTCGTTCAAATTTTGAAAGCCGAAAAGTATTTATACCAAGTAGGCGTTTTTTTTATTTCCAAAACAACGGTTTTTTGGTAGAATAAGATAATATGTATAGCAAAGAAGAAAAAATTTTAAACACAATCAGAGAATTTGCTGAAAAGTTGCCAAAGTTTCAAGACGGAAGAATTGATTATTCAAATTCTGATATTGCTCCAGTGATAACTGTTTTTATAAAGTATGAATATAAAATTCTTTTATTGAAGCGAAGCAATAAAGTCAGAACTTATCAAAGAAAGTGGAATGCTATTGCTGGTTATTTAGACGAATTAAAACCAATTCGTGAAAAAGCGATAGAAGAAATTCAAGAAGAAACGCAAATCAACAGAGATAATATTTTATCCTTTCACATTGGAGAAACTTATAAATTTATAGATTCTCAAATAAATAAAACTTGGATTATCTATCCTGTTTTAGTTGGATTAAATAGGTTGCCAGAGATAAAATTAGATTGGGAACATACAGAATATAAATGGATTAAACCAGAACAATTAAAAGAATTTGATATAGTTACTAATCTTGAAAAAAGTTTTAAAAAAGCAGCACTATAAAAATGGAACCTTTAGCTTCAAAAATACGGCCAAAAACATTAGAGGAATTTGTCGGGCAGGAACATTTAGTAAGGGAAGGAAAACCCTTAAATGCTGCTATAAAACAAAAGCATCTGTTTTCTTTTATTCTTTGGGGTCCTCCGGGAACAGGGAAGACTACTTTAGCAAAAATATATGCTAATAGTGTAAGGGCACGTTTTTACGAGCTATCTGCTGTTTCTGCTGGAAAAGCAGATATTAGAAAGATAATAGTTGAAGATGCTGGAGAGGAATCCAAAATTTTATTTTTAGATGAAATTCACCGTTTCAACAAATCCCAGCAGGACTTCCTGCTTCCGCTTATAGAAAGAGGAGAGATAACCCTTATCGGAGCTACTACAGAAAACCCAAGTTTTGAAATAATTCCGCCCCTGCTTTCACGCTGTAGAGTTTTTGTTTTAAATGAGCTTTCAGAAAAAGAAATGATAGCTATTATTAAACGAACTGGATTTAAAATAGACAAAAAAGCAAAGGACTGGCTGGTTGCTATGGCAAATGGAGATGCAAGACAGGCCATTACAATGTTAGAAAGCGCGTCCCAGCTTTATAATGAAATTACCATAGAAAGTTTGAAAAACACTCTTCAGTCAAAGTTTTTAAGGTATGATAAGAAAGGAGAAGAACATTACAATACTATTTCAGCTTTTATTAAAAGCATGAGAGCTTCCCAGCCAGATGCTGCTTTGTATTATCTGGCTAGGATGATTGATTCTGGAGAGGATCCTAAATTTATAGCAAGAAGAATGGTTATTTTTGCTTCTGAAGACATCGGGGTAGCTCAGCCAACAGCTTTAGTGGTGGCGAATGACGTATTTAGGGCAGTAGAGACAATTGGACTGCCAGAGTGCGGTATTAATTTAGCTCATGGCGCAGTGTATTTGTCTAAAAGCAAGAAAGACAGAAGTGCTTATAGCGCTTATGTATCTGCAATGGAAGATGTAAAGAAATATGGAAACCTGCCAATCCCTTTATCTTTGCGAAATGCTCCGACAAAGTTTATGAAAAAATTGAATTATGGAAAAGGATATGAGAGGTACACTAAAGAAGATTTACTTCCAGATAAATTAAAGGGGAAGAAATATCTAAAGTAATTGGAAATAAAATAATGGCATTGGATTTAGAAAAATTAAACAAGGAGCAGAGAGAAGCTGTGGTTCATGGCAATGGGCCGCTTTTGATTGTTGCTGGCGCTGGAACAGGAAAAACAACTGTTATTACCCAGAGAATTGTTTATCTAATAGAAAAAGGGAAAGCTAAGGCAGAAGAAATCCTGGCTGTCACTTTTACCGAAAAAGCAGCCGAGGAGATGGAAGAAAGGGTTGATAAACTTCTGCCTTACGGTTATGTGGACTTATGGATTTCCACTTTTCATTCTTTCTGTGAAAGAGTTTTAAGAGACCACGCCTTGGATATCGGCTTGCCTGCTGATTTTAAAATTTTAGACAATACAGCCGGTTGGCTTTTGGTTTATCGAAATTTAGACAAATTTGAGCTGGATTATTACAAGCCCTTGGGCAACCCGACAAAATTTATCAGGGCGCTGATGTCTCATTTTTCTCATTGTAAAGACCAGGCAATCTACCCGGAAGATTATTTAAAATACGCCGAGGAGCTGAAAACTAACCTTACTGACTTGCCGGAAGATAATGAATCGGAAAGAATAAAAGAAGTCGCTAATGCATATCATATTTATCAGCGCTTGCTTTTAGAAAACAGTTCACTGGATTTTGGCGATTTGATTAATTATTGCTTAAAGCTTTTTCAGAAAAGGCCGCTAATTTTGAAAAAATACAGGGAAAAATTCAAATACATTTTAGTTGATGAATTTCAGGATACCAATTTTGCGCAGTATGAGCTGATTAAAATTCTGGCAGCACCGAAAAATAATTTAACCGTTACGGCTGACGATGACCAAGCTATCTATTTATGGCGTTCGGCCTCTTTCAACAACATAATTCAATTTAGCAAAGATTTTCCAAAAGCTGAAGAAATTTCTTTAGTTAAAAATTACAGATCTAGCCAGAACATTTTAGACTTGGCTCACAAATTCATAAAAGCCAACGATCCTGACCGGCTTGAATATGTAAATAAAATTAATAAAAAACTGATTGCCCAGAAAAAAGAAAGCGGAACAATTGAACACATTTTTGCCAAAAGTTTGGACCAAGAAGTTGAAAAAACAGTAAAGAAAATTTTAGAGATTCTTAAAATGGATAGGGACGCTGCCTATAACGATTTCGCGATTTTAGTAAGGGCAAATAATGCGGCAAATCTTTTTACCAAGGCGTTGGAGCGCGCTGGTTTGCCCTATCAATTTTTAGCTTCAAAGGGACTTTATTCCAAGCCAGTGATTTTAGACATTATTTCGTATTTTAAGCTTTTGGATAATTACCACGAAAGCACGGCTCTTTACAGAATTTTGAATATGCCGTTTTTGGAAATCTTGCCGCAAGATATAATAAAACTTACGCAATACAGTCATAAAAAGACAAAATCGCTCTATGAAGCGATGGAAGAGCTTCCTTTAATTCCAGGAATTTCCCAAAAGACGCAGGAAAAAATCGCTTTTGTTTTGAGTTTAATTAAAAAACACAGTGTCCTTGCGCAGAAAAAAACGGTTTCAGAAATACTGGTGGCTTTTCTTGAAGATTCAGGTTATCTGAAATATTTAGTGAACAAAGAAAACAAAGAACAGCTTGATTTCCTTAATCAATTTTATAAAAAAGTAAAGAATTTTGAAGAAACAACAATAGAGCCGTCTTTAAATAATTTTATGCTGGAAATAAATCTGGAAATAGAATCAGGTGAAGAAGGAAAGCTTGAATTTGATCCGGAACAGGGCCCTGATATGATAAAAGTGATGACTATTCACGGAGCCAAGGGCTTGGAATTCAAATATGTCTTTTTAGTTAATATGGTAGATAAAAGATTTCCGACTATTGAAAGGAAAGATTTGATTGAACTTCCCGAAAATTTGATTAAAGATATAAAGCCCTCTGGCGATATCCATCTGCAGGAAGAAAGGCGTATCTGTTATGTGGCAATGACCAGGGCTAAAAAAGGTCTTTATTTCTTTTCAGCCGAAAATTACGGAGGAACGAGAAAAAAGAAATTGTCGCGCTTTTTAACAGAAATGGGCTATAAAGATAAACCCGAAATCCGAAGCCCGAAATCCGAAAACGGTTTGCTTACGGAAAAACCTGTTTTCATTAAAACTTCGGCGAATGGGAAAATTATTAAACATTTGCCAGAACATTTTTCTTTTTCGCAATTGGCTGCTTTCAAAAAATGCCCTCTGCAGTATAAATTCGCTTTTATCTTAAAAATTCCTATAAGAGGCAAGGCAATGTTTTCATTCGGAAAAACAATGCACAACACTTTATATGCTTTTTTAAAACAAGCAAATGAAAACAATAAAAGCAAGCAAAGCAATTTATTGGAATTTGCCGTCTCTTCCGCTGGAGAGACGAGCCTCCAACCCGAAATACAAGGGGAAAATAAGTTGGGTTTGGACGATTTGATGGAAATTTACAAAAAAAACTGGATTGACGAATGGTATGAAAATAAAAAACAGAAACAGGAATATTACAAGCTCGGCAAAAAAATAGTTAAAGATTTTTATAGCGAATTTTCTAAAAATCCGCCGAAGGTTTTAAAAATCAACAATGTTTTGGCTTTGGAAATTCCGTTTAGTTTAAAAATAGGGGATAATATTTTACGCGGCAGGATAGACAGAATTGATGAAAAACAAGGGGGAATAGTGATTATTGATTACAAAACAGGAAATTCAAAAGAAAAATTAGCTTTAGATGATAAAGAGCAACTATTAATTTATCAGATAGCAGCTGAAGAGATTTTCAAAATAAATCCAAAAGAACTGGTCTATCATTATCTAAACAACAACAAAAAAGCGTCTTTTCTTGGTTCTGAAAAAGAAAAAAACAAAATGAAAGAAAAAATAATTCAGGAAATTGAGGAAATAAAAAAGAGCGATTTTAAGCCAACGCCCGGCTGGCAATGCGCTTTTTGCGACTTCAAAGACATCTGCGAATTCGCCCAGAGATAAAAAAGGAAAATTTGGCTTGATTTTTTTTCGGCATTAGAAAACCTGCGTTTACAAAAAATTTACAAAATGGTATTATTAAACAGCAATGGAACAGATTCAATTATTTATCATTAATATTATTAAAACCTACGGAATAAGCGTTATTTGGATTCTGGTCTTGTTTTTTGGAGCCAGAATTGTTTTGAAAAGGATAGTCAAGAGGATGATTGGGTTGGTTAAAGACGAAGATAAAGAAAAGAAATCAGATTTGGAAAAGAGAGCCCAGACCCTGGGAGGTATCATTGTTACCACCGGTAATATTATCATCTACATCGTTGTTCTTTTAATGGTTTTAAGGCTTTTTGGCGTAGATATCACGCCAATTTTAGCTGGCGTAGGAATTATTGGCTTGGCAGTGGGTTTTGGCGCCCAATCTCTGGTTAAGGATTTTGTTTCGGGATTATTTATCTTAATTGAAAACCAGTATAGTATCGGAGACAAAGTAAAAATAGGAAGCTTTGAGGGTCGGGTAAAAAAAATCACAATGCGTTCTACTATTCTTCAAGACGATGAAGGTAAAACTTTTCATATCTCTAACGGTTTAATTAAGGATGTAGTGAATTTTTCTCAGAGGAAGCAATGAAAATAAAGAAGTGACAAAAAGAAAAAAAACAGAGAATGATTCTCTGCTTTTTTGTTTATTTAAATCTTTTACTCTTTTCCTACTCTTTGGACATATTTGCCTGTTTTAGTGTTTATCACAATTACATCTCCTTCTTTAATAAATAAGGGAGTACTAACTTTTGCTTTAGTCTCTAATATTACTGTTTTTGTGCCTGGTTGGGAGCGGCTGCCTTGAACTCCGGGAGGCGCCTCAATTACTTTCAAATTCAGTTTTATAGGTAAAGAGATATTGATAACTTTATCTTGAAACAATAAGGCCTCAATAATTGTTTGGTGTGTCAAAAATTTACTGCTTTCTCCGATATTTTTTTCTATCAGAGAAAATCTAAAAGAGGGGTCATTTTCTTTGGTAAAGAAAAACTGGTCGCGGTGAGAAAACAAAAATTTTGCTTTAAATATTTTAATCTCGACTTCTTCAAATGTATCTGAAGGATGAAACGTCTTTGGAACAATAGCTCCGGTAATCAGGTTTTTTATTTTCACCTGTAAAACAGACTGGCCTCTTCCTTTGAAAAGGTGAAAGGACTCTAAGACTTCATACGGTTGCTTGTCTATAATAATATTTGTTCCTTTTTCTAATTCATTAAAATTAAGCATATCATTTAACAATTTTCCACTCAATTTTTGATTCTTTATCAGCAAACTCCAGCCATTGGCCGTCTTTGTCAATAACATACCATTTTCTTTTTGACGCTGACCAGACCATTGGGTCGTCTCTGTAAAACGGTTTTTTAACAACCTCTTTTGGCTTTAACTTATCTAATTCCAGCCATTTCTTAAATACTGTCTCAATGGCATAATCCAGATTTCTGGATTTTGCCCATTCAGCGACCGTAGAAATGGCTTTTTTCGCTTTTTCCATTGAACCGGCTAAGTCCAGAAGCTGTTTTGCCGGCTTGGTAAACCTGGAATAAACAATCTTTCTTTTTTTAGCATTTCGTTTGAGCTCGCCTAAGCTTAGCCCTTTGGTCTGAAAGTAATAAGTAACAATCTGGCGGACAGCAGTTTCTTGTTTTAATTTCTCATAGTATTTAATCTTGCCTTTTTTTAGATATTCTTCAATTTTATCGGCAATACTTTTTCCAACGCCTTGGATTTCTTTCAAGCCATTGACGCCTTTTTCCTTGTAAATATCAGCTATATCCTCTTTTAAATTTTCCAGAGTTAAAGCGGCTCTATGATAAGCACTCGGTTTAAAAGACACCCCTTTTATTTTCAATAATTCCTCTATTTCGTATAATATTTTAGCGATTTTTTGATTTGTCATTTCAAAATTGGGCGAAGTCCGTCCTCGCCCAATTTGGGCGAGGTTGGGTCTTTTTTGGTTTTTGGCTATCGCTCAAATTTTTCAACTGTAAATTTGTAAATTATTATTTTTTCTGTATCAGGGTTAATATTTCCTTTCTGGCAGGCAATGGAGATTTGCTTTTCAACAGTATCCACTCCTTCTAAATCAGGCAAAAGCAGTCCTGATTTAAAATGAGTTCTTAGCGCAGGTTCAAAAATAACGTCAGAGCCGGGAGAAAAGGACTGGGATTTTACAAGGATGCCGTATTTTTTCGGATCTAATTCTTTTGTGCTCTTTATTTGTTCTGGTTTATTTAAAACATACACAGTATAAGAAAGCTCGGGAAGTTCCTGTTTCTGAATAGGGGAGAAGCGATAATCCTCAGTTGCCGCGGCAATGGCATTATGAATAATTTCCTGGGCAATATTTTCTTTTGTCGGCAAGTAAGTACCAATACAGCCACGAAGTTTTCCTTGATTTTCAATAGTAACAAAAACACCTGCTTTACGAAAAAACTCTTTAGTTAGATTTTCAGGGGCGGAAATCATCCTTCCTTCTTTAAGATATACTTCCACCGCCTTTTTAGCAAGTGAGCTATATTGGTTCATAAAAAGTGTATTAAACACCTGTAAATTCTTGCCTCTGGTTTTATTCTACAATGATTTGAGCAATAAAAAAAGAGGAGAAATTGTTCTCCTCGTCATATGTTTTCTGAAGAATATAGTTTTCTAGACAGATACCGATTTGTCAGAAGAAAGAAAGTAAATGGGGCGATAAATACTACGATAGCAAAGTAGACGAGAGAATCTGAATTACAAATCAATCCAGTTGCTGCAAACATTAATCCAAATAGTATTCCAATTATATCGGTATTCCTGTTATACTTTTTTTGGATTCTTCAAGTATTCTTTCCATTTTTTTATTTCACGTCCTAAACATTTTGTAAAACAACTATAAAAGAATTGTGTGCTCGAGGAGGAAATCCTCCACTTCTACCTGGTTGAGCAGCGTGCGCTTACACCGTCGAGCATTATTAAAGATAGCAATTTGCGTTATTTTTGTCAAGAAAATTATCCTAATTTGAAATTTACGACTAAATAGCCGACACCAAAGGGGTATTCGTAGGATAGAATCTCTGGCTGCCAGTCAATACCTGAAGCGTCTAAAATTCCTAAAAGAAAAGAAAAAGAACGCAGACCGCATTCGCCGGCTTCAGGAAAATATTCGTCTAATTTCAAAAAGTTTTTAATATCCTTTTTCTTTAGATATTCAATCAATGCCTTGTCAAATTTCGGACCGTCAGGATGAAGACCATAAGGACCGTCTTCTTTTAAGCAGTGAGACATATCACCAGAAGCGATCAAGGCATATCTCTTTTCTTTTTCCAATTTATTAGAAAACTTTTTTCCCCGCTGAAAATAAAAATCCGGGCTTTTATCAGGAATAAGTAATTGCCGGTTTGGAATACGTTGTTCAGGATCCAAAAAATAAAGTGGAACATTAAAACCCCAATCAGGATGAGGAGAAGAAATAATAATATTGTCAGGATTAGATTCCTTTAATTTCTTTCCTAAAAATTCCAAATTTTCAATTGTTTTTTTAACTTTCTCTCTATCCTCTGAAGAGCCAACTTCAGGCAAAAGCAAGGGAGGATGAGGAGAGAAGCAAGCGAAAGAAATCATTTTAACATATTAACATTTTAACATTTTGTATGATATCAATTTTTTCATTACATTTTGGGCATTTGCCGTTTTTGTCAAAACGTTTGATAGTGTAGCCGAGCCGCTCAATTGCTAAGGTCCCGCATTTTGGGCAATAAGTGTTTTCGCTTTCTAATCCAGGCACATTGCCAGTATAAACATATTTTAAGCCGGCTTTTTTACCAATTTCATAAGCCATTTTTAAGGTCTTGACCGGTGTATCAGGCAAGTGCTGTAATTTCCAGGAAATTGCTCCGGAAAATTGAGAAATATGCCAGGGTGTTTCAGCTCCTAAGTCCTGCTTAATAAAATTAGCAATATTTTCAAACATTTTTTTAGAATCAGTTAAACCAGGAATGGCTAAGGTGGTTACTTCCAGCCAAATTTTCGCTTTTTTTATTCGTTTTAAAGTATCTAAAACCGGTTGGACACGGCCGCCGCAGTATTTTCTGTAAAATGCGTCATCAAAACTTTTTAAGTCAATATTAGCAGCATCTAAATAGGGTGAGATTAAGTCAAAAAGTTCTTTTGACCAAAAACCATTGCTAACCCAGACATTTTTTATGCCTTGTTTTTTGGCTAATTTCATTGTATCTAAAGCGTATTCAGAAAAAATAGTAGGTGAAGTATAGGTATAAGCAATAGAGGGTAAATTATTCTCTTTGGCAATTTTAACAATTTCTTCTGGAGGTAAATCTTCTCCTTCAATTTTTCCGGTTAGTTGGGGCACTTGAGAAATATCATAGTTTTGGCAATTTGCGCATCTAAAATTACAGCCAACTGTGGCAATAGATAGGGATTGAGTGCCGGGCAGAAAATGAAAAAATGGCTTTTTCTCAATAGGGTCAATATTACAGGCAATTGCTTTTCCATAATTTAGAGCATAAAGTTTTCCATCAATATTTTCTCGGACCCCGCAAATTCCTCTTTTCCCTTGTTCAATAACACAATGATGAGCGCAATTCTGGCACTGAACTTTTTTTTCCGCAAGTTTTTTGTATAATATGGCTTCTTTCACTATTTTTATCTTATCATTATCTTAAAGAATAAAAAAGAGGGGCGGAGATACCCCTTTTGAATAAACTTTGTTTTTTTCTCTCTTTTTTCTGCTTTTTCTAATAATGACTTTTCTGCTTTTATCCTCTTTTCTTCAGTAATTATCAGATTATTGGGTCTTTGATGATTATTAGCTCTCTGCAAAATCCTATTATAGACATGTTCCAATTCTTTTTTTGTTTTGATTTCTTTAGTTTTTTCTTCGGACAAAAAATGAGCAAAATGCTCACTTCTTAATATGCGCCGAAGAACTTCCGCATTTTGTTCTGACGTAAACCCAGAGTAATAAAATTCTTCAAAACTCAAACTCAAAGATTCTTCAGCCATATCTTTCTTGCCTCCTTTTTTTACTTTTTCTTTCCGCCTTTTATAAAAAGAACTATATTAAAATATTACAACAAAAAAATAATTTTGTCAAAAAAAATAGAGGAAATTAATCCTCATTTTTGTTTTTTGTCCAGAATTATAAAAGAAATATATCTATGTTCAACTCCTACAATTCTCTACACCTATTCCTAATTGTAACCTCGGTCACACCAGTAATCTTAGATATTTCTCTTTGTTTTCGCCATACACCGCCTGCTATCGCAGCGATATAAATAGCTGCAGCCGCTATTCCTATCGGTCCTCGCCCGTTGGTTAGTTCCGCTTCTTCTGCTTTTATTGTAATCTCTATTGCTTTTTGTCTTATACTATCATTTAATCCAAGTTCAGAACAGAAACGCGGTATGTAATCAACAGGAGAGGCAGGTGAAACTTTCAAATCAAGGTCTCTGATTAGAAATTTTCTAGCTCTACTTATTTCTTTTTCTCCAACTCTTGATACGTCTCTCATTTCTTCCAGTGTTCGTGATACGCCATATTGTCTGCAGGTAATATACAATAGCGCGGTAGTTATACCCTCTATGCTACGCCCGCGGATTAGCCGCTTATCCATTGCTTCGCGGTATAATATAGACGCTGCCTCCCTGATATTCACAGGCAGTTTAAGCGCGGATGCCATCCGATCAATCTCGGAGAGCGCGAAGATGAAACTCCTTTCGGTTGTGCTTACAATGTGAGTCCGCCGTTGCCATTTCTGTAATTTATATTCTCCCGAACTCCGACCTGAACCTGACGAGATAACTGTACTCAAACCTTTGTCGTGTATTCGATAAGTCATTGGTGCACCCGTCCTCGCTTTAGCGGCCGCTTGCCCAGGGTCAAAAGCGCGCCATTCAGGACCAAGGTCAACAATTTTCTCATCTATTACCATACCGCAATCAGCGCAGTAAATTTCCGCTTTACCATAATCACATATCAAACATTTAGAGCCGCATTCTGGACATTTTGTTATTTCTTCAGTTTTTAATGGACAATTATTTTCTTTTTCTTTCATTTTTCCCATTTCCAGTTTTTAAATAACTGTTGATTTATCTAACCAGTTTATTGATAAAAAGTCAATGTTTTGCTATGCTAAACTAATGATGAAAAGGATTTTTATTGCTGTAAATCTGCCTGAAAGAATAAAAGAAGAACTTCTACTTTATCATGAAAAATGGCCAGATTTACCTATTAAATGGGTAAAGCCGGATAATCTTCATATTACTCTAATTTTTCTTGGCAATATCAACGACCAGGAGATTTTAGAGATTGATAGGGCTGTTAAAGAAATTACTGCGCGATATCAATCCTTTTCAATAAATTTGAATAGAATTTGCTACGCTCCTCCTAAAAAAATACCACCGCGAATGGTCTGGGCAGAAGGACAAAAAGTAGAAAAATTAGCTAATCTAAAACAGGATTTAGAAAAATCTTTAATTAATTCTGGGATTAACTTCTCTTTGGAAAACAGGGATTTTAGGCCGCATATTACTTTAGGTAGAATTAAAGCTTGGGAATGGAAAAAAATAGAACCAGAAGAAAGACCGGAAATAAATGAAGATATTTCCTTATCTTTTAATGTAAATTCAATTGAAGTAATGGAAAGCGAATTAAAACGTGCAGGTCCTAAATATACTGTATTAGAATCAATATCATTAAAATGAAAATTCACTTTATCGGAATTGGCGGGATTGGCGTTTCTGCTTTAGCTCAATATTATTTAGCAAAAGGCGAGCAAGTTTCTGGCTCTGATTTAGCATCTTCTGAAATCACAGAATTACTTAAAAGAAAGGGTGCTAAAATTATTATAGACCAAAACGCAAAAAATATAACCAAAAATATAGATTTAGTAATTTATAGTCCGGCAGTCAAAGAAGATAATCCGGAATTAAAAGAAGCGAAAAATTTAGGTATTAAATGTTTGTCTTATCCAGAGGTATTAGGAGAATTGACAAAAAAATACTTTACTATTGCCATAACCGGCACTCATGGTAAAAGCACAACCACAGCAATGGTTGCTCTGCTCTTAATAAAAGCCGGTTTTGACCCGACAGTAATTGTCGGAACAAAATTAAAAGAATTCAATAATTCAAACTTCAGAATGGGCAAAAGCAAATACTTAATTATTGAGGCCTGCGAGCATGAAGAATCATTTTTAAATTATTGGCCTAAGGCTGCTGTTATTACTAATATTGAGAAAGACCATCTTGATTATTATAAAAATTTGAATAATATTTTGAAAGCATTTAAAAAGTTTATTTCGCATTTGCCAAAAAATGGAGTGTTGATAACTAACAAAGATGACAAAAATATTGCTCAAATTTTAATATCCAAGGCCAAAAAATACACAGGTCAGACCTGTGTATTTTCGTTAAATCAAAAGAGAGAGGCAGAGAAATTAAGAAAGATTCTAAGAATTCCTGGAGAGCATAATATTTATAATGCTTTGGCAGCATTAACAGTAGCCAGGGTCTTGAAAATTCCAGATAAGATTAGTTTTAAGGCATTATCAGAATACAAAGGCGTTTGGCGTCGTTTTGAAATAAAAAAGTCAATAGTTAATGGTCAACAGTTAATAGTAATTTCGGATTATGCTCATCATCCAACAGAAGTAAAAGCAACATTAAAAGCTAGTAGAGAAAAATTTGCGAGGCAAAAAATCTGGTGTGTTTTTCAGCCGCATCAATATCAAAGAACATATTATTTATTTAATGATTTCGTCAAAGTTTTTAAAGAGGCATTAGACGAGAACTGGATTGATAAGTTAATTATTACTGATATTTATGATGTGGCTGGCAGGGAAGATAAAGAGATTAAAAAGAAAGTAAGTTCTAAAAAGCTAATTAAAGAAATAAAAGAAAACTTGAAAAATTTTGCTATGGCAAGAAATGTCAAACATATTTCATCTATTAAGCAAACAGCAAATTATTTAAAGAAAAATCTGGAGGACAAAGAAATTCTAATTATAATGGGAGCAGGGGATATCTATAAATTAAGTTTTCCACAGGTAGCTATTGTTTGACAAGCTGGTATGGTGTTATAATAGGATAATAAAATAATTGATTTGGGCAGATAGGGAAGCCCTTAAAAAGGTCGTCGAGTTTATTAAATAACGAGCTTAATTAATATGGAAATACTTATTTTGATAATTTTGATTCTTGTAGTAGTAGCAGCTGCCGGAGTTGTTTTAATGAAAAAAAAGAAAGGCGGAGGTTTACCTCAAAAACCTATAAGCGGTCCAGAAGGCGGTTCATCAACTCCTGAAGTGTAAATTTTAGTCAGAACTCTCTTAAAGCCCTGCTTGAAAGGCAGGGCTTTAATTTTAATAATAAATCTGATATAGTAAAAAATGTTTAAGTGGAAAAGCTGTTGATGTCAAACATCAACAGTCCATAATATGGAAATTATACAGGAATTCAAAATTATTTGGGGATATTTAAGAAAATATAAAAAAACAGTTATAAAAACTGCTGTTTTAGCTATGGTCGGCGCAACTATTACTGCCATTATTCCCTATATTTATGGACGGTTAGTAGATGCTGTTTCTATTGAAGTATTTAGTTTGGATTTTGTTTTGGCGCTTTTAGGAATTTGGGTTTTGATGAGTTTATGTTCTGCTATCTTAAAAAGAATGATTTCTGTAAGCGCGAGCTTCACATCTATTAATGTTTCTAATGATTTAATGTGTGAAAGCTCTGAGCATATTATAAATCTTCCATTAAGTTTTCATAAGGAGAAAAAGGTTGGTGAAATTTTGTCTAAAATCGTTCGCGCAGGCGAACGTTTACGAGAGATTATTGGGTATATGGCTTTTTGGGTACTTCCACAATTTTTTACCGTTCTTGTAGGAATAACTATTTTATTTTTTGTGGATTGGCGCTTATCTTTTGGAGCATTAATTATTTTTCTTGCTTCTGTGGTAATTACTATTTATAGAACACCTTTAATTTTAGAATCCTCAAAAAAATTAAATGAAAAATTTGACAAAGGTTTAGGAGTTTTAAGTGACTCTTTATTGAATGTTCAAGCAATTAAATCGTGTGCAGCAGAAAAATTCCAGCAAGAGAAAATTGATTTCTCGTATAGGAAAGAAGTTGCTTTGGCTTTTAGAAAAATTATTATTCTCTGGCATAATACTACTTTATTTCAACAAACAATTCTCTCTTTAGGTTTTTTGATAATTTTTGGTTATGCAATTTTTCTTTTGAAAATTAATCAAATTTCAAGCGGTGAACTGATAATGTTTTTAGGATATTTAAACCTTGTTCAAGCACCTTTATCCGACCTTCTTTATCAATGGATTTCTTTTCAACAAGGAATGACTATTATTAAAAGAGTGAGAGAACTTTTAGCAATAAAACCGGAAAATTATAATCCATCAGGCGAAATATTAAAAGAGACAAAAGGAGAAGTAGAATTTAAAAATATTAGTTTTGGATATAAAAAGAAGAATTTGATTTTGACAGATATTAATTTCTCTGTTCCTGCCGGTCAGAAAATCGCTATTGTCGGCGGAAGCGGAGAAGGAAAAACAACTCTGGTTGATTTGATTTCTTTATATTTTATTCCTACTCAAGGCAAAATTTTGGTTGACGGCGTAGATATTAAAAAATTAAATCTTTCGTTTTTAAGAAGAATTATTGCTTATGTGCCGCAAGAAATAATTTTATTTAATGACACGATTAAAAACAATATTCAATATGGAAAACCAGACGCAACTGACCAAGAAATTATAGAAGCAGCCACAGCTGCTAATGCCCACCCATTTATAGAGAGCTTTCCTAAAAAATATGAGCAATTAGTAGGGGAACGGGGGATAAAACTTTCTACTGGCCAGAAACAGCGGCTGGCTATTGCCCGGGCTTTGATTCGCGACCCTAAAATTTTGATTTTAGATGAAGCCACCTCCTCATTAGATACAGAGTCAGAAAGATTAGTCCAAAAAGCATTGGAAAAGTTGATAAAAAATCGAACGACTTTTATTATTGCCCATCGCTTGAGCACTGTCCGAAATGCTGATAAAATTCTGGTTTTAGAAAAAGGAAAAATTATTGAACAGGGAACCCATAAGGAGCTTATCGCCAAAAAAGGCGCTTATCACAAGTTTTATTCGCTTCAATTTCGGAAATGAGGTATAGCAAATCAGAGATTTGGTATATCAGACTAAAGTCTGTTATAATAAAATAAAGTTAAAAATTTAGAAAATTTATTAAATGAAAAGAATACTATCTATCGATACAACAAAATACATCGGCGAGCAAGTTAAGTTAGCCGGTTGGATTAACTCGCGGAGAGACCACGGCAAGATTATTTTTATTGACCTCCGGGACAGCTCGGGATTAATACAAATGGTATTTGGACAGGAATTTGAAAAAGACATTGTAGCTCAAGAAATGAGGCCGGAATGGATAATTGAAATAGAGGGCATTGTAAGTAAAAGACCAAAAGGAATGGTAAATCCTAAACTGGCTACTGGAAATATAGAAATAAAAGTAAAAAAATTAAAAGTTTTATCTAAGGCAAAAACCCTGCCTTTTTCTATTGAAAATGACGGCTATGAAATAAATGAAGAAAAGCGGTTAAAATACCGTTATTTGGATTTAAGGAGAGAACGATTACAGAATAATTTAAAAACTCGCCAAAAAGTAATTCATTTTATGAGAAATTATCTTATAGAACAAGGTTTTACAGAGATTGAGACACCGCTTTTAACAAAATCAACACCAGAAGGAGCCAGGGATTTTTTGGTGCCGGCTCGCTTACAGCCCGGAAAATTTTATGCTTTGCCTCAAAGTCCTCAGCAGTATAAGCAGCTTTTAATGGTAGCAGGAATTGAAAAATATTTTCAAATCGCCAGATGTTTAAGAGATGAAGACCAAAGAGCAGACAGGCAGGCAGAACATACTCAATTGGATATTGAAATGGCATTTACTAATCAGGAAGAAATTTTAAATTTAATAGAAAAGCTATATATTGACTTAATTAAAAAAATGTTTCCGGAAAAAAGAATTACTAAAATTCCTTTTATTAAAATGACTTATAAGAAAGCGATGGAAAAATACAAAACTGACAAGCCAGACCTTCGGAGGAATAAAAAAAACCCGGATGAATTAGCTTTTGCTTTTATCACTGACTTTCCAATGTTTGAATGGCACCCAGAGAATAAAACCTGGGGAGCCCAGCATCATCCTTTTACCAAGCCACAGACAGAAGATATCAAAAAAATAAAAAATAATCCAGAGAAAATTTTAGCTTTTCAATATGATTTTGTGTTGAATGGCTATGAGATTGGCGGAGGAAGTATCAGAACCACAGATTTAGATATTTTAACTGCTGTTTTTGAAGTTTTAGGTCATAAAAAACCAGAAATTAAAAAGAAATTCAAAAATTATTTTGAGGCATTTAGCTATGGAGTGCCGCCTCATGGAGGAATTGCTCCAGGAATTGACAGATTCTTGGCAGTGGTTTTAGACGAACCAAATATTCGGGAAGTAATAGCTTTTCCCAAAACAGGCGATAATCGTGATTTAATGATGGATATTCCCAGCGATGTTACTAATGAACAGTTAAAAGAACTACATATTAAAACAACAAAAAAATAATGAAACTAAAAATCTTTTTAATATCACTTTTGTTGAGTCTGCCTTTTTGGTGGGGGATAAATGTTTTAGCAGGAAATTTAGAAAATGTTTTTTTCTTGGAATTTACTAAAAATAATCCTGAACTTTATATTGCCCAGGTATCTCAATATCCTCCTCAAGACATAGAAAGAGAAAATGAGAAATTACCAGAACAAGAACCAAAAGAAGAATTATCAGAAAACGAGGAATTATTGAAACAAGAATCAGAAAATTCAGAGATTAGCGCTCAATCAATTATCTCTGTTTTAACTGACTCTCAAGGCATGGAAGAAATCATTTTTGAAAAAGATGTTTCTAAAAAACTACCCATTGCCAGTTTAACTAAATTAATGACTGCTTTAATAGTTTTGGAAACCTATGATATGGACCAAGAGGTAATAATAAGCAAAAAAGCAATGGAACAGCCGGAAGAAAAAGGAATGTTAAGCCCGGGAGAAAATCTTTCAGTAGAGAATCTTTTACATATTATGCTCATTGAATCAAGCAATGACGCTGCCTATGCTTTAGCTGAAGGAAGCATTGTGGGCCAAGAAAAATATATAGGAGAAGAAAAATTTGTGGAAATGATGAATCTCAAAGCAAAGGATTTATGCCTTGAAAATACTAATTTTTTTAATCCCACTGGCATAGACGAAGACAAACCGGAAAATTATTCAAAACACTATTCCACCAGTCAAGATTTGGTAAAGCTGTCTAAATATATATTTAACAATTATCCCCGAATTTTTGAAATAAGCAGAAAACAATCTTATGAAGTTTTAAATTCCGATGGTTCTATCCATCATTTTATCGCGTCTAATACTAATAAGCTTTTAGACCTTCCTACCAAAGAATGGTGGGGGATAGAGATAATTGGCTGTAAAACCGGCTGGACTCCGGAAGCTCAGGGCTGTCTTCTTTTAGTGATGGAAAAAGAAAATCAAGATGGTTATTTAATTAATGTAATCTTAGGTTCAGAAGACAGGTTTGAAGAAATGAAAAAATTAATATATCAAACAGTTTCTCTATGACTCTTTTTACTTTCAGTGTAGTTAAAATTTTTCTTATCTCCTCGTTCACAGCAATTATTGCCATTTTTTTGGCTCCTTTTTTAATTAAATTTCTATACAAAATCAAATTTTGGAAAAAAGAAGCCAGAACTAAAACTATCACCGGAGATAAGGCAGAAGTTTTTTATTCCCTGCATAAGGATAGGGAAGTGAGCGTACCCAGGGGCGGCGGTTTGATAATTTGGTTCTCGGTTTTAATCGTAATTCTTATCTTTTATTTAGTGAGCAAATTCTCTGACATCTGGTGGCTGAAATCCCTCAATTTTTTATCACGAGGGGAAACCTGGCTGCCTCTGTTTACTTTAATAACCGCTTCTTTAGTTGGCTTAACAGATGACATTTTACAGGTTTTTGGAAAAGGGAAGTATATTGCCGGCGGTCTGGCTTTTAAAAAACGAATGCTGATGGTGATTTTAATTGGAACAATCGGCGCTTGGTGGTTCTATGGCAAGCTGGGCTGGGATTCTATGCATATTCCTTTAGTGGGCGATTTTTCTTTAGGAATTTGGTATGTTCTTTTGTTTATTATCACTATGTTGGCTTGCTGGAGCAGCGGAGTGGTTGACGGAATAGACGGTTTGGCTGGCGGGGTTTTTGCTTCCATTTTTGGCGCTTTTGCCATTATTGCTTTTTCACAAGGAAGAGTAGATTTAGCTGCTTTTTGTATTGCTATTACCGGAACATTGTTTGCATTTTTATGGTTTAATATCCCGCCAGCCAAATTCTATATGGGAGAAACAGGAATATTGGGCTTAACCACTACTTTAACTGTTGTCGCTTTTCTGACTGACTCTTTAATTGTCCTGCCGATAATTGGAGGTCTTTTGGTAATTGAATCCGGTTCTGTTATTTTACAGCTTTTGTCCAAAAAATTTCGAAAAAAGAAAATCTGGCTATGCACTCCAATTCATCATCACTTTGAAGCAAAAGGCTGGCCGCCTTATCGAGTGACAATGCGTTTTTGGATTATCGGAGTTGTTTTAGCAATCATCGGCACTGCCATCCGATTACTGGGCTAATCATCCTATCAAAGGGACGTAGATGTGTAGATGTCAGACATCTACACATAACTATTGATTAATTCTCCAAGATTTGCTAAAAAGAAAACAACGATGAGAAAATCTCATCAACTTAAAAAAAGAATAGGGGGTGATTATTGTGAAATATGAAGTACTTTTAGAAGAACAAGGGAGCAAGAAAACATTACAAATTGAAGCTAAAGACGATATCGATTTATTTAAAGTTTTGGTAGACCAAACAAATCCATTTTTTCCACCAGTGATAAAAGCTTGGTGTGTTATTGACAAGAAGAAAAGAGAAATTCCACCAGAATCAATTGAATGGTTACATCAAGTATTCGATAATGCCCATTACGAGAGTCAATATGCAGCTATAGGAAGTATTTAATAATCGGGTAGCATTTGCGCGAGCAAAAAATCAAATAGAAATCAAGCTGGGTTGGTTCAATCCAGCCATTTTTTTTTTGATTTCAGGCGAATTTTAGAATATAGCAAATCAGAGATTTGATATATTAAACTAAAGTTTGTTATAATAAAAAAACATGAAAAAAGTTGATAGTTTACCCCGCACCTTTTCTGGACAGAAGCCGAAGGCTTCAAAAATGCAAAAAAGTGCAGAAAAGGTGCGGGGTTTAAGAAAAAAATATCCGAAATTTGTTTACGAAAGTTATTTTTACGAAATCTTTAAAAATGATTTAAAGATTTCTTTTGATTTTAAGATATACACAAAAGGAGATAGGGCGAGGACGGACTTCGCCCAATCTCACATTATTCATTTTCAACCAAAAATTGTAATAAAAAACATTGATAAAAAACGATTAGCAGAAATAGGCCCGCCTGCATCGGCTACGCCTGCTCGCAGCGATGCAGCAACTTCGGGCAAGCCGAAGGCGTTGCGGGCAGGGGACAGGGTATTAGATAATCTTGTTTTTCATTTGGGTTTAATGGAAATTCCCAGTTATTGGAAAACGACTTGTTCGCCAGAAATTGAAATCAAAGCCGGATATTTAGATAAACAGCAAATAAAATGGTGGAAAGATTTTATCCTTAATGGAATGGGTCAATTCTTTTATGAAAATAAAATTGATTTTACTAAATCAAATTTTCTAAAAATTACTTCAGTAGCGGAGAACAGTTCTCCGCTAAAATTGGCGGAGAACAGTTCTCCGCAATCTTTAACAAAGAATTTTTTAATCCCAATGGGCGAGGGCAAGGATTCAATTGTTACTTTAGAGTTGCTCAAAAAATTTGACAAGATTAGCGTAGGCAAAAAAAGTCAAATAGATTGCTTTGTTGTTAATCCCACGAAAGAGCATTTTAAAATTTTAAAGATTGCTAAAATTAAAAATCCAATCATTGCCCAAAGAAAGATAGATCCTGTTTTATTAGAATTAAACCGAAAAGGATCCTACCCTGCCTGCCCTGAGCGAAGTCGAAGGGAGCTCGCCGAAGGGTTTTTGAATGGACACACGCCAATTACAGCTGTAATTTCTAATTTAGCAGTTTTTTGTGCGGTTTTATTTGGGTTTAAGAGTGTAGTTATGTCCTGTGAAAGAAGCTCAAATGAAGGCAATGTGAGGTATTTAAAAAAAACAATAAACCATCAGTGGTCAAAAAGTTTTGAATTTGAAAACAAATACAGAAATTATGTTAAAAAATATTTAGTTAAAGACATAAACCCCGCACCTTTTATGCACAGAAGGTGCGTGGTAAACTATTTTAGTTTTCTAAGGCCTTTGTATGAAATCCAGATTGCTAAAATTTTTTCCAAATTTTCAGAATATTTTCCTGTATTTTTAAGCTGTAATGAAGCAAGAAAAACAAATTCCTGGACTAAAAAACCAACAGGCAAATGGTGCGGGAGATGCTCAAAATGCCTGTTTATTTGGACAATTTTATATCCTTTTGTAAAAGAAAAAGAATTAATAAAAATCTTTGGCAAAAATCTTTTTAAAGATAAAAAACTAATTCCAATAATGAAAGAACTAATAGGAAATGATAAATATAAGCCATTTGAATGCGTTGGCACTAAAAAAGAAACTCTGATTGCTTTTTACTTGTCATACAAAATTTACATAGGTGACACCTATGTAAATTTACCGCTTTTATTGAGGTATTTTGAAAAAAAAGTTTTGCCAAAATACTCAAAATTAAAATTAGAGCAGGACTCAAAAAAGATATTAAGCTCATGGAATAAGCAAAATAACTTACCAAAAGAATTTGACAAAGCTTTAAGAAAGTTATATTTTAAATAAAAGAGGTGATAGAAATGGGAGAAGAAGTAAAGATAGCAACAAAAGACCGAATAAAAAGGCAAATACTGCAAACTCTGAATTTGTTAGAAATATATGGAGCTAATAATATTGCTGAAGTTATAGAATGGGCCCACAGGGAAGACTTATTAAATCTTGAACTGAGAGTTGGTCTAATTGGCGAATTTCCAATGCTTACAGACAAAGGCAGGGAGTGGTTAGAAAAGCAAAAAATAAAAGATGGGAACTAAATAGTTCCTCTTTTTTTTGACCTTTGGGTGATTTTGGGGTATGATAAATCCAGCACCTTTTTGATAGGATATTAAACCCCACCAAGGAAAGGTAGATTATTCTAAAAAGGTGCTGGATAAAAAAATGAAGTTAGAAGAATTAAAAAACAAAAAAATACTTATTTTAGGTTTAGGGAAAGAGGGAATGGATAACTTCAAATTTTTGAGAAGGCTATTTCCGAATAAAGTTTTGGGATTGGCTGACAGAAAAGAATTTTCAAAACTAATAAAAAAAGATAAGAAAATTAGATTACATTTGGGAAAAAATTACCTCAAAGCCATAAAAAAATACGATGTAATAATAAAATCTCCTGGCATTCCTATTCTTTTGCCAGAGGTTGAAAGGGCTTTAAAACAAGGAAAGATAACTTCGCAGACAAAAATATTTTTTGAAAATTGTCCTGGAACAATTATTGGTATCACTGGCACAAAAGGGAAAAGCACTACTGCTGCCTTAATTTACAAAATACTAAAAGACGCTAAATTAAAAACTCATTTAATTGGAAATATTGGAAAACCAGTTTTATCTTATTTGGGCAACCCATTCGACAAACTCAGGGCGAGAGCAAAAGAAAATGATATTTTTGTCTATGAATTATCCTGCCATCAATTATACAATCTTAAAAAACCTGCCGGCAGGCAGGCAGGAGTCCCTTATATTGCTGTTCTCTTAAATATCTATCCTGAACATCTTGATTATTACAAAAGTTTTAAAGAATATATAAAAGCAAAAGCAAATATCACTCGCTGGCAAACCAAAAATGATTATTTAATTTTTAATTCCCAGGATAAAATTGTCAGAGAAATTGCTAAAAACACAAAGGCAAAAAAAATTCCGATTAAAGGAAAATTTAATCTCTTAAATGTATCTGCTGCCAAAGAAGTAGGAAAAATATTCAAGATTTCTTCTAAAGAAATTGCCAAGTCAATTAAAAGCTTTAAACCTTTGCCGCACCGATTAGAGTTTGTTGGTATCTATAAAGAAATCAAATTTTACAATGATTCTTTGTCTACTATTCCAGAAACCACTATTGCTGCCTTAGACGCTTTAGGGAAAGATGTTCAGACATTAATTTTGGGCGGCTATGATAGGGGATTGGATTTTAAAAAACTGGGCAAAAGAATAGCGAGAAGTAAAGTAAAAACATTGATTTTATTTCCAGAAACCGGTAAAAAAATTTGGATTTCTGTTACTTCTAAAAAACGATTTAAAGCTTTTTTTGTGAATAATATGAAAGAAGCAATAAAATTTGCCTATCAGCACACTGAAAAAGGAAAAATTTGTTTATTATCGCCGGCTTCACCAAGTTTTGGTATTTTTAAAGATTATAAGGAAAGAGGAAATTTATTTAAAAAGTACATTTCAGGAATTTGATATATTAGACTAAAATTTGCTATAATAACAATAATGAAAGAGGGTAATATCCAACGTCCTGATTATATTCTTTTGGGAACAATAATTACTTTAATAACTTTAGGAATTTTAATTCTGGCTGATATTTCCGCTTCTCTTTCTCAAGAAAGATTTGGCAATAGTACCTATTATTTAATTCATCAAATCAAATATGGATTAATACCGGGAATTATATTGGGTTTCTTAGCTTATAAGGTTTCTTTATCTTTTTTAAGAAAATGGTCCTTGGCTCTGCTTTTGTTAAATTTAATCTTTTTAGGATTAGTTTTCCTGCCAGGAATCGGCTCTAATATAAGTGGAGCCTCCCGCTGGGTAAATTTAGGATTCATTTCTTTCCAGCCATCAGAATTTTTAAAGGTGAGTTTTATCATCTACCTGGCTGCCTGGTTAAGCCGTTCTGGTATTAAAACAGAATATCAAAAAAAGAAAACAAAAAAAATAATTAGTGAGAAAATATCCGAAAGATTAGCTCCTTTTTCAATAATTATTGGTTTGATAAGCTTATTCTTAATCCTTCAACCAGATATAAGCACTTTAGGTATTATTGTTTTAGCGGCTATTATAATGTATTTCTCTATAGGAACCCCTTTTTGGCACAGTGTTTTTATAGTTTTGGCTGGTTTATCGGCTTTAGCGCTTTTAATAAAAACAGCTCCTTATAGGTTTAATCGAATTTTAGCTTTTTTAAAGCCAGAGATAGATCCTATGGGAATAAGCTATCAAATAAAACAATCCCTGATAGCTATTGGCTCTGGAGGAATATTCGGATTAGGCCTGGCAATGTCTTATCAGAAGTTCGGATTTCTGCCTCAATCAATGTCAGATTCAATCTTTTCCATATATGCTGAAGAAACCGGTTTGATTGGAAGTTTATTTTTGATTCTCCTTTTCTTATTTTTCTTTTGGCAAGGATGCAGGCTTTTCAAAAAAAACTCAGATGATTTTTCCCGGCTTTTAACTTTAGGAATTTGTTCCTGGATCAGTATTCAGGCCTTGATTCATATCAGCTCAATGATTGCTGTTTTTCCTTTAACTGGCATTCCTTTGCCTTTTATAAGTTACGGCGGTTCACATCTTCTGGCTGAAATGATTGGAGTAGGACTGCTGTTAAATATTTCTAAAAATACATTATGAAGATACTCTTTACTGGTGGTGGCACTGGAGGTCATATTTTTCCAATAATTGCCATTACTAGAGAAATTAAAAAAGTCCACAGGAATGAAAAATTAACTTTTCATTACATTGGTCCAAAAGATGATTTTGGTTTCTCTTTGCTTGCCAAAGAAGGAATTCAAGTCAAGACCATAACGGCTGGCAAAATTAGAAGATATATAGGAATAAAAAGTTTTTTTCAAAACATAATAGACGTTTTATTTAAAATTCCTATTGGAATTTTTCAGTCATTTTGGTATATTTTTATTCTTGCTCCCGACCTTATTTTTAGCAAGGGCGGCTACGGCTCAATTCCTGGAGTATTTGCCGGTTGGTTTTTGCGAGTACCGATTTTTCTACACGAATCTGATATAGCAGCCGGGCTAGCTAATCGAATCTTAAGTAGATTTTCTTTGGAAATCTTTGTTTCTTTTCCAGTTAAAAAAACCAAACCTTTTCCTAAAGAAAAAATGATTTCAGTTGGAAATCCTGTTAGAACTGAAATTTTAGAAGGAAAAAAAGAAGAAGCAGAAAAATCATTAAGGCTAAGCGGGACAAAACCAGTGGTTCTAATTGTGGGCGGTTCCCAGGGAGCTCAAAGAATTAATGATAAAATTTTACAAATTTTGGCTGACCTTTTAAGAAATTTTGAAATTATTCATCAAACCGGTTCTAAAAATTTCAAAACTGTTCAATCTGAATCTAAGGTAGTAATTCCTAAAGGATTAGAAAAATATTATCATCCTTTGCCTGTTTTAGATGAAAAAACCCTGAAAAGCGCTTATGCCGCTTCAGATTTTATTGTTTCCAGAGCTGGCTCTGGTTCTATCTTTGAAATTGCCGCTTTAGGGAAACCTTCCATTTTAATCCCTTTGCCGGAAGCAGCTCAAGACCATCAACTCAAAAATGCTTATTGTTTTGCTGAAAGCGGCGCTTCTATTGTTATAGAAGAATCAAATTTCACACCCCATTTCTTTTTGGAAAAATTAAAATATTTATTTTTTCAAAGACAGGATATAAAAGATATGGCTGAGAAAGCAAAAAAATTCTCTAAACCAAAAGCAGCCAGAATCATTGCCGAATATCTTGTGGAGTATTTAAAACAGTAATTAATGATTAATGATTAATAGTCAATCAAATAAAATCCGTGTTCGTATAGCTCCTTCGCCAACAGGTCTTTTGCATATCGGCACTACCAGAACTGCTCTTTTTAATTATATTTTCGCTAAGAAATTTCAGGGAAACTTCATTTTAAGAATTGAAGACACTGATTTAGAAAGGTCAAAAAAAGAATATGAAAAAGATATTGTGGAAAGTCTGGACTGGTTAGGAATAAAATGGGATGAATATTATAAACAAAGTGAGCGAATGGATATTTACGAGAAATATATTAAAAAACTGTTAAAGGAAGATAAGGCATATTACTGCTTTTGCACAGAAGAAGAATTAGAAGCCCAAAAACAATACCAAATTTCTATTGGTCAAGCAGCTCATTATTCAGGCAAGTGCAGGGGACTGTCTAAAGATGAAATCAATGAAAATTTAAAAGAAAAAAAACCTTTTGTTATTAGGTTTAAAATTCCTGATTCTTCTAAGAAAATAGTCTTTGATGATTTAATCAGAGGAAAAATTGAATTTGACCCCGAGTTAATTGGGGATTTCATTATTAGCAAGGGCCTAAAAAAACCTTTTTATAATTTTGCTGCTGCTGTAGATGATTTTGAAATGAAAATTTCTCATGTCATAAGAGGAGAAGATCATATTTCCAATACACCCAAACAAATTCTCATTCAAGAGGCCTTAGGATTTTCCCAACCAAAATATGCTCATTTGCCTCTAGTCTTAGGTCCAGACAAGAGTAAATTAAGCAAAAGGCATGGAGCAACCGCTATTTCCGAGTATATAGAGAAAGGTTATCTGCCAGAGACCTTAATTAATTTTATGGCTTTTTTGGGCTGGAACCCTGGCACAGAAAGAGAAATATATAATATTGTTTCTTTAATTAAAGAATTTTCTTTAGAAAATATTCAAAAAGGAGGGGCGGTTTTTAACGTCAAACGGTTAGATTATTTAAACGGCTTTTACATCCGCCAGAAATCAGATAAAAAAATAACAGAATTATGTATTCCATATTTAATAAAAGCTGATTTAATAGAGCCGCTCAATGGTGATTGTCCGGATGGAGTTCATTGTCCTGAAACCGTTTCTTTGTTTGAAGAAGAAAAGCCGGAATTCAAAATAAAGGAAAGCAATGAAATCATTGATTTTGATTATTTAAAGAAAGTTGTAAAAACGTATCAGGAGCGATTAAGATATTTATCAGAGATTGCTGAATTAACTGATTTCTTTTTTAAAGCTCAATTAGAGTATGATAAAGATTTATTAAAATGGAAAGATATGGATGATAAGCAAGTTTTTGATACTCTTGACAAATTAGAGAAAATATTGTCTAAAACAGAATCTAAAGATTTTAATAAAGAAAACTTAGAAAAGGTTTTAATGCTTGAAGCCGGAAAAGCAGGGGATAGAGGAAAGCTTTTATGGCCGTTGAGAGTGGCTCTGACCGGCAAAAAGGCCTCTGCCGGGCCTTTTGAAATAGCAGAAATTTTAGGCAAAGAAAAGTGCCTTAAAAGAATAGGGGAAGCAAAGGAATTAATGAAATAAAAAAGAGAGGACTTAAAAAAGTGTCCTCATAAACTTTTATTATTTTTTATCGTCTGAAGTAGAAATATACTACATGCTATTGCTACAAGTGCACCTATAACAATAGTTATTACTCCAATAGTCATTACTCCTATAAATATTTTAAGTCCCATAGCGTCACTTACACTTATCTGTATTATCTTCATTCCTATGTAGCAAAACACCATGCCAGCGATTGCTGCGAATGAAAATACAATCACTAATAGTCCTTTTATTATTCTATCCAGCATATATTCTTTTTCTGTCATTTTTCACCTCCTAACAGAGTTTGATATAGCCCATTGTTGCTAAAACTATAACAATGATTGCAATGGCTATACTTATCATTATACTTACTATACTTCCTCTTATACTTCCTTTTCTTCCGTTTCTATCTTCTTCTGTTTCCATTTTTTTTACATTCATCTCCTAAATGAACTACTTAAGATTATACAAAACTATAATGATATTGTCAAGTCTTGTAGTGATAAGCGGCTTGATTTTGCCAAGTTTTTGTTTTGCCCAGACAGGAGTTGAAGTTCCGAGTACTTTTGGAGAAGCAAAAGATTTTATAATAAGATTGGTTAAACCCTTGCCTAATATAATGAAGGATATCTGGCAAAACGAAGTTTTACCTTTTTGGCGGCAAATGGCAGAAAAAGTATCTAATTGGTGGAAAACATCGGTTTTGCCATGGCTAAAGAGTATTTTTTCCACCCTTAAATCCTGGTTTAATGAGGCAGTAGACTGGTTTTCAGGTATTTGGTATGAAACTATTAAACCCTGGATTAGCAATTTATTGGATAAAATAAAAGGTCTCTTGGGTCAAGAAATTACAGAAAGAAAACCAGTTATTGAACAAGAATTTGAAAAAGAAAAACAAGAAATGAAACAAGAAATCCCTGAAGTTAGCAAAGGATTATGGCAAAAACTTAAAGAGCTTTTTAAGTAGCTAATAAGACATAAATATCCACAGGGGGAGGATTGACACAGCTATTTGGCTGTTATATTATTAATATAGGAAAGTTCGCATAATTATACTTAAGAGTTTATTAATATAACAAACATGGAGAAAAGCTCAATACCAATAATTCAATATTTACCAGATTTCTTGGATTGGCTTGATATAGAAAAAGGATTATCATCTAAATCTCAAGAAAATTATACAAGATTTCTAAAAAAATTTTGGGATTGGCTTAAAATAAATAAATTAGAAAATATAAAACCTTATGAACTTACTCCGGACCATATTTGGAAATATCGTGTCTTTCTTTCTAGACAATATATTTCAAAAAGAAAAAAAACATTAAAAAAATCTACCCAGAATTATTATTTAATAGCTCTTAGATCTCTTTTAAACTATTTTGCCGAGCGTGATATTCTGTCTTTGCCGGCAGAAAAAATAAAATTAGCAAAAAATAAAGAGGAAACACAAGTCCGCTTTCTTACATTAGAACAGTTAGAAAAGTTATTCTCCATACCTAATATATCTAAAGATCAAGGTTTACGTGATAGAGCTATTTTAGAAGTGCTTTTTTCTACTGGAATGAGAATAGCAGAATTAGTCGCTCTTGATAGAAATCAGATTAAAATAAAAACTGGCATGAAAGAATTAGAACTTGGAATTGTTGGCAAAGGAGAAAGGGCTCGAACAGTTTATTTCTCAGAAAGAACATTGTTCTGGTTAGATAAATATCTTAAAAATCGTAATGATAAAGCAGATGCTTTGTTTATTAATTATCGTAGAAAAAAAGGGACGTCTTCACGATTGACCGCTCGTTCAATAGAAAAAAAAATAAAGAAGCACGCCCTACTTGCTGGTCTACCAATAACAACTACGCCACATGTAATGCGACACAGTTTTGCCACAGATTTGCTTAACCAAGGAGTCGATTTAAGAACAATCCAAGAATTTTTAGGACATAAGAGTATTAGCGCTACTCAAATATACGCTCACGTTACTTCAAAAAAACTTCGTGAAATTCATCGCCAATTTCACAGTGGTAAAAGACTAAAAGAATAAAAAAAACAAGGGCTAAATCCCCTGTTTTTTTATTTTAAACCCGTCACAAAATAGAACGATCGTACTGATTTGTAGTGAAACATTCATTTTCCGAAGCGGCGAAGGTGATTAGAATATTCATTAAGGGCTTTGTCTAACTCCTTTTCAGTAAAATCAGGCCAATATTTATCAAAAAAGAAAATTTCAGAATAGGCTGCCTGCCAAATTAAAAAATTAGAAATCCGTTTTTCCTTGCCGGTCCTGATGATTAAGTCAAGATCAGATGTCCAAAGATTTTTGGAAATTACATCTTCATTAATCTTTTTTAAAGAAATTTTCTTTTTAATTATATTTTTTATTGCTTCAACAATTTCCGCTCTGCCGCCATAGCTTAAAGCAATATTTAAAATCATTGCTTTATTATTTTTAGTCCTATTTTCAACGTCTTTTATCGCCTTTTGAACGTCTCTATATAATCTGTCCCTTTGACCAATAATTATAACCCTAATTCCGTATTTGTCAAACTCCGCAATATCCTTAATGCTTTTAATAAGATCCATTAAATAATTAATTTCTTTTTTTGTTCTTTTCCAGTTTTCAGTGGAAAAAACAAATAATGTTAAAACTTTTATTCCTCTTTTTTTACAGGCCTTAATAATTTTTTTCACCTTTTCCATGCCCTTTTTATGGCCCTCAAAAACAGGCAGGTTTTTTTCTTTTGCCCATCTTCTATTTCCATCTAAAATAATGCCTAAATGATTTGGTATATTTTTCATAATCTGACTATTTTTTTAAAATAAAAAATCCCCTTCTATCTTATTCTCTTTTGGCAGAAGCCAGGGAAAATTTTTTCCAGAGAAATAAACTGTTTTTTTAACTATTTTTGAAAAAATAGTCTTTGGCAGGAAAAATTTATTGACTTCCTTTTTATATTTTATAAAATCTGGAAAATTTTTCAAGAGAATATCAGCTGATATTAAAGACCATATCACTCCCCCGCCGGACCAGGGTTTGGTAAGGCCGGCTGCATCGCCGCAAAGAGTGATTTTAGAATTTTTAGGAATTATCGGTATTAAGGTTTGAGGAATTACAGCTGTTTTTTTTCTTAGAAGATAAATTTTCTTTTCTTTTAAAAATCTATCAAAATAATTCTTTGCTTTTTTAAAATCCTCCATTATCCCATATTCTATATTTTCTCCTCGAGGAATTCTCCAAATAAAACCAGAATCAGTTGCCCATGTTTCTATATGATTAGAATTATCTTCTTTCTCTAAAAATCCTTGAATAGCTAAGAAAAATCGCGGTTCTGAAAGGTTAAGCTTCTTTCTAATAACAGAATTTGCTCCGTCGCAGCCAATAAGCTTATCAAATTCTTTTGGAAAATTATCTATCTTATGGTTTAAAATAATTTTCGCTCCTGAATTTTGAGCTAGATGGGCCACTAAATTATCTAATTTATAATGATCTATTACGAAAAAACTTTTTTTAAAAATAATCTTTGAAGTTTTTCTGGGAAAGTGAATCAATACTTCTTTGATTTCATTTTGAATTAATTTCTTGCTTTCTGGAATAAAGTCAAGGATTCTTTCGCTAAAAAGGCCTGAACAGGCTTCTTTTCCTATTTTTCCTTTTTTTTCAAAAACAGTTACCTCCTCGCCTTTTTGAGAAAATTTCCAGGCAAGATATAATCCTGCAATACCTGCTCCAACAATGACAATTCTCATAAGTTATTATTAGTTTTTATTTGTTCAAACTGAATTGGTTCTTTTTCTTGTTGTTGAGCTATTATGTATCCCATAGCAAAAGAAAGTAAAGAAATTAAGATAACACCAATGAGGAGAACCATATCTTCTTTGTCAATCTTGAGCTTGCCGAATGGATTGACAAACTGTGATAATTTTGATAGCATATACAATCATACTAAACATATTAACATACTAACATACTAACAAAAGATAAAATCAAAAATGTTAATATGTTTAGGTGTTTAAATGATTTCATGGCAAAGACAAAAGCTACTGGCGCAACAAAATTAGGAAGGGACTCCCAACCAAAATATTTAGGAGTTAAGCTAACAGATGGTCAAAAAGTAAAAGTAGGAAATATTATCATCCGTCAACGCGGAACAAAGTTTCTTCCTGGAAAAAATGTTAAAAAAGGTAAAGATGATACTCTCTATGCTTTAAAAGAAGGGATTATTAAGTTTGCTACAAGAAGAAAAAGAAAATTCGACAAAAGCCAAAGAATCGCTAAAGTCGTTAATGTAGAGATGCCTTAATAAACTCTTTAAATAAAGGATGAGGTTTTAAAAACCTTGACTTAAATTCTGGATGAAACTGCACCCCGATAAAGAAAGGGTGTTTTTTTAGTTCTATAATCTCTACCAAATCCTTTTCTGGGTTTATACCAGCTATTATCATACCTTTATCTTCTAAAACATTCCTAAACTCATTATTTAGCTCGTAGCGGTGCCTATGACGCTCAAAGGTAATTTTATTCCTTCCGTATGCCCTCCAGCTCTTAGTACCTGTTTTCAGCTCACATTTATAGGCACCCAGTCGCATGGTTCCGCCGTATTTTTTTTCTTTCAAAAGAGCTTTTTGTTCCGGCATTACATCAATTACTGGTATTCGACAATTGGCTGAAAATTCAGTGGAGTTAGCTTTTTTTAAACCGCAAACATTCCTGGCAAATTCAATCACAGCCAACTGCATACCGAGGCAAAGTCCTAAAAAAGGAATTTTTTCTTCTCGGCAAAATTGGATAGCTTTTATTTTTCCTTCCACTCCCCTGTTCCCAAAGCCACCAGGAACAATAATACCATCATAATCTTTCAACTCTTTTAGAAATCGAGAATCCTTCTCAAATTTTCCTGCTGATAACCAATAAATCTCTGGCTTCTTTTTATAAAACCAAGCAGCGTGCTTAACTGCTTCAATTACTGAAATATATGAATCCATTAAAGTAAATTTTCCTGTTTCAAAGTATTTTCCTACGATACCAATTCTAATCGGCTTTTTTTTCTTTTTTATTACCTTTACCAACTTTTCCCATTTTTCTAAATTGCTTTTTTTTGAATTCAAGTCAAATTTTTTCAAAATTCGGTTGCCTAAATTTTCTTTCTCAAAATTAATCGGAACTTCATAAATGGATTTAATATCAGGGGCAGAAATAATATCTCTAATATTTACATTACAGAAAATAGAAATTTTCTTTTTTCTTGGTCTATCTAAAAGAGAGGAAGAACGACCTAAAATAATATCTGGTTGAATTCCTGCCTCATTTAACATTCTCACCGCATTTTGGGTTGGTTTTGTCTTCATTTCACCAATCATTTTAGGAACTGGTAAATAACTCACCAAAATAAAAAGAACATCTCCTGGATATCTAATCTTCATCATTCTGGCTGCTTCCAAAAACAACATATTCTGATACTCACCTACTGTTCCGCCTATCTCAATTAAAACAAAATCAGCTCTATTTTTTTTAGCTGATTTTAATATTCTGGCAATTGCCTCATCAGGAATATCAGGAACAACTTCTACGCATCTTCCTCCATATCCCAAATTTCTTTCTCTGTTTATTACTGCCTGATATACTCGGCCAGTGGTAATGTAATTAATGGTTGATAAACTTTCATCTAAAAATCTTTCATAGTTTCCAAGGTCTTGGTCACATTCTACTCCGTCATCGGTAACAAAAACTTCTCCATGCTCAATGGGATTCATAGTCCCGGCATCAACATTAATATAAGGGTCGATTTTGACTGCTGTTATTTTAAATCCTTTGCTCTGTAATATTTTTCCTATTGAGGCGGTAGCTACTCCTTTGCCGATACCAGACATTACGCCACCAGCAACAAAGATAAATTTTGGCATATTACTACTTTTCTTCCGTTACTATTACTCTTACTTCTGCTTCTAAATTATGTTCAAATTTTATTTTTATCGGAAATTCACCAGTTTCTTTAATTGGTTCATTTAAATCAATTTGTGTTTTTTTAATTTCAAAACCAAATTCTTTTAATTTTTCAGAAATTTTCTGAGAAGCTATTGATTCAAAAAGCTGTCCTTCTTTGCCAATTTTAACTGGAATACTTAATTCTAACCCATCTATTTTTGTAGCTATATCTTGAATATCTTTTAAATCTTTTTCTGATTCTTTCTTTATTGTCTCTTTTTGATTTTCCAGCCACTTAAGATTTTTTTCTGTTGCTATCTTAACCAAATCTTTAGGAATAAGAAAATTCCTGGCATAGCCATCAGATACATCCTTAATGTCATGCTTTTTCCCAAGTTTATCTATGTCTTGTAAGAGTATTATACGCATATTAATTATTATACTACATTTCCTTTAAAATTTCAATTGCTTTTTCTAATTGAGGATCTTTTTCTTTTTCATAATCTTCTTTGGTCATCTCTATCTCAATATCCGGCTCTAAACCTTTATTGTTTAAAACTTCACCATTTGGAGTTAACCAATTAGCTATGGTAATTTTTAAACTGCCTTCTCGTAATTCTTCTAATACTTGAACTGTTCCTTTTCCAAATGACCTTTCACCGATTAATTTCACTCCCCTATTGTCTCTTAAAGCACCAGCCAAAATTTCAGAGCCAGAAGCTGAACCCTGATTAATTAAAACTACCACTGGATAGGATAAAAATTTCTCTGTACCTCTTGCTTTGTAAAATTCTTGTTCTTTGTTTTCGCCGAAATCTTCAATAGCTACAATTTGTCCTTTTTCCAAAAACCATCCAGCGATATTCTGAGCTACTCCTAAATAACCGCCGGGATTATTTCTCAAGTCCAGAATTATTTTTTCCGCAGATGAATTTAAAATTTCCTCGGAAGCTGTTTTAAAATCAAAACTTGCTTTCTCAGAAAACTGATAAAGTTTGATGTAAGCAATGTCATCATCCAGTAATTCCCAATCTAATGAAGGTATTTCTATTACGCCTCTAATAATTTTTATTTCTTTTGTCTCTTTCCAATCTTCTCTATAAATAGTAAGGGAGACCTCTGTTCCTTTGGGACCTCTGATAAGTTTTACTGCTTCATCTATGCTTATATCAACAGTTAAAGTATCATCTATTTTCATAATCTTATCTCCGGCTCTTAATCCTGCTTTTTGGGCAGGAGTTTCTTCTAAAGGCGCGATAACAGTTAGCTGTCCGCTTCTTAATCCTATTTCCATGCCTACTCCTTCAAATACTCCTTTGACATCCTCTTCAAATATTTTTGCTTCTTCAGGATCAAAAAAAACAGTATAAGGATCTTCTAAACTTTCCACCATCCCGGATATGGCTCCGTAAATTATTTTTTGAGAATCAAAATCTTCTGGATGAACATACTTTTCTTGAAGAGTGTGATAGACCTCCCAAAATAAAGAAAAATCTAATTCATTAGAAGGAGAAACCATTCTCTTTCCTTCAATTTCGCCAAAATAATATCCAAACCCAAAACCAATCAATACAGCAATGATTAACAAAAAAAGAATTATTGATTTTCTAATTCCTGATTTTAAAAAAAACATAATTCCAATAATATTGTATCAAATTTTTCAAAAAAAATCCACCTCTATTATTCAAATTTGAACTTTTTCCGTATAGCTAATATCACAAACCCATATTTATCTATTTCTTTCTTTGTATGAAATTTATTCATCTTTTTTGTATTGAATTTGTACAACACCTCACATTTTGCTTCTTTGCCAGTAAGTTTTTTTGTTCCTTGTTTCTGCTCTTTCAATACAAGAATATCACCAGGTTTGCATTTAAAATCCGCTAATCGAACCTCAAAACGCTTTTTGCCTTCTGTCACTGCCTTGAAATATTCCTGTTGAACTTTCTTTTTAATTATCGCCATATTTTTCCAATTCTTTTTTTAGCCAAACAATTGCTTTTTTAACATAATATTCCTTGTCCTGCTCAACTTTTTTGAGAATTTTCTTAATATTTTTTTTGAGGTTTTTATCCTTCTTAAAGTTTATCAACAAAACCAACCCGAACCGTCTCTGCCAAAAATTTTTAGATAAAACTAATTTTTTAGATAATTCAAAAATTTCTTTTTGTTTAATTTTAGTGATTTTTCTTATTCCTTGGGTAGCTAAAGTATCACAAACTGCCCAGTCAGAAATATCCTTGCTAAATTTTTTAATTAACTTTAGTGTTTTTTCTGCATCTTTTTTGCAAATTCTGCCTAAAATTTTTGTTGCTAATAATCTTTCTTCAAAAACTCCACTTTTCCATAACTTTTCAACCAAATCAAAATCCGGCTCTTTAATCCTTTTAGCAATATCATTCAACGTTGGAACCTTCACTCCATAAATTCTTTGAGATGAAGGCACAAATTTTTGATAATTTTCTTTTACTTTTTCCTTTATTTCCCTTTTGAATATTTTCCGAATTTCCAAAATTTCCATAAGCAAGTACATTGGATGAAGCTGGGCGAAGACGGACTTCGCCCAAATTTGGGCAAAATCCGCCCTCACTTTTTTATCTATTTTTTTATTCTTTTACTCTAAAACAAAATTGGAAAATTTTTTTATTTCTCCTTTGTATTTTACCCAATTTTCAATAAAATCTTTACATCCCTGTTCTCCTCCCATTGCTTTTAGCATGGAGTTCCTTTCGGTCACTGAAGGAAAATTCTTTTTTCCGAGATAATCAGAATAACTAGACCATTTATAATTTTTTAAAAACTCAATTACTTTTTCCATATTCTTTATACCTATTTCTTTCCATTTTGGCTCTATAAGAGATATAGGATTAGTATGGATATAGACAAATACAATTTTTAATTGTCTATCGGTTTTGATATGAATTGTCTTAAATCGTCCTTGAAAAAGGTAGCCCTTCCGATTATATTTTTTATTGAAATAATTAGCATATCCTGTACCGAACTTTCTCATAAATTTAGTGATTCCTTCATCTTTAGTTTGTTTAATTAATAAATGGATATGATTCGGCATAAAACAAAAAGTAAAGATTTCTACTAATAAATCTCTTTTGTCAGGAATATTAACTGAAATAGGCGAAGACGGACTTCGCCCGGCTTGTTCTCTGGATAATTTTTTTATGGTTTGAATCTCACGACGTCTTTTACCAATATTTACTGAATTAATATTATTAAATTCATAAAGAGAAAAAATGCCTCTATAGTAATCGTTAATGTCTTTGAAAATTAAGGAATCGCCAACTCCTCTGAGCACAATATGATAGATTTCGTTATTTATTAATTCTTGTTGTCTAATGGGCATAATTTAGCCGGGCGAAGTCCGTCTTCGCCTGATTTTATCTTCGCCTGATTTTACTTAAATCCCCGTAAAGAACAATGGGACTCATAGCCTCTATTTCTTCCTTATAATTTATGCCAGGAATGGGATTTAATAAAAATATCTTTTTACCTAAAACATAAGCAAATCCCATTTCTAAAAAAGTATTGCCTCCAATATAATTTTTGATGTCATTTTTATCAAAATTCAAAACTAAAACTGCATCACTATTCTTTATTCTTTCTATATGTTCATCAATCAATGATTTCTTGAGTTTCAATAAATCTTCTGTGAGATCGTTTTTTCTCATTGCGTGAAAATCCTTCATAGATACAGTATCACCCTTCACTCCAATTTCTGGTGACCAGATAAAAACAAGATGGTTTTTTCTTTCTAATTCTTTCTTGATTTCATAACATTCTTTTGTAAAAAATGCTGATGAACAAATTGTTATTTTCATAATTAAAGATTTAAACTTCCTTTTTATAGCCGATTTCAGGAAACATTTCAACTATTGTTTCCAAGGGAATACCTCCTAAAAGATTGTAATAACTTCCTTCTATTCTTTTAACAAATGACGAACTGGAATGCCTTAAAGGGTCATAACCCAAAGCAAAGGTATTGAAACGAGGATCTTCGTCAAGATATTTCTCAATTTCTTTATCTGAAAGTTTTCTCATAAATACCTCTGTTTTGACAACTTTTGAAACTACTTTATCCAAAGATGTATTAATCATATAAATTCCTGTATAAAATTGATGGTTATTTCCTGAAAGAGATTGTAGTCGCTGAAATTCCTCTTCTTTTGATTTTGGCTTTTCCAGAATTTGATTATTAAAATACCCGACTGAATCCATCCCAATTACAATAGCATCAGAATAATTTTTGGCAACTGCTTCAGCTTTTAATTTTGATAGTGTTTTAACTAATTCTTCGGGATTATTTCTCTCTACTTGAGATTCATTAACATTACTCCCTTCTATTTCAAAATCAATTCCTAAACATCCAAATGCTTCTTTGCGATAAGGAGAGGTTGTAGCTAAAATTATTTTAGTCATAAAAATAAATTGGTGAGATTGGGCGAAGTCCGTCTTCGTATATTTATTTTATCTAAAATTTTTCAGGAGAGTGATGAATTTTTGAAGAATTGTTCCTATTTTTTCGGTTAAAGTTTTTATCTCAAAGTGAATCAGTAAAAGAATGCCTAATCCAGCCATAATTAAACTAAAACATCTTACTATCAAACTAAAAGCAATCCCTGTATTTAAATTTAAACCAAAAATATCAAAAATCAATGCCTGGCTCCATTCAAAACTTCCTAAGGCAGCTGGAATAGGTATAAAATAAACCAAATCTATTAAAGCATTTATTGAAATAATCTCTCCAATGCCCAATTTATCGCCTAAAAATAATATTATCAGCCAATAAGATAAAATTAAAAGTAAAATCTCGAGCAGGGTTAAAAAAGAAACTATTATTAATTTAGCTTTTTGATGTTTGAAAAAATAAAAAATTTCTGTTTCAATGTCAGCAATCTTTGTTTTCACTCCATTTATTAGACCTAGTCTATCTAAACGGAGGAACTCAATAAAGAATGTGAAAAATCCCTTTTTATCCGGAGATTTTCTAATTATGCGGGAATAAAAAAGACAAAATATAAGGAAGCAAAAAAAAGTTATTCCAGAAATTATAATTTCAAAAATAAAAGGTAAATTAAAAGAAAGAAATAAAAACAATACCCCTAAAACAATAAAGAAAAATAATATACTTAGAAAAACAGCTTCGCTTATAATAATGGAAATAATAATTTTATCTAAAGAGGCCTTTGTTCTTTCTTTAATAATATATGCTTTAAACGGCTGGCCTCCGGCAAAAATAATCGGAGTCAAATAATTAATAGCAAAACCAACAGTTCGAGCTATTAAAACATCTAAAAAGGAAATTTTTTCAGATAATTGAGTTTTTAATATAATTTTTAGCCGCAGAGTCCCAGCTAAAAAACTAAAGACAATAACTCCAAACACAAAAAAGAACTGTGTTATTGAAATATTGGAAAGAGCAGAAACTATATTTTCAAGCCCTATTTTTTTAAAGGCAATAAAAAAAAGGATTAAACCTATTAATAAAGATAAAGAGAAAAATATAATCTTTCTCATAAAGCTAAGAGAGTTTATTCAAAAAATATTTTCTTGATTTTATTCTGATAAACTTTTATTCTATTCTCGTAAATCACATTCGGTAAAAGCAACCCTTCCATAAATCTGTCTTTGATTTTCTCTTTTCCAAGCTGCCTGATTAATTTAAACGGAAGCCACCAAAATATTAAAAGTAATAAAGCAGAATAAAAAAACCACAGTTGAGCATTTGAATAATATTTCAATATTATTATTTCAAACAATAATAAAGCAATAATTAAAAAAATAAACAGTAATAAATAACTTCTTTTCTTGCCGATTTTAATCACAGTTGTCTTTGTATTGCCTAAATCTTCTTCATAATCCATTATTTGATGCGCTAAAAGAACATTGGCGCTCAATATAGTGAACAAAAATGAAATTGCCAATAAAGGCATACTAATCATTTCTTGAGACAGGAACACTCCGGTTAAAAAAAGAAAAGGGCCGAATACAACGCCATGGCTTACTATATCAACAATATTTCTTTCTTTAAGACGGATATAAGACATTGAATAAAGAGTAGCGCCAAAAATAGATAATAAAACAAAAATAAATCCAATAAAATTCATAAATAAGGATAAAGAAATAGGAATGAGCAATAATATTCCTGAAAGAGTTAAAACACCTTTCTTGGTCACAAGTCCTTGAGCCAATGGATTGCTTTTTGAATTGATTTTCTTTGAATTTTTCTTATCTATTTCTACGTCAAAATAATTATTTATTACAAAAGCATAAGAAACAGTGCAGAAAGAAATAACAGCAATGAGAACAAAATTATTTAAAGAAACATTGGTTAATATTGCTCCAGCAAGCGGAATCCAGAAAAAAAATTTAACCGTATCTTTAATTCTTAACATTTTAAAATAGTTGGAGTTTTTCATTTTTGATTTAAAATTTGTGATTTATAGCTTTTTTTCTTCTGGATTATTAATTTTTGGTAAAGGTTAAAAAGTTTTTTTGTAGCGTTTTCAGCAGAAAAATTCTTAGCCATTTTTTCTGCTTTCTCTGAAATCTTTTTTCTTAATTCATTATTATCTACTAATTTTAGAACCTTCTTGCTAAATTCATCAATGCTATTGGGAGTCAAAATACCATTTTCTCCATCTATGACAGCATCTTTTATTCCAGAAGCTTTTATAGCTACAATAGGAAGACCAGAAGCCATTGCTTCAGTAATAACAGTTGGCTGAACCTCTGAAAAAGAGCTAAAAAGAAAAATATCAGCTGCTTTGTAAAAAGAAGGGATTTTCTGCCAATCTACTTTGCCTGTAAATATAATCTTATTTTTTAATCCCAATTTATCGCTTTCAGACATTAATGCTTTTTTAGAAGGACCATCCCCTATTATTATAAAATAAATATTAGGATTTTTAAAACTAACTTTTTTAAATGACTTTAGTAAAAAAGAAATATTTTTTTCTGGTGCTAATCTAGCAACTGTTAATAATACGGATTTATCCTCATTTATATTATATTTTTCCCTTATCGCCTTGCCGTTTGCTTGACTGAATCTATCTAAATCAATTCCTGAAGGGAGAATGAATATTGGTGTTTTTACTTTATATTTTAAAAGAGAGTTTTTAATGTCTTCAGTAGGAGCAATTACGGCATCGCAGAAATTAGCATAAAAAGCACGAAGTGATAAAGCAAGTGGTTTGCTTATTTCTTGGGGCAGATAAGGCACATAGTGGGTGTAATATTCGTAACGGGTATGTTGTGTAAAGACCAAAGGAACATTAAATTTTTTAGCATAATACCAAGCGATCTGTCCACAAACAAAAAAATGCTGTGAATGAACAATATCTAAATTTATTTTTTTAATTATCCTGCTAATGCGCGAAGAAGAAATTATAGGCAAAGGATAAGAAATTTTGTAATTAAGGTCTATTGATTTAAAACGGAAAACTCGCGGATTTTCATCTTTATAACCGCGATTCTCTGCCGCAAAAATAAAAACTTGATGGCCTTGCCTTTCCAACTCTTGCCGGTAATTCTCTATTATCGTAACAACCCCACTAATAATTGGCAGATATATATTAGTAAAAATTCCTATCCGCATATTTTCATTTTAATTACCTTTCAATAATTCTCCAAACTTTTTCTACGAATTTATTTCTTCTAATTCTCCACTCGTATCTCATGATAAGAAGCCAGACACCAATCAAAATCAAAATACAAGGCCAGGTAATGCCCCAAGTTTGAGTAGTAATAATTCCCAAGTTTTTTGCCAGAAATATTACCCCTAAAAGTATTATGATTAGAGCAAATAACATAGTGCTCAAATTAAACGCTTTCAAACTTTCTCTATTATCTTACCAAATTTAATTCATCAGAGCAAGAAAAAAGACCTGAAAAAATAATGAGAATCGGCAGGCGGGGCGAAGCCCCGCCTGCCTAATTTACGGCAAAAATTTTCTGAAC
>JAUWMZ010000002.1 GCA_030612885.1 Candidatus Nealsoniibacteriota bacterium
GCCAACGTAGATGATGGCTGGTTCTCCTGGTATGATGACGACGAGGTAAAATATCTTATAGATACAGACACTCTTCCAACAGATTCAGAAGATGATTATCACCTTGCTTATGACAAGGACACTGACACTCTTTACTGGAAAGCAGATGCTACAGGAGCAGGCGGTACGGGTGGCTTGGAATCTGTGCAGGTGTTTACTGCCACAGGGGCCGGTACATGGACCAAGCCAGAAGGAGTTACCCATGTACTTGTTGAGGTAGTCGGCGGCGGCGGCGGCGGCGGTGAACCTAACGCCAACTCTGATGGAGGAGGAGGAGGTGGCGGCGGTGGATATTCCGCAGAAATTATTAATGTAACCGAGACAAGTAGCGAGGGTCTTAATGTTGGTATAGGAGGAACTGCTGGTTCCGCAGGCGCTGGCGGGAACGGTGGAACATCAGATTTTGGTACAGCTGCTATGCTTACGGCAGCAGGAGGGAACGGAGGCACACAGAATGCTGCTGGTGGAACTGGTGGAGCAGGATCTAATGGCGATGTTAATTTAACTGGAGGCGACGGAGGTACTGGATCTGCTTCAGATGATATAGGAGGAGACGGTGGTGAATCTATCTTTGGTGGAGCTGGTGCAGGCTGTAATCAGACTGGGAATGGTACTGCGGGAGAGGCAAATACTGGTGGTGGTGGTGGTGGTGCATGCGATTCGGGCAATACATCTGGCGCAGGAGGCACGGGAATAGTGATTGTCTGGGAATATTCTGGAACTGCTGGTTCCGACCTTGCCGAGTGGTATGAGACAAAAGAAGGAGTTGAGCCAGGAGACGTAGTTGCTATAAGTTCTGATTCATTAGTTTATGAATCAGAACTTGGTCCTCAAAGCATCTCAATAGTTGAAAAAGCAACACAAACAAATAATCTTGTTGGAGTAGTTTCTGAAAGCCCAGGTATTTATATGGGTAAGGAGATTTTGGATGCTGCCTTAAACCCTCAGCCAGTTGCGCTTGCTGGTCGTGTGCGAGTTAAAGTAAATTTGGAGAACGGACCTATTTCAGAGGGCGACCTGTTAACTTCTTCTTCGATTCCAGGGGTGGCTACGAAATCTATAAAAGCAGGTCAGGTTATCGGTAAGGCGCTTGAAAGCTTTGATGGTTCTGAAGGAGAAACTGGACTAATTCTTATGTTTGTGCATACTAGCTATTCAAGTGGCGCAAGATTAAATACTCTTTTAACCTCTAATGGTGCTAATCAAGATGGTTATAATGCTTTGTCAGGAATGGACTTCGGAAGGCTATTATTAGCTGAACTCGTGAGTCGAAAACAAGATATTACAGAAACCAATCTTTCAGAAATTTTTACAGACAGATTAGCCGCAGGGCTGGAAATCATTACTCCTCGCGTAGTAACGCAAACCTTAGTGGTTGACGAAATGGAAACCGCTTTGGGCAAAGATCTTGCTTTATACTTAGGAAATGAAGGTAAATTTACAATCAATAACGCAGAAGCGTCTTTATCTGAAACAGAAGAAAATGTTCCTGTGATCACTTTTGATAGTTTAGGAAATGCGTTTTTTGCTGGTGAGGTAACGGCTTCAAAAGTAAGTGCTAAACAGATAGTTGGGCTTGAGTTTATCACTGAACAAATTTCTACTATTTCAAGCGAAATAGAAGAACTTTCAACGTCAGAAGAAGATACAAGCATACAAAATGTACAAATTGCTGACATTTTAGATGTTCAGGGGGCGCTGACAACAGCAGGTCCAGCGCAATTTATGGGAGCAGTTACTTTTGATGAGAGTGTGACTTTTAATAACAACGTTCAATTCGTAAATGATATAGTAGCCAGCGGAGCAATGACTGTACATGGCAATGCTTCATTTACAGGAGAAATAACGGTTAACAAAGTAATAACAGAAGCGCTTATAGCTCCAGAGCTAAACGAAATTGGCGAGCAAATTCAGTTGCTTGAAGAGCGCTTCTTATCAACCGATGATGTTCTAACTTTAGTTGAGACCTGTTTGGATGAACAAGGCACTGCAGTTGAGGAGTTAAACAATCGTTTTGCAATTTTGGAAACTCAGGTAGAACTTAATATTTCTTCCCTGAATTTAGATGGTGGTTTGACTCTTTTAGGCCCTGCTGTCTTTGAGGGAGGGTTAGTAGTTGATACAGTAAATTCAATTGGGGAAGCCGTTAGTTTCGTAAGCGACACTATTTTCTTTGGTAGACCTTACTTTAACTCTGATAGCGGTGGATTCCTGGTGGTTAAAGAAAGAGAACGGGAAGCTAAGGTGCTATTTAGTGAAGAGTATCTTGAGGCGCCGGTAGTAAGCGCGACGATTTCTCTGGAGGAGGTTAATAATCCTGAGCTTACAAATGAGCAAGAAGAGATAATTTTTGCGAATGATATTCAGTATGTCATAACCAGAAAGAGCACGAAAGGATTTACAATTTTGCTTAATAAGGTAGCGCCGACAGATATCCGTTTTAGCTGGATAGCTCTTGCAGTGAAAGATGCTAATGTGTTTACTTCGTCCTCAAATATAGATATACTTCCTGATGAACCAACTCCTGAACTCGAAACAGCACCAGCACTAGCACCAGAACCAGAGCCAGAACAGGAAATTCCAGACATTCCTCCAGTTGACACAACAACTTCTTCTGAAGATGGAGTTGAGCCAAAACCAGAGATAGAACCAGAACCAGTTTGTGATTCAGAAAACCTTGATTTATGTGTCAATCAATCAGAATGTACTGGAACTGGAGGTTATTGGTATAACGATCTTTGTAACCCTGAACCTGAGCCTGAACCAGAGCCAAAACCAGAATCTATAGTCGAACCTATTCCTGAACCCATTACAGCCATTCCAGAACCAGAACCAGAACCAGAAACAGAATCTTAATTTATAGCTAATCAATCCCAGGATGGAGAGCTTGAGACAAAACTCGACGCTTGATAGATATTAAATGTTTTTTGAGAAAATTTAAAAGTGTAATACAATATATAATAGTCTCAATTGTTGAATAGGATTTCTTATAAACAAGCAAAAAGGTCGAAATTATAAAAGGAAAATTATTAAAAGCCCTCTCTAAGGTCTATTTCGTAAGGCCTTTGAGACGGTTCTGAAGTTTGCATATGAAGAACACAAGAAATCCCCTTGTAGGTATTGCGATTATCTTAGTTATTCTTTTTGTAGCTGCTGCTGGATCTGCCGGTTTCTTTTATAAGGAGCTCGCTGAATTGAAAAAGGATCCTCAGAAGAAAATCCAAGAGGAAACACAAACCCTTCTGGATAAGGTAGGGCGACTGGTTGTTTTGCCAGAAGGAGAACAACCGACCATTGCAACAGTTTCTGATGCAGAACGTTTAAAGGATCAACCATTTTTTGCTAAGGCGAAAAATGGGGATAAAGTATTAATTTACCCAAATGCTAGAAAAGCCATTCTCTATGATCCTATTAGCGATAAAGTCATTGAGATAGCTCCAGTGAATATAGGCAACGCCCAATCCCCAAGTCCTACACCTCCTGAGGAATAAATGTAATAAATGTTATGAATTATGGAACTAATCAGAGTGTCACAAGAAGTTGTTCAAAATACCACAAGGGCTTTATTTGTGGTATTGAGTTTTATTTTGTTGTCTTCAAGTAGCTTTATTCCTTCAGCTTGGGCAGAGGATTACACAAGCGACAGTTTCATATTACGTAATCCAGTGATTACGACTGAAGGAGGAAGATCTACATCTTCCAGTTTTGAATATTTTTCAACTACCGGGCCGAGAATTAAAGTAGAGAGTACCAGCTCGAATTTTATCCACCGGGCTGGTTTTCTTTATTTTCCTGTAGCCACCTCCCCAATATTAGCAGCATCAGCTGGCAATGGACAGGTAATCTTAAGTTGGACCGCTTCTGAGGCTAGCTTGGCTAATATCACAGATTATCAGGTAGGTACTGCAACGATATCTGGGGGCCCCTATACTTTTGAATCTGTCGGCAATACCCTTTCTTTCACAAAAACCGGATTGACGAACGGCACGACATATTTTTTTAAACTAAAAGCGCTTGCTGGCATTTTTACCTTAGCCAAATCAAACGAGGTTTCAGCAACACCGAGTGGTGATGGAGGCGGAGGCGGAGGCGGAGGCGGTGCGCCTCTGCCTTCTAGAAGCACTAAAGTTATTCTTCAAGGAAGGGCATATCCTGATGCTTCTGTTACTGTTTTAAAGGATGGAAAAGTGATAATTACTGAAAAAGCAGATTCTCAAGCAAATTTTAATGTGGAAATCACTAATATTACTTCCGGGGTTTGGACTTTTTCTCTTTGGGCAAAAGATAAACAAGAAAGAAGATCTATTACCTTCAGTTTTACCACTAATATATCTTCAGGAATGACTACCACAATCAGTGATATTTTTTTGCCTCCGACAATTGAACTTTCAAAAGTAAAACTTCAAAAAGGAGAAACCATGGATATTTATGGGCAAACTGCTCCAGAAAGTGAAATCACCATTTCAGTTGAATCATTAGAAATAATCAAAAAAGTAGATGCGACTGAAAAAGGCGATTGGTCACATTCTTTTACTACCACTATTTTAGAAGAAGGTCTTCATACTGCTCGGGCTAAAGCTGGAAGTCCTGAAGGTTTATCAAGTTCTTATTCCAAGGTTTTAGGTTTTTACATAGGAGAAGGATTACCAGAAGTCATTTGCCCTAATGCTGATTCAAATGGCGATGGAAAAGTAAATTTAATTGATTTTAGTATTTTGCTTTATTGGTGGGGGAAAGACGATCCCTACTCTGACCAAAATAAGGACGGCAAAGTAAATTTAGTAGATTTTAGCATTATGATGTATTATTGGACTGGATAATGCCGTACCTCGCTACTCTCGGGCGGAATTTCTAATTTTTAATTTCTAATTAAATCCCAATGACCAAAATCCTAAATTTCAAACAATTTAAAATTACTACTGCAGCATTGGTGATTAGTTTTCTTTTATTCCCTGTTTCTACTTTAGCAGTTAAATTATATTTGGAACCGGCTGAAGGAGAATATCAGGCAAGTGATGTTTTTGTAGTAGATATAAAAATAGATACCGAGGGAGAGTGTATTAATACTATTGAAGCAGAAATAAGTTTTTCTCAAGATATTTTAAAGGCAATTGATTTCAACAAAGGAAATTCTATTCTAATTTTATGGGTCAAAGAACCGAATTTTAGTGTGGTTTCGTGTGATGAACCTGGAGATTCGTGTGGTTTATTATCCTTTAGTGGAGGAATACCTGGTGGCTATTGCGGGAGAATTCCTGGTGATCCAGGACCGAGTGATTCTTTGGGTAAGATGATATTTAGAGTACATAGAATGATAGTGGAAGAGCCAGGAAAAAATTTGGCAGAAATAAAATTTTTAACTACCTCTCAAGTTCTTTTAAATGATGGCTTGGGAACAAAAGCAAAACTTGATACTAGAGGAGCTGTTTTCGAAATTATAGAGAAATTAGAATCTCCTAAAGATGAATGGCAGGAGGAAATTAAAAAAGACAATATTCTGCCTGAGCCATTTGAAATAGAGATTTGTCAAGAATCAGCAATTTTTGAAGGAAAATATTTTGTCACTTTTTTTACTGTTGATAAACAAACAGGTGTTGATTATTACGAAATTAAAGAAGGGAAGAAAGATTGGAAAAAGATAGAAAGCCCTTATTTATTGGAATATCAGACACTTCAGAGTATAATAAAGGTAAAAGCAGTTGATAAGGCAGGAAATGAAAGAATTGCTGAGTACTTACCATCAGAAATAAAGAAACCATTTCCTTATTGGCTGATAATTTTGATTACTTTTGGAATAATCATTTGGGGAATATGGCAAAAAATATTCAAAAAATAATTTGGTTTAGTGTTGGTTTAGCGTTTTTGTTTAGTGTTGGTTTAGCAAAGCCGGCTTTAGCCGGTAGTGCTTCTTTATATCTATCTCCTTCCAGTGGGACTTATGCTATTGGAGATAGTTTTTTAGTGGAAGTTAAAGTTAACAGCAGTGGCCAGGCAATTAATGCAGCTGAAGGAAATTTGGTTTTTAATCCAGATGAGGTTGAAGTGATTAAAATTTCTAAAAACAATTCAATTTTTGGTTTTTGGACCAGTGAACCAAGTTTTTCCAATTCCCTGGGAAATATAGTTTTTGGTGGTGGAACGCCTGATAGCTTTACTGGCAATTCAGGAACTATTATTACTATTACTTTTAAATCAAAAACTATTGCTTCGGCTCAGGTTAATTTTTCTTCTGGTTCTGTTTTAGCAGCAGATGGCAAAGGGACAAATGTTTTAGATAATATAATTGGCGGTGTTTATACATTAAAAGCGAAAATCACTATTCCGCCGAGCGAGGAAGTTCCCCCTGAATCAGAATATATTCCTCCAGCAACGCCAGGAGGAGTTCCATTTGCTCCAGTGGTTTTTTCTTCTACTCATTCTGAGTCAAATAAATGGTATTCCAACAATAATCCAGAGTTTTCTTGGAAAGTTCCTTCTGATGTTACAGCCGTGAAGTTATTGATAAATAAAATACCCTTTTCTCTTCCTGTAATTCTTTACGGTTCAATTACAGAAAAGAAAATTGAGAACCTTGAAGATGGAGCTTGGTATTTTCACATTAGATTTAAAAATGAGCAGGGCTGGGGAGGAATTATTCATAAAAAAGTTTTAATTGATACTGAACCACCACAGCCGTTTGAAATAAAAGTTGATGATAAAGGAGATTCTACTAATCCCAGTCCTATTTTACATTTTCAAACGACTGATTCTCTTTCTGGAATAGAATATTATGAAGTAAAAATTGGTGAAAATGATGCTGTATCAATTACTGCAGCAGCTGTAGAGAGCAATTCCTATAAAATACCTGCTCAAGAACCTGGGATGCATACTATAATCGTAAAGGCATTTGATATGGCTAGTAATTCAACAACGGCTACTACTGATATTATAATAGAGCCAATAGAGCTACCAATTATTACTGATTTTTCTCAAATAATTCAACTAGGGGATATTTTAACAATTAAAGGAACTTCTCAATATCCAGAGGCCACGATTAAAGTATTGATTAAAGAAGAAGGAGAGGAAACAATAACAGGAGATGTAAAAACAGACAAGGAAGGAAATTGGGTTTTCGTTTATGATAAAAGTTTAGATAAAGGGACTTATCAAGTTTGGGCAAAGATTATTGATAATAGAGGCGCTCAAAGTAATTTAACAGAGAAAATTACAATAGCTGTTTCTTTACCGACTATAATAAAATTTGGCGAAATAGCTATAGATTATCTCACGGTGATTATCACCCTTGCGGCTTTAATTGTAGTTTTAGTATTAATTATTTTTTATGCTCGGTATCAAGTCGCTCTTTGGAAAAAAAGAATTAGAGAAGAAACCAAGGATGTAGAGACGGTCCTTCAGGCTAATTTCAAAACCTTAAGAAAGAAAACAGAAAAACAAATTGAATACTTTAATAAAAAACCTGGCTTAACTAAAAGAGAAAGAGAAGTCCACGATAAATTAAAAGACGCCTTAAAAATGTCTGAAGAATTTATTAAGAAAGAAGTTGAGGATATAAAAAAACAATTAAAGAAATGAAATATGAACAAAGAATCAGTATCAATTATTAGTATTTTCGCTAATATTTTTTTAGGCATTAGTAAATTAGTGGTTGGTTTTATGATTAACAGCGCTGCTTTAGTAGCTGACGGTATCCATTCAGCCACTGATTTTGTATCTTCTTTAGGTGTTTATATCGGTATTAAGATGGGCAAGAAACCAGCTGATATAGAGCATCCCTACGGCCATTATGCTCTTGAGACCATCAGCGGATTGGGAGTGGTTATTCTTTTAGTTATTTCAGCTGTCTGGATTATTTATGAAGGCTTGGGAAGTATTATTAGCAAAAATGTTATCCAATTAGGTTCCATAGGAATTATTGTAGTGGTTGTTTCCATTTTTCTCAACGAAGCAATGGCTCGCTTGAAATTAAAATATGGCAGAAAAGAAGAATCCTTGGCTTTAATTGCTGATGCCGGACACTCCCGGGCTGACGCTATTTCTTCAGTCGGTGTTTTGGCTGGCTTGTTAATCGCGTCATTAGGTTCAGGTTATTTTTTATATGCTGATGGGTTGCTCGCTATTTTTATTGGTTTATATATTCTAAAAAAAAGTTATAGTTTAGGTCGGGAAGTAATAGATAATTTAATAGGGATAAGAGATGAAAAAGCAGAAGAAATAATTAAAAAATATCTTCAGCAAAAAGATATTTCTTTGACTTCTCTAAAAACCCGAAAGATTGGGCAAATTACTTCTGCGGAAATCACTATTAAGCTGGATGCCCGTTTAAAGGTAGAAGAAGCAGAAAAAGTGTCTAAAAAATTACAAAAAGATTTGTTAGAGCGAATTAAAAACTTGAAATATATTGTTGTTCAGATTGAATCCCATAAAACAAGGCAAGGGTATATCAAGCCAAGATGGGGAAAAGGATTTGGTTTTCGCCAGCAGTTTGTCCTGCCTTTGGGACCAGAGAAAAAAGGTTATAGGATAATTATTCCTTTTAAAGATGGAAAATTTTATTCAGATTTTGGAGCGCCGGAATATTTACTGGTGGACCGCGAAGCTGACCGTGCCGGCCGCATTTTAGAGAAACAAGTTGTTCAAAATCCCTTTTTTCAAGAAGGTATGGGCGGTGGTATGAGGTTCGCTAAATCACTTAACCCAGATGAAGTCATTACCCAAAAAATAGGTCCTGGCGCTCAAGAGCGATTAAAGGAATTGAAAATCAAACTAACCATTATTAAGGGTGAGGAGTTCGAACCAGAATCAAGTTTAGAAGCGAAATAAAAGAATTTTTACCATAATATTATCGAAATCGGATTTTGATACTCCAAAATTATTGCTTTCTACCACCAATGTTAATAAAAGATTGGCATTGGAGATTTTGACGCTGGAACTGTAATTCGTAGGATACTAAAAAAATTCTCGCAAAAAGATTTGCGAGATTATTTATTTTGGGCTGATACTTATAGAATAGTCGCTAATGTCATTGCTATAATTCCGGCCGTCAAAGTCGTTATGAGGTTATTTATATTTGTATCATAGTGCCTAAGGAATTTCCATTTCCACTGTTCCAAAGTAGAGCCGAAAACGCTGTCTAACACTGCTCCAAGAAATCCACTGATAACGCAGATTCCGAATATGGTTATTGGATATCCCCAGACCAAGAGAAGCCCGCTAATTATAGTTGAACCCAGCAAGAAAGACATTAGACCTTTCGTACTTACTGCACCGGCAGTTCCGACTTTTACTCGCTTCCATGTAATAATTGAACGAGGTTTTCCTTTGGAAGTTTGCCCTATTTCTGTTCCAAGAGTATCAGCAGCAGCCGTTGCCATCGCTGCCATCAGCCCTAAAAAATAGAGTTGGCAGTGGATAGGATTATCTCCCGTAAATCTCGCTGTAATATAGAAAACACTAAATAGTGTTGCTGCTCCTCCATTCGCCACTACATTCAGGCAAGTTCGTGGATCCTGTGCTACCTCTCGGTATTCTTTGAGTTGTTTTTTGTAATGTGAAGCGATGTTGCCGACTACAAAAAACATCACCAAAGGCATTGCCCATTTCCAGCCGCCGGCTGATAGACACAGCAAACCGACTACTCCAGTACTGATTATCGCTGATTTATCAATCTTTTGTTTTTGGTAGGCAACATATAGAGCAATTACTGCTATTGCTAAAATACTGAGCGACGCAGGATTAACCACATTTTCTATTATTTTTTCCATCCTTTACACCTCCTTTTGTTTCCATATTTTTTAATATAATGTTCTGTTATCTCCTTTTTAGCACACTCAAAAAAATTTGACAGGGTTTGAAAATCTGCTAAACAGAAGATAGCAAGCGGAAAAAAGTTCTTTTCAAATTAAATATCCCGCTTGACTAAAAAAAAGAGGTGATAAGATGACAAATCTGAATGGGATAAAAGTGAAGAACAGGCTTTTTGTTTCTTCCGGGGCTTTGGCTTATGGTTCTAAACAAAAACTGTTTATTGATCCCACTATATTTGGGGCAATAACAACCAGAACTTTAACATTGGAACAGCGACAAGGAAATTTTGGAGTTAGTCCAGTAAAACCTGATGGGATTTCAGAACAGATACTTTGGGGTATTCAGATAATAAAGAAACGGCCAACAGTTTTGCGGAAAATTCCCGGCGGATGGATTAACGCTTTTGGTTGGTGGAATATCGGCGTTGAGAACTATATTAACGATGTTTATCCAAAAACAGAGGAAGTTTCCAAAATTGTCTCTATCGGAGGGTTTTCCATAGAAGAATATCTGGAAATGATTAGGCGGTTGAATGATTTAGCAATAATAGCCATTGAAATAGACGTCTCTTGTCCTAGTGTTAAAATTGACTGGGAAAAAGATGTTCTTCTTTTTGGAAAGCTGATGAAGCAATGCAGAGAAACAAGCAGGCATCCTTTAATAGTAAAGCTAAGTATAAAAGGAGATTACTTAACAAGAGCGCATATAGCAGAGGATATTGGCATAAATGCTGTTCACGCAATAAACACTATTAGGGGTTTACTCCTAAATCCGAAGACAGGAAGACCATTACTGAAAGCAAAATATGGAGGCGTTTCAGGTGAACGGATAAAAGTGATTGCCCTGCGAGTAGTTTCTGAAATGAGACAGGAAATAGATATTCCGATTTTTGGTGGCGGAGGAATTTATAACTGGAAAGATTGTCAGCAGTTTTTCTGGGCCGGAGCTGATGCAGTAAGTTTTGGCAGTGTTCATTTTTTCCAACCCTGGAAACCAACCTGGATTGTCAGATTACATCAGAAAGAAGCAGAAAAACTTGTCCAAAAAATAAAGAAGATAAGAAAATAAAAACTATGGACGTTTATACGTCCCTTTTTTTATTGTTTTTATTGCCATATTTTTTATTGCCATACCATTTATGTTTTGCTATATTAATATTAACGAGAACATTTCTCGTTAAATTAAAATATATGTCAATAAAAAGACCCCTATTAATTAATGGTCAGATATATCATATTGTATTACGAGCAGTAGAGGGCTCAAATCTTTTCATTGATGATTATGATTATTTAAGAATAATTCATGACTTGTTTGAATTTAATGACGAAAATCCCGCTCCATCAAATTTTCGTGTTGCTCAACACTTTAGAGTATCTAATTTAACGAGAAATGTTCTCGTTAAATTGGCAGAAAAGAAAGGAAGGGAAAAGAGAAAAATGTTAGTAGAAATTTTAGCTTTTTGTTTGATGCCAAATCACATTCATTTGCTGGTTCGCCAGCTAAGAGAAGGCGGGATTAGTAAATTTATGAGAAAGATCGGTGCAGGATATGGGCTTTACTATAATCAGAAATATGAAAGAAAAGGTCATCTATTTGGTGGAAGATACAAAATAGTCCTTATTGAGAATAATGAGCAGCTGAAGACAGTATTTGTTTATATTCATACAAATCCAGTTGCAATTATATTTCCTCATTGGAAAGAAAAGGGAATTAAAAATTTAAAAAAGGCAATGGAGTTTTTAGAGGCAAAATACAGATGGTCCAGTTATCCAGATTATTTGGGAAATACAAATTTTTCCTCATTAACCAATCGAGAATTTTTAACGAAAACAATGGAAGGGACAAAAGGCTGTAAAGAGTTTGTTAATGGTTGGTTAAAATATAAAAGGGAACTCGCTGGTTTCGAAATAGTAGCAATAAATTAACGAGAAATGTTCTCGTTAATTTTTGGATTGGGCGTTAAGATGTGTCCTTTTTTTAATTCTCAATCCTTGACACAATCTTAAGGGTTTGATAGGAAGAAAATAGAACCTTTTGAATAACATATGAGTTGAATGAAATATAGAGTAAAGGTTTAATAGGATGAAAAAATTTAGGAGGTGAAAAAGAAAAAAATGGGAGAGAAAAGAATTATCGTAGCTTTGGATAATGTAGAGGAACAGAAAGCATCATTGATTATGCAGGAACTAAGAGGACAAGTATATGGATTTAAGGCGAACGATTTGTTAGACAAGATTGGTCCGAGAGAGTGCATCTATTCTATTAAGCAATATGGGAGAGTGATGGCAGATCCAAAACTTTGCGATATTCCTAATACCGTTGGAAATAGAATTGGGGTATATTTTGGTGCAGTCCAGGACCCTAACGGAGAGACAAAAGTAGTGGAAGAATATCAAGCAAACATAGTAACAGTAATGGCTTGCGCTGGCATGCCAGCATTACAAAAGGCCGTGGAAGTAAAAGAGAAGCTTAAAGTTCCGACAGAAATAGCAGTAGTGACAGTATTGACTTCATTGAATGAGGAAGAATGCAATCTCACGCTTGGAGGACCGGTGAAAGCAAAAGTTTTGCAGTATGCTCGGAATGCAGCGTTTGCTGGATGCGACGCCATTGTTTGCTCGCCACAGGAACTTCTATTCTTAAGACAATTCCCAGAACTTGATGGTTTAAAGCGTATCATTCCGGGGATTAGGCCGAAAGGAGCAAAAGTGAATGACCAAAAAAGAATAGATACCCCGGAGGAAGCAGTAAGAAACGGAGCAGACAGAATAGTGATGGGCCGAGCGATAACGGAAAGCGATGATCCATTGGGCGTTGTTCAGAGCATCAATAAATCTATTGAGAATATAGGTTGAAAAGATTTTGTCGGGTGTTTCTTTTTTTGCCCGACTGTAAATTTTTAGGAGGTGAAAAAAAAATGGATATAGAAGAAGCAAGACATATAATGTCTTTAGGAGAAGTAAGTCGAGAAGTGAAGGATATGTTTGAGATATGCAATGCTTTGTGGATTTATCAAGGATCACCGAATGAACCCCATGCTCTTTTAACAAAAGGAGGACATAGTGACGCATATTTCAATGTAAACGCAGTGACTCAATTTCCGAATTTCCGACGGCGGTTAGGATTGGACATAATGCTAAAGTTAGCGGATGCAGGGATTATAATGAAAGACGTAGATGTGGTGGTGTCGTCAACTTATGCCGCTACTTCTATTGGACAGGAAGTAGCAGATTATTTGGACGCAATGTTTGTTTTTACAGAAAAAGACGGAAAGGACCAAATATGGTCCGGGAGATTTGAGATTCCTTCTGGAGCCAGAGTATTACAAGTCGAAGAGCTAATTACTACTTTGAGTACTACCGAGAAAGTGAGAGGAGCGGTATTGAAAGATAATTCTGATCCAGTTGAGTTTATAGAAAAAGATGGAAAAGTAGTAGTGGCTACGATTGTTCATCGACCGTCAAAGTTACCAATGAACTATTCCAGCTACGAAGTCATGGCATTGATGGAAGTGGAGGTTCATAATTGGGATCCTGAAGAATGTCCGCTCTGTAAACAAGGATCGGAAGCATTGAAACCAAAACCAAATTGGCAGAAGTTTTTACAGGAAACCTAGAGAGACGAAAAAAATAAAAAAATAATACGGTTCTGATTTTCCAGAACCGATTTTTTTTACTTTCCGAGCGAAGCGAAAGGTTTTTCTTTTTAAGAAGTGTGATATAATATCATAATGAGAAAAACAAAATTTATTGCTTTGGCAATTATTGCATTATCATTTTTGATTGGCATTTATTTTTACAACATGATGCCAGAGATAATGGCTTCGCATTGGAATGCCCAAGGTGAGGTTGATGGCTATATGACAAAATTTTGGGCTTTGTTTTTGATGCCCTTAATGTCTTTGGGATTGCTTTTACTTTTTCTGGTGATTCCCAAAATTGATCCCTTAAAACAAAATATTGAAAAATTCAGAAAATACTTTGATATGTTTATTGTCTTGATGCTTGGTTTTCTGTTTTATGTTTATCTGCTGACTATTTTTTGGAATCTTGGCATTAGATTCAGTATGACGCAACTGATGATTCCAGCTATGGCCGCTTTATTCTATTACTGCGGAATTTTAGTGGAAAATGCCAAAAGAAACTGGTTTATTGGAATTAGAACTCCCTGGACATTGAGCAGTGAAAAGGTCTGGGAGAAAACTCATAAACTGGGCGGTAAGCTATTCAAAGGCGCTGGTCTGATTATTCTTTTGGGATTTGTTTTGGAAAGTTACGCCTTGCTTTTTATTTTAGTCCCAGTATTGTTTGTTAGTATTTATCTAATTGTTTATTCATATCTTGAATATCAAAAAGAAGTAAGAAATAATTGAAATCAACGAGAACCGTTCTCGTTGATTTTTGTTGATTTATAGACATTATGAGTATTAAAATATTAAAAAAAACAATATCTGTTTGTCCGGAATGTTTTAAAGCAGGGGAAATTAAGAAAATAGACGCTCAAATTATTGAGGAGGAAGGAAAGGTTTGGATGAGAAAAGAGTGCCCCATACATGGTGTTTTTAAATCAATATACTTCAGTTCTCCAGAACTTTATCGTAAATGGATGAAGTATCAGGCAGACGGAACAGGTGTAAAAAATGTAGAAATTAAAAGCCTGCCTGACCCGCATTTTCTCTATCCAAAACATTTTTCCCAAACAGTTCTGACAAATTTAATGGTTACCAATAGGTGCAATTTGCGGTGCAGCTATTGCTTCATGAACGCCGGTGCTGCCGGTTATATTTATGAACCATCTTTAGGGATGCTGAAAAAGATGATGCAGGCAGTAAGATTAGAGAAACCAGTTCCTTCAAAAGCACTCCAACTTACCGGGGGAGAGCCAACAATTAGAAATGATTTAATAGAAATTATCAAAATAGCTAAAAATATGGGGTTTGTTCATATTCAGTTAAACACCAATGGCATACGGCTTTCCGAGGAGCCGGAATACTGCCAAAAAATTCAAAAAGCAGGAGTAAATACTATTTATATGAGCTTTGACGGCGTTTCAAAGCAAACCAATCCCTGGATAGAGGAAAATAAAAGAGCTATAGAGAATCTAAGAAAAGCAGGCATAGGCGTTGTTTTGGTTCCCACTGTTATCGCTGATTCCAATCTTCAAGAAGCAGGAGAGATTGTTAAATATGCCATAGAAAATATTGATGTAGTAAGAGGAGTTAATTTCCAGCCGATTTCTTTTTGCGGAAGAGCAGGATTTGTGCCAGACGAGGTTAGAAAAAGAAAAAGAGTTGATTATGTAAAACTTTTTGAGGTCTTAGAGAATTCTTTTGATGGACAGCTCACCAGAGATGATTTCTATCCTGTGCCATTTGTCTATCCAATATCAAAATTAGTAGAAAGATTAAGGGGTGAGCCACAGGTTGAATTTACTGCCCATCCGGGCTGCGGCGGAGCCACTTATATATTTATTCAAAATGGAAAACTAATACCAATAACCAGATTCATCAATGTAGAGAAGTTAAGGCAGTTCATTAAAGAACAATCAGAAAAATCAGGGCCATTTTATAGAGCAAGGGTAACCGCTTCTTTTTTAAAAAACATTTCTAAATTTATTATTCAGGATAAGATACCAAAAGGTTTAGATATTAAAGAGATTTTAATAAGCGCTATTACCAAAGGTCAATATAAATCATTGGGTAAATTTCATCATCAAGCCCTTTTTATCGGTTCAATGTGGTTTCAGGATGTTTGGAATCTTAATCTGGAACGGTTGAAAAGATGCGTTATTCATTATTCTACTCCGGAAGGCATAGTGCCTTTTTGCGCTTACAATGGTTTGGGATATGGCGATGAAATCCGGAAGAGGCATTCTATGTCTGTTAAAGAATGGGAGAAAAAGACAGGCAGAAAAATGAAAGACGACCTTTGGAAAAACGGTCCTATATCGTAAAGTTTCTTGTGGATAACCTCGGATTTTCAACGGCGGAGGCAAAATTTGACGCCGTTTTTTCATCGGAGTAAAATGAAATAATATATATGAAAAACAAAATTACCAAAATTAAAAAAAGAGACGGCAAAATAGTTAATTTTGAGCAAGATAAAATTACCAAAGCGGTTTATAAGGCCCTTACTTCCAGCGGCCAGGGCGATGGGAAAAAATCAAAAAGAGTTTCCAATAGAGTTCTTCAGATTTTGGACAGGAGGTTTAAGAAAGATGAAGTTCCTACTGTAGAACAGATTCAAGATATTGTTGAAGAAGTTTTAATTTTAGAAAATTTAGTAGAAACAGCTAAGACATATATACTTTATCGGGAGCAGAGAAGAAGAATAAGGGAAGCAATTACGGTAAGCGAGGAAGCAGTAGATAGAGTTGACCAGTATTTGGGAAAACTGGACTGGGAGGTTCAGGAAAATGCTAATATGGCTTTTTCCTTGCAGGGCTTGAACCATTACGGTGTCACTTATATCATAAAAAAATACTGGCTTAATAAAATTTATCCCAAGACGATAAGAGAAGTCAATGAATCAGGCGATTTGCATCTTCATGATTTGGATTCCTTAGCATGCTACACTTTTTTTGGTAGAGAGGTAGTAATTGTCAAATTAAATGGTCAGATTAAATTAATTTCTTTGAAAGATCTCTATGAAGAACTTTCACAACCCGAGGTTTTGCTGAACAGAAAAGATGAGGCCTTTGCTAAGTATCCAAAAAACCTTTATATTTTAGATAAAAATGATTGGACAAAAGTTCCTCGAATGGTAAGGAAAAAAAGAAAAAGAAAAATGCGATTTATCAAATCCGAACAGGGCAGGAGTGTTATTGTTACTGATAATCACCCCTTTATCATAAAAGGGAAGGAGAAAGAAAAGGAAATTATGGTTGAAGCGAAAAAAGTTAAAGAAAAAGAAAATTCAGTGTTTTCGGCTTTTATTCCAAATTTATTGAAATCTGAAAATTTATTTTCTAAAAGATATTTATATTTAGCCGAAGAGTTAGTTAATAAAAAATATCAAGACTTCTTTTTAGAAGGATTTGCGTGGCAGGACTTTATCAAAAATTGGCAAGGATCTCTAAAAATTGAAGGGACATTAAGTACCTCAAATAGCGCTAACAGTTTAAATAATAAATTGGAGCTCACTGAAGATTTAGGTTATTTAGTGGGTTTTTTTATTGCGGAAGGTAATTATGATAGTTGGAAATTATGCATTACTAACGATGACAACAAAACAATTAAAAAAATTCAAAGAATTTGTGCTAATTTAGGAATAAGAAGCTACTTAAATAAAAATAAAGAAAGAACTAAACAAATTAATATTAGCAGCAGCACCCTAAAACTTGTCTTTGAGAAAGTTTTTCAAATAAAGCCGTTAAGCATAAATAAAAATTTACCGGCAGATATTCTAAACTATAATTTAGATTTTGTTAAAGGAGTAATTGCTGGAATTATTGACGGAGATGGTAGTGTATATCCAGATAACAAAGCCCATGGCGCTTCCCAGGTTTTAATTAGAGTTTCTTCCAGGACAATGCTTGAACAAATAGCAACTTTACTTCAATTTTTCGGAATTATTGCCAGAAGCGGAGCAAATATTGAAGATATCGGTAAAAGTAAGATTTTTCGAGGAAGAGAGATTGTCCAAAATTATCCTATCTACCGATTAAATTTTTCGAAAAAGAAAGGTGTTGATTTTCCTTCTTCTAAATATAAACAGGCGAAGATAGCTGAAAGACATTGGAGAGCAGAAGAATACGGCTGGAATAAAGTTTTGAATAATAAATTTACTACAATTCCAGATGATACAATTTACGATATTACCACTGACTCTTCTACTTTTTTAGCCAATGGGCTTTTGGTTCATAATTGTATGGGTTGGGATTTATATGATCTTTTACTGAAAGGATTTGGCGGTGTTTCAGGAAAAGTAGAAACAAAGCCAGCCAAACATTTCAGAGCAATTTTAGGTCAGGCAGTGAATTTCTTATATACAGTCCAGGGCGAATGCGCTGGCGCGATCGCTTTTTCAAATTTTGATACTCTTTTAGCGCCTTTTATTCGCTACGACAATTTGAATTATCAGCAAGTGAAACAGTCCCTTCAGGAATTTTTATTCAATATGGCCGTACCTACCCGGGTCGGCTTCCAATGTCCTTTTTCGAATGTCACTTTAGACCTTAAACCCTCTTCGGTTTTTTCTAATCAGCCGGTTATCATTGGCGGCAAACCGCAGAAAGAAACATATGGCGAGTTTGGGGAGGAAATGAAAATTTTTAACAGAGCTTTTTATGAAATAATGCTGGAAGGAGATAAATCAGGAAGACCGTTTCATTTTCCTATTCCAACTATAAATATCACTAAAGATTTTCCCTGGGATGAGCCGGCTTTTGATGGTGTGTTTGAAGCATCAGCAAAGTACGGAACTAATTATTTTAGTAACTATATTAACTCGGAGATGAAACCAGAAGATGTGCGTTCCATGTGTTGTCGTCTTAGGTTAGACATGACAGAACTTCACAACCGGGGTGGCGGAGGGTTATTTGGTTCAGGAACATTAACCGGTTCAATCGGCGTGGTCACCATTAATTTACCAAGGATTGGTTATCTTTCAAAAACCAAAAAAGAATTCTTTAAACAACTTGAAAAAATGATGGATTTAGCAAGAGAAAGTTTAGAAATAAAAAGAAAAACTATTGAGGATTTCATTTCCAAAGGTTTATACCCGTATTCCAAATTTTATTTATCAGGCATTAAAAAGGCGCGCAATACCTATTTCGCCAATCATTTTTCAACCATAGGTTTGATAGGAACGAATGAAGCAATTTTGAATTTCTTAGGTGAAAACATTGGTTCCCGCAGAGGCAAAAAATTCGCCTTGGAAATTTTAGATTTTATGAGAGAGAAACTAGTGAAATATCAAAAAGAAACTGGCAATATTTATAACTTAGAACAAACTCCAGCAGAAAGCACAAGTTATAGATTGGCTTTAAAAGATAGAGAAAAATATCCAGATATAATTACTGCTGGAACCAAAGAAAATCCCTACTACACCAATTCTACCCAGCTTCCGGTTGATTATACAAATGATGCCTTTGAGGCGTTAAAACTTCAAGACGAAATTCAATGTAAATATACAGGAGGCAGCGTACTCCATCTATTTTTAGGTGAAAAAATTTCTGATATTCAAACCGTAAAGAGTTTAATTAAGAAAGTTTTTGAGAAGTTTCACCTGCCCTACATTACCATAACTCCCACTTTTTCCATTTGCCCGGTTCATGGTTATTTGAGCGGAGAGCATTTTGAGTGCCCAAAATGTCTTATTAAACAACCTTGCGAAGTTTATTCCAGAGTAGTAGGATATTACCGCCCCGTGACTCAATACAATGTCGGGAAGCAACGCGAATTCAAAGAGAGGAAGGAATTTAAGATAAAATCATCTTAACATCCAAATATTTCAATATATCGGTAATGTTTAAATGTTTAAATGTTAAAATGTTTACATGCTTATCGGTGGTTTACAAAAAGTTACTTTAATTGATTATCCGGGCAAGGTTGCTTGCACGGTTTTTTTAATGGGCTGTAATTTTCGCTGTCCTTTTTGTTATAGCGGTGAACTTGTTTTGCCAAAAGAAATAAAAAAACAGCCAAGAATTTCAGAAAAAGTTTTTTTTGATTTTTTAAAAGAAAGGCAAGGATTATTAGAAGGAGTTGTTCTGTGCGGCGGCGAGCCGACTATTTCTGAAGATTTATTGGAATTCTGCCAGAAAATAAAAAAATTAGGATATTTGGTGAAATTAGATACTAATGGTTCAAACCCAAAAATGATTGAGAAATTGATAAAAGAAAGATTGATAGATTATGTGGCAATGGATATTAAAGCGCCGCAAAATAAATATGGTTTTTGTTCAGGGAATAAAGCAGACATTAAAAATATCAAAAAAAGTGTTGAGTTTTTAAAGCAGGGAAAAATTGACTTTGAATTTAGGACTACGGTAGCTCCGGGATTAAGTGAATCAGATTTTTTAGAGATAGCTAACTGGATAGGGGTCCCTTCGACAAACTCAGGGCAAGCTCCAAAGTATTTTCTTCAGGAGTTTAATTCTCAAAAGCCGGTTTTAAATCCAGAAATTCTTAAACTTCCTGTTTTGAAACGAGAAGACATTGAGAAAGCTATTGAAACGATAAAACCAAAATTTCAAACCTGCAAATTAAGATAATGACTGCTTCTAAGATATTGCTTTGTTTTTGTTTATCTTTTATCATAGGAATTTTTTTCCCCGCACCTTTTGAACTCAAAAGGTGCGGGGTTGATTTTTCTTTAGTAATATTATTTTTTCTGATTTTGGGAATTTTGTTAATCTCCGTTCCGCCTTTTTCCAAGAGAAGGGGATTGATAATTCTAGGATTTTGTATTTTATTTTTATCAGCAGGAATTTATCGCCAAGGGATTGCTGAATTAGAAATTACAAACAATGAAATGAAAAAGTATAATGATTCAGAACAGAGCATTATTTTAATCGGAGAAGTTGTAAAAGAGCCGGATGTCAGGGATACTAACACAAAATTAACAGTAAGAGTGAAAGAAAGCAAAGTTTTAATTACTATCAAAAAATATCCTCAATATCAGTATGGAGATAAATTGGAAATTAAAGGAAAATTGGAGAGCCCGGCAGTTTTTGAGGACTTCAATTACAAAGATTATTTAGCCAAAGATGGAATTTATTCAGTAATGTATTATCCAGGAATAGAGCTGTTAGAAAGAAAAAATTACACAGGTCTGACCTGTGTAATTTATAAAGGGATTTTTGGTTTTAAAAATAAATTAAGAGAATCAATTTTTCAAAATCTTTCGCCGCCCCAGTCCTCAATTTTAGGAGCCATAATTCTGGGTGATAAAAGGCAGATTTCAGAACAATGGAAAGAGAAATTAAATATTACCGGTACCAGACATATTACCTGCGTATCAGGTATGCATATTATTATTCTGGCTGGGATTTTAATGTGGCTGGGAATGGCTTTAGGTCTTTGGCGGACTCAGGCGTTTTATTTTGCCATTATTTTTCTTGTTTTATTTATTGTGATGGTCGGCGCTCCTCCTTCAGCAGTCAGGGCCGGTATTATGGGCGGCCTTTTACTCTTGGCTCAATATTTGGGAAGAATGAATACTTCTTCCAGAGCAATTGTTTTTGTAGCAGCAGCAATGTTAGCCGCTAATCCCTTACTCCTTAAATCAGATGTCGGTTTCCAATTATCATTTTTAGCTGTTATGGGCATTATTTATTTAATGCCCATTTTTCAAAATTGGTTGAAAAAGATTCCTTTAGAATCTCTTAAAAATATTCTTGCTATGACTCTATCGGCCCAGGTTTTTACTTTACCGATTTTAATTTATAATTTCGGCTACATGTCTTTGGTTTCATTAATTACTAATATTTTAATTGTGCCATTGGTTCCTTTTATTATGATTTTTGGTTTTGTTTCCGGGTTATTAGGCATAGTTTGGCAGACCTTGGGCTGGGTTTTTTCCTGGCCTGCTTGGTTTTTGCTGACTTATGTTACGAAAATTATTGATTTCTTTTCTCAATTGCCTTTTGCCTATTTGACCATAGAAAACATCTCTTGGCTCTGGCTTTTAATCGCTTATTCAATTTTAGCTACCATCACTTGGCACTTAAACGAAAAACAAAAACTAAAGTTCTTGGAATATTGATTTGACATATACCGGGTGTTTGTAAAAATAATAGATAATTGTGCTATAGCAAATCAGAGATTTGATATATCAGACTAAAGTTTGTTATAATTAGGAAATGGCAGAGATTTTAAAATTTCCAAAAGGGTTTTTATGGGGGTCGTCTACTTCTGCTTATCAGGTAGAGGGCGGCATTGAGAATTGCGATTGGGGAAACAGAGCAGGAATAGCCTGCGATCATTATAATCGGTATGAAGAAGATTTTGATTTGATAAAAAAATTAAATCAAAATGCACATCGTTTTTCAATTGAATGGTCGCGGATTGAACCAGAGCCAGGAAAGTTTAATCAGAAAGAAATTGAGCATTATAGAAAAGTACTTTTAGCTCTAAAAGAAAAAAATATTAAATCAGTAGTTACTCTTTGGCACTGGACCAACCCTATTTGGTTTATGAAGATGGGCGGCTGGGCAAATAAAAAAGCAGTAAAACATTTTGAAAACTATACAAAGATTATTGTCAAAGAATTTAAGTATCTAATTGATTTTTGGGTTACTTTAAACGAACCAATGGTTTATATCACAGGATATTCAACAGGTAGATTTCCGCCTTTTCAAAAAAGAAATATTTTTAAGGCTAGAAAAGTTTTTAATAATTTAGTTAAAGCCCATCAAAAGAGTTATCAAATTATTCATACTCAATATCCAAAAGCAAAAGTTAGTATTACTAAACTAACAAATTATTTTGAGCCAGCTAGAAAATGGTGTCTGATAGAAATATTTCTTGCTTGGATTGGCCATATTTTTTGGAATCATTGGTTTTTAAAAAGAATAAAAAACCAGCTTGACTATATTGGCTTAGATTATTATTTTCATCATAGGGTTGTTTGGTACCCGCCTTTTATAAGAAATTTTAATAGAAAAACAACTGATATTGGCTGGGAAATTTATCCAAAAGGAATTTATTATGTGTTGAAATATCTGTCTAAATTCCAAAAACCGATTTTTATTTTAGAAAATGGTTTAGCTGATGCTAAAGACAAGAAAAGAAAAGAATTTATAAAAGACCATCTTTTTTGGGTTTATAAGGCAATTGATGAGGGAATAGATGTTAGAGGATATTGTCATTGGTCTTTAATGGATAATCTGGAATGGGCTCAAGGATTTGAGCCAAGATTTGGCTTAATTGAAATTGACTATAAAACAATGGAACGAAAACCTCGGTCTAGCGCTTATTATTATGCTGAGATTTGTAAAAGCAACTGTTTAAAAATTAAAAATTACAAAATTAAAAATTTTAGCTTATGACTTGGCTTTCTATCATAATTTCTGCTTATTTTCTTTTGGCAATTTGCGCCTTGATTGATAAATATCTTTTGACCGGACCTATTCCTCATCCCAGGGTCTATGCTTTTTATGTTGGCATCTTGGGAATTTTTGTTCTTCTTTTAGTTCCATTTATTGATTTCTATATTCCAGAAACAAATCAAATTATTTTAAGTTTTTTAGCTGGTATTGTTTTTGTTCTGGCTCTTTTTTATCTTTATAAGTCCCTTCATCTTTTTGAGGCCTCCCGGGTAGTGCCGGCTATTGGCGGCTTTGGGCCTCTTTTTACTTTTGCCTTGATTTATGTTTTTTCTTTGGGTAAAGAGCTTCTGTCTTTCTCAGAAGTAATTGCTTTTATTTTATTAGTTTTAGGAAGCGTATTAATCACTTTTAGAAAAGAAGCATTTATTACCTTAAAAGTTTTGCGATATTCTCTTTTCACAGCTTTTTTATTTTCTCTTTCATTTGTTTTGGCAAAATATGTTTATTTGTCCCAGCCCTTTTGGAATGGCTATATCTGGATAAGAATCGGCGGCGTCTTTGCTGCTTTTGCTTTTCTTTTATTAAGTCCGGAATTAAAAAGAAAGATATTTAAGCCAAGGGTTTCTATGATTTCTTTTTTCTCAACTCTTGGTTTTAAAATAAAAACAACCGGCATTTTTCTTTTCAGTAAAGGGGTTGGAGCATTGGCTAATATCTTACAGAACTGGGCGATTGCTTTAGCGCCATTAGGGTGTGTGGCAATTATAAATGCTATTCAAGGAATTCAATATGTTTTCTTATTAATAATTGCTGTTTTGGTTTGTTTTAAGTTTCCCAAGATTTTAAAAGAAGAAATTTCAAAAAAAATTATTTTTCAGAAAACAATTGCTATTTTATTTATTGGAGCAGGACTTGTTATTTTATTTTGGTAGCGGGGTATTCCCACCGCCGAAATAAAAGCGTTTTTTAAAATATGCCTAAAATTTTTAAATATCTTTTGCTTGGATTATTAGTTTCTCTTTTAGTAATTTTTTGCTATTTTTTTATCGGTCAAGCACCAGAACAAGAAAAAATTACTTGGGGAGTGAGTTTTTCCCAAAAACATAGCCAAGGTTTAAACCTTGATTGGAAAGAAACGTATTTGGCTTTACTTGATGATTTAAAAATAAAAAATTTACGGCTAATTACTCACTGGGATTTAATTGAGCCAGAAAAAGATAAATATGCCTTTGATAATTTGGACTGGCAGCTTAAAGAAGCAGAAAAAAGAGAAGTAGAAGTTATTTTAGTGATTGGTATGAAAACTCCTCGCTGGCCAGAATGCCATATTCCTGATTGGGCAGAAAGTTTAAACAGAGAAGAAAGAGAAAAAGAGATTTTAGGTTTATTAAAAGAAATAGTTTCAAACTATCGAGGTTCAACCTCAATAGTTGGATGGCAAATAGAAAATGAGCCCTTTTTTGAATTTGGTGAGTGTCCGGAAATCAGAGAGGAATTTGTAAAAGAAGAGATAGAATTAGTGAAAGCTATTGATTTTAATAACAAAAATATTATCATTACAGAAAGCGGCACTGGTTCTTTTTGGTTTAAGGGAGCAGAATTAGGCGATATAGTAGGTATTTCTTTATACAGAAAGGTCTGGTTTCATAAGCCCAGGATTTATGTCAATTATCCTTCTCCTCCAATTTTTTACTGGCGCAAAGCCCAAATTGTCCAAAGATTATTTAATAAAGAAGTAATTTGCGCTGAATTGCAGGCAGAACCCTGGGGTCCGGTTTTACTCTATGATTTATCTCTTGAAGAACAGGAAAAGACAATGAGTTTAGAACAATTCAAAAAGAACATTGATTTCGCCCAAAAAACCGGCTTAAAAGAATTTTATCTTTGGGGAGGAGAATGGTGGTTCTGGCTCAAAACACAACAAAACCAGCCGGAAATTTGGCAGGAAGCAAAAAAACTTTTTTAAAATGGATATACCTTATTATTTAAAAATTGGCAAGGCGCCTGACGTTGAAAACCCAAAAGAAAGAATTATCTATAGAGCTTTTGAGGTTTTTCCTGGTGCTTTGGTTTGGCTCACCTTGGTTGGAATGTTTGTTTTATCCTGGTTCCGTCCGATCTGGGCAGCTATTTTTATTATTAGTTTCTGTGTTTATTGGTTATTAAGAAGTATTTATTTTTCTTCTTGTTTAGCTTTCTCTTATATAAAGCTTAATAAAAACTTAAATACTGACTGGCAAAGAAGGATAGCTGAATTATCGGTTTACAATCCTAAATTAGCGATTAAAGACTGGAAAGATATTTATCACTTAGTTATTTTTCCAATGTATAAAGAAAGCATAGAGATAGCCGGAGAAAGTTTTCAGGCATTAGTAGATTGTAATTATCCTAAAGATAAAATGATTGTCGTTTTAGGCATAGAAGAAAGGGCAGGAGAAGAAGCAGAAAAAGTAGCTCAAGAAATAGAAAAAGAGTTTGGCAATAAATTTTATAAATTTTTAATTACCAAACATCCAAACAATATTTCAGGAGAAATTGCCGGCAAGGGTTCTAATGAATGCTGGTCTGGCAGGGAAGTAAAGGAAAAAATAATAGACCGAGAGAAAATTCCTTATGAAAAAATTATTGTTTCCAGTTTTGATATTGATACCCAAGTTTTCCCTCAATATTTTTCCTGTTTAACCTTTCATTATCTTACTGATCCAGACCCGTTTCATTCCAGTTTTCAACCCATTCCTTTATATTTAAATAATCTTGAAGAAGCGCCTTTTTTTTCAAGAATTGTTGCCAGTTGTAATGTTTTCTGGCAAATGATACAGCAGCAACGTCCGGAAAAGTTAGTTACTTATTCCTCTCATTCTATGAGTTTTAAGTCCTTAGTAGAAATGGATTTCTGGCAGAGCAATGTTGTTTCCGAAGATGCCGGCATATTTTGGAAATCATTTTTATTTTTTGACGGTGATTACAAAGTTATTCCTCTTCATTATCCTGTTTCCCAGGATAACTGTGTTGATAAAACTTTAAGAAAAACTGTTATCAATCAATACAAACAACAGCGGCGTTGGGCATGGGGAAGCGAAGGCATTCCTTATCTTTTATTCGGCTTCTTCAAAAATAAGCAGATTTCTTTTAGAAAAAAGTTTCATTACGCGTTTTTAATGATAGAAGGATGTTGGGCTTGGGCAACCAATGCTTTGATTATTCTTTTTTTGGGTTGGCTGCCTATTATTTTGGGTGGCAGTGAATTCAAGACAAGCTTGCTCTCTTATAATCTTCCAAGTATTACTGGCAATTTAATGAAAATAGCTCTTTTTGCAGTAGTGGTCTTTTTGGTTGTTAATACTTTATTAATAGGTCTCCGTCCTTTTTATTTTGGCCGCTGGAAACATCTTTTTATACTTACGCAATGGCTTTTTTTGCCTTTTAGTTTAATAGTTTTTGGAGCCATTCCGGCTATTGATGCCCAGACCAGGTTGATGTTCGGCAAGTATATGGGTTTTTGGGTAACAGAAAAAGCCCGCTTTAAGAAAGAAATTTGAACAAGGTTTTTAAATAAGATATAATTAAAAATTAAAACATTATTTAAAAATTAAAAATTAAAAATTTTAACTAATGATGTACGAATTACCAAAATTAAAGTTTCCAAAACTTATAAAAGCTCCTGAAAGCCAGAGAATAGAGAAAGGTTTTCTTTTGAGGATTTTAATATTAAGCATCCTTATTTCTTCTCTTTTTGGTTTTTTAGCCGGAGGATTTTTTAGTTATTATTTCTATCAGGAGGTAAAAGATTATTTTTTAGAATTAAATATTGGAATACCGGAAACTGAAAAAATAATTGAAAAGCATATTACAGAAAAGGAATATATCCCTCAAACCACTCAAGAGGAAAAAATTATTGAAGTAGTTGAAAAAACATCTCCAGCAGTGGTCAGCATAATAATTACCAAAGATGTACCAGTTATAGAACAGTATTACATAGATCCATTTGGTCAGGATTGGCCATTTGAGCTTCAAGTACCAGAATACCGTCAGAAAGGTACTGAAAAAAAAGAAGTTGGCGGCGGAACAGGGTTTATTGTTTCTGAAGATGGAATGATTTTGACTAATAAACATGTGGTTTTGGACAAAGAAGCTGATTATACTGTTTTCACTAATGACGGTAGAAAATTCTCGGCTAAGGTTTTGGCTCGCGATCCGGTTCAGGATTTGGCTATCATTAAAATAGAACAGGAGATGACAACAAATTATAATGGCGATGCGGAGATTAAACCTTTTAGAGTAGCAAAGTTAGGCGACTCTTCTAATCTCCAGATTGGCCAGACAGTTATTGCTATCGGCAATGCTTTGGGAGAGTTTCGGAATACTATTTCCTTGGGAGTAATTTCCGGCTTAGGCAGGACTATTACTGCTTCTGGCGGCGGATTAGTAGAGACAATTGAAGATGTCATTCAGACCGATGCGGCAATCAACAAGGGAAATTCCGGAGGTCCGCTTTTAAATTTAAAAGGGGAGGTGATAGGCATTAATACTGCTACTGTTATCGGCGCTCAAAATATTGGTTTTGCTATTCCGGTCAATAAAGCTAAAAAAGACATTGAGCAGGTAAAGACAATAGGAAAGATTGTTTATCCTTTTTTGGGAGTTTGCTATGTTTTAATCAATGAAAAAATCCAAGAAGAAAATAACTTGTCAGTTAATTACGGCGCCTTAATTATTCCTGGAGATACCGGGCAATCAGCTGTTTTTCCTGATTCACCGGCTGAAGAAGCTGGCTTAAAAGAAGAAGATATTATTTTAGAATTTAATGATGAAAAAATCAGTATTAATAATTCTTTAGCTAAGATTATTTTAAAATACAACCCTAATGATAGAGTGAAATTGAAAATTTTATCTGGCGATCAAGAAAAAACAATCTGGATTACCTTAGCTGAACGCGAGGAATAAAATGCCGAGAACGGTTCTCAATGATTGGGGTTGACATTTATTTAGGATTATTTACTATAGATAATAGATGTGGATAATATAGTTCTTTTATGATATAAAGTTGGGAGCAGTATTTTAGTTTATCACTAAATTAAAATGTGGTAGATTAAAATGCTGCTCCCTCAAAGATAGTTTCTCGGAAAAGGGGTATTAGTGATTGATCTGGGTCTAACAAACCCAAAAGCCCACAATCACATGTAAGATATGGGAAGATAATCTCTTCCACAGAGAACTAGGGTTAGCAGTATGGAGCAGCACTCTCTGTTAAAAAAAATAGGAGGTGATAATGCCGAAAGGCAAAAGGAAAAAATGAACAAAAGATTGTTTGTGTCATTTGTTATGGCATTTGCGATAGCAGGAGCACTGCTTATACCGGTATCTGTAGCTCTGGGCCTGATGGTTTTAGGTATGACTTCAGAAACGACTGGAGTGGTTGGTTTAGCAGAACTGGCAGTCATAGGAATATGCGGAACAGTAATAATAGTAGTCATGTACATAGCGAAGAGGACTAAGAAAAGTCCGACATTTCCAAGAAACTCAGTCATGTATACAGTAATATCTACAGCGATATTTGCAAAGAACTCAAGATATCCCGTCAATATGAGCAGGATGAAAGCAAGCCCACAGAATCTAACAAAGTGTAACGGCTCACCTAGAGGTCTTTAATTTCGACTTTCATTGCCGAGTAAAAACTACTATAAAACAGAAAAATTATAGTTTTGGGCTTTAGTAAAACAGAAGATCAGATACTCCGACTGAGCATAAACACATCCCGCCTTCGCCCTACGGCTACGGCGGGCAAAGAAAAAATCACAAAATACATGGAGGTGGTACAATTTTTACCCCTCCCCTTTTTATTTACAAAAACTAACATCCGGTTTTAGATAATTATTTTTTTAGACCATTGGTTTCTTTTTAGCTATTGATTTTTCGCTTATTTTATAGTAAAAAGAAAGTGTATGATGGGAGCAAATTTTACTCACAAAGCCCAGGAGGCGATACTCTTGGCTCAAGATGTAGCCCGGGAAATGGGTCAGCAGCAAATTGATGCTTTGCATCTGCTTTACGCTTTATCTTCGCAAGAAGAAAGCGTGGTTTTGACTTTGCTTCAGAAATTAGGCGTAGATATAGATGATTTAAAAAAGAAAACAAAAAAGGCCTTAAGCACAATCTCCAGCATTGCTAATCCTCAGGCATTTGGTCAGTTTTATTTAACCCAAGATATGGCGAAAGTTTTAGACAGAGCCAGGCAGGAAGCGGTAAAAATGAATGATGAATTTATTTCCATAGAGCATATGTTTTTAGCTTTAATTGATACTCCTACCAAAGCAAAAGAAATTTTAGAAAATGTTAATTTTATGTCGGCAGCCGGAGGCACAGCTGCTTTGGAATTAGGCAAGTTAAATTATCAGGAAGTTTTAAAAATTTTAAGTCAGATTAGGGGAGGCCAGAGAATTACTGACCCGGAACCAGAAACAAAATATCAGGTTTTAGAAAAATATGCCAGGAATCTCAATCAATTGGCTCGTCAAGGAAAGCTTGATCCAGTCATTGGCAGAGAAAACGAAGTCAGGCGTTTAATGCAGGTTCTTTCCCGTCGAACCAAAAATAACCCGGTTTTAATCGGTGAAGCCGGAGTAGGGAAGACCGCTATTGTTGAAGGATTGGCTCAGATAATTATCAGAAAAGATGTTCCGGAAAGTTTGAAAGAAAAAGAAATTATTGCTTTGGATTTGGGAAGTTTGATTGCCGGCACAAAATATCGGGGAGAATTTGAGGATAGAGTTAAGGCCCTGCTGAAAGAAATAAATCGGGCCGCCGGCCATTATATTTTGTTTATTGATGAAGTTCATACCTTGGTAGGAGCCGGGGCGGCTGAAGGAGCTATTGATGCTTCCAATTTGCTGAAACCGGCCTTAGCCAGAGGAGAGCTTCGGGCAATCGGAGCAACGACCCTAAAAGAATATCAAAAATATATTGAGAGGGATGCTGCTTTGGAAAGAAGATTCCAGCCTGTTTATGTCAGCGAACCGACAGTGGAAGACACCATTGCTATTTTGCGTGGCATTAAAGAGAAATATGAACTTCATCACGGTGTGAAGATTAAAGATTCAGCTTTAATAGCCGCGGCTGAGCTTTCAGCCCGCTATATTTCAGACAGATTCCTGCCTGATAAAGCCGTGGACTTAATGGATGAGGCAATGAGCGCTCTTCGTTTGGAAATAGAATCAGAGCCGGTCGAATTTGATGAATTTAGAAAAGAAATTCAGAAATTAGAAATTGAGAAACAGGCCTTAAATAAAGAAAAAGGACCTGGTTTAAAGAGACGATTGACCGTCATTAACCGCAAATTAGCTGATTTGAAGGAGAAAATAAAAGAGATTGAAATGCGCTGGAAAACCGAGAAAGAATTGATTCAGGGAGTTAGAAATCTAAAAAAAGAAATTGATAACTTAAATTTTCAAGCCGAAGTCAGCCAAAGAGAAAACAATCTTCAAAGAGTAGCAGAAATAAAATACGGAAAGATACCAGAGCTTTTGAAAGAAATCAGCAAAAAAGAAAAAGAGCTGACCAGATTCCAAAAGAAAAAAGGAATGTTAAAAGAGGAAGTTTCCGAAGAGGATGTGGCGCGGATTGTTGCTTCTTGGACAGGTATTGTGGTCACTCGGTTGATGGAGGAAGAAGCAAAGAAGCTGGAAAGAATGGAGATGATAATTTCTAAAAGAGTAGTGGGTCAGGAGCCAGCCATTAAGGCTATTTCCAATGCTATTCGGCGTTCTCGAGCCGGCATTGCCGAAGAAAATCGGCCTCTGGGCTCCTTTATGTTTTTAGGTCCTACTGGAGTAGGAAAGACAGAAACCGCTCGGGCTTTGGCTGAATTTTTGTTTAATGATGAAAATTCTTTGGTGTGTCTGGATATGTCGGAATATATGGAAAAGCATACTGTTTCCAAGATTATTGGCGCGCCACCTGGGTATGTTGGCTATGAAGAATCAGGCCAGTTGACAGAGAAAATCAGGAGAAGACCCTATAGCGTGGTTTTATTGGATGAAATCGAAAAAGCTCATCCAGAGGTTTTTAATATTTTACTTCAAATTATGGAGGATGGCCGCTTAACCGACGCCAAAGGCAGAAAAGTTTCTTTTAAAAATACTATTTTGATTATGACTTCAAACATTGGTTCAGATGAGATCGCCGAAATGAGTTCTATAGGATTTTTAGAAGAAAAAGGAGAGATTCGCCAATCTCTGAAAGACAAAGTTATGGCTGCTTTAAAAAATGATTTTAGGCCTGAATTTTTGAATAGGATTGATGAGATTATTATCTTTAACTATTTAGGCAAAAAAGAGATTAAGAAAATAGTGGAAATTGAATTAGAAAAAGTGGCTCTTCGTTTGAAACACAAAAAGATTACCTTAAATATTTCTCCTAAGGCAAAGGAATTTTTAGCGGAAAAAGGTTTTGACCCTAATTTAGGAGCCAGGCCTCTGAAAAGAGTAATCCAAAAACTGATTTTGGATCCTTTGGCTTTAAGAATAGTTATTGGTTCTCTTAAGGAAGGGGAGAGAATTTCCGCTGATGTTAAGGACGGAAAGATTGTTTTAAACGGCGCTGGCTTTGAAAAAGTCCCAAAAAGAGAAAAAGTTTTAGTATAAAATTATGTCTAAACTAGCCTTTCAAATAATACTTATTTTTATCATTGGAACAGTAGGCGGAATTTTTGCTGACCAAATTCTCTGGCCTTATTTTATAGAAAGGCCTCTTTTTTTAGAATATCGATTAGACCAGCCGCCGGTCTATATTAATGAAATAAGAGAAATTATCATTCAGGAAAATACTGCTTTAGAGATAGCCATAGAAAAAGTAGAAAAAACAGCTATCAGTATAAAAACAAAAAAGAAATCAGGGAAAATTTTATATGGTTCTGGCCTGGTTGTTACTTCTGACGGATTAGCAGTTACCTTAGCTGAACTTGTGCCTTTGGGTTCAACATTTAATTTTTATATCAAAGAAGGCTCTGATTTTAAAAAAGTTAATGGGCAAGTTATAAAAAGAGATTTAAAAAATAATTTAGGCCTGATAAAAATTGAAAAAACAGATTTAGATACTACTGGTTTTGCTGATTTGGAAAAAATCAAATTAGGGCAAAGGATATTCCTTATAGGAACAGAGTTTGAAGCAAAACAATCAGCATCTATGTTATTGCCAAAAAGCTTTGTAAATCAAGGCATAATAAGTTCTTTTAATCAAGAATTAATTGCCACAAATATCTTTGAGAAAAATAACATATTAGGCAGTCCCTTATTTGATATTGAAGGCAATGCTTTAGGTTTGAATACACTTGACTCGGAAAACAGAATTATAACAATCCCAATCACTAAAATCAAAACCTTCCTCGGCTTCTAACTCACTACTGTTTTTTTTCGCCAACTGACGAAACATTGCTAGGGAGGTTTTCGCCAACTAGCGAAACTTTGATATAAACCCATAAATAACATGCTGAGTATTCTGTTATTAGATTGTTCAAAAGAATTAGCCGAAAAACTTAAACGTCAGGGTTTTGATGTTAGTTCGGGCACAATTGGTTTTTGTGATAAAAAAAGGCAACTCCCTTCTCAGGTATATGAAAAAGATATTTTTATATATAATCCGCGTTCTTTTAAAAAAGATAAACATGGATTTTATATAGAAAGCGATGATATAGAAGACTTAACACCCGAATATAGTTTACACTATTTGTCAGAACACATTGAGAGAGGAGCTACGTTTTTAATTTTTATTAATCATGTATCTGATGATATAGAAAAACAAAACGAAGCATATGATTGGATTCCATTTATGCCAGAAGCCTATTTTACAAAAGACCACCAGCCAATTGCTACGAGAGTTAGCAAAGACCTAAATTATAACTACCTCGCACCCATTGTTTTACTAAAGAATCTGAGAATTCCTGTTTTACAAAAAATCAGCCCACCAAAACAAAAACAATACACATATACTCCAGATGTTTTTCATCTATTTTTTAATAGAAATTACGAAATTTTAGGAGTTTTTATTAAACGAGGTTTGGGGCAATTAATAATTCTGCCCGAATATCAAAATAATGAAGAAATCGTAGGTATTTTTCTTAATAGGGTAATGCCAAAAATTTACAGCAGAGAAACAAAAATTAATCTTATTGACCAATTTTTATCCCCCGAAGAATTAACCATAAGTAATGAGGTCCGGGAAGCAGAATGCGTTATTCAGGAGGCTAACGAGACATTAGAAGTTGCAAAAGAGAAATTAGCAAGTGCAAATCGTAATAAAATTCAAGTTATAAAAAATGATGAAACGGCTGTTTTAATACTAAATTATTACGATCTTGCTACACAGCAAGAAGATGTTGCACTTTTTTACCTCTATAAGATTATTGAAGCTTTAGAAAAGAAATACGGTAGCGAAAAAGAGGCGAAAAGTATACTTATATGTAATAAAGAATGGAATCTAATAGGAAAAGTTGCGAATGTAAGTTATGCGGATATTCGGCATGCTCCTAAACCTGGCGAAAAAATTAGAGAGTGGACAGAAGAAGAAATCAAAAATTGTTTTACAGATGCTGAAAAAATAATCAACATTTATTTATCAACCCTATTTTAAGACACTCCTAGAATGAATTATGATTGATTTCCGAAGTCAATCAATAATAAATCACAAAAACGAATTAAATAGTTTTTTAGAAAAATCTAAGAATTTTTCTTTAGAATAGATCCTACGAATCCTACGGGAATCCTGCGGGATGGCTTCCTGCATGATTTTGGGTTATTCTTAATAAAGAGAGTATGGTGGATAATCTTACAAAAAAACAGAGGAGTTTTTGCATGTCAAGAATTAGAAGCAAATGGACTTCTCCCGAAAAGAAAATACATAATTTTCTAAAAGGGTCTAAGGTAGTCCATAAGATGTATCCCAGAATTGAAGGAAACCCTGATATAGTAATAAAAAATAAAAAAATTGCAATCTTTTTTCATGGATGTTTCTGGCATCAGCATCCAAAGTGTAAGTATGCTGTTAGGCCGAAGAGCAATAAAAAATTCTGGTTGCCGAAACTAAAAAAGAATGTTCAACGCGATAAAAAGAATATTAATTTTTTAAGAAAAAGAGGCTACAGCATTATTATTTTATGGGAGTGTGAGGTTAGGAAAGAAAAAAACTGGGAGAATACAAAAAGAAATTTGTTAAAGAAATTATTATGAAAAGGATAAAGAAATTAAACAATAAAGCAAATCCTACAGTGGTTGATTTATTCTGTGGTTGTGGGGGGCTTGCCAAGGGGTTTTCAGATGCTAGGTACAGAGTAATACTGGGAGTGGACAATGACGAATCCTCTTTAAGGTCTTTTAAAAAAAATATTAAAGGTAGTCAGATATTGAATATTGATCTTTCAAGGCCTTCAGTTATGCGTAGTATAGAGGGAATTATTGGAAATAAGGGTATTGATGTAATTATTGCCGGTCCTCCCTGTCAGGGATTTTCTTTAACGGGTACTAGAAAATTCCATGATAAAAGAAATACTTTGTATAAAACAGTTTGGCGAGCAGTAAAAAAATTCTCCCCAAAGGCATTTCTTATTGAAAACGTTCCAGGCGTAACAAGTCTTTACGGGGGGGTGGCCAGGAAGGTAATAAAAAAGAGCTTTGAAGATCTGGGATATAATGTTGAAGGCCCTGAAATATTAAATGCAGCCGATTATGGAGTACCCCAAATAAGAAAAAGAGTATTTTTCGTAGGATTAAAACCGGAATTTGGTAGATTTGTTTTTCCTTCCGCGACTAACTCACCAGATAATTATGTTACATGCGGTGAGGCAATAGGTGATTTACCTGGAAGAGAAAAGGAGTTAGGGGTTGAGATAGATAAATATACTCTGCCTCCAAAAACCAAGTACCAAAGGTTAATGAGGAAGAACTATAGGGAACTCTATAATCACGTAGCTACGAATCATACTGAAATGGTGAAAAAAGTTATTGCTCTTGTGCCCCAGGGAAATAATCATAAAAGTCTGCCACCCGGTGTAGGCGAAAGCAGAAAGTTTAATGAAGCATGGACCAGATACGATAGAAGCAAGCCTTCGAAAACAATAGATACCGGACACCGTAACCATTTTCACTATAAGTATAATCGTGTACCAACAGTAAGAGAAAATGCCCGCCTTCAGTCCTTCCCTGATTTGTTTATTTTCTGCGGAACCAAAACAAGTCAGTATAAGCAGGTGGGCAATGCGGTTCCTCCTTTATTGGGTTATTCTCTTGCTGAAAAATTACGTTTTTATATTATTGGGAGATGAAAACAGCAAACAAAAAATTCAATTTAATAGATCTTTTTGCAGGCTGTGGTGGTTTGACAGACGGGTTTGAACAGATGGATAAATACAATACAGTAGCATGTATTGAATGGGAGACCGCTCCCTGTAAAACCTTAATTAGGAGACTTCATGACAGGTGGGATTATTCAGACGCTGAGAAAAGGGTTATTAGATTTGATATACAGCGGACAGGAGAATTAATGAACGGATGGAAGAACGACGAACTATATGGTACAAATCAAGGTCTTAAAAAACTTGTTTTGGGTAAGAAGGTTCATTTGATTGTAGGAGGACCACCCTGTCAGGCCTACTCCGTCGCAGGCAGGATCAGAGACAAGAATGGTATGAAGGATGATTACAGAAACTATCTTTTTGAAAGCTATCTTCGTGTAGTAGAAGAATTCAATCCATTTCTTGTTATTTTTGAAAATGTTCCCGGAATGCTTACCGCTAAGCCTGGAGGTATTCCTGTAATAGAGAGAATAAAGAAAGCCTTTGACCAATCAGGCTATGAAATAGTGGATGATTTTAGGAAATATACCGTGATTAATTGTGCAGAGTATGGAGTTCCTCAGCTTCGTAAAAGAGTTATATTAATAGCACTGAATAAGAAATTTTTTAAAAATAATAATCAGAAATTGCTTCTTAAATTCTATAATGAAATAATGCCGGGATATAAAACAAAAAAGGTTTCCACTGTTCGTGATGCAATAAGTAATTTGCCTAAATTTACAGTTGCTCCTGAAAACTATTATGTTGAGGGAAAAATTTATTCTCACAAACTTCATAAAAGCAAGATATTGAATCATGTCCCTAGATATCACAGTAAAAGAGATATTGATATATTTAGAGAACTAGCTGTAGACTTCGGCAACGGAAGGAAAATATACAAGTCAGCTGAAGATCTTAAGATTTTATATAAGGAGCGGACCGGTAAATTTTCAAATCTGCACAAATATCACGTATTGAATTGGAATAAACCTAGCAATACGATACCTGCTCATCTATACAAAGACGGGTTAAGACACATACACCCGGACTTTAAACAAGCGAGAAGCATAACAGTTAGAGAAGCTGCCAGGCTTCAATCATTTGATGATAACTTTGTTTTTTTAGGTGGCCAGACTAATCAATACAAAATGATTGGTAATGCTGTTCCTCCTTTATTTGCAAAATTTCTTGCGGAAGGAGCCTATAGGCTTTTAAATTTTTAAACAAATGCAGAAGGTTTATATTAGAAAACTTAATAGTCATGAACTTGGTTATAGAGGCGGTGAGGCAAAAAAAGCCGGTCGCTATATACTTGTTTCAAAAAAATGTGTCGCTTATTTTCCTCCATTAAGTGAACACATAAAGAACGACCACGTTTTTATCAGTATTATTCCGCCGAATTCCAATAAAAGCATCTTAACAAATTTTGTTTATCATAATAGTAAAATTATAGAGAAAAAGGTTGGTGGAAGAGATGAATTTAGAATTTATCTAAACAAAGAGAATGATCCAGAACGCAATTTTTTTGAACCGAACGATATTGTTATTTTTCATCGATTAGAATCCCGTCGTCCTAATGACCAGGAATATATTTATAGGGTTTACTATTTTCCTGTGAGAAATGTAGGAGAACACTATAAAAAGTTGGAAAAAATTCTCGCATCTGGTATTGTTTCAAACTCACATGCAATTGTTCCAGTGAGCTCCATTCCTTTTGTAGGACTGAATCTTAGTCCACCATCTATAATCGTTGTTCCTCAGGAAGTTACAGAGGAAGCTTTTAAGGATCCGATTATTGAAAAGACCCTAGATATGGATATATTCTGTGGCATTGCAAAGAATAATTCATTTAGAGAGATAATAACATTCTTTTACAGCTACCAATGTGCTATTACCAGGACTTCAATCAGGCACGGTGAATTACTGAACGTTGAGGCGGCTCATATTATACCACGTGCCGATAAAGGTGGTAATAATCCTACAAACGGAATTGCACTGAATAGAGATCTTCACTGGGCATTTGATAAAGGCTTTTTTGTCATTGATACAGATTACAAGGTTTTAGTTCATCCGAAAGCTATTCATTTAACACCCTTGAAAAGTATAGCTAAAAAGACTATATTCTTGCCTCAGGATAAGAGAGCCTGGCCAAGTAAGGATTGTTTGGAATGGAGAAAAAAGAAATTTTACGGATTTTTTCTTAAATATTAAGAACCATGTCATTATCAAAAGAATCGATAGAAAAATTTAAGAAGATTTGGAAGAAAGTCCGACTTTGATAACTTTGAGTTATCAATTCTAAATAAAAAGAAGGGGAAATTTATTTAATTAAATTATTTCCCCTTTTATCTTGATGACCCGGAGGTTCTTGAGAATCCGCATAAGCGGGAAGTCTTTCACCTTTTGATTCCGCAGAGACTGGCGTCTCTGTTTCATTATCTCCTTCCTATCCTGTACGACTTAAGGAGCTCTCCAAGCGTTTTTTCGCAAGAACCAGACAACCCGGGATTCGAACCCAGTGCTCCGTCATAACAGCGGAAACAGCGCTTCCACAAACCTGCCCTTTTTATCCGAGCCATTTACAGTTTATTCAATTTAATAATTTTGTCAAGCGAAAAAATCTCCGGGATGGCTTCCCGGAGGAACTTTGACTATTGACAGGTTTAGATAAATAAGTAATATCAAAATTAGCACAAATCAGCACAAATTAGGAGGTGAAATAAATGTCTGTAAAAGAAAAATGGGTTAAAGAAGGGCTTGAAGACGAAGAAGAATTGAGAGTGTTAACGACAAGAGGTGTGGGACAAATTATTTTTTTGAACTACGCAGGAGTTTTTGAGATTAGAATGGAGAAGCCAAAATTGGCAGAACGAGTTTATCGTTTTGAAAACGGAGAAATAACACCGCATACAGATTTTACTTTAGTTAGAATAGTTAATCTGGGTTTTTCCAGAGAACAGTTACTTACAGTGGCTCAAAACTATCCGTCTTGGGAATACTGTTTAGAAGGATTAGATCAGCCATACTCTCAAGATACGACTTTGATAGCTTTTGATTTCAAAGACAAAGAGGTTGTTACTAATCGCGCAATACGAGGTAGATCCAGATATCATCTCATTGAATCTTGTTTTGATCGCCACTATCTAATCAAAGAAAACATTTTTTTTGACTCTCTCCAGGAGGCGAAAGAAGGGTGGAAGAGAATCGAAAAATTGGCAGGCACAACAGGTCATATTTTATTTTGCGCTCTCTTAGATGTAAGAGAGAACAAAATTTTATCCAGAGCTATTTTTACAACATTGCGAGTGATAACCAAAGAAACTTACTGGTAAAAAACTCTTGCGAAAAAATAAAACCTCACAAAGGGCAATATAGTATTTACTTGAGCCCGTTTTTTTTATTAGAGAAAAAGACCCGGAAAGCCACCGAGCACTCAATACTTTGAGTGCTCGGTGGCTCAAGTTATCCACAGGTTGACTAAAAGCAGAGTTTTTTTTATGATAATAAAAGGGATTTGTTCCTTTTTTTGTTTTCTGATATAGTGATTGTAGAGAAAAGCTTTTAAGGAGGAAAGCTTTTAGTTTATGGACAGAAAATATATTATCAATATTAGTTTTACTGTTTACAAAGTGACAGAGCTTTTTTCAGAAGAAGAACCATTGAGAGCAGAAATCAGAACACGGGTAAATGACATTTTAAATGATTTATTGATTTTTCAAAATAATCAGGAAATAGGTGTTAAAACAAATCTGCTTGGAGAAGAAATAATTGAGAACATAAAAGATATTAAAAAATATTTTGAATTAGCGATAATTAAAAATTTAGCAAATCCTGTTAATTTCTTGGTTCTTCAAAGAGAATATGATAAAATAGCTAAAGCAGTAAAAAAAGAACTGGAAGAAGGTTCTCAATCTTACAAACCCAAACTTCCTAAAATTAAAAGAGAAGAAATTTCTTCCAGACAAAAAGAGATATTAGATATTATAAAAGAAAAGGGAAAAGTTCAGGCAGGAGAAATTCAAAATCGTTTTCCAGAAATTAGCAAGAGAACTATTCAAAGAGATTTAGCTTTTTTAGTAGAACAAGGCCTAATTCAAAGGAAAGGAGAGTTTAGCGAGCAGTTTTACTATGATTCAGGGTATGACAAGGGTATGACAAGGGTATGACAAAGTTAGGAGGGGTATGACAAGGGTATGACAAGCACTAATTATTATTATAATTCATAATGATTGATTTCCGAAGTCAATCAATATATCCACTATTATATTGCTTGGTTTAGCCGAGCAATACAGCTGAAAAGATGAATAATCAAAAAAAATTCAGTAAAATATACGACCAATATATTGACAAAATATACCGTTTTGTCTTTTTAAAGGTTAGTTCTCAAGAAACAGCTGAAGATATTTGTTCAGAGGCATTTACACGGGTTTGGCAGAGCATGGATAAAGGTACAAAGATTGAAAATCCACAGGCATTTGTCTATCAAATTGCCAGAAACTTAATTACTGACCATTATCGTCAAAACAGTAAAATTAAGTTGGTTTCTATAGACAATTGCAAGGAAATACAAGATAATCAACCTAATTTAGAAGAAAAAAGCTTGTTGATGTCAGACATCAACGAAGTAAAGCTGGCTTTAAATAACATTAAACCAGAGTATCAGGATATTATTATTTGCCATTATTTAGACGATTTATCTATTCCAGAAATTGCTGAAATTATGAATAAATCACAAGGAACAACAAGAGTGATGCTACACCGGGCGTTAAAAGCTCTTCGGGTTGTAGTTAATGAAGCATAACAAGGTAATACTTTTCCATTATAAACGTCATAATATTAATAGAGGCAAGAAAGCATAATTTTTGTATTTTTAAGGTCTAATGACCGAGAAAGAACTCATTAAAAAAATTAAAGAACTTCAGCAAATTAAACCCAGTAAGGACTGGGTTATTTTGACGAAAGAAAAGATTTTATCAAAACCATTAGTAAACGAAAAACCGGCTTCTATTACCATTGGAGAACGGTTCTCTAACATATTGTCGGTTTTTAATGTAAAGCCGTTTTTGAAACCAGCTTTAGCCACAGCGGTTTGCTTTTGTTTTTTAATAGGGGTTTTCAGTTTTGCTCAAAATGCTTTGCCTGGGGACCTACTTTATTCAGTGAAAAAAATAGCCGAGCAAGCAAAAATTAGTTTAGCTTCGGAAACAGAAAAACCTAAAGTTCAGTTGGAATTAACTCAAAAGAAATTAGATGAATTAACAAAGATAGCTGAAGAAAATAAAGGTAAAAACCTGGCTTCAGCTGTTCAAGAAGTAGAAAAGGCAATGAAAGATACAGCTAAAAGCTTGAAAAAAGTGGCAATAGCAGGAAATGACGGTGAGATAGCCAAAGAAATTAAAGAAAAATTTGAGGCAATAGAAAAGCAACAAGAAACAGCAGAGGAAATATTAGGTATAAAAATTGATAGTGAAGAATACGATGAATCAAAAAATTCTTATTATAAGATCTTAGTTGAGCGAGAAATTAAAGAATTAAAAGATAGAGCGCTGAATCCTGAACAGGAAGAATTACTCAAGGAAGCAAAAGAGCTTTTTGATAACGGGAATTACCAGGAAGCCCTTGCCAAAATATTCATTTTAAGTTATTAAAAAAGGAAGATAGCTTCTGATTTTTTAATATGGCAAACGAAAATATTACAATTAAAGATTTAGATAAAGTTGAAGAGAATTTAGCCGGAATGATAAATAAGAGTTTTGATAAAACATACCAGAGATTAGATAAAATGGACGAAAGATTAGAGAGAATAGAAATTAAATTAGAAAATGTTGTTTATCATAATGAATTTGAAATATTAGAATCCAGAGTTAAAGTATTAGAAGAAGCATTGGCTATTAAAAAATAGTTTTTATTATTTTAAAAACAACCAGTTTTAAAAAAAAGGTTGTCTACCTCGTTTAACGGGGTAAAGGTCGACAAAAAACAAAAGAAAAAAGAAATTGTTATACAAAAGAAACTGTTATAAAGACATTTTCTGAATGTGGCCAAACAGCCCAAAAAAGAATTCTTTATATTCAAAAGATGTTGAAGGTCGATAACAGTGAAAAAAAAGTTTATACCACGAATAATATCACGAATTACAATCACGAATACTCACGAATATTAGTGAAAATTAGTGATTTAGATTAGTGATTTATTAGTGGTTAAGATAAATGTCTAAAATGAAAAAAATCGTTGCTAGTATTACTACTTTGGCCTGCGCGTCAATGATGATGGGTATGGTTGTAATGCCGGCTCAGGCAATAACTGCTGAGGAATTGCAGGTTCAGATTGACGCTTTATTGGCTCAATTGACTCAATTGCAAACCCAGTTAGCCGAGCTTCAAGGTGTAACCCCAACCGTTGAAGGTTGTACCATCACCAGTTTTGACCGCAATTTGTCAATAGCAATGACTGGCGACGATGTTAAATGTTTACAGATTGTTTTAAACACTGATTCTGTAACAAAATTAGCTGATTCTGGCGCTGGTTCTCCAGGAAATGAAACTTCTTACTTTGGTCCTATAACCAAAGCAGCAGTTATCAAATTCCAGGAGAAATACGCTGATGAAGTATTAGCTTCTTGGGGTTTAACTTCTGGAACCGGTTATGTTGGTTCAACAACCAGAACAAAGTTAAATTCTCTTTTGACTGCTGAACCAGTAACTCCTACTGGTTGTGATTGTGATGATTGGGTAAATGTTGCTTGCGGAGGCGGTGATTGTACTGCCACCCAAATGCAGCAAACTCGAACCTGTACTCCAGAGGAAGGCGCTGCAGCTGATGTTTGTGACGGAGTAGCTGTTAGTCAGTGTGTGGCTGACGCAAGTTGTGTTGTTGCCGCTGAAGGAGCACTAAATGTGGCTTTAGCCGATGACACTCCAGCTGCTGCTACTGTTCCAGCTGCTACTACTACTAATAGAGCTGCTAATGTGATAATGACCAAAGTGAACTTGACTGCTGGTGACGGGAATGTTACTATTACCGGCTTAAAAATTCTTAGGTCTGGTATTAGCAAGGACGCAGCTATTGATACCATCAAATTATATGATGGCGCAACTAAGATTGGAACCAGTCAGAGCTTGGGTTCAAATTCTAAAGCAAACTTTAGTAATATTTCCATTGATGTTGAGGCAAACACTACCAAGACTATTGATATTAAGGCCACTATGACTGGAGGAAGTACTTATAATGGAAATGTTATTGCATTAGGAATTGCTTCAGCTGATGATATTACTTCTAATGCTACTGAAGTTACTGGTACTTTTCCATTAAATGGTAATAGTATGACTTTAACCTCTTCTGTCACTATTGGTACAGCTACTTTATACGATGGTTCAATGGGAGACAGAAATGACACTGATTTAACAGTTAATCCAACTGATACTGATATTAGATTTGCCCAGGTTAAGATAATGGCTGGTTCAGCAGAAGGTTTTATTGTTGAAAATATAACAGCAGTTAAAAATGGAACTGCTGCTTCTGCTGATGTAACTAATATCAGATTAGTTAATGACACTTCTGGCGAGACCTTGGGAACTGTTGATTCTCTTGATGCTGATGGCAGGGCTGTATTCAGCGGATTAAATGTCAGTGTTGGCAAAGGTGGTTATATTGAATTGAGCGTTGTAGCTGATATGAATAATTCTGGGGCTGGTAGAACCATAACCTTTGATTTACACGATGGAACCGATTATACTATTGATGTAACCGGTTCTACTTATGGCTATGGTATAGCTGTAACCTTTGATAATTTCTGTATTTCAGGTGGTACTTGTAAACAGCAGACCATTAATCGAGGTTATTTAACAGTCCAGAAATCAGCTAGCACACCAGCTACTGGATATATTGCTATTGGAGCAACCCAGGTTGAAATAGCTGCTTTTGATTTTACAGCTTATGGTGAACCGATTAATGTTACTCAATGCCAGGTTTTAATTGACCCAACTACTGGTGAAGCTGACCAGTTCACTAATATTACTGGTTATGATGGCGATGGTAATGTTCTTTTTGGTCCCAAAGATGGTAGTACTGCAACTGCCGATACTGATGAAACCTTAACCTTTACTGACGCTTTTACTTTGCCAATTGGGACTACAGTGGTTTACATTAAGACAAATGTTGCCAGTGATGTGACAGCTGAGGATACAGTTGATTTTGAGATTCCAGCTAATTCTGTAACAGCTAAAGGATCCACTTCTGGAAAGACCACTTATACTATTTCTGCCACTTCAGGTGATGTGCCTCCAACTGCAGCCCGTACCGGTAACACAATGACTATTCAAGGTCCTGCTTTGAAAGTTGTTACTGCTGGTACTCCAGCTGCTGGAGATGTAGTGAAAGGCGCTCAAAATGAGGTATTTGCTTATTTTGACCTTGATGCTTCTGCCTCTGGAGAAAATGTAAAGGTAACCCAGATTAAAACCCTTGATGCTAGTGGCGCTAGTGGTATTACTGCAAACACGAGTTACGATGAAGATATTATCAATTTAGAGTTATGGGGCGATCCTGACACCACTGATGCTGTTTCTGAAAATGTCATATTAGAGACAAGTACTTCAACAGCCACTCAGGATACTACTACTGTTCTTACTACCTTTACCTTTAAAACACCTTTGAAAGTTAAGAAAGGAACAACTAACAGATTAACCTTGAAAGCAGATGTGACAGCAGATGCTACAGCAGCAGCCCATCGATTTTTACTTGGTACTAGTGGAAGTACTACCGGTCATGTTACCTCTGCTGGATGGTCAACCGGCACTGCTATTACTGAATCATATAGTGGTCAAGGACAGCAACAGACAGTTCAGACCACGGGTAAGTTGAAAGTAGTTGCTTCAGCTGATATACCAGCAAAAGCAATGTTTGTAGCAGGCACAACTGGTAATACTATGATGGAGTATCGAATGTATGCTATGTATGAAGATGTTGATGTGACTTACTTCTATATTGCTACTGAAGGAACTGAAGTTGATGTTCGAGCTAGCATAGATAAGGTAAAACTGTATTATGACGGTGCACAAATTGGTGATGTTAATGGTTATTCTTTAGATGTTGGCGGAGATGTCTATGTTACTTTGAGTGCTGGAGAGCTAACAGTGCCAAAGGATACTTGGAAGAACCTTGTGATAAAAGTTGACTTGACTGATAGAGCTCAATTGGTTGATGATGCTGATGTGGAAATTGGGTTAGGCGATTACACCAATCATGATGATACTGATTGGGGAGACGATAGCGCTACTGCTTCTGGCAAGTCCTATTACATGATAGCTACTGGTGCAAAATCTGGTACTACAATTACTAATGACCAGTCCACAGGTTATGTCAACAGCACTGCTACAAGCGCAGGTGTGATTTCAGCCAGCTACCAGCACTTTATGTACGATGGTGTTTTGGTGGTCAGCAAGAATTCTGCATCACCGTCTGGCAGCTTTACTGGCGGTGCTAATACAGAAGTATTAAGATTAGATTTGGAAGCAGTTGGTGATGATATTACCATTAATGAAATGGAATTCTGTGTTACTGGTTCTGAAACCACTGTTAATGGAACAGGTGACCTAACCATCAAGAACCTTGCTAAAACCACTACTTATGCCACAGTAACCCAAAGCGGTTATGATGCTTATTGGGATACTTTGTTAGGCGCTTCTGATTATTACCCATTGACCCCAGGTGTTAGTGGAGGTTCCTGTTTCTCTATTGGTGACAGTCACCAAACTGGTGAGACCGAAACAGGCAAATCAGGAAAGAATATAACACCGTTCTCTACTACCTTGCAGATTGCTGAAGGAACTACTAAAACCATTGTAGTTCTTGGTGACGCCAGTCGTTCTGGCACCACTGCCAGCAAGACCTTGCAGCTGAACTTACAAGCAAACTCAAGCGGTAGTTTTGATGCTACTACAGAAGGTATTGAATGGGAGAATAATACTGGAACTGATGTAGGAGACGAGACAGATGAGAGCGTTACTAATAACCTGCCAATTACTGGTGGTACATTGGTCTACTAAGTTTTGTTGATTTCTGTTTGATTTCTCATTTGGCTTCCTTGTGAGCTAAATGGGTTAAAAACCCACCCCAAGTTTGGGGTGGGTTTTGTTTTTATTTTAAATATGTTATTATAAGACAATATAAAATAATAAGATTTTTAATTATGAAAAGATATCAAAATATCATTATTTTTATTTTAGTAATAGTTATTATTGGAGCCGGATTTTTTGTTTATAAACAGAAAACTGAATTAAATCCAGAGTTAGAAGAACTTTTTTCTTTGTCTGAAGAAATAACCCTTACTGAAGAGCAGCAAAATAAATTTGATGAAGCAAGAAACAGTTTAAAAGAAAACCCTGATGATGCTTTAGCTATTATTGCTATTGCCAGAATAAAACATCAAGCACAGGATTTAAATGGTTCAGAGAGGGCTTATTTAATGGCGTTAGAAATCCAGCCGACTAACACAATAATTCTTAATAATTTAGGAGATATTTATAATCAGAAAAAGAAATACGAAAAAGCAGCTGAAATGTATTTACGGCTTATTGAAAATAATCCTAAATGGGTGAACGCTTACAGGGAATTAGCAGCTATCTATAAATATCACTTGAAGGATAGATACCCGGAAATGGAGGAAATTTTATTACAGGGTTTAGAAAAGAGTAAAGAATTTACTGGAGAAGCACCAGTAGATTTTTACTCAATGTTAGCTGTTTTTTACAAAGAAACAGGGCAAATAGAAAAAGCAATTGAATATTTTGAAAAAGTAATAGAATCAACTCCAGAAAATGAAGGAGCAAAAATAGAATTAGAAGAACTCAAAAAATTATTATGAAAAAGATTTTAATTATTTCTATCATTTTTATTTTATGCGGAAGCGGCTTGGCTCAAGCCTTGGTTTTAGATGATTTTGTGAACAATCAAGCTCCCAGTGCTTATTTTTATCCCCAAGAGTTTGATAAATTAGTAATGGATTTGACTATTTCTTCAGTGATAGATGGAACAGACAAACTTTCAGCCATCACTATAAAAAATACTGGGACAACTAAAAACAGAGATGATATTGAAAAGTTTAAACTTTGGAAAGATGCTGATGAGCCAGGTTTTCAGGGAATGGGAAAAGATAAAGAATTAGGCACTTTTACTTATTATGCTTCAGATATAAGTTGGTATTTATCAGGTCTTGAAGAATCAGTCCCGGCAGAAGGTTTGAGAATTTTCATCAGCGCTGAGATTGCCAAAAACCCTACCAGTAATCGCTCCCTTCAAATACAAATACCTTCTTTGTCTGATAAGAACAATAATGGAATTTTTGATTTGGGAGATTTAGGTATTTTTATGGAATCAAAAAACAATGGTCTTATTGATGAAGCCATTGTTAATTCCTATTCTCAAACAATCCGCGATTTTGTTATTGATAATCTTGCTCCAAAAACAGTTATTACTGATCCAGAAGATAATTCAATAATTACTACTGAAAGCTACTTTATTAAAGGCGTATCCCGAGACCAAGGTGGTTCAACCCCTTCTTGGGTAAAGATTTCTATAAACGATGGCGATTGGCAAGAAGTGGAAGCAATTGGCTCCAATTATTCTACTTGGCAGTATCTCTGGCAGAATTATACAGAAGGTGTTTTTACAATAAAAACTCAATCAGAGGATTGGATAGGCAATAGAGAAACAATAGGCGATGAAATTACAGTAAGTGTTGATTTTCCAGAGGAACCGGGTGAAGAAGAAGAGCCAGAGGAAGAAGCTGAAGAAGAAATTATTGAAGAAGAAGTAACAGAGGAGGAAAAGCTAATTTCAGAAATGACAGAACAAGAACTTAAAGCGAAAATTATTGAAGTTCAGCAAAAAATTATTGAGCTTTTAAAACAGTTAATTCAACTTATTCAGTCAGAATTAATCTGATAAAGGTTCAAAACCCATCTCCTTTAAGAACTCATTTATAGATGTTCTATATTCTGGATAGAATCGAGATATTTCCATAGCTTCTTTTTTCGCTTTTTCAAAATCACCTAATTCTTTATAGCAAGCAGCTAAATTAATACGGTATTGGACATTATTCATATTTATTTCTTTTAATTTGTAGTTGATATCACATATTGCCGGATAATCTCCAATACTTAAATAAACCTTGCGAAGCTCTAAAAGAGAATTTTCAGAATGTACGGGGTAGTTTTTTTGCTCAGCGATATTAATATTTTCCTGGGCTTTTTCAGTTTCATTTGAGTAAATATTGATTAAAGCTAAAATCCACCAGCATTCGCCTAATTCTGGATTTAAATTAATACATTTTTGAGCTTTTTCCTCGGCTCCTTTATAATCAGCAATCCAAAGATAAGTTTTTGCCCAGCTAATAAATATTTCTTGACGTTTTGGGCTTAGCTGCTCAGCTTGCTCAAAACATTTATTGGCTTGGTTTTTCCATTCTTCAACAAGTTCCGGATAAGCATTTTGATAATTTTCAAGCAAGATATTATAATAAGCTCCAAGAATAAGCCAATATCTTGTATAGCTTGGCCTTATTTCTATACTCTCTTTGAGAATTTCAATTCCTCTAGGCGCTAATCTAATGGTTTTTAAGGGTTCTCTTTGGATATAGGTATTAATGATATTGATATAATTTGCCCTTATATAATCATCCAAGAAAGTATGAACAGGCAGGATGTTTTCCATTCGCTTTACAGCGTCTTCGCATTGTCCTCTATTGGCGTTGTAGACAGCAACATTGCTCTCTTTGTTAATTTGGAAAGGTTTAATATTATAAGCCCAGATAAACCAGATAAGCCCAATAAAGAGCAGGGGAACGATTATATTTCTATATTTATACAATTTAACGAGAACATTTCTCGTTAAATTTAAATTGTATTCAATTTTATTCGTGGAATTCGCATTATATATTATGTGTAAAGAATAAGCAATTAATAAGAAAGAGATTAAATAAGTTGAAAATATATCAAAGCTGAAAAAATTAGCAGTAAGATAAGCTAAAAAAGTGGCTTGGAGTCCGTGGCAAATTAGAATTTGTTCAGGCCGCTTTTTTTTAATTTTCTGCAGTCCCCAAAATAAAACAGCAAAAAGCAAGAGATAAATTATTAAAGCCAGAATACCGGAGCTAACTCCTATATCAAATAAAAAGCTATGTGCTCTGTCATACCAGGTTACAGGGATTGGTTCAGCAAGCATACTCATTCTGGCTAAAGATGGATCGTAATGTTTATCAAAAGCAATGGAGAAATTTTCTGGTCCGTAGCCAAGAATTGGTCTTTCTATTAACCCTTTTGAAGATATTTTCCAGACAGAAAATCGCGGGTCATCTAAAAATAAGCTAATTGAGAGCCGGGGTTTTAATTCTTGAAAAAGTTGATTTTCTTGAATAAATTGAGGAAGCTTTCCAGAAGTAGTGTTTATACAATAAATTCCATAAGCGCCGAGGATTAGAAGAATCCCGAAAAGCGCTTTTAACCAAACTATTTTTTTAGGATGGTGGTTCAACACGTTAAGTAATCTTCCATTTGGCGGAATTACTGCAGAGGTGTATTTGACAGGATAAAAAAAGAAAAAATAAGAAAAACCAATTATTAAACCGAGATAGGCAGCCCTGGCTCCGGTAATCAAGATTATAAAAAGAAACAATAAGAGAAAGGAGAAGTAAAAAAACTTTTTTTTAGTTTTTTGTTGTAGACCAAAAGCTAAAGTCAAAAAACTTAGAAGCAAAAGATAAATTGCTAAAAAGCTTGAGCCGCCGATGGTTGACCAAGGACTACCGGTTGTAACAAAGATATGACTAAGGATTTTAAGGTGCTGAAAAATAGCGATAATTGAGACAAAAATTCCAATAATTATACTAAAATTCCAGATTTTTTGCCAGTCAGATTTTCGGAGAATTAAAAAGGCTAAAATAGCAAAGATTATGTAGAAAGCGAAATTAAGAAATCCGCCGGAACGGTAAGGAGAACCCCAAAAACTGAAAGCAGGGTTTTGGGAAAGCAGGGTAGCCAAAAAGTGAACTCCCAAAAGAGCCACTAAAAGCCAGAAAGCCAAGAAAACTTTACTTTGCTTATTTAATATATTTTTAATAATCAATGATAAATTATCATTTAATCTTTGGAAGAGAATTTGCCATAGAAAGACAAAAATTATTAGAGATAAAATAATCCTAAAGACAATGGTTTTCCCCCAGTCAGGCGGCGAGAACCAAGGAGGCAAATTCCAAAGAGGCAGAGTCAAAATTAAAAAAAATCCGATTAAGTAAATCCATTTAAATTTATTTTCAGAAAAAATTGCTTTATTATTTTCCATATTAATTTATGATATAAAAAATAAGGACTATTAGCAAGCTGGTAAGCTAATAAGTTATTCTCCAAAAGCGTTTGGGAAGTGTTTGATTTCAGCTTTTTTCAAATCTAAATCTATTTTTATTGAAATAACATCAATTTGCCATTTTTTATCTAATGGCATTTTGTTTTTGGAAAGCCAGATTTGAGCAGTTTTTATTATTTTTCTTTGTTTCTGGAAGTTTACTTTTTCTTCCGGCGGGATAAAGCTGTCTTTTAGATTATTATCAATATAGTTAAAGGCAATAGTTTTTACTTCAACAAAAGAAATTATATCATCTTTCTTGGCAACAATATCAATTTCTCCGGTTTTTGGTCCAAGAGCCAAACGGGTGAAAAAATTTCTGTCCAAGATTCTGTACCCTTTTTTCTTCAAAAAATTCTCGGCAATTTTTTCGCCCAATTCTCCGATTTGTTTTTTAGAAACAGACATGTTATTAAAGAAGTATAACATAAATTTATTAGAGTTTAAAAGATAATCAGGGGTTGACACCTATTGACACTTTTTGATATTATTAAAATAATACAAATTAATTCTAATTTATACTATGCCTAGCATAAAACCAGATCAAGTATATACAACAGAAGAAGCTCGTGATTTTTTGAAGATAAGCGAGAGCACTATTAAACGTCATTTAAAAAACGGCATTCTTAAAGCTAACAAAGTTGGCGGCAGATATAGGATTTGGGGTAGAGAGATTTTGAGATTGGTTTCACCAAAAGTTGAAAATAAGGCAGTTCAGGCATACCAAAAAGTAAAGAAAAGAGCCATAAAAACCATTGAAAAATGGTAACAACACTTAATTATAAAAAATTTCTTAAAATAGTTGAAAAAACCAAAGAAAAAATTAAGCTTTAATTCAAAAATAATTATTTAATTTATCAAGGTATGAAATTTCTAAATGGCTTTGGATGTTAAACTAAGCTAAGTAGCAGTTATAATTTATAATAAAGATATAATATGGGAGATCGTATATGGTGGTTTGAAAACTGTCCACAATGTAAAACAAAAGAATCGGTTGAGGTGTATGACGCGCCATCTTGTTTGCAATGGTTTAAAAAATGCGAGAAGTGCGGTTGGAGCGATGGAAAGGATTATTATGAAATAGGTGAAAATGAGATTTGGCTTTTGATAGAAAAAGAATTGAAAGATTTAGTAAAGAAAAATCCAAAAGTTAAAAAATTTAGAGAAAAATTAAGAAAATTAGAGCAAAGCCATAAAAACCATTGAAAAATGGTAATTTTAATAAAACTAAATTATGAAAATTTTAGTTACTGGTGGGGCTGGTTTTATCGGTTCCCATCTGGTAGATAGATTAATAGAAGAAGAGTATAAAGTAGTTGTTATTGATAATTTATCTACTGGTAAAAAAGAAAACTTAAATCCAAAAGCGGATTTTTATAATCTTGATATCTGCGATTTTGAAAAGATTAAACCTATTTTTCAAGATATTGATTATGTTTTTCATTTAGCTGCTATACCCAGAGTGCCAATTTCAGTTGAAGATCCTGTTGGTACTTCAAAAGCAAATATCTTAGGTACGGTTAATGTTTTTAAAGCAGCAAGTGATAATAAAATAAAAAGAGTTGTTTTCGCTTCTTCATCTTCTGTCTACGGAAATCAGAAAGAACTGCCTTTAAGAGAAACAATGATGCCAGGGCCAATTAGTCCTTATGCTTTGCAGAAACTGGTTGGTGAACAGTTTGCTAACTTGTTTACTCAACTTTACAATACTCCAATTATTTCTTTAAGATACTTTAATGTTTTTGGGCCAAGAACTGACCTTGATTCTGATTACAGTTTAGTGATAGGGAAATTTCTCAAACAAAAAAGCCAAAATAAACCTCTTACAATTTTTGGTGATGGAGAACAGACAAGAGGGTTTTGTTATGTTGATGATGTGGTAGAAGCTGATATTAAAGCAATGAAGAAAGAAAAATTAAAAGGAGGGGAAGTAATTAATATTGGAAGTGAAAAATCTTTTTCTGTAAATTTTTTAGCTAAGTTGATTGAAGGCCAGATTCAATATTTACCTCCCAGACCAGGTGATGTTTTACACACAAAAGCTGATATTACTTTAGCAAAAAATCTTCTTAATTGGGAACCGAAAACAAGTTTTGAAGAAGGAATTAAAAAAACCAAAGAATGGTTTGAAAATTACAAAAATTAATTTAATCAAAAATATGCAAGAAAAATCTTTAAAAGATTTAAAAATTGGTATCTGCGGTGTGGGCATGGTTGGAGGAGCGCTAAAAAATTACTTTGAAAAAATAGGCAGAAAACCTTTACTTTATGATAATAGTAAAGAGCTTGGTTCTATTGAAGAACTAAATCAGGCAGATATTATTTTCATTTGTGTTCCCACTCCTTATGGCAAAGAAAAAGGTTTTGATTTGTCATTTATTGAAAATGCTTGTCAGAATATTTCCGGTCAAAAAATTATAATTATTAAATCAACTGTTTTGCCTGGTACGACAGAGAAACTTCAAGAAAAACATCCCCAGCATAAATTTTTATTTAATCCTGAGTTTTTAACCGAAATTACAGCTGACCAAGATATGAGTTATCCAGATAGACAAATTATTGGTTACACAAAAGAAAGCTATAATATTGCTGGAGATGTTTTACAGCTTTTACCTTTAGCTCCTTTTGAGAAAATAATGCCTGCTACTGAATCTGAACTAGTCAAATATTTTGGTAATACCTGGTTTTCAACCAAAGTTGTATTTGCTAATCAAATATATGATTTATGCCAAAGATTAGGAGTTAATTATGAAAGGATAATGGAATCTGCTGCTGCTGACAAAAGAATTGGCAAAAGCCATCTTGAAGTAATACACAAGGGTTATCGGGGATATGGCGGTAAGTGCTTAAATAAAGACATTAGAGCTTTAATCCAATTTGCCGATGAGCAAGGGATTGATTTAAAACTACACAAAATAGTTGAAGAAATTAACAATAAGTTAATGAAAGAACAGAATATTGAAGATCCAGAAAAATTCTCTCAAAGAAATTAACTGTATTATTATGAAATTAGCTTTATTTTTTACAAGAGGGGTTTCTTTGAAAATTTGGGATGAGGTTGGCAGCCTAAATAGAGAAATTAAACCTTATCAAAGATTGGCAAAATATTTTGATGAAATATTTTTTTTAACTTACGGCAATAAAGATGACTTTGAATATCAGAATTTTCTTCCAGGAAATGTAAAAGTTTTGCCGAATGAGTGGAGAATACCATCCTTAATCTATAGTTTTTTATTACCGTTTTTATATAGAAAGGAATTAAAAAAAGCTGATATTTTTAAAACTAATCAGATGCATGGTTCTTGGGCAGCAGTAATAGCAAAATTCTTTTTCCAGAAAAAATTAGTGGTTCGTCAAGGATATCAATGGTCAACATTTGCACAGAAAGAAGGAGTTAAACAATGGAAAATGCCAATAATTCGATTTTTAGAAAAATTGGCTTATAGAAAAGCTAATGTAATTATTGTCACTTCAGAAGGAGATAAAAAATATATAGAAGAAAAATACAATATTTCATCAGAAAGAATAAAATACATTCCAAATTATATTGATACAGAGTTGTTTAGGCCGTTAAACATTCTGATAGAAAACAGAATTTGTTTTGTTGGGAGGTTAGAAGAACAGAAAAATTTATTTAATTTAATTGAGGCGAGTTCAAGTTTAGGCATAAAACTAGTGTTTTTTGGAAATGGTTCTTTGAAAAAAAAATTAGAAAATTTCGCCAAAGAATTAAAAGCAGATGTTGAATTTAAAGGGAATATTCCTAATAAAAATTTACCCAAAGAATTAAATAAAAGCAAATTATTTATACTGCCTTCTTTATACGAAGGTTGTCCAAAAGTATTATTGGAAGCTATGTCTTGCGGATTACCTGTAATTGGAACAAATGTTGATGGTATAAAGGAAATAATTAAACATCAGGAAAATGGTTATTTATGCAATACAGATGCCGATTCAATTAAAAAAGCAATTTTAGAGATTTTAGAAAATAAAATTTTACAAAAAGAAATCAGTCAAAATGCCAAAAAGACAATTATAGAAAAATTTAGTTTAGAAAAAATTCTGGAGAAAGAATTAAATTTATATAAAAAATTATGACATTTCCAAACAAAACTTTCCAAAACAAAATAAAATGGAGATTACAATATCTATTTAAATTATTAAAAACTTTATTAAAAGAGCCGAAAGGACATTTTTGGACATTACCTTTCTTTTTTAGCGATTTACTTCCTTCAGTATCTCCTTTAAGAAACAAAATCCATCAGAGATATATTAAATCATTTATCTATACCTATAAATAAAAAAAACGAGATATATAATTTAGATTCTGATGAAGAAATATTAGATTTAAAACTTTTTAAGATTATAGCTAAAAAATCTCACTATAAAGCAATTATTCGGCAATTTTTTGATTTAATATATCCTTATTTAGTAAAAAATCCTTTTATAATACGAGAAGGGCCCTATGAAAAAAATGGAGTAAAACTAAAGCCAGGGGATGTAGTAATAGATGCCGGCGCTTATTTGGGCATTTTTTCTATATTTGCTTCAAAAAAGATAGGACCAAAAGGGAAAGTTTATGCTTTTGAACCAATTTCTGAAAACTATCAATTATTAAAAAAAACCATAAAACTGAATAAAGCTAAAAATATTGAACTAATTCCTTATGCTTTAGCTAAAAAAGAAGGATTACTCCCAATGGCGATAGAAGATGGGTCTTTTAATGCAAGTAGTGGATTTTTTAAAAAGGGTAATAAAAAGAGAATTGTAAAACAAATATCTTTAGATGAGTTTGCAACACAAAGAAAAATTTCAAAGATAGATTTTATAAAAGCAGATATAGAGGGGATGGAAAGAGAACTTCTTTCCGGCGCCCAAAAAACAATTAAAAAATTTAAACCACGTTTGTCTGTCTGTACATATCACAGGCCAGACGATACAAAGATTATAAAAAAATTTGTTCAAAATTTTGTACCTCAATATAAAATTATTCAAACAGAAATGAAGCTATATGCCTGGAATACAAAATAATATAAAAATCATTGCTATTTGCTTGATTAAAAACGAAGATTTATACATAGAAAGAGTCCTAAAGAATATTATTAATTTCTGTGATGAAATAATTGTTTTGGATAATATGTCATTAGATAATACCTTTGAAATAGTAAGAAAATTAGCCAAGAAATATAAAAAAATAAAATTATTTAAAATAAAAAATGCATTTAAATCACATAAATTTATTGAAAAATACGCCAACACAAACACCTGGGTATTTGTAGTTGATGGTGATGAAATTTATGACCCTGTTGGTTTAAGCCGATTAAGGAGAGAAATTTTTTCGGGAAAGCATCAAACAAAATGGCGAATAGTGGCTAATGGTTTACACTGTGAAGAGATAGATTTAAAATCCAAAATAGCTAAAGGTTATTTAGCGCCGCCATCGCGAGTAATGAAAAACCTTTTTAATTTTTCTATATTGGAATCATGGAACGAGAATTATTCACAACGGCTTCATGGAATAAATTTAATTTTCAAAGAAGGATTTGATAAATCACTAAACTATAGAATTTGCGACAAATATAATTGGGATAACTCTTATTTTAGGGCTTTACATTTATGTTTTGTAAATAGAACTAGTTTAGCTAAAAAATACAGAAATATTATAAGATTAAGCCCTGAAGAGGAATCTCGTGTATTTCCTTTAGCCAGAAATTTTATTTCCAATTTATTAAAAGGAAGAGTAACTTTTGCCAGTGCTTATAAGTTAAGAAAATACAGACAAGGCGAATTAGTGACCAAAGATATTCAGTCTTTTTTCCTTTAAAATTTTAGAAAAACATGGACCCTCTAAACAAATTTGTAGATAAGTTGCAAAAATATTTCCAGCTGGATATCAGATATTACATAAAAAATACTATTCATTTAGTTGTGTCTAGGGGAGTTGTCCTGGGTTGTGCCCTTATTCTTTCCATTCTCTTTGCCAGGTTTTTGTCCGAAGAGATATACGGACAATATAACTTTATCCTTGCTATATTAGGTATTCTATCTATTTTTACCTTGAATGGGATGGCTATTGCTATTACGCAGGCAGTTGCCAATAAACATGATGGAGTTTTAATTACAGGTATAAAAGAGAAATTCAAGTGGAGTATTTTGGGCAGTATTGCAGCGTTGGGAGTGGGAATTTACTATTTTTTAAGCGGTTCTTTTTTATTGGGAAAATGCTTTATGATTTCCTCGCTATTTCTTCCCTTTGCTTATAATTTTCAAATTTATAGCGCTTTTCTTGCCGGTAAAAAGCAATTTAATAAAGCAGCTAAATATAGAAACATTACTGCGGTTCTTTCTTTACTAATGGTAGGCCTGGTAATTTACTTTTCAGGGAATTTAATACACATAGTTATTACGTTTTTATTTGCAAGCTTTTTACTTGAAGGATATTTTTTCAGATTGACCTTAAAAGAGATGAAAAGTCAAGACAAGGACCAGGACGCAATATCTTTTGGAAAACATTTATCGCTAATGAATAGTGTCAGCGTCATTGCGAATCAGGCCGATAAGATAATTGTAGGTATACTGCTTGGATTTCCTGATTTAGCCATTTATTCAATTGCTTCAGCAATTCCTAAAAATATAAGCACTACAGTAACTCCTATTTCTCGTGTGAGTTTTCCAAAGCTCTCGGTAATGAGTAAAAAGGATGCCTATTCAGCAGTTAAGAAAAAATACTTTTATTTAGTAATTCTCGCTGTTGTTATTTCAGTAATTATGGTTTTACTTTGTCCTTATTTTATTCCTTTACTCTACTCACAGAAATACTTGAGTTCTGTTCCTTATGCACAAATTTTATTTATAGGACTGATTTTTGTAATACCCACCCAGATACTTGGAAAAGCTCTATTTCCCTCGCAGAGAGAAATAGGTAAACTATATAGGTTTAGGATAGTGTATTCTGTTGTAGAACTAATACTTCTTTTTGTTCTTGCGCTGAAATTTGGACTTTTGGGTGTGGTTTTAGCGAGGTTATTGGGAGACATATTTGCAATGTTTTACTCTTTAAAGTTGACTGCCTGGATATAGATTTTTTATATATTAAATGATTAAAAATGAGGATTCTTAAATTTATAAAGAATTATAAATATATTTTCTCTTATAGCCAAACAAGTAAATTAGAAATTTTTCTTAATATTATTCAATTATTATTTTATAAATTAATTAATAAACGGTTTGTAGTGAAGGAAATTTACAAAAATAAAATGATTTTAAATTTAGATACACCAGGAATATCCAAAACCCTATTTTTATATGGAAAAAGAGAAATATTAGACACGGATATAATAATAAATGAAATCAAAAATAATATGAATGTTTTGGATATCGGTGCTAATATTGGTTTTTATGTTCTTTTAGAATCTTCTTTATTAGGTGATGGAAAAGTCTATGCGTTTGAACCTGATCCACGCAATATAAAGATATTGGAAAGGAACATAAGGCTAAATAATTTTTCTGATAAAGTTAAATTATATCCATATGCTATTGCTGAGAAGAATTGTATTAAGAAATTTAATTTATACAGAGAAACAAATTTGAATAGTTTTATAAAAAGAAAAGAGCAAGGTACTTCTATTGATGTAAAATGCATAAAATTAGATGATTTTTCTGAAATAGATAAAATTGCTTTTATCAGAATGGATATAGAGGGATATGAATGTTTAGCCATTGATGGTATGATTGATTTCTTAACACGGAAAGAAAGTTTAAAATTACAAATAGAAGTTCATCCTCGTTATTACGATAATAAAGAGTTTGATTTTAATAGAAGATTAAAATTATTAGAAAACTTTGGTTTTTATGTTAAATATTTGGTTTCAGCCGGTGTAGCAGAACCAGAACAGATTATAAATCTAGGATACAAGCCGATTAAAACTGCCAGAGAAGGGAAATTGACACATGGATTATATGAAAATGTAAAGATAGATGATTTAATGAATTTTTTGAAAAGCGATATAAAAATAGTTAGATCAATACTTTTAGAAAAAAAATAAAATAAGGCAATGAAAATTTTATATATAACACATGAATATGGTAACAGATGGATTAAATACGCAACTTTTTTAAGACAGTTAGGACACAAAGTTGATTTAATAACATTGAAAGATAAACGAAGCCCTGATCAGGTAACAGCAAAGCAATATTCTTCAAAATATGATATAGTATGGGTTTTTGCTGCTGATTATATTTGGTATAAAGTATTATCCGATGACTTTATAGATGCAGTCAAAAATGGTCAACCTGTCTTTATCGGCTATTGCACCTTATCAACAAAAATCCCTTTTAAAGATTGGGTTAATAGCTATAAAGTTTTTGATACTTGTTTTTTACATAGTAAGTTAGTCACAGATATGGCTAAAGCTGCTGGATTAACTAATGTACATTATATGCCGTATGGTTTTGATATAGATGAATATTATAAAATCAATATAAAAAAGAAATACAATGTTAGTTTTGTAGGATCAGCTCAAACTAATAAATCACCGGAGGATGATATTAGAGCGCAAATTATAAATGCACTTAAGGGGTTTGGTATAAGGGTTTTTGGTAAGAGTTTAAAAGGTAGAATAGATAAATCAATAAAAGTATCATCAATTAGCACGCATAGAGAAATGAATAAAGTGTATAATCAATCAAAAATAAATCTAAATATACCTTTAATAAATTCCCTTCTTCCGGAATTTATAAATAAATACCACCCCAAAAATAGATTTTATGAAATACCAGGGTCGGGTAATTTTATGATTAGCGGGTATGCCGATGAATTCAACGAACAGTTCAATAACAATATCCATTGTGGTTATTATAATAATATTGACGATCTCTGTTCTAAGGTGGAATATTATTTGACCCACGAAAAAGAAAGAAGAGATATGTCCCTTGCCGGATATAATCACGCTCTTAAATATCATCAAACAATATTTAGATTTAGAGATATGATAAATATTATAAAAGAGAAGTATTTATGATAGTTTTATGTTTAGGAACAAGACCCGAAATTATAAAGATGTCTCCCATTATAAGGGCATTAATGGAGAAGGGTTTAGATTACTTTGTTATCCATACAGGTCAACATTACTCTTACAATTTAGATAAAATTTTCTTTCACGAATTAGAGATTTCGACACCAAAATATAACCTAAATGTAGGTTCAGGTTCTCACGCAGAGCAAATAGGGAGAATGTTAATTAGTATAGAAAGGGTTTTGAAAGAAGAAAAGCCGGATATAGTATTGGCAGGATGGGATACAAATACTGGTTTAGCTAGCACTTTGGCGGCTTCCAAGCTACATATGAAAATTGGTCGTATTGAAGCCGGCTTAAGGAGCTATGATAGACGAATGCCCGAAGAAATTAACAGGGTTTTAGCCGATCATATCTCAGATTATCTATTTGCACCAACAAAAGGAGCAAAGAATAATTTGCTAAAAGAGGGAATAGAGAAAAATAAAATCTTTGTTACCGGAAATACTATTGTAGATGCAGTATTCCAGAACTTAGAAATTGCAAGAAGAAAAGTGAATACCTTAAACAAGTTAAATTTAAACCCTAATGCATATTTTCTAGCAACTGCTCATAGAGAGGAAAATACTGATAATAAAGAAAGACTAAAAGGTATTTTAGACGGCCTGAAATTAGTCCATTATGAGTTCAATCTACCGATTATATATCCAATTCATCCGAGGACAAAGAAAAAAATAAATAAATTTGGGTTAGAAATCCCAAAAGGAATAAAGTTAATTGAACCTCTTGGATTTTTGGAATTTTTACATTTAGAAGCCAATGCCAAACTTATATTAACAGATTCCGGAGGCCTTCAAGAAGAGACTTGCATATTAAATGTGCCTTGTGTGACTTTAAGGAATAACACAGAGAGACCCGAAACAATTAAAGTTGGATCGAATATTTTAGCCGGAACCGATCCCCATAAAATCAGAGCGGCAGCGAAAAAAAGTTTGGCAGCACCAGCTAATTGGACAAATCCTTTTGGTGAAGGTAATGCCGCAGAAAAAATAATAGACATTCTTATAAAATAATATAGAAAAAAAGAAAGTTATTAATCATTCATGAGACCAAAAGATCGTGAAAATTGGAGATATTCTACCGGAAGCGATAATCCTATAGACATTGAGGAGAGAGTTATGTTTTCCCTTTTACCTAAATCGAATAAGGGTAAGTTGTTGGATATCGGCTGTGGGGTCGGCACAATTTCATTAGAACTTCAAAAGCAGGGTTTTGAAGTTTATGGAATTGATTTTTCCTCTGTAGCTATTGAAAAAATAAAGAAAATAGGTATCAATGCAATAGAATGCGATATTGATAAAGATGGGATTCCATTTGAAGACAATTATTTTGATGTTGTTTGGGCAGGCGATGTTATTGAACATGTATTTGACCCTATATTTTTACTAAAAGAAATATCACGAGTAATAAAACCAACAGGAAAAATATTATTAACTACACCTAACGACTTTAATTTAAAAAAAAGAATATCTATTTTTATCTCAGGCAGGTCGCCACAGTCTGATATTTATAGAGAACTAGGTCAGTGCAAACATCACACTATGTTTAGTTTAGACTTGCTTGAATATATGTTGGAACAAGCGGGTTTAACTTTCTATTCCATACATTCTATAATCAAGATACCAAAATTGAATAGAAAAAAGTATTGTAAGATTAAAACACTTGGAGCATTGTTCGGTTCAGTATTTATTGTGGAGGTCCATAACAAAGAATTATCTAATTTTAATTATGCCGCTAAAAATATATCGTCAAAAAGCTGATTCCCCGAATTTTTGGGAGAAACATTGGGAAAAATTTTTAAAAGGAAATTCCTTGAAAAATCATTACCAAAGTTCTGAAAATAGTCCTATCTTACAGGAGATTTTTGAGAGATATTTACCTAAAAGAGGAAAGATTCTTGAAGCCGGATGTGGATTAGGAACATTGGTCTATTTATTAAGACAAAAAGGGTATAATGTTGAGGGAGTTGATTTTGCCAAAGAAACCATTAATTTTATAAAGTCGAAATTTCCAGAGCTACCAGTAAAAATTGGTAATGTTTTTAATTTAGATTATCCTGATAATTCTTTTAAGGGTTATATTTCTTGGGGAGTGGTAGAGCATTTTGAAGAGGGACCAGAAAAAATTTTGAGAGAAATGGCAAGAATTTTAGACAAAAATGGAATAGTAATTTTAAGCGTTCCATATTTTAATCCTTTTAGAAAACTTAAAAAAATTTTCGGTTTTTATAGAAATCAAAAAGGAGATTTTTATGAGTACCTTTTTACCAGAGATGAAATTGTGAGATATATTAAGGAAGCTGGTTTTAGGATTATAAAAACCTATCCATATAATACTGTAAAAGGACTAAGAGACGAGGTTTTAGGTATGAAGCAATTACATGGATTTGTTATAGAACAAAAAAATAATCCAGAAAAAGTTTTTAAAAAATCAAACAATTGTTCACAGTTTTTACTTAAAAAAATCATCAATAGTTTTCTAATGAGATTTTTATTCGCTCATATGGTTATAATTATTGCCAAGAAAATATGAAAGAAATAAAAAAGCCAAAAATATCTGTTATAATGTCGGTTTTCAACGGAGAGGACTATCTCAAAGAATCAATAGAAAGTATTTTAGAGCAGACCTACAGAGATTTTGAATTTATTATTATTGATGATGGTTCTAATAATGAAACAAAAGAAATCTTAAAAAACTTTCTCAAGAAAGATTCCCGGATTAAAATAATTACTAATAAAAAAAATATTGGCTTAACTAAATCTCTTAATAAAGCTTTAAAAATAACTAAATGTAAATATATTGCCCGTCAGGATGGAGATGATGTTTCTTTACCTCAACGGCTGGAAAAACAAATTGAATTTTTAGAGAACAATCCAAAAATTAAAATTTTAGGAAGTTTTGGCTATGGTATAAATCAAAAAGGAGAGATTTTAAGAAAAGAAATTCCGCCTACTTTTTTTCAAGAAGTAAAAAAAAATCTTATCAAAAAGAACCCCTTTATACATACTTCAGTGATAGTAGAGAGAGAAACTTTGAATAGGGTTGGATCATATAATGAGAGATTTGAGACCACCCAAGATTATGAATTATGGTTTAGGGTTTTAAAAATTGCCAAAGGAGAAAATTTGCCTTTGTTTTTAGTAAAGAAGAGATATTTATCTAAAATGGTTTCTCTTGAGAAAGAGAAAACTCAGCTGAAATATACCCTTTTTCTTCAAAAACAAGCGATAAAAAGAGGGGATTATTCAAAACTTTGTTATTTTTATCTTTTAAGGCCTTATCTTTCTTTAAAATGCCCCTTGTTTTTTAAAAAATTTTTAAGAAATTATTTGCTAAAAAGTAAAAATGTTTTTAAAAAAATATAGTAATTTAATTTTAATTATTTTTTTTGTTTTTCTGATTAATATGGCTACTTTAGTTCATATAAAAAATACTGAATTTCCTTTTATTAGTTTTTTTCATAAAGAAACAGTAAATGATTTTAATTTCAATGAATTAAATTTTAAAGTATCTCTTAGTCAAGAATTTAAGGAAAGAGTGTCTAATGATTTAGGCCCGGTTTTGCAAGATAAAAAAGATGTATTTTTTATTTCGTCTGTTTTAGCAAAGTATGTCCGCTCCCATTTATTTCATAAGAGCAATACAATTCATAATGTAGATGAAATTCTAGAGAGTCCTGATGAACATCCGGCAATTTGCTCTGGTTATTCTAAATTTTTGGTCTCTCTTGCCCAAGCAATGGGATATGAAGCCAGGGTTATATGGTTAAACGGTCATACCGTAAGCGAGATATATTTTCCTGAATATGGTTGGGTTTTAGTTGATACTAGTGGTAATTTAATATTTCAAGATAAAGATGGAAAATATGTTAGTTTGCTTTATGTCGTTGAACACTTTGAAGATGTGATTCCCAAAAGACTTGTTGTTGAATCTCAACAAAGTAATATCTCTTCTAATGGTTATATTGTCTTTGATGATAATGATGTGATTGTAGTAATTGAGGGACCTCGACTTTTTGATTTTGATATCAGGACCAAATCTCCTAAAGTTTTAATCAATTATATTTTAGGAAAAGAAGATGTTGCACAAGGTATCCAATATACAGCTGGAGGAAGAGAAAGATTGGGTAATTATAGAATCTCTGTTATTGCATTAATTATTTTTGATTTTTTTGCTTTCATATTTTTTATTTGTTATTTATTTCTGCGGCGAGAATACCCCGCCGCTTGCGGCGGGGATGAAAGCCGTTGAAAGAACTTGCCCGAAGGCCTGCCTGCCGGTAGGCAGGGATACCTCTTTTGTCCTTTAGGGTAGGGTAGTTCATATTTATTAAGAAATAAAAAAAATTATGTGTGGAATCGTTGGAATTTGGGATTACAGGAATAGAATATCCAGAGAGATTTTAGAGAAGATGCGAAATAAATTAGCTCATCGAGGGTCAGATGATGCTGGTATTTTTATTGATGAAAAGACCAATATTGGTTTGGGCCATCAGCGGCTTTCCATTATTGATTTGTCTCCTTTAGGTCATCAACCAATGGCGAATGATGACAAAAGTTTATGGATTGTTCTTAACGGCGAGATTTATAATTTTAAAGAAATTAGAAAAGAATTAGAAAACAAAGGATACAGATTCAAAAGCAACTCTGATACAGAGATTATTTTAAAATCATATCAGGAATGGGGGAAAGAAGCAGTCAATAAATTTAGGGGAATGTTTTCCTTTGCTATTTTAGATAAAAAAAAAGAGAAATTAATTCTTTGCCGGGACAGAGCCGGTGTCAAACCTCTTTATTATTATTTTGATGGAAATTTATTTATATTTGCTTCAGAAATTAAAGCAATAATTTCCCATCCAAAAGTTAAAAAAGAAATCAATTTTGATGCCTTGGCTTTATTTTTAGAGTTCGGTTATATTCCGGAGCCGCATTCAATTTTTAAAAATATTTATAAGTTAGAACCCGGTCATTTTCTTGAAATAGATAAAAATAAGAAGATTAAAAAAGAAAAATATTGGGATGTAATTGATTTTTATTTAAAAGGATTTGAGGAAAAAAATAATGGTAAGGATTTTAAAGAGACAGAAGTTGAAGAAGAATTGGAAAGAATTTTGATTGATTCTTTCAAGTTAAGGTTAGTTTCTGATGTTCCAGTAGGAATTTTTTTAAGCGGTGGAATAGATTCCACATTGGTTACTGCTCTGCTTGCTAAAAATACTGATTATTTATTAAAAACCTTTACAATAGGTTTTCAAGAAAAAGAGTATAACGAAGCTATATATGCTAAAAAAATTGCTCAATATTTTGGCACTGAACATTATGAAATGTTCTGCACTCAAAAAGATGCTTTAGATATTATCCCTAAATTATCTGAAATTTATGATGAGCCGTTTGGTGACAGTTCAGCAATCCCGACTTATTTACTTTCAAAATTTGTTAGGAATCAAGTAAAAGTTTCTTTGTCTGCTGATGCCGGGGATGAGATTTTTTGCGGATATAATCATTATCAACAAATTAATAATATTTTTCAGAAGATTAACAGAATACCTTCCTCTGCTTTATTTTTGGGTAAAAAGAGTATTCAATTATTAAGTCCTGGATTATTAGCAAGTATAATTAAACCAATTACCAAGTATTCCAATCTCCAAAACAAGATTAGAAAGATAGAAAGAGTTTTAGACAAAAAAGACAATTTAAAAGAGGTTTTTACAACTATTGATAGCTATTGGTTAAAAGATGAGATTGTAAGTTTACTTTTAAATGATTTCTCTTTTCCTAAAACTTTTTTTGATGAATTTGAAAGAGTAAAAAATTTAGACCCTATAACTCAAATGCAAGCTATTGATTATAAGACCTATCTTTGTAGTGATATTTTAACAAAAGTTGACAGGGCAACAATGGCAGCAGGCCTTGAAGGCAGGGAGCCATTTTTAGATCAAAATATTATTGAATACACGGCCAAATTACCCTTGAAATTTAAATATCAGAATGGGTATAATAAATACATTTTAAGGAAGGTTTTAGACAAATATCTACCCAAAGAATTGTTTGAGAAACCAAAAAGAGGATTTGTTGTTCCGATGAATGTTTGGTTTAGAGATAAATTAAAGCCATTATTAAAAGAATATTTAAATCCTAAAAAAATAAAACAAGAAGAGATATTCAACAGCAATCTTATAGAAAAAGAATTAAACGATTTCTTTTCTAATAAATCAGTTGACATTACTCGTTTATGGTTAGTTTTAACATTTGAGATGTGGAAAGAAAAATGGGTATAAAAAAATGGAAAAAATAGCTTTTTTAATCAATTCAATGGCAGGAGGTGGAGCAGAAAGAGTTTTGACTATATTATTAAAGAATTTGTCGCGAGAGAACAGAGAGTTTTTTCTAATAGTTTTAGAAGATAAGTTTAGTTATGAAATTCCAAAAGATATAAAAATAATCAAACTTTTTTCTAATTTGAAAGGTAATTTTAAAAAATTATTTGCCATATTTTTAGCAGCAGTAAAATTGAGAAAAATTATTAAGGAGAACCAAATTAATATTGTAATGAGTTTTTTAGAAAGAAGTAATTACATAAATATTTTAGCTAAAAATTATAGTTCTTCCCATAAGGTTTATATTAGCGAAAGAGCTAATCCCTTGAAATATTACTCAGGCAAAAATCCAAAATCAATTTTTAACTTATTTGCAATCAAAAGATTATATAAAAAAGCTGACTTAATAATCCCAAATTCTTTAGGTGTTAAAGAAAGCCTAATTAAGGATTTTTCTATTAATCCAAAAAAAATTAAAGTAATCTACAATCCTATTAATATAAAAGAAATTCAAACTTTTTCCCAAAAGCCGTTAGAACCAGAGTATCAAAAAATATTTAAATGTTCTATAATTATTAATGTGGGTCGACTTATTAAAGAAAAGGGGCAAGAATACCTAATAGAAGCTTTTAAGGAGGTAAAAAAAGAGATTCCCAAAGCCAAGCTTTTAATTTTAGGAACAGGAGAACTGGAAAGCTATCTTAAAGATTTGACTAAAAAACTATGTTTAGAAAATGATGTTTTGTTTTTGGGGTGGCAAAAAAATCCTTTTAAATTTTTAACCCGGGCAAAAGTTTTTGTTCTTTCTTCTTTGACAGAAGGTTTTCCTAATTCCTTAATTGAAGCAATGGCTTGCGGAGTGCCGGTGGTTTCAACAAGCTGTCCTTCAGGACCAAATGAAATTATTAAAAATAGAGAAAATGGAATTTTAGTTCCAGTAGCCGATGAACAAGCTTTAGCCAGGGCAATCATTGAACTTTTAAATGATTTTTCTCTAAGAAAAAGATTTTCTCAAGAAGAAAAAAGGCGGATTCAAGATTTTTCAGTAAAAAATATTATTTATCAATATGAACAACTCTTTTCTTAAAAAATATTATATTCCTATTATTATAATTTCCATTATTTCACTGGGAATAATTGCTGTTTTAGATGAAGTTCTGGCAGTAGGGTTTATTCTTTTGGGTTTTCTAACAGGGATTACTTTCCTTATTCTTTCTAAGTTCGGGTTCAAAAACAGAACCCTGTATTTACTTTTATTAATTGTCTTGGTAATTCATCTTGGCGCGGCTTTATTTATTCATTATGCTGATTTTCAACCCTTTGGTACAGGAGGGGGAGATTTTACAAGTTATCATAAGATGGCAATAGAGATGTCTCAAGGTTTTAAGCAGGGAAGTTTTTCATTAGAAGGATTAGAAGTTTCCCATTATTATCCAGTTATTATAGGAATTATATATACTTTTACTTTACCAGAAATGCTAATTGGTCAATTATTTGGAGTTTGGTTAGTAGTTCTCGGAGTTCTATTTACATATTTAATAATTATTGAAATTGGTGGCTCAAAAAAATGGGCTTTTTTAATTGGACTAATTGTCAGTGTTTATCCAAGTTATCTTTTTTACGGTAGTTTATTGCTTAAGGATGCTTTAGTTGTTTCTTTAGCTTTAGCTGGATTATTGTTTTGTCTGAAATTAATTAAAAATTTTTCATGGAGAAACTTCTTAGTTTTTTATATAATTTTAGCTGGTTTAATTCATTTTCGCTTTTATATTGGTTATGCCTTGCTTTTTACTTTTATTTTATGCTGGTTGTTAACTTCTAATTTAAACTTAAGAAAAAGGGTTGTTTATGCTATTATTATTATTCCCCTTTTAGGATTTTTACCACAAATTTCAGCAAACCAAGGATTTTTTGGCATAGATTCTTTTAAGGGATTCCTTAATCATGAAGTTCTTACTTTTTATCAAGAAAAAGCTTATAGTCCTCCACCTCAAGATTCTTCTTTAGAGAGTCAGGATTTATCAATATCTCCAGATTCTTCATTTTCAGATTCTTTTTACGATTCCAATCTCTTAATCAATGATTATCCAAAAGGGTATGCTTCTACTTGGGAAAAGAGAAAAATAAGTTTTGAGGAAAACCCTTTTAAATTTTTAGTAAATTACTTAAAATATTTTAGCTATATTTCATTAGGGCCTTTTCCTTGGCAGATGAAATATACTCGGCATTTGTTTGCTTTGTTTGAGACAATACCATTGTTTTTTTTGCTTTTTTTTATTATTAGAGGAATTATACAATCTATTAGATGCCGTAATAAACTTATTATTCCATTAATACTTTTTAGTTTTATAGTTCTGTTAGTTATGACCGTCTTTTTTAACAACTATGGAATTATTACCAGGATTCGCATTCCTGCTTTTATATCTCTTTTGTGTTTAATTCCATTTGGCTTTAAAAAATATGGAGAAAACTAAAATATTTATCATAGGTGCTGGTGAGGCGGCTAAAAAATTGCTTAGAGAGATTAAGTCCAATCATTTAAAATATGATGTTGCTGCTTTTATTGATGATGATAAAAAAAAGATAAATAAAAAAATTCAAGGCATAAAAATACTTGGTCTAATATCAGAACTTCCTGATTTAATTAAGCAATACCAGATAAAAGAGATATTTATAGCTATACCTTCAGCTGAAAGCCAGTTAATAAGAAAAATACTTCAGATTTCTCAAAAAGAAAATGTAAAATCTAAAATTATTCCCAGAACCATAGATATTATCAGGGGTTTAGTCAGCTTTGAACAGGTGAGGGAAATTAAACCCCAGGATTTATTGGGCCGTCCAGTAGTAAAGCATGATTTGAAAGTTGCTTCTCAAAAGTTAAGAAATAGAGTAATTTTAATTACTGGAGCTGCTGGCTCTATAGGTTCTGAACTGAGCAAGCAAATGGCTATATTAAGGCCCAAAAAGCTTATTTGTTTTGATTGGTGGGAAAATGGAATTTTTTATTTAGAAGATAAACTAAAGGTTTATGGTTATCCCAATATTGAATATGTAATTGGAAATATTCAAGATAAGAAAAAAATAGAGCAGATTATTAGAAAGTATAAGCCAGACGTAATATTTCATGCCGCTGCTTATAAGCATGTGCCTTTAATGGAGAATAATATCTCTGAAGCTGTTAAGAATAATATAATGGGGACAGAGAACTTGGCTGAAGCGGCAATAAAATATAAGATAAAAGATTTTATTTTGATTTCTACCGACAAAGCTATTAACCCCTCAAGCGTGATGGGAGCTACTAAGAGAGTGACAGAAAAATTAATGTATATATATGCTGATGCCCGCCAAAAAGCAACAAGGTTTACAGCAGTGAGGTTTGGTAATGTTTTAGCCAGTAATGGCAGTGTGGTGCCGTTTTTTGAAAAACAAATAAAAGAAGGAGGACCAGTCACTATTACTCATTCTGATATGGTTAGATATTTTATGAGTATAGAAGAGGCTGTCCAGCTTATCATTCAATCCTGGGCCCTTGGTAAAAATGGAGAAATTTTTATTTTAGATATGGGTGAGCCGGTTAATGTAAAGAATTTAGCCCATCATCTTATTAGAGCTTATGGACATATACCAAACAAAGATATCAAAATTAAATTCATTGGTTCCAGGCCAGGAGAAAAATTATTTGAGGAAATTCTGTTAAATAAAGAAAAAGCTATTAAAACCAGGCATCCAAAGATATTTGTGGTTCAAAAAGAAGAAAAATTTAATTATGATAAATTTTTAGATAATTTAACAAGGCTGAAAAATACTATTAATAAAGACAAGATAAATCAAAAAGAGCTTTTAAATTATCTTAAAAAACTGGTTCCTAATTTTAAGCATCAATAATTTCTATGACTAATTCAAAAAAAACAATTTTAGTTATTGGCGGTGCCGGTTTTATCGGCTCCCATCTTTCAGAAGCTTTTTTAAACTTAGGCCATAGGGTTATTGTTATAGATAATTTTTCTACCAGCGCCATAAAAAAAATTGGGAAGACGCTTAAAATTTATAAAACAGATATTGAAAATATTAATAAAGTTAGGAAAATTTTCAAAAAAGAAAAGCCGGATATTGTTTATCATTTGGCCGGTGCTATAAATTTAAGGCGGCAAATTACAGATCCATTATTTATAAATAGTTTGAATTTTTTAGAAAGAACCAAAATAATTTTAGATTGTTGTAAGGAAAATAAAGTTAAAAAATTTATTTTTCTTTCCAGCGGAGGAGCAATTTATGATAACGCCAAGATTATTCCTACTCCAGAAAATTATCCAGCCCATCCAACTTCTTTATATGGTTTGGCAAACTTAATGATTGAAGAATATATAAAACTTTATGACAAAGAGCATAGATTAGATTATACTATTTTACGTTTGAGTAATGTTTATGGTCCCAGACAATGGAAAACAGGGATTATTCCTTCCATTATCATTAAACTTTTAAAAAAGGAAAAACCAATTATTTATGGTGATGGTAATCAATCAATAGATTTTGTTTATATTAATGATGTAATTAGTGCTTGTATTTTAACTATAAGCAAAGGAAAAAAAGAAATTTATAATGTTGGCAGCGGTAAAGATGTTTCTATTAATAAGATTTTTAGTATGATCAAAGAAATACTTAATCTAAAAATCAAACCAAAATATAAAAAATCAACAAAAGAAGAATCAAGGAAAAGTGCTTTAGATATTAGAAAAATTAAAAAAGAACTTGGTTGGCAATCTAAAACAAGTTTTAAAGAAGGTTTATTAAGGACAATTGAAAGGTTCAAGCAAACCAGCCCTTTTTAACTCTTTGTCTTTTTTTTACTTTAGGTTTAGATAAAAAATTTTAATCATTTTTTAGTTAGCAAAAACATGGAAAGAATTTTGAATATAGGTAAAAAATTACTTAATAAAAGAGGTTTTAAGAAGCTAAAATATATACTGAATTTTAATCAAGAGGCAATTAAGGAATTTATAATTAATACGGTTAGAAAAGAGGTGAAATCCGGAAGCAGGATTCTGGATGTAGGAGCCGGCTCCGTAAAATATAAAAAATATTTTCAGGACTGTGTTTATATGACACAAGACTTTAAGCAATACAAAGATCCTCAAGGCAAATTTCAGTACGGTATCATTGATTACATATCTGACATTATTCATATACCGGTTCAGGAAAACAGTTTTGACGTAATAATCTGTACTGAAGTTCTTGAACATATACCAAGACCTGATTTAGCTATAAAAGAATTTTCGAGAATTCTAAAATTGGAAGGTAAACTTTACATAACAGCGCCTTTAGTTTCTGGTATTCATCAATCTCCTTATCATTATTACGGAGGATTTTCTAAGTTCTGGTATTTTAAATACTTAAGTAAATATGGTTTTGGAGAAATTAGTGTTATGCCTAAGAAATTTTTTTTTGCTTTTTATGCTCAAGAAACCTTAAGAGCATTAATTTATTTTGCCAAATCAAAAAAATTAAGACACAAAATTTTTATACCATTTGTTATTCCTTTAATTTTAATTCTTCCACCCGTTTTTTTTCATTTAGATAAATATAATTTAGATAAATACAATCCCTCTTATGAAATTACAATGGGTTATTTAGTAAAGGCAAAAAAACTTTTGGGTTCGGCTAAATATGGACAGTAGCAACATAAAAAGTTTTTCTATTTTTGGTTTTTAGAGAACCATAGATTATGAATATTAAAAATTTTAAAACACTACTTTTTATAAACAAAGGAACCAAGCGAACGATTTTCAAAAATACATCGTGGTTAGCATTAGGAGAAGGCGTATCACGCCTTTTTATGCTTTTGTTGTTAATTTACGCTGCTCGGATATTAGGACCTAGTGGATTTGGAGTATTTAGCTTTGCACTTGCTTTTGCTTCAATTTTTTTAATCTTTTCCAACTTTGGTTTGGCCGATATTGCCACTAGAGAATTAGCGCGGAATAGAAAGGGAGAGCAGGAATACACAGCGATTTTATCTTTAAAGATTCTTTTAAGCATCTTGGCTTTTGCCCTTATCGTTGCTGCTTCATTTTTTATCACTCCAAATGAGGGAATCCGAAAGATTATTTGGATTTTAGGAATATACATCCTGACAAGCAATTTTCTTATGATTCTTTATTCTTTCTTTCGAGCACGACAGAGAATGGAGTATGAGGCTGGGGTGAGGATATTGCAGGCGGTTATGATAGCAGGGATAGGTTTTTTCGTACTCATCCATGTTCCATCAGTAGAAAGTTTAAGTTATGCCTTATTAGGCGCCACTTTGATTACGGCAATTCTTACTTTAGTGTTTTTTTTAATAGTTATAAAGCCAGTTTGGGTTGTATGGAACCTGAATGTCTGGAAGAAATTTTTAAAACTTTCCTGGCCATTAGGTTTAGCTTTTACATTTACAGTAATTTATATTCACATAGGTTCTGTAATGATGGGTTTTTGGGGGCAAATTACTGAAGTAGGATGGTATAATGCCGCTTATAAGATTATTGGAGTACTTATTGTCCCTGCAACATTAATTAGTACGAGTTTCTATCCTGTCTTAAGTAAATTGTTTTATGAATCCAAAGAAAAATTTCAACGAACCGTGAATTTTCAAACCGAATTAATGATTATACTAGCTATACCAGTAATGACGGGTGGCTTAATGCTTGCCCCTGACATTATCAATTTTTTTTATGGTGTTGGTTTTTCTCCCTCTGTTTTGGTTTTTCAAATTTTAGCCATAATGACTGGATTAAGTTTTTTGTATAATTCTTTTTACTTAACCCTCCTTGCTTCTAACCAACAAAAAAAAGTTTTTTGGATTACATTTATTGGCGCAATAACCAATATTATTTTAAATTTAATTTTAATCCCTAAATATAGCTTATACGGAGCCGCTGTCGCAACTCTTATAACTTATCTTTTACTTCTCATTCTGGCAATAGAATTTTCCAGGCGATTTGTGCCTCTTACGATTTTGAACCGAGATATCCTAAATATTTTGACAATAAGCATAATTTTAAGTATAATAATTGCAATAGTGATTACCTGCCTGCTTATTTTTAGTGTTCACATCTTAGGAATAGTTGCCGCTGGAATAATCGTTTACTTAGGTGTTTTGATATTTTTCTTTAAGAAAGGTTTTATGGGTATTAATCTAAAACATTGGATAACTTTGAAATAGTTATTAAAGACGTTAAATATTTTAATATTATGAATCAACAACCATTAGTTTCTGTAATCTTGCCGACTTATAATCGGGCAGGATACATAAAAAAGTCAATTGAAAGTGTAATTGAACAAACTTATAGGAATTTTGAATTGATTATCATAGATGATGAATCAACAGATAATACGCCAGAGATTATTGCTCAATACAAAAAGAAAGACCCGAGAATAAAGATAATTACCAACCAAACTAATCTCGGATTTGTGAAATCATTAAATAAAGCAATAAGGCAGGCCCGAGGTATTTATATTGCTAGATTAGACGATGATGATTTTTGGTGTGATATCCATAAATTAGAAAAGCAAATTAAATTTCTTGAGAATAACCCAGATTATGTTTTGGTTGGCGGAGGAATAATTAAAATAGACGAGGATGGAAAAGAAATTGTAAGAATTTTACTTCCTGAGAAGGACGAGGCTATCAGGCAAATAATGCTTCTAAGTGATCCCTTCGCTCATGTGAGCGTTGTATTTAGAAAAGAAAGTTGGGAATCGGTCGATGGGTATGATGAAGAGTTTGATTATTCTCAGGACTGGGATTTATGGATGAAACTTGGAAAGCTGGGTAAACTTTACAACTTTCAGGAGTATTTTGTATTTTCTATTCAGGGAGAACAGAATAGATGTAATGAGAATTTTCGACACCATTTAATGCTCAATATAAAAATACGAAAAAAATATCAAAAGGATTTTCCAAACTTTTGGAAAGCATATTTAATTGGTTGGGGATCTTATGCATTTTCTTTTTTTTCTTTTCAGAGTAGATTGAGTCCAGTATTTTTAAAGTTGAGATGTTTTGTGCTTGGGAAAGATTTTGCACAAAAAATGACAGTGCATAAGACAAAAACCATTAAAGTTTGTCAGGTCGCCACCAGTGATATCGCTATTCGATTTCTATTATTAAATCAGATCAAGAATCTACAACAGAGCGGATATAATGTATCTACAGTTTGTTCTTATGGGAAATGGATTAGGGAAATTAAAGAAAATGGAATTTCTGTTAAAACTATTTCAATGACAAGAAGAATAAATCCTTTTTTGGATATGATTACTCTTTTGAAATTAATCTTTTATTTTCGGAAAAAAAAATTTGATATTGTCCATACTCACAACCCAAAACCAGGGCTTTTAGGCCAATTAGCAGCAAAATTTGCCGGGATTCCAATCATCATCAATACTATTCACGGATTTTATTTTAATGAAAACTCTTCTTTTTTAAGCAGAAAATTTTTTATTTTGATTGAAAAAATTGCAGCAAAATGTTCAGACCTTATTTTTTCAGTGGATAGGGAAGACATTGAGACAGCAATAAAAGAGAATATTTGTGATTCTAAAAAAATAAAATATCTCGGTGGCTGGGTAGATATGGATCGATTTGATATGTCCAATTTTTCTGAGGAGTTTATCCAACACAAAAAAAAGGATCTCGGCATTCCTTCTTATGTAAAGGTGGTGGGTATTGTCGCTCGCTTAGTGCAAGAAAAAGGATACTTTGATCTTTTTGATGCGTTTAGCCGGGTTCTGAGACAATTTCCAAGTGCGATATTATTAGTAGTTGGCCCAATGGAACCAGAAAAAAGAGATGCATTTAACCCGGATGTGGTTCATAAGTACGGCATAGAAAAAAGCGTAATCTTTCTTGGTGAACGAACAGACGTTGATGAACTGTATCCTCTCATGGATATTTTTGTTCTACCTTCTTATCGGGAGGGGATAGGAATTTCTATTTTAGAAGCCTCTGCTATGAAAAGACCCGTAGTTGCCACTAATATACGCGGTTGCCGGGAAGCAATAGATGATGAAGAAACAGGTTTATTAGTCCCCTTAAAAAATATAGAAAGGCTAGCCGAAACAATAATTTATTTACTTAAAAATCCAGAGAAAGCAAAAGAAATGGGTAAAAACGGAAGAAAAAAAATTGAGCGAGAGTTTGACGAAAATTTAGTTTTTGATAGAATAAAAATAGAATACAGTAAGTTGATTAAAGAGAAATTAAGATGAAGCTTGAAAAGTTGTTCAAAAGATGTTTTGATTTTTTTGGAGCCTTGACAGGTTTAATTATCTTAAGCCCTATTTTTTTATTCATTATTATTTCTATTAAAATGACTTCCTCGGGACCAGTTTTTTTTCGTCAAGAAAGAGTGGGAAAAGATGGAAAAATTTTTAAAATTTGGAAATTCAGAACAATGATTGATAAAGCTCAAAATTTCGGATTAGGTTATGAAGTTGCTAAAAATGACTCAAGAATAACCAAAATCGGTAGATTCCTAAGGCGTTTCGGGATTGATGAGTTTCCTCAGTTTATAAATGTGATTTTAGGAGAAATGTCTTTAGTTGGTCCTCGGACAGCACTTCCTCATCAGGTAGAAAAATATTCTGAATTTGAGAAGAAAAGATTTTATGTAAAACCAGGAATTGCTTCTTTAGCACATGTCAAAGGATGGAATACCCTTTCTTGGAAAGAGCGGATAAAATTGGATATTTGGTATATTGAAAATTGGTCTTTTTGGTTGGATTTAAAGATTTTATTTAAAACTTTAATAATTGTATTATTAGGCAAAGGGCAATATGGTGAAAAAGGTATAGTGAAAGATTATGAATAAAAATGAAAGCAAAAATTTAGATAAATGGGGTTATAAAGAAGATAATAAAAAATTATCTGAAAGAATAGATGTTCATAAAAGATTTTCTGAAAAGGATATAGATGCTTGGATGTTAAAGATAATTAGAATTAAAGGCAATGAGAAAATTTTAGACATAGGTTGCGGAGATGGAAAACAAATACTCGCTTTTGGAAAGAAATTAAATTTAGATGGACGAATTATAGGATGTGATATTTCTAAAAATCTTTTAGATAAAGCAAAAAAAATAGCTAAAAAAAATAAAATAAATGCTTCTTTTTTATTACACGACATAAATGAACCATTTCGCTTTAAGGATAAAGAATTTGATTTTATCCTCGCGGCTTTTTCTATATACTATGCCAAGTATCCTGAAAAGCTGATACTTGAGATAAAACGTTTATTAAAAAAAGGTGGGCGGCTATTTATTGTTGGACCCACGCCTAATAATACAAAGGATTTTTGGAAATTTCATTCAAAAATTATTAATAAAAAAATACCTCAAATATCTCTAAGAAGAAGAGCAAGAATTCACGATATTTTTATTCCTCTCATTAAGAAACATTTTAGAAATATAAAAATAGATATATTTAAAAATACTATTCATTTTCCAAATTTCAATGAAGTTCTTAAATATCATTCAGCGTCGCTTTTGTTTGTAGAAAGTATAAAACATGAAAAAGAAAAGAAAATTTTTTTAAATAAAATGAAAAAAGAAATTGAAAAAAATATAAAAAAGAAAGGAGTATTTGATATTAAAAAAGAGGTTTATGGAATCTTAGCTTATAAATAATTTAGAATTAATATTTTTATGAAAATTTTAGTCATTACTCCTCATCCAGACGATGAAGTTTTAGGGTGTGGGGGAACCATAAAAAAATATAGCCAACAGAAAAATGAGGTTTATCTTTGTATTGTTACCAAGGCCTACACTCCGGATTGGACTAACGATTTTATAAAGAATAGAAAGAAAGAAATCGCTGAAGCAAATAAAGTTTTAGGTATTAAAAAAAGTTTTTTCTTAGACCTGCCGACAGCCAGATTAGATACTATTTCTCAAAAGAAATTAAATAATTTAATTTCCAAGTGTGTTAATAAAATAAAACCAGAAGTAGTGTATATTCCTTATTATGGCGACCTTAATAATGACCATCGTTTAATTTTTAAAGCATCTATGGTGGCGGTCAGACCAAAACCTGGTAGTGTAATAAGAAAAGTTTTGTGCTATGAAGTTCTTTCAGAGACAGAATGGGCAGGACCATTTTTAAACAGTATGTTTACGCCTAATGTGTATATAGATATATCCAGCACCTTGAAAGAAAAACTTAAAGCAATGTTTTGTTATAAAACAGAATTAAAAGATTATCCTCATCCTCGATCTTTGAAAGCAATAAACGCTCTTGTCCAAAAGAGAGGTTCAGAGGCAGGATTAGAAGCAGCCGAGGCATTTATGCTTATAAGAGAGATACATAAATGAAAATAATAAAATAAAATGGAAAATAGATTTAAAAATTGGCAATATCCTAAAATTGAAGAAGGTAAATTAACCAACTATAATTGGTTGGTTCAAAATAAAAAAAACCTTCAACTCGGTAAAAAAGTAGATATCGGCGCTTTTACTTATATCAATGCTAAATTCGATGTTATTATTGAAAATAATGTTCAAATCGGCTCCCATTGCTCCATTTATTCATTATCAACAATTGATGAAAAAAAAGGGAAAGTAATTTTAAAAAAGAATTGTAAAATAGGCAGTCATAGTATAATTATGCCAGGAGTGACAATAGGAGAGAATTCTATAGTAGGCGCCTTTAGTTTTGTTAATAAAGATATTCCAGACAATGTAGTTGCTTTTGGCGTACCGGTTGAAGTAATTAAAGAATCAAAGAAAAAGAAAGAGAAATGAATTATGAAAATTCCTTTGTTTAAAATTTATTGGGACAGAGAAGACATTGAGGCAATGAATAAATCTATCAAGAGAGGAATGAATTGGGCTTCCGGCCCAAATATAGAAAAGTTTGAAAAATTAATAGCCAAATATGTCGGCAGGAAATATGCAGTTGTTTTAAATTCAGGAACCTCGGCTCTCCATGCGCTTTTAATCGCTTATGGTATTGGCAAAGAGGATGAAATTATTGTTCCTTCTTTCACTTTTATCGCCACTGCTAATGCTCCTTTATTTGTCGGAGCTAAACCAGTTTTTGCTGATATAGAGGATGTGACTTATGGACTGGACCCGGAAGATGTTAAAAAGAAAATAACCTCAAAAACTAAAGTAATTATGCCGGTTCATTATGGAGGAGCTGTTTGTAAGGAAATCAAAGAATTACAAATCCTGGCTAAAAAACACAAGCTTTTATTAATTGAAGATGCAGCTGAATCATTTGGCGCAAGGCTAGATAATAAGAAAACAGGGACATTTGGAGGCGTAGCTATGTTTAGTTTCTGCCAAACCAAGGTCTTCACTACTGGTGAGGGCGGCTGTATTGTTACAGATTCTAAAGATATATCCGAGAAATTAAAATTAATAAGGTCTCATGGCAGAGCCGAGGACAAAAATTATTTTTCTAACAAGGAATATATGGACTATTTAAGCTTGGGCTATAATTTTAGAATGCCTGATTGTATTGCTTCTCTTGGTATTTCTCAAATAAAGAAAGTCCAAAAACTCATCAAGATAAGGAGAGACAAGGCGAAATATATGACCAGTATTCTTTCAGAATTGAAATTAGATGATATTATTATTCCGAAATTTCCACCTAATCTTTATCATATTCATCAAGAATATCATATCAGGGTTAAATCAGGAGAAAAAACCAGAAATCTACTGAAAGAATATTTAGCCAAAAAGGGGATTGGCACCAGAATAAGTTTCCCTCCTATTCATTTAAGCCATTTTTACAAAAATATTTTAGGCTATTCTGATAAGTTAAATATTACTGAAAAAATATCCTCTCAAACTCTAACCCTGCCTTTGTATCCTGTTTTAACTAAGGAAGAAATGGATTACATAGGAAAAGAAATCAAAATTTTTTTTAAAAAGAATTTTTAAAGAATTATATGAATTTTTCTTTGGAAAATATCAAAAAATATCCTTCTTTAATTTTCTTGCTTTTTGATATTGTTTTAATTAGTTTTTCAGTTTATTTGGCCTTTCTTTTAAGGTTTGATGGGGTAATTCCGGTTGAGAGAACTGAAAATATGCTAACCTTTATTGTCTTAGCAATAATTCTGACCATTCCAGTTTTTTTTCTCCAAAATCTTTACAAGATTTCTTGGTCCTATGTTAGCTTAACTGATTTACCCAATATCATTAGAGCAGTTGCTATTTCTGTCTTGTTTTTAGGAACAGCGCTTTTTTTATTGAGATATAATCCTCTTTTCCATGGATTTCCCCGTTCTATCATATTTATTTACGCTATTTTGTTGTTTGGGGCAATAGGAGGATTACGTTTTTCAAAAAGAATTTATTGGCAGTTGATTCAGGGTAAACCTTTAATTCCTACTAAGAAAACTTTTTCTTTTTCCAAGCCTCCGAAGATAAGCAGATTAAAAACTGTCTTAGTGACTGGAGGAGCAGGTTACATAGGTTCAGTGTTGGTTCGGCAATTATTAAATGCTGGCTATAATGTCAAAGTTATTGATAAATTATTATTCGGCAATGAATCTATTCAAGGGCTAAGCAGCAATCCTAATTTCCAATTTATTCAAGAAGATATTTTAAACGTTAATAAATTAGACAAGATTTTAGTTGACGTAGATATGGTAGTCCATTTAGCTGCTATTGTAGGAGAAGCAGCCTGCGTTGCTCAAAAAGATTTAGCTATTAGAACTAATTATTTAGGAGCAATTCATTTAGCTCGTCTCTGCAAGTCATATGGAATAAAAAGGTTTATTTATTCCTCTACCTGCAGTATTTATGGCCAGGCAGGAATAAACAATATAATAACCGAAGATTCTCATTTAAGGCCGGTTGATTTTTACGGAGAGACAAAGATTTACACTGAAAGGGAAATTATCAAATTAATGGATGAGAATTTTACCCCTGCTGTTTTAAGATTTTCAACGGTTTATGGATTATCTCCGAGGATGAGATTTGATTTAGTAGTTAATACTTTTACCAAAAAAGCTATTAAAGATAAAGAAATTTTTATATTCGGTGGTAATCAATGGAGACCTTTGATTCATATTGATGATTTAGTCCGCGCAATAATTCTTTGCCTAGAAGCTCCTATTACAAAAGTGGGAAATCAAATTATAAATGTAGGAGATAATAGAGAAAATTATTTAATTTCTCAAATAGGGGAAATGATAAAAGAATATCTTCCTGATACAAAAATAAAAAACATAAACACTATAGAAGACAAAAGAAGTTATAAAGTTTCTTTTGATAAAATTGAAAAACTTTTAAATTTTAAAGCCCAGAAAACAGTTAAAGATGGAATTATTGAAATTGCCAATGCCATTAAAGAAGGAAAGTTCGGCGATATGGAAGATAAAAAATACTATAATCATTTGGTTTAAAGATTTTTTCAAAGCAAAAAAAGCAAAAAGACTTGGCAGAGCCAGGTCTTTTTGCCGACAAAGAATGGAGTTCCTTTGATTGCTCTCAGGAACCACACTCACTAATCTAATGTTATCAGATTTAAACTTTTCTGTCAAGTGGATTAAGCACTTTCTTTGTTTTCTCAATCATTTCTTTTATATCTTTTTTCTGGAAGGCATCCTGTAAAGGAAAATTAATAATTCTTTGGCTTATTTCTATGGTTTTTGGAAATTTATTTAAATCTAATTTGTATCTTTTTTGAACCTCTGGGTTTAAAATTATAGGATTCTGCCACATTCTAGTGCAGGAAATACCTTTTTTTCTTAGTCCTTTTATAAAATCATCTCTTTTGTCTCTTAATTTTTTTGGCATTAAAACAGAAAGATAGCAGAAACTATTCTCTTTTCTTTCTTGAATTTCAAAGCCCAGATTTTTAAGTTCTTTTTGAAAAAACATGGCCAGATTAATTCTTTTTTTTAAGTTTTTCTGGTGTTCTTCAAAAAAACAAGAAAATAGATTCAAAGAGACTTTATTAATTCCTCCAATCTTAGATAGCTTTTCTTTTCTTATTATTTTTGGAGAAACAGAGCCGCCAAATTTTTTAAATAAAAAAGCCCAAAAAGGAAAATGGTTTAAAAAAGAAATAAAATCACGAGGGCTAAAAGATGTTTCTTCTAAATCTATTTTCCAGTCCTTGGGACAGACCAGCATTCCTCCCCTGGCAACCGGAAGAAATTTGTATAAACTGAATAAAGAGGCATCACCAAAATTTCCTAAATATTTTTTTCCTTTTTTTATGCCGAAACTATGGGCGCAGTCCTCAATTACTTTTAAATTATGTTTTTTAGCAATAGATAATATCTTATTTATATTATTAGGCAGACCGTAAATATGGGAGACAAAAATAGATTTGGTTTGGGGAGTGATTTTCTTTTGTAGTTCTTCAATTTTCAAATTAAAAGTTTTGATATCAGCATCTAAAAAAATCGGTTTAATATTGTATTTCTTAAAAATAGGCAGGAAGATATCGCAGATGTAAGCAGGAAATAACATTTGGCTGTTTCTCAAATTCATTTTTTCAATTATGATTTGAAAAGCCGACCTGCCCATATCAGTAAAGACAATCTGCTTTTCCGGAAAGAAAGAAAAGAGCTTTTTGTTTAAGCTCTCTGAATCAGGGGTTCGGAAAAAAGAAGAGAATATTTTCTGAAATTTTTTTTTGTTTAAATTTATTTGGGGATGAACAAAATACATAAATATATATCTGTATTAATCTGTTTTCAAATCTGTGTCAATCAGTGTTTTCTAAAAGCTGGTTGATTTTTTTTCTGGTTGAAGAACCGACAAAACCAGTTCCTTTTTCTAATCCCCAGGATGCTAAGATTTCCTCTTGGTATTTTTCTTGAAAGCGAATTACAGCCGCTTTAGTTAATTGAAGAAAATTCCCTGTTACTAATCCTTCTGGATAAATTGCTTTTCCTTCTGATTTCAAGAATTCTTGGAGGCAGCGGACCCTGTTGTCATTTAATAATCCATAAGAGAGATTTTCTTCAAATCTTTGGCAGCTGAAATTTTCCTGCTTTTGCTCAACATTTCCTTTGTTTAATTCAACAAGCTGGGCTTGAAGCTGATTTAAAATATTCTGAATCTCTTCAATTTTGGAAGTAATTTCTTGTTTGGTCATTTCCGAAATCGGCTTTTCCAAAAAGTTCGGTTTTTCTTCTTTTTCCTTTTCTTCAACAGCAGTAGCAGAGGCCTCCCAGAAAAATGGAAAACTCGGTTCCGGGTTTAAAAATTCAGATGTTTTGCTTTGGATGGAAGGAATAATAATAACAGAGGTAATTTCTTTTCCAAAATCTGAAATAAAAATTTCTCCTCTTTGGTTTTCATCTAATTGAAAAAAATTAATATTGTATTTGCCAAAAGAATCCTTGGTAAGATAGGGTATTTTGAATAAATTTTCAGGGTTGCCAATAAAGTTTATTTTCAGGTTTCCGTCTCCGCCAATAATCTTATACCAATTGCCGGCCCAGTTTTTGGTTGTCTGGCTTACTCCTAAACTACTTTTGCCTGTTAGAGGCAGAAAATTAAAAGAAGGAGTTATTTTCAAATTTTTTAAATTCTTATTTTGATAACAGTATTTTTTTCCTAAATCACAGTCGTTAACTAAAACAGTAATTGTCCAATTAGTAAAGACATCGGAAAAGTTTTCTCCAAAGCCGTTTTTCTTTAGAGCATAATTTAAACTGTTAATTCCTTTCTTTTCTGTCCTCATTGAATCAGTCAAGATTTCTATTCCGTATTGTTCAACTAAATATTGGGTAAAAAGATTAAGAACACCGTAATCAGAAAGAGCGTTCTGCCATTCGGTGAGGGAATCGGTGGGGTCGGCTAGAAAGAGTTTCACTCTTCCTTCAAGATTACTATTTTCATAGATATCATCATAACCGAGTAAAGTAGGAGCATATTCTGCCCTGGCTTCATTGAGCCATACTTCTTCTTCTATTTCCTGTTTTACATTCTTTTGATAAAAAGTGATTAGATGAGTAAATTCGTGAGCCAAGAGGCTTTTAGAATATGATTGATTAATATAAAGAGCGTTGAGATAAACCATTTCTTTTTCATTTGAGTTAGGAACTTGTATTTTTTCATATTCGTCAGCGCTTCTAAAATATCCTCCGGCTTCTTCAATCATTGGATGAATCAGAATCGTTAGGCGGCTGTCTTTATCAATTCCCGGCTTCCATTCAGAACCGTAAAAAGAAGTTAAGGTTGGATATATTCTGCTGTGAAATTCCTGGTCTAAATCTTGAAGAGATTGTTTTATTTTATTTTTTTCCTCAACATTTAAAGAATTCCAGTAATCGCTGTCAATGAAAAAATAGATTTCTTTTCCTATTCTTTGAAGGAGAGCAGATATTTCTTCTCTTTCAGATGAATCATAAGAAGAATCAACAAAAAAGGAATGTTTTTCGCCTAAAAAAACAGCTGAAGCAGAAAAAGGCAGGTAAAGAAAAAATACTGTAGTTATAAAAAAAATAATTTTTATCTTTGTAATCTTTGCCATTTTTTCATGGTAGCATATTTTCTAAAAATTTGCTATGATAGAAATGGCCGGGAGGCAGCACTCACTAAAGACTTAGAATTGGAGTAAACTCTCCCGGCCACTTTAATAAATGATCAATGATAAATAAATTATTGCCAGGTCTTAGAAAAAATATTTTATTAAAGAACTATACCACTTTTCATATTGGTGGTCCGGCAAAATATTTTTATACAGCAAAGAACAAAAATGACTTAATCAAGGCAGTAAAGGCAGCAAAAGAATTAAAGCTGCCTTTTTTTGTTTTAGGAGGAGGAAGCAATGTCCTCGTGGCAGATGATGGATATGATGGATTAGTAATAAAATTCCAAAGTTCAAATTACAAGTTCCAAACAAATTCTAAAATCCAAAACGCAAAAATTTATATTGAATCTGGAATGCCTTTATCTTTATTAGTTTCCAAAACAGCAGAGAAAGGACTAACTGGTTTAGAGTGGGCAGTAGGGATTCCTGGTACAGTTGGCGGAGCCATTAGAGGAAATGCCGGCGCCTTTGAACAGTCAATGAATAATATCGTAAAAAAGGTAGAAGTTTTGTCTATCCGGGAAGCCATCCCGGCGCTACGGGATGGCTTCCCGCAGGAAATTAAAACTTTCAGAAACAAGGATTGTAAATTTAAATACAGAGATAGTATTTTTAAACACAACAAGAACTTGATAATTCTTTCAGCAGAAATTGAATTAAAAAAAGGAGATAAAGAAGAGATTAAAAAAAGAGTAAAAGAGAATCTAAAATGGAGAAAAGACAATCAGTCCTTAGATTTTCCATCAGCCGGCTCAGTATTTCAAAATGTAAAATTAAAAAGGAACAAGTTCCTCGCAAGCGAGAGCAAAAATGAAAAATTACAAAGCAAAATTAAAAAAGATAAAAATTTAAAATCAATAATTAAAAACAATATAATTCCTGCGGGTTACCTTATTGAGAAATGCGGATTAAAAGGAAAAAAGATTGGCAAGGCTCAGATCTCTGAAAAACATGCTAATTTTATTGTTAATTTAGGAGAAGCAAGAGCAAAAGATGTTTTGGGATTAATAAATTTAGCAAAAAGAAAAGTAAAACAAAAATTCGGTGTTGAACTGAAAGAAGAAATAGAATATCTTACCACGAATAAAATCACGAATTACAATCACACACCGCTAATTATATCACGAATTATAATCCCTAATTATCACGAATAAATTATTAGTGAATATTCGTTATTGAAATTAGAGATTGATTAGTGGTTTAGTGATTTAAATTAGTGAATTATTAGTGGTTAGGTTATCCACATTGACAAACTTTTTTAAAATGAAAAAATAAAGTAATAGATCTTCTTTAAAATTTTTGCTCGCCTAATTTTTAAAAAATTTTGGCGAGCGGGCAAATAAGAAGTCGAATATTTGCCTTAACAGAATAGTTATTTCTGAAAGCATAAAATATGCTCTTTCTGAAATAATTAAATAAAATGGCAAAGAAAAAAAAGAAAAAGAAGAAGAAGTAAATTTCTTCTCCAATCCCGCACCTTTTCTAGACAGAAGCCAAAGGCTTCAAAAATTCAAAGCAGTCCAGAAAAGGTGCGGGGTTGTTTTTTTATAAAAATCTGTTAAAATTAGGCGTAATGAAGGTTTTGTCTAAACTCTTTGGCGATGCCAATGAAAAATATTTAAAGAAAATTCAGCCAATCGTTGACCAGATAAACAACCTCGAACAAGAGTTCGAGGGTTTTTCTGGTGAAAAGCTTCGTTTGGAGTCAGAAAAATTCAAAGAAGAATTAAAAAATGGCAAGACGCTTGATGATATATTGCCAAAGGCATTCGCCTTAGCAAGAGAAGCAGCTAAAAAAACCTTAAATCAAAGGCATTTTGATGTTCAGCTAATCGGAGGCATTGTTCTGCACCAAGGCAAAATCGCGGAAATGAAAACAGGTGAAGGAAAAACATTGGCATCTACTTTGGCGATTTATTTGAACGCTTTAACCGGCAAAGGAGTTCATGTAGTAACAGTTAATGATTATTTGGCCAAAAGAGACACGGTTTGGATGGGACAAATTTATCATTTGCTTGGTTTGTCAACAGGTTGTCTGGTGCATGATACGGCCTGTATTTATGATCCAGAATTTCAGCAGGAAAATCAAAACAATGATTCAGAACTCAAAACTAATGAAAGAGATAAAGAACGGGATACTTTGGGCGGATTTAAAGTTATTGAAAGTTATTTAAGACCTTGTTCCAGAAAAGAAGCATATGGCGCGGATATTACTTATGGCACTAACAATGAATTTGGTTTTGATTGTTTAAGAGATAATATGGTTTATGACTTAAAAGATAAAGCCCAGCGTGATTTTAATTTTGCCATTATTGATGAAGTTGACTCAATTTTAATTGATGAAGCCAGAACCCCTTTAATTATTTCAGCTCCGGATGTAGAGGCAACAAAAATGTATTCAGAGTTTGCCAGTATTATTCCGAAACTAAACAAAGAAACCGATTATGAAATTGATGAAAAAATGAAAGCTGTTACCCTAACTGAATCGGGCATTGAAAAAATAGAGAAAATTTTAGGTATGGAGAATATTTATCAGGAAAAAGGCATGAAATATTTACATCATTTAGAGCAATCTCTCCGCGCTCAAGCCCTTTTTAAGAAAGACAAGGATTATGTGGTAAAAGATGGTCAGGTTATTATTGTTGATGATTTTACCGGCCGTTTGCTTCCTGGCCGCCGTTATTCCGGAGGATTGCATCAAGCAATTGAGGCAAAGGAAGGAGTAGCAGTTCAGCCGGAATCAAAAACCTTGGCTTCCATTACTTTTCAGAATTACTTTCGGCTTTATGATAAATTAGCAGGAATGACAGGAACAGCCGCCACTTCAGCAGAAGAATTTGACAAAGTTTATAGTTTGGAAGTAGTGATTATACCAACAAACAAACCAATGGTTCGTGAGATATCGCCGGATAGAATTTATAAAACTGAAAACGGAAAGTTTAAGGCAGTGGTGGCAGAGATTAAAGCAAGGTATGAAACAGGCCAGCCAGTTTTAGTTGGTACCACTTCTATTGAGAAAAATGAATATCTTGGCAAATTATTAGATATAGAAGGAGTTCCTCATCAGATTTTAAATGCCAAGCATCACCAGAAAGAAGGAGAAATTATTGCCCAGGCAGGCAGATACAATGCAGTGACCATTGCTACAAATATGGCTGGCAGGGGAGTTGACATAATTTTAGGCGGTAATCCGTTTGACAAAAAAGAAGCAGAAAAAGTTATTAAAAGCAAAGGGCTTTGCGTTATCGGTACAGAGAGGCATGAAGCGAGGAGAATTGACAATCAGCTTAGGGGACGGTCTGGCAGGCAGGGTGACCCTGGCTCTTCACAGTTTTTTGTCTCTTTGGAAGATGATTTGCTAAGGATTTTCGGCGGAGAGAGAATCCAGAAGATGATGGAAATGCTGAAAATTCCGGAAGACCAGGCGATTGAAGCCAAAATGGTTTCTGGAGTAATTGAATCAGCTCAGGAAAAGATTGAAGGAATGAATTTTGATTTAAGAAAACATTTATTGGATTATGATGATGTTTTAAACAAACATCGGGATGTAATCTATAAAAAGCGGAGAGAAATCTTAGAGACAGGAAGCGAAGAGCGAAAAGCCAAAATTATAGAAATGGTTAAAAAACAGGGAAAGACAGAGCAAGATTATGAGAAAAAAGAAAAAGAAATAGGTGAAGAAAATATGAGAAAAGTGGAAAAGATTATCAGCTTGCGGAGTTTGGATTTCCTTTGGATGGATCATTTGGAAAATATGGAGTATTTAAGGGATTCTGTCCGCTTGCGCGCTTATGGTCAGCAGGATCCCTTGGTAGAATACAAAAATGAAGGCCATAAAATGTTCCGCCAGCTTCTTAATATGATTGAGACCAATATTGTAGATACTCTTTTTAGGGTTAGTTTGACCAAACCAGAAGAAAAAGCTGTTCCTAGTCCTGGGTTGCAGTTCAGCCAGCCGTCTTTTTCTGCACCATCTCGTAACGAGGCCGGGCCTCGTAAAAACAAACCAGGTCGAAATGATACCTGCCCCTGCGGCAGCGGCAAAAAGTACAAAAAGTGCTGCTGGCCCAAATACGGATAAATCTTAAATTTTAAACTAGAAATTTTATGAAAAAATTAGTTTTATTTGATATAGATAAAACATTAATTAAGCATTCTGATGCTCACATATCGGCATTTTCTGAAGCTCTCAAGAAAGTATATGGCATAGATAGTAGTATTGATGTTATTAATTACGATGGATTAACAGATCAACTTATAATAATTGAAGTTCTAAAGAAGAACGGACTTGATGATGATACGATAAAATTAAAATTAAAAGATTGTATGAAAGTAATGATAGATTTTTTTAATAAAATTGTTGATAATGATCCAATTATTTTATTAGATGGCGTCAAGAAATTATTAGAAGAATTAAGAAAGGATAATGTTTTATTGGGATTAGTTACCGGCAGTTTAGAACCTATAGCCAAAAGCAAACTTAAAAAAGTCAGCGTGGATTCTTATTTTAAACTCGGTGGATTTGGTAGTGACGATATGGATAGAACTAAATTAATAAAAATAGCAATCAAAAAAGCAGAAGATAATTTTGATTTTAGATTTAGTGATAATGTTTTTCTTGTAGGAGATACTCCTCGAGATATAAAAGCCGGAAAAGAAGCAAGAGTAAAAACAATTGGAGTAGCAACTGGTATTTATTCAAAAGAAGATTTAGAGAAATCAGGCGCTGATTTTGTTTTAGAAAACTTAAAAGATAAAAATAGATTTTTAGAAATAATTTATGGCAATTATAAAAAAGAAAACTTGGTCTAAAGATTTTGAATTAATAAAATCTAAAAAGAAAAGATTTGAATTTAGATTGGCTGATTTTAAAGTTAAACAAGGCGATACTTTAATTCTCGAAGAATGGGATCCAAAGAAAAAAGAATATACTGGCAGAAAAATTCAAAGAAAAGTAAAATTCTTTTTAAAGTTTAATCTCAATGATTTCGGTCAAAAAAGAGAACTTGAGAAAAAAGGATTTTACATAATCCAGTTTTAGATAAAATGTTTTTCTTTTCAATATTTCCAACAGGATGCCTGATTTTAATTATAGCTATTTTCTTTCTGCCCATTCTTTTTGTTTTGGGCTTTTTTCATATTATTACTATTGGTTTCGGGAGGCTAGGCATTTCACCAGAAGCAACATTTTTGCTGCTTCTTTTAATTTTATTCGGTTCCTTAGTAAATATCCCTTTAACCAGAAAGAAATTGGTTCAGGTTAAAGAATATCGCTTTTTTGGTTTTTTTGCCAAACCGAATTTAATGATTCAAGGCCTGGCTATTAATTTAGGCGGCGGGGTTATTCCTCTTTTACTCTGTATTTTCTTTTTGTCTAAAATTCCATTAGAACCAGTTTTAGCAGCTACTGTTTTTATGGTAATTATCTGCTATTATTTGGCTCGGATTGTTCCAGGCAGGGGAATAACTTTGCCTTTTTTTGTTCCGCCTGTTTTTTCAGCTATTTTTGCCTTAATTTTAGCCCCTGGATTTGCTGCTTCCTGTGCTTTTGTCTCTGGCGTTTTAGGAGTTTTAATCGGCGCTGATATTTTGAATATCAGAAAAGCCCAAAAACTAAGTCCGGGCTTTATTTCTATTGGCGGAGCTGGCGTCTTTGACGGTATTTTTTTAGTGGGCATTGTTTCCGCTCTCTTAACCAGCTTTTAAAAACCTGCGGGAAGCCATCCCGCAGGTTTTTTTATTTCGGAGACGGGATATTCCCGTCGCCGAAAGAACTTGCCCGAAGGGATGCCCCACCCTTTAGGTGGGGCAGTTCATTTGACAATTTGGATTTAAAGGATACAATAAGATAATATTAAAATATGTCCAAAAAGAGAAATCGCATCATCATTATTCTTATATTTATTCTGGCTTTTTTGGCAGGAAATTTTGTTGAACCAAAGTATTGGAATAATACAGCTGATATTATTAATGCCAAGAAAAATGAGATTAAATATGTTGAGCGCTTAACTAATATCCCTCAAATGCCTCAAAAAGATTTTGTCTTGGGTCTGGATTTACAAGGAGGTACTCATTTAGTATATGATGCAGATATGTCCAAAATCGAAAAAGAGGACTATGCTTCTTCTTTGCAAGGATTAAGAGATGTTATTGAAAGAAGGGTTAATCTTTTCGGAGTTACCGAGCCGGTTGTTCAGATTCAAGAAACCCCGGGACATCACCGTTTAATTGTAGAATTGGCTGGTATAGAAGATCCAGCCAAAGCAATTGAGATGATTGGCCAGACACCTTTCTTGGAGTTCAGAGAGCAGAAAGATAATATTGAAGAGATTATGGCTAAGAGGGAAGAGGTAAATAAAGAATTGCAAGCAGGAAAAAGTTTTGAAGAAATACAAGCCATTGAAAATTGGGAATTAGCTTTTGAAGACCATTTTAAGCCAACTGATTTAACTGGAAAATACCTTGAAAAAGCAGAAATGAGTTTTGGCCAAACCGCTTATGAGCCTTTGATTTTACTCCAGTTTGATGAAGAGGGTTCAAAAATGTTTGAAGAATTGACAGAAAAAAACATTGGCAGGCCTTTAGCTATTTATATTGATAATATTATGATTTCCAGCCCCACTGTTCAGGAGAAAATTTCTGGAGGAAAAGCTCAAATTACTGGCAAGTTTACTTTAGACGAAGCAAAAGAATTGGCTCGCAATCTTTCTGCCGGCGCATTGCCGGTTCCTATAAATTTAATTTCCCAGCAAACAGTAGGACCAACTTTAGGAAAAATTTCTTTGGAAAAATCATTGACAGCAGGAATTTTCGGTTTTTTGGCTGTTTTATTGTTTTTAATACTTTTCTACCGCTTGCCAGGGATATTGGCTTCTGTGGCTTTATTGATTTATGTTATCTTGGTTTTAAGTATATTTAAGCTCATGTCAGTTACTTTAACTTTGGCTGGAATTGGCGGATTTATTTTATCTATTGGTATGGCTGTGGATGCTAATGTTTTGATTTTCTCTCGTCTAAGAGAGGAATTAAAAGAAGGAAAAACTTTTTCTCAAAGTGTGGAGCAGGGCTTTAATAGGGCCTGGCCTTCTATTAGAGACGGGAATTTAACTACTTTAATTGTAGCTGTTATTTTATTTTCTTTCGGAACAAGTTTTGTAAAAGGTTTTGCCTTGACTTTGAGTTTGGGAATTCTTTTAAGTATGTTTTCCGCTATTTTTATTACCAAGAGTTTTTTACAATCATTTGAAGGTACTCGTTGGGAAAAGTTTCAACGATTATGGAGATAAAGCTATGAACTTCATTAAATACACAAAAATATACTTTCTTTTTTCTGGAATTTTAATTCTGGGGTCTTTGATTGCCTTGGGAGTTTTTGGTTTGAAGCCCAGTATTGAATTCAGCGGCGGAAGCATTTTAGAAATAGAATATATTGAAGAAAGGCCAAGCAATCAGGAAATTCAAGAACAGCTTTCCGGCCTTGATTTAGGGGGAATAATTATTCAGCCAACAGGAGACAAAGGAGTGATTATTAGAATGAAAGATATAACCGAAGAAACCCATCAGCAAGTTATTGAGAAGTTAAAAGAAAGCAGAGAATTAGAACAGCAAAGGTATGAAAACATTGGGCCGGTTATCGGCCAGGAATTAAAAGATAAAACAAGAACTATTATTATTGTTTCTCTTTTAGCCATTGTTTTATACATTGCCTTTGCTTTTAGAAAAATACAAAGGCCAATAAAAAGTTGGCAGTATGGGTTAGCCGCTCTTATTGCTTTGGGCCATGATGTTTTAATACCCCTGGGAGTGCTGGCTGTTTTAGGAGAATTTTGCGGTTTAGAGATTTCTATTCCTATTATTGTCGCTCTGCTTACGATTCTCGGTTACTCTATTAATAATACAGTGGTTGTTTTTGACAGGATAAGAGAAAATATTTTAAGCCCTCAGAGAGGAGAGGATTTTGATGGAATAGTTAATATCTCTTTGCATCAAACCCTTACCCGCTCAATCAACACTTCTTTAACTACTTTATTTGTTCTTTCAGCCATTTTCTTTTTTGGCGGAGAGACCTTAAAATACTTTGCTTTAGCTTTAATAATGGGAATTATCGCCGGGACTTATTCTTCTTTATTCTTGGCAAGCCCAGTTCTGGTTTGGTGGCTGAAACGCAAACAAAAAATTTGACACTTCTTTTGGAATATGATATAAAAACTTAATATGTTTATTAATTATCAAAAAATTTGTAATGATATTTTAAAGGATTTATCGCAGAACAGAACTAAAGATATTATAAGTCGGCGTTTTGCTTTGCCATTTGAAGCCCAAAAGGCGAAGGAAGGGTTATACAAAAAAGAGACATTAGAATCAATTGGCAAGAGTTATAATATTACTCGGGAAAGAGTGCGTCAGATAGAAGAAGACGGACTCAAAAAAGTTATAGGAAAAGCAAAACAGATATCTCAAGAAGCTTTTCAGGGTTTTACCAAAGAGTTGAAAGATTGCGGCGGATTAAAGAGAGAAGATTTACTTTTAGAGAAACTTGGAGGAAAAAAGTTTAAACCCCAAGTTTTATTTTTGTTAACTTTGGGAGAACAATTTGAAAGATTTTCTGAAACCGAAGATTTTTATCCTTTTTGGACTATAGATAAGAATTCTTTAAATTCAGCCCAGCAAATTATAAATTCCTTTATTAAAGAACTGAAAAATAAAAATCAGCCCCTGCCTTTAGAAAATTTCAGTGTTTCCTCTTCTTATTTTTCACGGCGTAGCCGTGAAAATCAAGGTTCTGCCGAGCAGAGCGAGGTAGGTTCTTATATTGAAATCTCAAAACAGATATTAGCAGGGCCAGAAGGATTATACGGCTTTTCTATTTGGCCCGAGATTAATCCGAAAGGAATTAAAGATAAAGCATTTTTAGTAATAAAAAAAGAGAGCAAGCCATTACATTTTACTAAGGTAGCAGAGTTTATTGAAGCACAGGAGCAGGAAAAGAAACCATGCCTGGTTAAGACGGTCCATAATGAATTAATTAAGGACCCAAGATTTGTTTTAGTGGGCAGGGGTCTTTACGCCTTAAAAGATTGGGGGTATCAGCCAGGAGTAGTGAAAGATGTCATTATGGATATATTAAAAAAATCAAAAAAGCCATTATTTCCAAAAGAAATCGCTGAGCAAGTTCTCTCCCAACGTTTTGTCCAGAAAAATACCGTTCTTTTGAATTTGCAGAATAAAAAATATTTCCTAAGAAATTCTCAAGGAAAATATACTATCAAAGAAGCATAATAAATGGAAGAGCAAATTTTTCTAGCCTTCAATATCATATGGGATTTTTTAAAAGATTGGTGGTGGGTGATTATACCCTTTATTTTAATTAAGCCCTTTTTATTTCTTTATCTTTGGTGGAGGAACGGTGTCTGGCTTAGTAAATTAAGATTTATTTTATTGGAAATAAAGCCGCCTAAAGAGGTTTTAAGGCCTATTAAAGCAATGGAAACTGTTTTTAACGGATTATGGCATTTTTATGATCCGCCTAATTACAGGGAAAAATGGTTTGAAGGAAAAATGCAATTAGGTTTTTCTTTAGAAATTGCTTGTTTCGGGGGCTCACCCCATTTTTTTATTAGAATTCCGGAAAATCTCCGTAATTTAGTAGAATCAACACTTTATTCCCAATATTCGGACTTGGAAATTATAGAGGTTAGTGATTATACCAAGTACGTTCCTCAAGATATTCCTAATAAGGACTGGGAAATATGGGGTTGTGATTATGAAGAGCTAAAAGATGATATTTATCCCATTAAGACCTATTCTAAATTTTTTGAAGAAAAACCAGAAATATCAAAAGAAGAAAAAAGAATTGATCCTATGTCTAATCTTTTAGAAGGTATGGCAAAATTTAAGCCGGGTGAGCAGCTATGGGTTCAGATTATGGCTAAGCCAGTTTCTCATCTTGACGAAAGCAAAGATTTTATAGAAAAAGGAAAGAAAGAAGTAGATAAATTAGTGAATAGACCTAAGCCGCCGGTTCCAAAACCAATAATTGAAGAAGCAGTAGGAATATTAGTTACTGGAGAAGTGCCAAAAGAAGCAGAGGAAAAAGAAAGAGCTATTCTTCCGGAAATGGAGCTTACCCCTGGGGAGAAAAAAGTAGTGTCTGCTATTGAAGATAAAATAAGCAAATACGCTTTTGAGTGTAATATAAGGTTCATTCAATTAGGAAAAAGAGATGTCTTCTTCTCTCCTAATAAAGCTATTCCAATGGGCTTTTTTGACCTTTTTGGCACAGCTGATCTTAATGGATTAAAACCAATGAGGAAAACTATTACTAAGGTTCATACTGTTTGGCTTTGGTTTTTAGACATTAGAAGAGTTTATGTCCGGAAAAGAAGAATGTTTAGAAATTTTATTGAAAGATTAAGTCCTTTTTTTCCTTCTTCAGGAGGCACTTTTATTCTAAATATTGAAGAATTGGCTTCTCTATATCATTTTCCAGGAAGAGGAGTTACAGCTGCGCCTGCTATTTCTCGTGTTGAAGCCAAGAGAGGCGAAGCCCCGCCAGAACTGCCTACTGAATAAAATTTTAATTTATGTCTGAGATAAATTTTTTTGCAGAAACAAACTTTCGTAATATCAGAAAGAAATTTGGTATAAAAACCGATGATAGACGCCGGCATGTTTATGCTGTAGGAAAGACAGGTATGGGCAAAACAGTTATGCTGGAAAATATGGCTATTCAGGATATTCAACAAGGCAATGGAATAGGTTTTGTTGATCCTCATGGCGAAGCAGCGGAAAATCTTCTTGATTTTGTGCCAAAAAATAGAATCAAAGATGTTATTTATTTTAATCCAGCTGATTTGAATTATCCTATTGCTTTTAATGTTATGGAAGAGGTAGATCCAGAAAAAAGGCATTTAGTGGCTGGCGGTTTGATGGGCGTTTTTAAAAAAATCTGGCCTGATGTCTGGTCAGCCAGAATGGAATATATTTTAAACAACTGTATTTTAGCTCTTTTAGAATATCCTGGTTCCACTCTTTTGGGTATCAATCGGATGCTGGCTGATATTGATTATCGCAAGAAAGTTATAGAAAAAGTAACTGATCCGGTAGTAAAAGCATTTTGGACGCAAGAATTTGCCAGGTATAATCAAAGGTATGAGACAGAGGCGACTGCGGCTATTCAAAATAAAATTGGCCAGTTTATTTCCGCACCTTTAATTAGAAATATTATTGGCCAAACAAAATCAACTATTAACGTAAGGCAGGCAATGGATGAAGGAAAGATTTTAATATTGAACTTGTCTAAAGGGAGAATAGGGGAGGATGCTTCCCGCTTGTTGGGCGCTCTTTTAATTACAAGAATACAGTTAGCAGCTATGTCCAGAGTTGATATGCCAGAAGAAAAAAGAAGAGATTTTTTTCTTTATGTAGATGAATTTCAAAACTTTGCCACCGAGTCCTTTGTTAATATCTTATCTGAAGCGCGAAAATACCGTTTGTCTTTGATTTTGGCTCATCAATATATTGCCCAAATGGAAGAAACAGTAAGAGATGCAGTTTTCGGGAATGTAGGCACTATTATTTCTTTTAGAGTAGGAGCCGAAGATGCTGAATTTTTAGAAAGAGAATTCCTGCCAGAGTTTAATGGTTCTGATTTAGTTAATTTATCCAAATATAATATCTATTTAAAGCTAATGATTGATGGCTTGGCAGGCAGGCCGTTTTCAGCTGAAACTTTAGCTCCTGAATCAAGGCTAGAGGAATCAAACAAAGAAGCAATTATCCAAGAATCCAGAAAACAATACGGTACAGAGAAAAAATTTGTTGAGGAAAGGATTATTCAATGGGCAGAGCCTATAAAAGGAATTGAACCGGCATTGGCAGAACCGCAGGTTCTTTACGATGCCCAATGCCAGAATTGCAAGAGAATGATAAAAGTTCCATTTAAACCAGATGGAGTAAGGCCTGTTTATTGCAAGACTTGCCTTGAAAAAATAAAGAAAACAGAAAATGAACCACCCAGTTCCCAAAGTAAAAAAGAACCAGGCATATCTTTAAATGAGGCAGTGGAAAAAGAACCTATTTTTTTCTCTCCTCATAGAAAAGTTCAAGAGAAAAGGGAGAAACCCAAAAGAAGAGAAGTTAATACTGAAGAATTAAAAGAAGTTTTAAAAGAGTCTCTGAAAAAAGAAGAATGAAAACTTTAAAAGATTTTAATTTTCAAGGAAAAAGAGTTTTATTAAGAACAGATTTTAATGTTCCTTTGTCAGAACAAAGGGATATTTTAGATGATTTTCGGATAAAATCAGTTATTCCTACTATTGAATACTTAATAAAGAATAGAGCTAAGATTATTATAATCAGCCATCTTGGCCGGCCGGAAAAAAAAGAAGAAAAATTTAGTTTAAGGCCAGTTGCTTTGAAATTAGAAGAATTATTAAATAAGAAGATTAAGTTTTTTCCGGATTGTATTGGCAATAAGGTTGAAAAGGAAATAGAAAAAATGGAATCAGAAGACATTGTTGCTTTAGAGAATTTAAGATTTTACAAACAAGAAAAAGAAAATAATGAGAAATTTGCGAAGGACTTGGCAAAATTAACAGGAGATATTTACCCCGCACCTTTTGTCAGCAGGGTGCCTTCGGTACTTAAATTAAGAAAGTTAGCTGACAAAAGGTGCGGGGTTTATATTGATGATGCTTTTGCTGTTTGCCATCGTGAGCATGCTTCTATTGTTGGCATTCCAAAATATTTGCCAGCAGGAATTGGATTTTTAATAGAAAAAGAAATTAAAAATTTAAATAAAATTATAACAAGTCCCAAAAAGCCGTTTGTTTCTGTTCTTGGAGGGAAAAAAGCAGAAACAAAAGTAAAATTTATTGATAAAATTTCTAAAATTTCTGATTTCGTTTTAATCGGCGGTCTAATACCTAAAGAAATAAAAGAGCAAAACATAAAATTTAAAGAGCCGGAAAAAATTATTCTGCCTGTGGATTGGAAGGAAAATAATTATGATATTGGAGAAAAAACTACAAAAATTTTTAAAGAAAAAATTAAAACAGCAAAAACCATTTTCTGGAATGGTCCTTTGGGCAAGTTTGAAGAAGAAAAATTTGCTAAAGCAACAAAAGAAATTGCCAGGGCTATTATTGGCAGTAACGCTTTTTCAGTAGTTGGAGGAGGGGAGACAATTGAGTTTTTAACCAGGATTGGCTTAATTAAAAAATTCAGCTTTATATCCACTGGCGGCGGCGCAATGCTTGACTATATAGTTGACGAAAAGTTGGTAGGTTTAGAAGCAATACGTTCGGGAATATGAGTTTTTGGTACACGCAAATTTCTCCAGCGGAAATTTGCTGCTACTCACGAATTGCCGAGCACTCAACAAGTTGAGTGCTCGAACCAAGCCCTGACGCCAAAGGCGACTCCCCGTAGGGTTGCTTCGCTGCGGATTGTCCCAAAAACTATATTTCCTCACTTCAATCTTAAAAGAAAAACAAAGGAAGACGCAAAAGTATGCCTGAAATCAAAAATCTAAAAAAAGCATCCAACAGAATTCTAAAAGCAATCAAAAATAAAGAAAAAATCATTATCTATGGTGATGCTGATTTAGACGGCACTGCTTCAGTGGTTATTTTAAAAGAAGCTATTGAGAATTTAAAAGGGAATATTGCTGCTGTTTATTTTGTGGACCGAGAAAATGAAGGATATGGAATAAATAAAAATGCTCTATCTTTTTTGAAACGTTTCTCGCCAGCTATTCTTATTGCCTTGGATTTGGGTATTACTAACTTTGAAGAAGTTAAAATAGCCAAGAAACTCGGTTTGGAAACAATTATTATTGACCATCATCAGGTCATTGATTCTTTGCCAGAAGCTTCAATTATTGTTGACCCAAAACAAAAAGGCGACAACTATCCCTTTAAAGAATTTGCCGCTGCCGGTCTTGTTTATGAATTGACGAAGGTGATACTTAAAGACAAAATGAGCAATTCATTAGATAATAGTTTTTTAGAATTAGCGGCTTTAGCTACTATTGCTGACATGATGATTCGAGAAAAAGACAACAAAACATATATTGAAAAAGGGCTTCAGTCCTTGAAAAACACTCAACGGATAGGAATAAAAGTTTTTTTAGAAATCAATTCTCTAAAAATTTTCAAAGAAAAAGAAAAAGTTCAAAAAATTGTTTCTGCTTTAAATGCAAGCGAAATTAAAAACCATTTAACTGAAGCGTATTTGCTTCTTACTTGCCAGAACAAGAGAAAGGCAGAAAATTTAGTAGAAAAGTTATTAGATAGAAATGAAGCAAGACGTTTTCAAATAAAAGACATTGTGGAACAGGTAGAAGAGAGAATTTTAGACAGCGCTGATTCTATAATTTTTGAAGGAGATATTGGCTGGTCTAATATCTTAATCGGCTCAGTAGCTTCGAGAATATGCAATAAGCACAAAAAGCCGTGTTTTATTTTTAAAAAAAGAAAAGAAAGCAGTATGGGCGCAGTGCGAGTGCCTTCTGGTATGGATGCTGTCCAAGCAATGAAAAGCTGTCAAAAGCTTTTAATGACTTTCGGCGGACACGCGCCAGCTGCTGGCTTTACTGTAAAAAACGAGAATTTAGAAAAGTTTAAAGAGTGCTTAATTAAATATTTTAAAGCAATATGAAGAAAATTATTATTTACACTGATGGCGGGTCGCGCGGGAACCCGGGACCGTCAGCTATAGGAGTAGTAATTTCTGATGAAAAGGGAAATAGATTAAAAGAATATTCCCAGTATTTGGGTGATGATTTAACCAATAACGAGGCAGAATATCAGGCCGTGATTTTTGCTTTGAAAAAAATTAAATTATTATTCGGCAAAAAAACAGCTTATAATTCAGAGATTGAGATTAATTCTGACTCTGAATTGTTGGTAAAACAATTAAACGGCAGATATAAGATTTTGGAACCAAACCTGCAGCCATACTTTCTAAAAGTTTGGAATTTAAAAATTGATTTTAAAAAAATAACATTTAAATCAATTCCAAGGGAACAAAACAAAGATGCAGATAGATTAGTCAATGAGGCGTTAGACGCTCAAAACAGCGACAGAAAGTTATTTTAGGGTCTAAAGCCCGACGTCAAACCAAAACGTCGGGTTTTAAATTCTTGACTAATTGCTTTCATTTTGTTATACTAAAAATAGTTCAAGCAGGCAAGGCAATCGCTGAGTATTCAGTTCGCTGAATGCTTAGAGGAAAGTCCGAACACCCATTCTAAGCAATTTATGTGCTTAGTCTAAAAAGATAGCGGCTAACAGCCGTCGACCGCAAGGTTAGAGGTGCGAACAGTGACGCTTTGAGCCGAAAGGTAAAAAGCACCCTTTACAGGGTGAGCCTTGGTGGAAACATCAGGGGTGAAACGGCTAAATCCTTATCGGGTGCAAGAACAAGCATTTCGGCAATCTCCGGATTTGCCGAAATGAAAAAGTAGTTCGCTTGACCCTGAGAGTAATCAAGGGGCTAGATAAATGATTGTCCAAGACAGAATTCGGCTTATTGCCTGCTTGGGCTTTTTTATTTGCTTTAAAAAAGTTAAAATTAAACTATGGAACCTTTACCTAATCCTCAAAAAAAACTTGTTGTAGATATTAATGGAGAAAAATGGGCCCGTTATCCCATTAAAACTCATTTCATTACAACAAAAGATGAATTAGAAAATATTGTTGAAAGATATCTTATTTCTTTTGTCCAAGAAAAAGATATTATTGTTTTATGCCAAAAAATAGTTGCTATCACACAAGGCAAAATAGTTTATAAAAAAGATATTAAAGTAAGCCATTGGGCTAAGTTTCTTTCTAAATTCGTCAAAAAAACCCCTTATGGTTTTTCAGTTGGCAACCCTTTAAAAATGCAATTAGCCATTAACTTAGCCGGCCTGACAAGAATTTTATTAGCCAGTTTTTTAGGCGGCATAGCTAAGATTTTTGGCATTAAGGGAGTTTTTTACAAAGTGGCTGGCCATCAAATAAATCAAATAGACGGATTTTACGGCAAGGCATTTCCTCAATATGCTGAAATGGGCATATTAGGATTTAAGAATCTTGATAATTTCTGTAATAAATTAAAAGAAAAATATGGATTTTCTTTTGTCGTAGGGGATATAAATGATTTAGGAGGAAATATTTTAGGAAAAACCGATGGATTAAAAGGCAAAGATAAGTTATTGCTTCAGATACTAAAAGATAATCCAGCCGGCCAATCAAACGAACAAACACCAATAATTATTTTGAGAAAGTTAAGGCATGTTTAAAAAAATTCTTAATCTCCAAACCAAAAGCATTAATTCAGCTGCTTTTATATTGGCCGGGGCTTTTTTAATCAGCGCTCTTTTGGGTTTTATCAGAGACCGGCTTTTAGCCGGCAAGTTCGGCGCTGGAGATGAGTTAGATATATATTATGCTGCTTTTGAAATTCCGGATTTTTTGACAATGATATTAATGACCGGCGCTATTTCCGCAGCCATTATCCCTCTTTTTAGCCAGTATTTAATTAGTTCCAAAGACAAGGCCTGGCAATATCTCTCCAATCTTTTGAATTTATTTTTATTTATTTTAATAATTGCTTCTCTTGTCTTGTTTGTATTTGCTCCCCAGTTAATTTCTTTAATCACCCCCGGCTTTTCGGCTGAAAAAAAAGTCCTGACAATACTTTTAACCAGGATTATGCTTTTAAGCCCGATTATCTTGGGAATGAGCAATATAATTTCTGGAATTCTACGAGTTTTTAGAAGATTTCTCATTACTTCTTTGGCTCCGATAATGTATAATTTGGGAATTATCTTTGGTATCTTGGTATTTGTTCCTTATATGGGAATTAAAGGTTTGGCTTGGGGAGTAGCTTTTGGAGCTTTTTTACATTTTTTAATTCAAATTCCGGTTTTGTTTAAAACAGGATTCAGGTATAAGAAAATCTTTGATTTTTCTGAACCCGGTTTTAGAAAAACAATAAAGCTAACTATTCCTCGCTCTATAGGATTAGCTGCTACTCAAATTAATTTAGTGGTAGTAACCATTATTGCTTCTACTTTGAGCGCCGGGAGCATAGCCGTTTTTAATTTAGCAGAAAATCTTTCTCGTCCTCTTTTGACTTTAGCGGCAATTTCTTTTTCCACTGCTGCTTTTCCCAGCTTGAGCTTATCGTTTGCCAAAAAGCAGAAAGAAAAATTCAATAATATCTTTTTTTCGGTTTTTTATAAAATTCTTTTTTTAAGTTTATTTTTAAGCATTATCCTTTTTATTTTTAGAGAAGAAGTAGTCAATATTATTCTGAGAGTAGGGGAGTTTAGTTTATTAGACGCTCAATTAACTTCTGCTTGCTTAGCTATGATTTGCTTTGGAATTTTCGCCCAGTCCCTGGTTCTTTTAATTGCTAAAGCGTTTTATGCTGTTCAAAATACTAAAATCCCGGCTTTTGCCAGTGTGATAGCAACCATGGTAAACGTTTTTCTTTGCCTCTATTTTGTGCATTTACTTTCTTTTTCTAATTCTTTTCAGCAATTCTGGACCAGCTTTCTCAATATTCAAAATTTAGAAAATATTCAAGTTATCGGCTTGCCCTTAGCTTTATCTTTTTCCGCTATCTTCCAACTCTTTTTATTATTATTATTTTTACCCAAACTAAGAAAATTTAACGAGAACACTTCTCGTTAAATTTATCATAAAAATGCCAGACGAAATGAAACAAATTCGGAACTTTAGTATAATCAGCCATGTGGATCACGGGAAATCTACTTTAGCTGATAGGTTTTTAGAACTGACTAATGCTGTTCCTGAAGAAAAGATGAAGGAACAGTTTTTAGATATGATGGATTTAGAAAGAGAAAGGGGGATTACAATCAAACTCCAGCCCTGCCGAATGGAGCATGAAGGATTCATTCTGAATCTAATTGATACCCCGGGCCATGTGGATTTTTCTTACGAAGTTTCCCGTTCTTTAGCAGCTGTAGAAGGAGCAATTTTATTAGTAGATGTTATTAAGGGAATTCAAGCTCAGACCCTGGCTAATTTAGAATTAGCTAAAAAGCAAGGTTTGGTTATTATTCCAGTAATTAATAAAATTGATTTAGTTCAAACCCCGGTCAAAATTGAAGAAACAAAAAAAGAATTAGCAAAAATTCTGGATATTTCAGAACAAGATATTTTATCTATTTCAGCTAAAAAAGGCACCAATATTGAAAAGGTTTTAGAGAAAGTAATAGAGAGGGTACCTTCGCCCACCCAAATTTTGCCACAGGCAAAAATTATGGCGGATAAACCATTTCGAGCTTTGATTTTTGATTCCAAATACGATCCCTATAAAGGAGTTATTGCTTATGTTCGGGTTGTAGATGGTCAGATAAATAGCAACGAAGGAATATATTTAATGGCTTCTGAAACTGAAGCAAAAATAAAAGAATTGGGTTGTTTTAAACCAGAATTATCTCCTCAAAATGTTTTGTCTGCTGGTGAAATTGGTTATATTGCTACTGGCATCAAGGAACCGGGCCAAGTGAGGGTTGGAGACACGATTGTCAGTGATAAGTTATTAGTTATCAATAATCAGGTGAAGTCACTGCCGGGTTATAAGGAGCCGAAGCCAGTTGTTTTTGTAAGTATTTATCCGGAGAATTCTAAAAAGTATGGTTTATTAAAAGAATCTTTAAGTAAATTAAAACTAAATGATCCCTCTTTGTATTTTGAGCCGGAGCATAAAGAAATTTTTGGCCAGGGATTCCGTTGCGGGTTTTTAGGTTCATTACATTTGGAAATTGCCGTAGAGCGTCTTCGCAGAGAATTTGATTTAGAGTTAATAGTTTTTTCTCCTTCAGTGGTTTATAAAATTATTGATGAAAGTAATAAAGAGAGATTAATTTATTCATCGGCTGACTGGCCAAGTTTCTTTTACGCCGCTTCCAAAAGCAGGCAGGAAGGCGGCAAAGAGATTCAAGAACCCTATGCTAAATTAGAAATTATCACTCCCTCGGATTATTTAGGCAAAGTAATGAAGGTGTTAGATGAATTTCAGACAAAATATATCGGAACTGAATATCTGGGACCTAATAAATTACTTTTAATCCATCATTGTCCTTTAAGAGAAATTATTACTGGTTTTTATGATAAACTTATGTCAGCTTCTCAGGGTTATGCTTCTATGAATTACGAAATTTTAGGATATCAAAAATCTGATTTAAAGAAAATAGAAATCTTGATAGCTGGTAAAAAAGAAGAGGCCTTTTCTAAAATTGTTTCTAAAGACAAGGCCTATCCAGAAGCCAGTAAGTTTTTAAAGAAAATAAAAGAAGTTCTGCCTCCTCAGCAATTTAGCGTTGCCCTTCAAGCCGTTGTTGATGGAAAAATCATTGCCCGGGAGACAGTTAGAGCCAGAGGAAAGGACGTTATTGCTCCTCTTTACGGCGGTGACTATACCAGAAAAAGAAAACTCTTAGAAAAACAGAAAAAGGGCAAGAAAAAACTCAAAGAAAAAGCCCAGATTAAAATTCCTTCCGATGTTTATCTAAAGGTTTTGAGTTAGGTATATTGAAATAATGAGTAAATTTTATTAGGATAAGATTAGAAGAGAGGAGCGAATAGAAAACCAATCATACCTAAGACAACTAAGGATATTAGAATAATCCAGATCGCTTTTAAAATTGTTTTTCCTTTAAGTTTTGCCATTCTTTTATGATAACAAAATTTGGAAAATATAAAAAGAGTAGAAAGAGTAATTTACTTTCAATGTTTTCTTTTTTGCTTTTAGGAGTGTTTATTTTTGGAGTCATTACTTTCTTGGTTGTTTCTAATTGGAGAATAAGCCAAAAAAGAGCTGACTTTCGTTTAAAGATAAAAGAATTGACAGAGGAGATTAAGGTTTTAGAAGCAAAGAAAGAACAATTAGAAGCCGGCATTTATCAGTCCACGCAGGATGAGTATTGGGAGGAAAAAATCAGGGAGCAGGGTTATAAAAAACCAGGCGAGGAGGCAGTGGTGATTAAAAAAGAAATAGAAGAAAAAGAAAATCAAGAAGAAAAAGAAAAAAGTTTTTTAGATAAATTTTTAGAAAAATTCAAGCGGGATTAGTTGAGCGGTTCAACACAACCTTCCCAAGGTTGAAAGACGGGTTCGACTCCCGTATCTCGCTCGCTTTGCCGATGTAGCTCAACTGGTAGAGCAGGCGCTCCGTAAGTGTCAGGTTGTCGGTTCGAGACCGACCATCGGCTATAGAAAATTTGAGGGGACTTTATTCACCCTCTTTTCTTTTTGGCAATTTTTTGCTATCATATAAAAATATGAAGGATATTGAAGAAAAAATTAAGAATTTAGAAGATAAAATCCTCTATTTAGAGGACTGTCTTTGACTTAATTAAAAAACAGGAAAAAATTAAAGAATTAGAAAAAGAAATTCAGAAACCGGATTTTTGGCAAAACAAGCAAAAGGCAGCTGAAATTTCCCAGGAATTAGCTGATTTAAAAGATGAGAAAGAAGAATTTGAAAAATTTAAAGAAAATTTAGAGGAATTAAAAGAGATAATTAAATTAAACGACGAGAGCTTAGAAAAAGAAATAGAAGAAAGAATTTTTCAATTTGAAAAAGAAATAAAAAAAGAGGAAGAAAAAACTTTTCTTTCCGGAAAATACGACAAAGGAAACGCTGTTTTATCCATATATTCCGGCGCCGGCGGACAGGATGCTCAGGACTGGGCAACAATCCTTTTACGAATGTATGAAAGATATTGCCAGCAAAAAGAATTTAAGGCAAAAATTTTAGAACAATCCTTTGGAGAAGGAGGAGGGCCGGAAGGAAGGATTGGAACCAAATCAGCAACTCTGGAAATTAAAGGAAAGTATGCTTTTGGATTTTTAAAGAAAGAGACCGGAGTTCACCGCTTGGTTCGCATTTCTCCATTTTCTCCGCAAAAGCTTCGCCATACCTCTTTTGCTTTAATTGAAGTTTTGCCAGAGATTTCAAAAATAGACGAAGAAGAAATGAAAATCAGTCCGGATGATTTGAGAATTGATGTCTTTCGGGCTTCTGGTCCCGGCGGCCAATACGTCAATAAAAGGGAATCAGCTGTTCGCATCACTCATCTTCCGACTAATATCGTGGTAAGCTGCCAGGGTGAGCGCCTCCAGGGCTTGAATAAAGAAAAAGCAATGAAATTATTGTATGCTAAGCTTTATCAAATGAAAGAAAAAGAAAGACAAAAAGAAATCAAGGAAGTGAAAGGAAAACCAGTTTCTGCTGAATGGGGGAGTCAAATCAGGTCTTATGTTCTGCATCCTTATAAAATGGTAAAGGACTTGCGGACTAACATTGAAACCTCTAATGTGGAAGCTGTTTTAGACGGAAATTTGGATGAATTCATTGAAGCAGAAATTAAAAGCTAAATATAGACCTCTATATGATTAAATTTCAAAATGTAAGCAAAATCTATAATCCTGATATTTACGCCCTTGATAATATCTCTTTAGAGATAAAGGAAAAGGAGTTTATTTCTATTGTTGGCAAATGCGGAGCAGGGAAGACAACTTTATTGAAATTGCTTTTAGCGGAGGAAAAGCCGAATTCCGGCCAAGTTTTTTTTCAGGACAATGATGTCAATCAAATTAAACCTCATTATATTCCAAAATTTCGGCGAAAAATCGGAGTGATATTCCAGGACTATAAACTGCTTCCTTCCAGGAATGTTTACGAAAACGTTGCTTATGTAATGGAGGTTATGGGAGCCAGTAATGAAGAAATTGCCAGAGATGTGCCTCAGGTTCTGGAGATTGTGGGTTTAGCTGAGAAAAGAGAAAATTTCCCGGTCCAGCTTTCTGGCGGAGAAAAACAAAGAGTAGCGATTGCCAGGGCTTTAATTCACAGGCCTCAATTGATAATTGCCGATGAACCGACTGGTAATCTTGACCCTTATCACACCCAGGATATCATAAAACTTTTGGAGAAAATCAATGAATTAGGCACAACAGTTATTTTAGCCACTCATTATAAAGAGATAGTTAATAATTTAAGAAAAAGAGTGGTTACCTTAGAAGAAGGTCGGATAATCAGAGACGAGGAAAAAGGAAGATTTATACTTTAATCAAAAAAATGCCTATAATAATTTCTTTAAGACGAATATTGAATACTGGTTGGAAAAGTTTTTCCCAAAATATTGGACTTTCCGTAGCCATGGTTTTTGTTTTAGTTTTAACGATTTCTTTAGCCAGTTCGCTTTTTATCGTAAAAGATGCTACTCAATTCGTGATATCCGATCTTCAAGAAAAAGTTGACATTTCTGTTTATTTTAAAGAAGATTGTTTGGAAGAAGATATTTTTGTCATTAAAGAAAAAGTTGAAGCTATTTCCGAGGTGAAGAAAGTAGAATATGTTTCCAGAGAAAAAGCGCTGGAAAGTTTTAAACAAAGGCATCAAGACGATGAAGTTTTAATGAGTTCATTAGATGAATTGGGAACAAATCCTTTTTTAGCTTCTTTAAATATTAAATCCTGGCAGGCTTCTCAATACGCCTCGGTGGTTAATTTTTTAGAAAATAATGGATTTGGAGGGCAAATAGCTAAGATTGATTATTTCCAGAAAAAACCGGTGATTGAAAAAATATTTTCCATAAGCTCTCAAATCAATATAACCGGTCTTGCTTTAGGTTTGATATTTTCTATTATCGCTCTTTTAATTGTTTTCAACCATGTTCGTTTGGCAATTCTGAATTCCAAAGAAGAAATTGAGATTCAGCGTCTGGTTGGCGCCTCCAATTGGTTTATCAGAGGACCTTTTGTAGTTCAGGGAATAATCGCTGGAATATTCGCTATTATCATCAGTATTTTAATTTTTAGTATTGGTATTTTCTTTTTAAGCCCTAAAATTGGAGAGATTGTCCCGGGATTTATTCTCTTTGAATATTTTGCGAGCAATTTCTTTATTATTCTCTTAATCCAGGTTTTAGTAGGCATTGGCTTAGGGGTTATTTCCAGCTCAATCGCTATCAGAAAATACTTAAAGGTGTAATTTTTGAAGAGCCAAATATTGCCGGGTCGGCTAATGGTAGGCCAAATGCCCCTGGAGCATTGAATCTTGGTTCGAATCCAAGCCCGGCAGCACGAGTCAGCGCAGTATCGAGGCCGACCGAGAGGCCTATTTTGAGGCTATTTTTTCACGACGGGTCTAGGGCGTCCTAAACCCGTACTCGTCTAGGGCACCGAACTTTGTTCGAGACTAAACCGTATCAATTAGTCGCCATTTGGGCGATTTTTTGGTAGAATGAAAATATGAAAACGAGCATTTCCGTAAAGAACATCTTTATATTATTGGGCGCAATATTGGGAGGTTTAATTGTTGTTTGGTTTGTTGTTTGGTTGGTTTTAGCATCATCTATCTTTATAAATGACGCAAAAGAAAACAGAGAAAGGGCTGAACTTTTTTACAAGGAAGATGTTGAGAGATATGAAGAAAGTGGAAGGTCTCCCTTCGTAATAAAATATACTTATAGCAAGATAAAAAATTTAGGATTCTACGGTGGCGGAGGATACATTAGTGGGACAGATTGTTGGGAGAGATTTATTAAAGATGTTTGGACAAGAGAAGAAATTGTTTTTGTCTCTGCTTGCGATGGTGAAGATTGGGATGAAGGAGCAGAAAAGAAGATAGAAGGATTTTGGGAAAAATACAAAGAGTTGTTCGGGGAATAAACTGATTTCATTTTAACAACATTCATTCCTGACAAATTTTAAATAAAGCTTAAATATGAAAAAATCAGTAAAAATTATTATTGTCTTAGGTGTAATTGGAGTTGTATTAATTGGTGTTTGGTTGAATTTGGATAGCCATACTAAATGTAAATTGATATATAGGAAAAACATCTGCAATTTTTACAAAATGACGGAGACCATAAGCCACGATCCTGAAATTTCTGATTTTGAAAAAGCAATGTTGTTGTGCCGAGAAATGGAAGATGTTCCTAAAAAGGATAGCTGTTTTGAGTATATTGCTCAAGTAGTTTCTTTCTACGATACAGAAAGAGCAAAACAAGCTTGTGATGAGATTAAAGAATTTCAAGAAGTGCATAGCAAAAAAGAGTGTTATCAAATGATCGAAAGTTCAAGAGAAAAGAAGTTGGCAGAATCTTCGGTGGTGGCATTTATGGAAAGTCGCGTTCAACGAAACCAAGAAAAAGCGTTAAATTGGCTTACTGATAACGTTAAACAGCAATACGCTCAACCAAGCTTAACTTTAATTGGAACTTCTAATCCTCATTTCGCCGATTACCAAATTTTAGAAGCGAAACAATTAGATTTTCAAAAACATACATTCAAAGTGAGAATCTATGAAGAATATACCGGAGAAGGAATGGTGGGTTATTTTGATGAAATTTTGACAGTAGTTAAAGGAAATGATCAATACTTAATAGATTCGGTAGAACGAGACGAATATGTAAATCTTTAAACCTTAATTAAAATGCAACCTTTTGGGATTTTCTGCGTTATAATAAATAGAGGTAGGGAATCCCCTTTGTTTTAGATATGAACTTGAAAGAAGATAAAGAATTAATAAAAGAAGCCAAGCGAAATCCAGAGGTTTTCGGCGAGCTTTATGATAAATACTATTCCCGAATTTTTAGTTATACTTTAAAAAGAACAGCCAATTTAGAAATTGCCCAAGATATAACCTCCGAGACATTTTTCAAAGCATTAAAGAAGCTCTGGCAGTTTCGCTGGCGGAACATTCCTTTTTCATCTTGGCTTTATAGAATTGCCTCAAACGAAATAGCCAATTATTTCAGGAAAAATAAGTATAAACCAATCTCTTTGGAAAAAATCCCAGAACCAATTACTGTTTCAAATCCTTCTATTGAAATTCTTGAAGCCGAACAAGAGCTAAAAAAGCATCAAGATTTTTTAATGCTCCGAAAAGAAATCTCCAAACTCCCGATTAAATACCAAGAGGTAATCACTTTGAGATTTTTTGAGAAAAAGCAAATTAAAGAAATTGCTGAAATTTTAGGCAAAAGAGGGGGGACAATAAAATCATTATTATCAAGGGGATTAGAAAAATTAAAAAATTCAGTAAAATGAAAGGTCGAGGATTAAAAAGATTTAAAAATTTAGTAAGAAAAATTTATAATGACAAACAAAAAATGTCTAAAATGTGGAAGTAAAAACCTTTATAGATGTTTGCTTAAAGGATTTGATACTGGTATTGGTGAAAGATGGGAATTGATTAATAAAAGAGTAGAGGCACAAGTTTGTTTAGATTGTGGTTATATCGAACTATATCTAAACGAGAAAGATTTGGAGAAATTAAAGAAAAAGTTGAAAAAATAGAATAAAGTTATGACAAAAACAAAATTACTTTATTTAGGAGTGGGAATATTCATCGCTTTATTTGTGTTGGTTTTTACTTTTAATTTGAAGTATTTTTTTCTTTGCTCTGACCATTATATAGTTAACTGCTGGCGAGAGTCAGGACTACTAATACAGGTATCACCACCTATTTCCACAACCGAAGAATACATCCCTTGTTCTAACAATAACGATTGCTCTGTTGAAATAATGCAGAATTTTTGCAGTCTAGGAGGTCATGCCAACTTATTGAAATGTGATGGAGCAAGGTATTACTGTGAAGATGACGGATATTGTAAGGGGTGTGTTTGTCCTTGGTATTCTCCAGCTCGCTGGCTGTCGGTGATTAAAAAGTAAATTTAATTTTATGAAACAACCTCTAAAGATAATTATTATTTTGTTCGTTATTATAGTTAGTTTGGTTGTTGTTTGGTTGATTCTAGCATTACCTATTTTTATAAATGACGCAAAAGAAAACAGGGAAAGAGCTGAACTTTTTTACAAGGAAGATGTTGGAAGATATGAAGAAAGTGGAAGAGAATCTTTTGAGATGAAATACACCTATAGTTATACTCAAAATTTAGGATTTTACAGCGGAGGAGGATACATTGCCGGAACTAATTATTGGGAGAGATTTATTAAAGATGCTTGGACAGGGCAGGAAATTATCTCTCTCAATGTTTACGAAGACAAAGAGACGAACAAAGAAACGGAAAGAAAGATAGAAGAATTTTGGGAAAAACACAAAGAGTTGTTTGGGGAATAAGCTGATTTCATCGAGACTTGTTGAAGTTTGATTTCAACAAATTAATAAGGTTTTAACGTCCAGTCCTGACGAATTTTAAATAAAACTTAAATATGAAAAAATTAGTAAAAATTATCATTACCTTAGGTGTAATTGGAGTTGTATTAATTGGTGTTTGGTTTTCATTAGATAAAACCACCAGATGTAAATTGATTTATGGAAAAAATATCTGCAATTTTTATGCAATGATGGATACTGTAAGTCATAACCCTGAAACCTCTGATTTTGAGAAAGCAATGCAATTATGCCAAGAAATGAGCGATGTTCCTAAAAAAGATGGTTGCTTTGAATATATTGCTCAAGTAGTTTTTTTCTATGATGTAGAAAAAGCGAAAGAGGCGTGTGACGAAATTAAGGGATTTGATGGCGTTTACGGCAAAGAAGATTGTTATAAGATAATTCAAAAACCAGATGAAAAAGAATTTGCCAGACAAATCATTGAGAAATTTATAATTGCCAGAATTCAGAGAAATCAACCATTTGCTGAGAGTTTTCTAACCGACAATGCTAAGGGGCAATATCTTGTGCGTAGCGATTTGCCCTTAGTTGGGCTTTCTAATCCTCATTTTGCCAGTTACGAGGTTTTAGAAACAGAAAAATTAGATTCTACTCAATTTAAATTTAAAGTAAGAATTTACGAAGAATATACTAGCGAGGGAATAATTGATTACTTTGACGAGACCTTAATCGTAGTTAAAAAAGATGATAAGTATATGGTTGATTCGTTAATAGAACGGAGCAAAGTTATAGAGCTTTAATCTTTCCAAAACGCAACCTTTTTCGACCAAAGGCGTTATATTTACAGAGTATCAAGCGATGCTCGTAAAGGTCGAAAAAGGTAATAAATAACTATCTAAATATCTAGAGTTATGAAAAAAGAAGATTTAATCAAAAAATTAGAAACTATTAAAACTCCGGAAATTGAAATTCAGAGCCACAAACAAAGATTAAAAATGGCCCTGCTTAACTCTGGATATTTTAAGGAGAAAACTATTATGTTTTGGACAAAAAGATTAGTTCCAGTGGGAGTCGCTTTGGCTTTAATTTTAGTTTTGGGTATTTCAGTAATTCAACCGAAATTACAGATAGCCAGAGCTATGGAAATCGCCAAGAACGACCCTCAAATTAAAGAGTTAATGGAAGAATACGGAGTAGAGATTAAAGAGATAAAATTGCAGGACGGCAAAGCTTATGTCTTACTTACTCTTCCTGAAGAAAAATTGCCCCCTGTACCTGGCTTAGAAAAAAGAGCTCTCTCTACAGAAGAAGAGGAAACTGGCATGCTTGGTATGCGCGGACCCGGGCAATTTTACATCGTCTACCACGACCCTGAAACAGGCGAAATAATAGAATCTTCTGGTTCGGTTGCTGAAATAGACCTTAAAGCAAAAAAAGTAGCAAAGCTTGAATTGATTGAAACACTACAGATTAATATCACTCCTTTAACCGAGGAAGAGAAAGTCAGAGCAATTGAAATTGCCAAAAGCGAGCCAAAGATTCAGGAGATGATTTCTGATTTAGAAGAGAGAGAAATAATTGTCAAGCCACTGCCTCCTCTCAAACTTCGCTTAGACGAAGATCCTGATGACGGAATGGAAATTACTTCTGCCGACCCGAACGAAGACAAAAGAGCCAATGTGATTTTCAAATCCGATGAATATCAGGATACAATCACGGTTAATCTGACCACGGGCAAAGTGGAAGGAGCGGTGTCATTCTCAACTGGCAGAATTGAAAGACCTCAATCCGAATATCCTATGCCAATTAAACCTTATCTCATTAAGCCCAAGTTTTATCTTGAGCCGGACAGAATAGAAACACTTTTACCTGATGAAGGAGTAATAATAAGCGAAGGTCAACTAAGCGGTCCCGGAAGCGCTACTGAAAAAGAAATGTTCGCGGCAATGCTAAAGGAAATTGGCGAGAAAGACGACAGAATCAAAGATTTATTAAAAGATAATGATTATGAGATTTTGGAGATTATCAGGTCAAAGCCAGTGATTACCAAGACCGAAACCAGCGAAACAATAAGAGTGGAAACAGTCACTATAGTTTTAGAAAAGGAAAGTACAGGAGAAGATTACTGGATTACCATAGATTTGGGAAGTATGACGGTGGCATCAATAGAAAAGGAATGAACAGAGGATCAAAGATGGATTAAAAAAACGCCAAAGTTTTGCAAAAACAGCCCGAATTGGGTTGTTTTTGGTTACTTTTTCCAATAAAAAAGTTTGCATTACGGAATGCAAGGTGGACGCAAACTTTTAAATTAAAAATCCCTCCGATTTTAGAGGATTTTTCAACCTTTTTTAACCCATTTTTGAACTGAAATTAGTGCGAGGGATCGAGCGATAGCGACCGACAAAGAAGGAATACAAATTAACAAAGCTATGTTAGAAAACCACACTGAAAGTGTATATAGTCGGGGGTAAGGATTGTCAGTTTTTCAGGTCTCTTTTCTTGGAGTTATGGATAAGATTTGGTAGAATGATAGAGAAAGTTTGAAGACGGTTAGCCCTTGAGCTAGATTAATTTAAATTTATGGCAAACAAAGATTATCAAACTATAAATGAAAGACAAAGTTATGTCCAAAAAAGTGGCGAGGAATGGGAAAACAAAGTAATGAATTTTGTAAATAAAAAATTGAAAGATATTGAATCTGATTTATTTGTAATTAAGGGTAATTCTATTCAAAAAAACTCTCCCTTATGGAAGAAACTATCAATACCAGTAGGTAATCCTGGTTCAGAACAAAAAATTTGGGGAGATATTGATTTAGTCGCAATCGATGAAAACAAAAATCCTATCGCAGTAATAAGTTGTAAAACAAGTTTACATGGCAGATTTTCTGAAACACTTTTTTATGCAGTTGTTTTGAAAGAGTTGGTTGAAGAATTAAAAGTTGTATTTGCTACACCAGATAAAGGAAGACAGCAGAAAGGAAAGATTTGGCAATCTGAATGGGGGAGTGAAGATAAACCAACAAAAGACAGATTACTTGGTTCGCATTATCTTGATGGGGTTTATATTCTGAATAAAGATACAAAACTTGGTGGAATGATTAAATCATTGGACGACCTTCCAAAAGATTTAATAGAATGGCACAAGAAATCAAAATTAGTTAAATAAATGAAATATTTTCTGGAAAAAACACTCTATTTTAGAGCGTTTTTTCTTTTCTATTAATTATAAGTTTTTGTTGTTTTGATATAGTATTCACTCTCTCTTGGGCGGTTTTACAATATTGAGGAGATATATCTATATGAACAAAATGCCTTCCAGTTTTTACAGCAACAGCGGCAACAGTTCCAGTTCCACCAAACATATCTAAAACATTATTATTTTTGTAAGAATAAAATTTAATTAATCGATAAATCAATTCTTCAGGAAAAGGAGCAGGGTGACCTTTTCTTCGTCTTTCTGGTTGAATACGCCACATACCATCAGAGAATTTCATAAATTCGTCTTTAGTAATATCTGCTTTTTTATAACTACCATCTAATTTATCTTTATCTTTTGAAAAAATTAGGACATATTCCCAAGAAGGAACAATATGAGGATTAGACGGGCTTTTGAAACTTCCCCAGGCTGTTCTTTTGAGCATTGTTTGTTTATACCAAATAATTTCTGTTCTGAATTTCATTCCTAATTTTCTAAATTGATTTGTAAAATCATGATGTAAAGGAACGAAATCTTTTATCCCTGTCGGAGCAATATTCAAAGCAAATCTTCCACCAGGTACAAGCACTCTTTTTGTCTCTTGCCATACTTTTTCTAACCAATCTAAATATTCTTGATATTTCATTTTGTCAAAATGATTATCATAATCCTTGCCAACATTATAAGGCGGGGAAGTAATTGCTAAGTCAATAGAATTATTTGGAATTTCGGCCATTTTTTCTAATACATCACCACAAATTATTTTATCAAATTCAAATTTTTTAATTGCTTTTTGTTTAACAACCCTAAAAGTTTTGGCGCCTATTTTTAATTCTTTAAAGGTTCTAATAACGCTAATAACTTTTCCCTGAATAACTATCTCTTTTGTAAAAATTGGTCTAAGAGTTGGATTTGCTGGTTGCAGGCGAAATCCGTTTTTTTCTCTGTAAATTTTCTTTAGAGTCACTTCATTGTCATTTATTAAGGCAACCACTGTTTCTCCGTTTTCTGCTGTTGGTTGTTTTCTTATAACTACAGTGTCGCCGTCAAAAATCCCTTCATCAATCATACTATCGCCCTGTACTCGTAAGGCATAATGTTCACCTGATTTAGATATTTGAGATTTAGGAATTTTAATTGTTTCTCTATCTTCTATTGCTTCAATTGGTTCGCCAGCAGCAATGGTCCCAAGTAGAGGAATACGTATTAAATCTGAATGTTTCTTTTGATGGCTTAATTCAATCGACCTCGGCTGATTTTCTATTTTTTCTAAATATTCCTTTCCTCTTAGCGCTTCTATATGTTGATGAATAGTTGATACCGAAGACAATCGAAAATGTCTCTTTATTTCTTCTAAAGAGGGGGCATAGTCATTTTCTTTAATACACTTAGTAATATAATCCAATATTTGTTTTTGTCTTTTCGTAAGCATATTTTTATTTGACACTATTTTTACCTTTGCTATAATTATTATAGCATACCGAAAAAGAACCGAAAACACTGTCAACCTGTGGATAACTTTTAAAAGTCGAAAATTTAATTGAGAAATAAAATTTATGGAAAATGGTGATTTTTTACTAAGAAACGAATATGAGATGTGTGAGTTTTTTGAAGATATTTTGTTTATGAAAACAGAAAAGTTTTCACCAGAACTGAGACACGAATTAGAGGAACGAAAACTTAGATTAAACAACGAAGATATAGCTCTTTTAGACAAGACAGGCGTTCTGAATCGCATTTTTAGAAGGTGGCTTCAAACTACTTGGCTCTATGAAGGAGATTCTAAACATTTTAAAGGAGAAACTCCGCGTCAGGAATTAGCAAATCTTTATCCTGATTTAGAAAATGGCTGGGATTTTATGTCGGTGAAATTAAGAAAGAAAAATGAAGAATGGAATGTTGCTCCATGCTATTTTTCCAAGAAATGGCTGGAAGAAGAAAGAAACATATTTGAATTCGGATTAAAGAATTTGAAAGATGAAAAAAATGAGTTTGTGGAACCACAGTTAGATTGCGAATTTAAAACTTTTATTGCTTGGCTTTTGCGTACAGAAAAAGTTGCTAAAAAAATCAATCCCAAAATGGAACATAAGAACGATTTTATTAAATACTTAATGTTATTTTTTGAAACAGCTTCTGCTAACATAGTGCTAAATTGTAAGACAAATTTAACTAAAGAAAAATTCGGAAAAGCAAGCTTTGAACTAAGGAAATATCTATTTTGGCTTTTTGAAAACCAACCTCGTGGCAAAGATAATTATTGGGACATTGATGATGTATTTTTTAATTGCTGGAATATTTTAAGAAAGGCAGATAAAAATCTTGTTTCATACAAAGATGCGGTAGATATTGGTGATAGAGTTCAAAGAATAGAAAGAGACAAACTATTACAAAAATCGGCGGAGGTATTGTATAGACTCGGAGTATCCTTTGATAGATATTTTCTTTTTCCTTTGGATAGATATTTTGGAGGGATGGAGATTGTTTGGACAGATACGCAAGCATTTTTAAATGAATTAGCAATAACAATAAATCTTTTAAAAAATAATTTAAGCATAGAACGTAATTTGGAAGCTGAAAAAAAATTTTTAGACATTGGCGATATTACATACGATATTAGATATATCTGGTTTGCTCCTTCAACCTCTTTTCGTTTTTTAGGATCAATTTATCGATATTTCGATTAAAATTTACTTTACAAGATACACTAACGGCCGTCTCTCATTTTTGTAGTTTTAAGAGATTAGCAAAAAACGAAATCTAACGGTTTCGCTTTTTTGTTTTCAAAAGATTGATAAAAAGTTAAAAATGGGTTAAATTAAAAATAGAAAGTAAGGAAAAAAAATGGGGTCAACTCTATTTTTGATTTCAGAAACGGGTTTTTCAACCTGTTTTTTCTTTGTTAAATTGGTATAATACAGTAAAGAATAAAATTTTTAGATGATATGAGTAAAAAGCAAAAAGTATTAACTGAAATTTATAGAATTTGCCAAAAACAAAATGATTTTGTTTTTGACAATGATTTAGTAAAAAGAATTGCCAATTAAACAAATCTCAACTTGTTATATTTTACGAAAGAAAATTGATAATAAGTCAATTTTGCGTTTGTATAATTATACTTTTGAAAATGTAAATAATATAGCTTCAATCAAATTACTTAAATCTGCTCAATATTATTTAATTAAAAAATAAAAAAATATGAATAAATTTTCTTTTAATAATGTTTATAATACAGATGTGATGGAAGTTTTGAAAGGATTGCCAGATAAAAGTATTGATATGGTTTATGGTGATCCGGACTATAATGTTGGTATAAAATATAATGATAAATCTTATACAAAAAATTTTAATGAATATATTGAATGGTATACAGAATTAGCAGAAGAATCATTAAGAGTTTTGAAGGATGACGGCAATTTATTTTTTATTAACTATCCAAAACAGAATGCCTATTTAAGAGTTAAATGCTTAGACGAGGTTTGTTATAAAGTGTCGGATTATGTGTGGGTCTATAATACTAATGTTGGACATAGCTCAAAACGATTTACTACCGCCCACAGAAGTATTCTGCATTGTCAAAAGACAAAAGATAATAAATTTTGCAAAAAAAATGTAGCTGTTCCATATCAAAATCCAACAGATAAGAGAATTTTAAAAAACATCGCCAACGGTTCTAAGGGGAGGATGCCTTATGATTGGTTTTATTTTGATTTAGTAAAAAATGTGTCAAAAGATAAAACATTTCATCCTTGTCAGATACCAAAAGGCTTAGTGGAGATGTTAATCAAGGCGAGTACCAAGGAAAACGATAGAATATTTATTTTATTCGGTGGTTCGGGAAATGAAATTTTACTTTGTAAAGAATTAAAGAGACAGTTTATTTCTGCTGAGATTGACAAAAAATATTATAATATGATTCTTGATAGATTAAGTAATGGCGGTATTATCAGGAAAGATTATAAGTTGCAAGGAATAAATCGCAATAAGGTAGAATTTTCTTACGCTCAAAAAGAATTGTTTTTTGTTAAATCAGTATAACAAGATATTAAAAAAATATTTGAAATTGCGAATTAAAAAATTTAAGCAGAGGTAACATTAAGCAGCAAAAGCAGGGCCAAAATTATTCTCAAGTTCTCGAGAACATTGGAATGATTTTATTAAACAAGAATCGCCGAGAGGGCCTGTCTCTCCTCGACGAAGTGGGTGGTTTTTTGGTAGAATAAAATAGAATTATGAAAATATCAAAAGCAGAATTTATTAAAGGTGTTATCGGGGACGATTACGGTTTGAAGGACAATTTACCGCACATCGCTTTTTTTGGCCGCTCCAATGCTGGGAAATCAAGCGTGATTAACTCTTTAGTCGGCAAAAAAGACCTTGTAAAAACAAGCAAGATACCGGGGAAAACACGTGAAGCGAATTTTTTCCGTATCAATAATTCTTTTTATTTTGTGGATTTTCCCGGATATGGATATGCGAAGCATTCAATATTGGAGCGCAATAAAATGATCAAAAGAATTTTTTGGTACGTGGAGTTTTCCGATGCGAGGCCCAAAGCAGTTTTCTTAATTATTGACGCTAATGTCGGTTTGACTGCCCTTGATCGGGATATGATAAAAACTCTCAAGGCGAATAAACATCAAATTGTCATTATTGCAAACAAAATTGATAAATTAGCTAAAAGCGCCGCGGGAAAACAGCTTTCCTCAATCAAAAAAGAAGCGCGAGATATACCGGTTTTGGGATATTCGGCTAAAACAAACGAAGGAAAAGACGAATTAACCCAAAAAATTGCGAGTTTTGTATAAAATATCCTAACCGAAACGGGTCAATGGGACATCTGTTTTTTAAAGCTAAACTGCCCACTAAACAGGTTCTAACGTCGTCCACGCCCAGTAGCCATATCTTTTTAATTGACAAAATATTAGTTTTGTAATATACTATTAGAGTAATTGAATCTCATAGTATTATTTAAAAATCTACGAGACCAACAGGTCTTTTTTTATTTGAAAAGACCAAAGTTACAGGAGGGAGACCTCTTAAGATTAAGAAAAAATTATGTATACAAGAAGTTTTAACAATAGAAGACCGAAAAAATATCTCTTTCAATCCCATTACAAAGATACGGGCTCTTCGGGTTTAGGTCGCAGGAGGCCCATGGGCCGGCCCGAAAAAAGAATAGATCCCGCAAGGTTTATCAATAAAGCGAGTATGACTGAGGATAATGAAAATTTCACACCTGAACACAAATTTCAGGATTTTAAAATTGATCAGCGATTAATAGCGGCTGTTGTGAATAAGGGTTATAAAATACCCACGCCAATTCAAGATCAAATTATTCCGCACATCACTAATGGTTTTGATGTTGTGGGTATCGCCGATACTGGTACAGGGAAGACAGCAGCTTTTCTTTTGCCCCTTATTAATAAAATTTTACAAAATTCAAGAGAACAAATTTTGATTGTCGCTCCGACCCGGGAACTTGCCATTCAGATTGACCAGGAGTTTAAATTTTTTGCCAGGGGAATGAGAATCTCTTCTGTTTATTGTGTGGGAGGCATGAGTATTGGCAGGCAGATTTCAGAACTTCGCCATAATTACAATTTAATTATTGGCACGCCCGGAAGATTAAGAGACTTGATAGGGAAAAGAATAATTAATCTGTCTAAATTTAACACTGTTGTTTTGGACGAGGCAGACAGAATGTTTGATATGGGCTTCATCAATGATACTCGTTTCATAATGAACGAGATGTCGAGAGGGCGCCAGACACTCTTTTTCTCGGCAACCATTTCAAACGAGATAGAAAGGATTATCAAAGAATTTACCAAAAATCCAGTTAGGATTTCGGTTAAGGATAGAGACACTTCAAAAAACGTTGAGCAGGATATTATTAAAATTGGGCAAGGTAAAACAAAATTAGACATTCTTAATAATCTTTTGAGTCAAAAAGAATTCAATAAAGTGCTCATTTTCGGACGAACTAAGTACGGAGTTGAAAAAATATCAAAAACGCTTTTTCGTAAGGGCTTTAATGTAGAATCAATACATGGAAACAAAAATAATTCTCAACGTCAGCGAGCGCTCGGCATGTTTAAGAATAACCGCATTCAGATTTTAGTTGCAACTGATGTTGCGGCCAGAGGACTTGATATCGCCGACATTAGTCATGTCATTAATTATGACGTACCGGCAACTTACGATGACTACATTCATCGCATTGGCCGCACCGGCCGTTGGAATAAACGGGGGGTGGCGCTAACATTTATTGAATAGAGAAAGAAAAAAGGCGTTAAGTGTGCGAATTATTTGTCCTGCCATAAAACCTCCATTTCCTTCTTTTTTTCGAGCTTATAATGAGTTCTAAACTGGAAAAAGTTCAAAACGCCCGTAATCGGGCGTTTTGAATTAAAGAAATAGTAAGTTATAATGATTTAAGGAGTAATGTAGAGTAAAAATGGGTAAAAATGGGGTCAACTCTGTTTTTGGAATAACCAAAATTTAAGTTGAAGTTTAAGGATTATGGAAGAAGAAAACCAACAAAAAGATGAGAAAATTTTTTCAGTTTCAGATTATATTAAAACTGTAAACCAGGGATTAAAAGCCTTTAGATCGAAAATTATAGGAGAGGTAAGCGAGGTTAGTTTTGGGCCCACGGGTCACGTTTATTTCACCCTAAAAGATGAAAAAGATGAGAGTATAATAAAGTGTATAATCTGGAAGTCTAGATACGATATTTATGGTATTAAATTAAAAGAGGGAATTAAAATTATTGCCACTGGATATCCCGAAATATATGCGCCGTGGGGGAAGCTATCTTTTAAATCTGAAGTCATTGAACATGCCGGAGAGGGAATCTTGAAAAAAGAGTATGAAAAATTAAAAGAGAAATTAACCAAAGAGGGACTTTTTGAGGAAGTTAGGAAACGGCCAATCCCAAAATATCCGCAGAAAGTCGGAATAATTACCTCAAAACAGGGCGCAGTTCTCGCCGATTTCTTAAATAATTTAGGAAGGTTTGGATTCAAAATTAAAATGATTGATTCTCGCGTGGAGGGACAAGCCGCTATTGTTGATTTATTGCTTTCTATTAAAACGCTGAAGAAAGAAAATATAGAAGTACTGGTAATTATGCGCGGAGGAGGTTCTTTAGAATCAATGTCGGCGTTTAATAACGAATCACTAGTGAGAGAAATAACCGGTTTTCCGGTTCCGGTGATTGCGGCAATTGGCCATCATAAGGATGTCCCGCTCACAGCGTTAGCAGCCGATTGTTCGGTTTCAACGCCAAGTATTGCCGCAACCTTTCTTAGTGAATCATGGGAGCAAGCTGCATCATTATTAAAAGAATACGAAAGAAATGTTATTGGTTCTTATGAGAATATATTAGAAAATGCTAATTCGTTAATAAATCAGTCAATAGATACAATTCGCGGGATAAAGGATTTAATTTTTGATAAATATAAAGAAATTGAAACTGCGCTAAAAATTTCTTTCCAGGCATTCAAAAATGCTCTTCAAAACAGTAAAAGCGATTTAAAGAATTCATGGAAGAAATCCATATTCGGATTTAATTCGCTATTATCAATAATCAAACAACAATTAGAGCATTCAGAAGAAGTCGTTTATCTTCGTAATCCCGAGACCCAGCTTAAGCTTGGTTATAGTATCGCACGATGCAGGGGTAGATTGATTAAAAGTATAAAAGATACTAAAATAGGAGAAGATGTGGATATTCGAGTAAAGGATGGAACAATTATTTCTAAAGTAAAAAACAAAAAACATGCCTAAAGAAAAGCCAGATATTAAAAATTTAAGCGATAATCTTAAGAAGCTTTCCGAGATTACAGAATGGTTTGAAAACCAAGGAGAGGTTGACATTGAAGAGGGTTTGAAAAAAGTAAAAGAGGCGGCAGGCCTTATTAAAGCCAGCAAAGAACGACTCAAGGCGGTGGAGAACGAATTCGAAGAAATTAAAAAAGAGGTACATATTGAAGAGGATAATGGCGATGAAGAAGACGTGGAAGAAGATATGCCTCAAATTTAATTTTTTTTCGCGCTCTACGCGGAAATTTTCCTTAACTCGCCTGCCATTTAGAGCAGGGTAGTTCATTATGTTTAAAGAATTTAATGTTTCAACAGAAGATAGATATCAATTAATTGATATTACTGAAAAAGCAGAAGAAATAGTTAAAGAAAGCGGTGTAAAAAACGGCTTGGTTTTTATTTTTGTTCCTCATTCCACGGCCAGCATTATTTTGACCGAGAATGAAGAAGGATTAAAAAAGGACTGGCTTGAAATTTTCAAGAAGCTAACATCTGGGATTGATTTTCAGCATAACAAAATTGATGATAATGCTGATTCTCATATCCTTTCCGGCTTGGCGGGTCAAGGGAAGATTTTGCCGATTAAAGATAGTAGAACTGTAAGAGGGACTTGGCAGCAGATATTTTTAGTAGAATTTGACGGTCCAAGAACAAGAAAAATAATAGTAAAAATAGTAGAAGGTTGAAATATGAAATTTGGTATGAAATTTAGGATGTTTCTGTTTTTTTTCTTGTTGTTTAATCCGGTTAAGCAATAAATACAGCTCTAAGCAAATTTTTAACATAGAAAAATGGGGTCAGCTTTATTTTTTATGGGCTTGACTTGTTTAGATATATATGTACTATTGATGTAGTAGGTAATAATGAAAAAAAGGAGAAAAACAAGATGGTTGATACAATACAAGGGGATTTTGCGGATAAAAACTGCAGTGATTGCGGAGAAAAAGGATGTATATTTGAACACTGGGGGAATTTAGTGCCAAAAGAAAAGACAGGATTTTTTTGCGGTTTTTGCTGGCAAGAAAGGAACAATTGTTTTGAAAGAGGAGAGGCGCCGAAACCTTTGGGTGTTAAACTGCCCGGGGTACCAGAGGAGTTTTCAGATATGCCCATTAGGGCAAGCACCAAAAATGGCTCTATTTACAAATTTAGTAAACCAAACGAAAAAGGAGAGCGAAAGGTATCCTGTGCCACAAAGACGTTGGATTTCACTAGCTGTAAAATAATATGTTTGCGTGTCGGTAGAGAAATATTCTTCAGAGCCCTTGATAGCAGTGATCCGGACTTACACGCATGGATAACTTCGCCTGTCGTTTCAATAAAGTAAAGTACTGAATGCGTGAATAGAGAAAATCTATATGCGGCTTAATCCTTAACTTAATTCTTAAAGAAAAGTTATAGGAGAGTCGCTTTTTTTATATACTTTACTGACGGCTGTCTCTCGTTTTTGTAGCTTTAAAAGATTGAAAAATTCCCAAAAATAAGTTAAATTAAGAGCATAGAGGATAAAACCTATTATCAATGTTGGAAAAAGATTTTGAGAAATTAGTTAAAAAAGCTATGAAGAAATTGCCTCAGCATATCCAAAAGAAAATGGATAATGTGGCTATTGTAGTTAAAGAAAAACCTTCTAAATATGAATTGGAAGAAACCGGGATAAAAATAGGAGGAACGCTTTTAGGGCTTTATCAGGGAGTTCCTAAAACAGCTTGGGGCAGGGGTTTTGGCATGATATTGCCAGACAAAATTACTATTTTCCAGAACTCAATCGAACAAATGGCTTCTTCAGAGGAAGAAATAAAAGAATTAGTCACAATCGTTGTTTGGCACGAAATTGCCCACCACTTTGGCTTCAATGAAAGCCAAATTCGCAAATTAGAAACCAAGTGGAAAAAGAGATAATTAGACAATCCGGAAAAAATCAAGGTTAGTGAATATGAATTTTTTTAATCCATCAAAAAGAGCTGAAATTGTTAGAAATAGAATGATAAGGAATGGAAAGTATTTGATTGCCAAAATAGAAGGTAGTGGACAGGAACAAAAAGACAAAAAAGTTCTTGATACATATTTTAGATACAAGGACTATATGGACAACAAGGAATGGTTTCAGTCCTCTTTAGATGAAGTTTGGTCGTCAAATTTTTAGGCCTATCTAATAATTTTCAATCAAGACCAATAGAAGAGGTTAAAAAATTAGAATTTCAAAATCCTGCTTATTCTGCTGCTTTCCGATTTGGCGGAGATCCAAGAAATTATAGCAAGGTTTTTACAATTCAGGTTTCCGGTTGTGATTTCGATTGTAATTATTGCTATGTGCCCAAACAAATAAATGTTGCTAATCCAGAACTTGGAAAATATTTTTCAGCAAAAGAAATAATTGGTTATTTTCTATCAGCAAAAGAAAAATCAAAAGAGCCGATGAATGTTATAAGAATAAGCGGCGGCAATCCGACAATAATTCCTGAAGTAATTGTAGATGTTTACAATGAAATAAAGAATCAGGGTTTGGATGTTTATCTTTGGATTGATTCCAATCTTTCAACTCAGAAATATTTAGAAAACTTAGAAGGTAATTTAAAAAATATACTTAATCAAAAAAATGTGGGTGTGGTTGGATGTTTTAAAGGGATTTGTAAAGAAGATTTTTCTATGCTTACAGGCGCTGAATCGAAATATTATCAAAGACAATTTGAGACAGCAAAATGGTTTTTAGAACATAGAACTGATTTTTATGTTTATTTACCTGCTTTAGTTTACAAAGGTAATATTGAGGAAAAATTGACCATGTTTATTGAAAGATTAAGAGGGTTAAATAAAAATTTACCTCTTAGAGTAGAGGTTTTAGAAATTATAGATTACCCTGGGGCAAAATTAAATTTTGAGAGAGCAGAAAAATTAGGCAGGCCAATACCCAAAACTGACCAAAGAATGGTATTTGATATATGGTATAACAAACTTCTTCCTAAATTTTATTCTCAAGAGTATTTAAATAAATACTGCTGCGAAATTTCTTTGTATTAGAATCTGCGGCAGTTCCGATTTTTAAAACTAAACGAGTATGCCTTCGCCTTTCGGGCGAAGGCATACAGAAAAAAATCTATGGCTACAATCGAAGATTTTGAAAAATTAGATATCAGAGTAGGAAAAATTATTGAAGTTGAGGATTTTCCAGAGGCCCAAAAACCTTCTTACAAGCTTAAAATTGATTTTGGGAAAGAAATTGCTGAAATTGGCGGAAAACTTTATTAAGAAATGAATAAGAAACTAACCAGGAATTTTTATACTAAAGAAACCTTGATTTTTGTTTAGGTTGAGATAAGGTGAAGATACCTTAAAAATTTGGGAGAAATCAGATAGATAAAGAAAATTAGTTTATTGAGAGTTGAATTATTTCAGCGCTCAGTAAATTAAAAACTAAAGAGGTGATGTAAGATGAGTATAAGACAAGAAACAATAATTAAGGAAATTGGAGCATTGGTAGTATGGGTGACAGTGATATTAACTGTGATATATGGCGTAAGAATGGTGTGTTGATGAAATGAAAAAGCCCATTATGGGCGTTTTTTTTATTTTTTTTGGCGGAGAAAAATGTTTTTCAGCTTCTTCTTTGTTGTTTTTCAATTCTTTTTATTGCTTCTCTAATGCCAATTTCTACTTTTCTTTCTTCTACTTCAGCGATAAAATTCTTGCCTGAAAAAAATTCCACTTGGAGAGTGATGTCAAAAAGAATAATTCCCCCAGCCGGCTTTTTTGATTTTTTGAAATTTATTTTTATCTGCTGAACAGGGGACATTTTATCTAACTTTTCCCCCAGTCGCTCAAGTAAAGTATATATTTTTCCCATTTCATAATCAGTGGTTTTTTTAGTCGGCTTTCTGAAAATAATGGGAATTTCTTTTTTCGGTTTGAATTCTGCCATAGCTTTTAAAATCGTGCGATTGGAAATTATTCCATAAGGGAGATTATTTTTATCTACTATAACAATGCTATTTTTTCCTGCCCTGAACATTCTTTGAAGAATTTTTTCAATTCCTAATTCTTTTTTAGCGGTTAGAACATTTCTGGTATAAAATTTTGATATAGCAATATCAAATCTGTTCGCTCTTTCCTGGTCAAGGGAATAATTTATCGGTTCTCCTCTTCTGGTAGACGCTTTCTGTTTTTTAGTCGGTTTTATAAATGCGTTCTCAATATCTTTTCTTGTTATAATACCAGCTAATTTTTTATTATTATCAACTAAAACAACACGTGTAGTTCCTTTTTCACGGAGCAGTTTATAAACATCTTTTACAGTTGAATTTATTTTAGCTGTTGTGGTTTTTTCTATTTTTATTTTTTGCGCTATCTGGCTGAAAATATCCGGTTTTTTCGATAACTCCTTTATTATATTTTTAGCTCTTACAATTTCTTTGATTTCATTCTTATCATTAAATACTGGCAGGGCGTAAATTCTGGTGGCGACCATAAAATCAGCAATTTCATAAAAGGGAGTTGAGTTGTTTATGCGAGGCGGAATAATAATCACAGACTTAACTTTAGTTGTATAAGGCAATCTTTTTTTGAATAGGACATAGTATGGCGAGACCAATCCAAGAAATTCATCATTGTCATTAAAAACAAAAACCGGCTCATGACTGCTTTGTATCACAGATAAAGCTGAACCAAGAGTTGTTTCAGGGAAGCATCGAGCAATAGTGTTGTTCATATATTCATTATATCATAAAAACACATTTTTAAAAGTGTGTTTTTTATTACAATAAATCAAAGACTTGATATATCAGACTAAGGTCTGTTATAGCAAGTCGGAGACTTGATATATCAAGCTAAGGCTTGTTATAATACTTAAATGGTTTCTTTAGTCGCTAAAATCAAAAATCAGTTTTCAGGCATTGAGCCAATAACAAAAAAGCTTTCTTTTTCCCATTTTTTGCTGATGTTCGGTTATAAGCTTTTTTCTCTTTATTTTCCGCTTTTTTTGATTTGGAAAGGATTATCATTTACCCAGGTTGGTTATACATATCTTTTTATATATCTTCCTTTAGCTTTTTTTTCGCCGATAAGCGGTTTTCTTTGCTCTAGGTTTAATGAAAAAATTTTAATGCTAATTGGTATTTTTGGTTATTTTCTTTATTCCTTGGGAATGATTTTAAATGTTGACTTATTTTTCTTTTATCTTTTCCAAGTTCTTTTAGGAATTTCTGCTTCTTTATTTTTTGTAAGTTCCAGAAGCCTGCTTATTTCTTTAACTAAGAAAGCGAATGAATCTTTCGCCTGGTTTTATTCAATGCCTGTTTATGCAGAGGTGTTGGCGCCGGCAATAGGAGCTTTTCTAATCTGGCAATTTAATTTTATCGGTGTTTTTATTTTCAGCTTTGCTATCCATTTTTTTAATATTTTTTATTCTTCTAAATCCCTTAGGAAAATAAAAAACTTCAATAGAACTCAACCAGAAAACATTGAAAAAATTAAAAAGGATTATTCGTCAATATTTAAAGAAATTAAAGAAAAGGAAGTAGCGCTTCTTTTAGGACTGGTCTTTTCAACTATTATCTTAACCGGTTTTTACAGAGCATTTTTTGTCCTATATTTAAAAAATCAGCTTCTCTGGTCTCAAAATAAGATTTTGCTTTTTATTTCTTTAGTCTCAATAGTATTCGTGGTTATCTCCTGGAAATTGATTAAAACTATCGGCGCTCAAAAAAGCAGAACTAATGTGCTTCAGGGAAGCATTATAAAATCATTAGTAACAATTGTTTTAGGAGTTGGTTTTAAATTCTTAACTTTCAACTCGCTTTTTATTGTTAAAATTGTTGAAAGAATGAGTTATCTAATGATAAATTCCGGCAGAAGCGGTTATTTTGCAAGAAAGTTTAAAAAATTCCCTGAAGAAATCGGAGCCATTGATACACTTTTCATTCCATTAGGAGTGGCTATTGGTTCTTTGGCTGGCGGTTTTTTACTGAATTTCTTTTCTTTCGCAGTTATTTTCCAATGGTTTGGAATTTTTCTTTTAATTTCTACTATTCTTGTCTGGTTTTTAATAAGAAGAGGATAAAAACCCACAACTAAAGTTGTAGGTCTGTATATTTCCTCGCATTCATCCACGACTAAAGTCGCGGTCTTCTGCGAGGAATTATAAAATATGAGAATTATTTCTTGGAATGTTAATGGAATAAGGGCGGTTTACAAAAGAGGTTTTTTAAAATGGCTTAGAGAATCCAAGGCTGATATTGTTTGTCTTCAGGAAACAAAGGCATGGCCAGAGCAGTTAGAGCCAGAGTTAGTAAATCCCAAAGGATACTTTTCTTATTTTAATTCTGCTCAAAAGAAGGGATACGCTGGATTAGCTGTTTATACAAAAGAGAAACCCATAAAAATAGAAACCAAGACAGGCCTAAAGCGATTTGATGAAGAGGGGAGAATATTAAAACTTGAATATTCTAATTTTATTTTAATCAATCTTTATTTGCCTCACGGCGGAAGGCAAAAAGAAAATATGGTTTATAAACTGAAGAGTTATGATGAGCTTTTGAAATATTTTAAAAAGATTAATAAGAAGAAAGTAATACTTGTTGGAGATTTTAATGTTGCTCATCAAGAAATTGATTTAGCCAGGCCAAAAGATAATAAAAACAATACTATGTTTACTTCAGAAGAAAGAAAAAGAATTGATAAAATAATTGAGATTGATTTTATAGACACTTTTAGAAAATTTCATAAAGAGCCGGGAAATTATACTTGGTGGCCATATTATAGAAATGCCAGGCAGAGAAATTTGGGCTGGAGAATAGATTATATTTTTACTAACAAGGCATTAACTCTCGAATTAAAGAAAGCGTTTATTCTCAAGGACATAAAAAGTTCAGACCATTGTCCAATAGGAGTAGAGATTTCAAAAGGAAAACATTAAGTTTTCTTTTCAAAAAAATGAAAATAAGAAAAGGATTAAAAAATATTATTGCTTTGGAGTCAAAAATTTCTCGCATTGACGGTAAAAAAGGTATTCTTGAATATCGAGGATATAGTATTCACGATTTAGTAAAATATTCCTGTTTTGAAGAAGTGGTTTATTTGCTTTGGTATGGACGTTTGCCAGGCAGTCAGGAACTGAAGGAATTTTCAAAAGATTTATCAAGACAAAGAGAACTTTCTCCAGAGATAATTAAACTTTTGAAAATTTTGCCAAAAGATACTCATCCCATTGTAATTTTAAGAACAGTAATTTCTTATTTAGGTTCTTTAGACAAAAATCTCCATAAGATATCCAGAAATGAAGTATTAGAAAAATCAAAAAAGCTTTTAGCTAAAGTTCCTACTATTATTGCTTATTATCAAAGAATAGTAGAAGGAAAACCCATAATCCATCCTAAGAAAAACTTAGGGCAGGCTGCTAATTTTTTATGGATGCTTAAAGGCAAAGAACCATTAGATTTTAAAGAAAAGGTTCTGGATTCAGACCTAATATTACATGCTGAACATGGGTTAAATCCTTCTACTTTTACGGCCAGAATTGCTGCTTCTACTCTTTCAGACATATACGCTGGTATTGTTGCAGCTACAGGAGTTTTAACAGGCCCTTTACATGGCGGAGCCAGTGAAGAAGTGATTAAGATGCTTCGGGAGATAAAAGACGAAAAAAATCTATCAACCTGGCTAAAAGAAAAACTTGAAAAAAAAGAAAAGATACCGGGTTTTGGCCACAGAGTTTATAAAACAGAAGATCCTAGAGCAAAGGAACTGAAAAAACTTGGAGAAAGTTTGGCTAAAACAAAAAAGAAAAAATGGTTGTTTTCCCTCTCCAATAAGTTAGTTGAAGAAGTAAGAAAGAAAAAAAGAAATCTTTATCCCAATGTTGATTTCTATACAAGTTCTGTTTATCCCAATTTGGGAATTCCAGATAGGCTTTTTATCAATATGTTCACTATGGCAAGAGTTGCTGGTTGGTCTGCTCATATGATGGAGCAATACAAAGACAATGAACTTATTAGGCCTCTTGAAAAATACATTGGCGAAAAGAATAAAAAATATACTCAAAGAAATTAAATTGGAAAAAGATTTAAAACCCATCAATAAAGAAATTTCTCTTGTTACTGTTTATGATAATTACCAAGTTAAGCCAGAACTGAAAACCGGCTGGGGTTTTAGTTGTTTAGTAAAAATGTCTGAGCAGAGTATTTTATTTGACACTGGCGCTGATAGTTCGACTTTATTCAGTAATATGAAAAAGCTAAAGATTGATCCCAAGAGCATTGATTTTGTTTTTATATCTCATATGCACGGAGACCATACTGGGGGATTGCAGGATTTATTAAAATTAAATGAAGATTTAAAAGTATATACTCCTGATTTGTTTTCAGAACCAACAAGAATATTTAAAAACGTATATTCCACGGGCTGGTTAGGGGATTGGACTAAAGAACAATCTTTAATATTAAACACTGAAAAAGGATTAGTGGTTATCACTGGCTGCGCCCATCCCGGAATTATTAATATTATTAAGAAAAGCAAAGACATGCTTAAGGGAGAGGTTTATTTGGTTTTAGGCGGTTTCCATTTGTCAGGAAATAGTGATTCTGAGTTGAGAAAGATTATTGACGATTTCAGAAGGTTAGAAGTTCAAAAAGCAGCGCCATGCCACTGTTCAGGGGACAGATGCCGGGAATTGTTCAAACAAGAATACAAAAATAACTTTATTGAGAATGGCGTTGGAAAAATTATTGAGATACAATAAAAACAGAATGTTTAGGAGCTAAACCTCTAAACATTTTTTGCCCGAGGCATGTTTGCTTCGGGCTTTTGTTGTGGTAGAATAATAAAAAGTCGAAGAAAATTAAAATTTAATTAAATGTAAAAAAATATGAGAAAAATAAAAATAGGAATTACTATGTTAACCTTAGTAATGATGGGCGGTTTAGTTTTAGGCATAGCGGCTCTTGCCAATTCTTCTTCAAGGACAGGAAATTCTAACAATGAGGGAATTGATTATGCCCCGGGTCAGCTCATTGTTAAGTTTCAAGGAGATACAGAACCTTTTAGGGTAATTAAAGTTCCTAAAGGAAAAGTTATGGAGAAAGTAGAAGAATACCGAGTCAAAGCAAATGTAGTTTATGCTGAGCCGAATTATATTCTTTACGCTTTTGGTTCCAATGATAGGTATTATGGAAATCAGTGGGCATTGAACAATACAAGCCAAGATATCTACAATAAAGTTGTTTTGGATTGTATTGATGAACAGGGAGAAGAATTCGTTGAATGGTGCTGTAATAATATTGACGGCGCTATATGTAGACTTGACAGCACCCCGGACGCTGATATTAACTGGGATGAAGCATGGGCAGATTTTAACGCGTCTCTATTTTTTGAAACCATTATTGCAATTCTTGACACTGGCATTGACAAAAATCACCTGGATTTATTTAACAAATTAGTTGATGGTGAAAATTTTACAAAAGACGGCGATAACGACTTCTATGGACACGGCACTCATGTTGCCGGAATTGCCGCGGCAGAAACAAATAATTCAGAAGGAATTACTGGAGTTGCTTTTTCTGATAATGTTAAAATTATGCCAGTAAAAGTTCTTGGTGATGATGGTTGCAGTGATACTGGAAGCGTTGTAAATGGAATTTATTACGCAACAGAGCATGGAGCTAAAGTAATAAATCTTAGTTTAGGCGGACGCGGTTCTGAAACATTAAAAGCCGCGATAGATGACGCGTGGAAAAATGGGGTCTTGATAGCAGCGGCGGCTGGCAATGATGGTGGTGGCAGAAAACGTTATCCAGCCAGTTATTCCAATGTGATGTCAGTGGCAGCCACTAATTATAATGACAATACCGCTTCTTTTTCCAACTTTAATGATGAGATAGATATTTCAGCGCCCGGAGTTAATGTTTTTTCTACTTTTCCTACTTATGATTTTGTTCTCGGGACAAAATATGACCGTTCTCAAGATTATGATATAGGCAGCGGCACTTCAATGGCGGTTCCTCATGTCGCTGGTTTGGCAGGATTACTTTTTGCTCAAGATAATAGCCGGAATAATGCTGATGTAAGATACATTATTGAAAAAACCGCTGATGATTTAGGAACAGAAGGCTGGGATAGGCATTTTGGCTGGGGAAGGATTAATGTTTATAATGCTTTGAATTATACTGGTGAAACACCGCCGCCAGAAGAATGTATAAAGGATGGAAGATACTGTAATTGTAATGGTAAATGTGATAAGTTTGAAACTTCTGAAAGTTGCCTTTCGGATTGTCCTTTATAAAAATTAGTTGATGACCAACCTCGAGTTTTAGTCTTTTTAGATGAGATAACAAAATCCCTTATTGAGGGATTTTGTTTTATTGAGGAATAAGATACAATAAAAAAATGAAGAAAAAAATAATATTGATAATAATTATAATCTCTTTTGCTTTTCTTTTTGCAGCAATAATTTTGTATAAAGAAAATAAGTCGCTTTCCTTTACTGATATTAATCTTGAAACATTTAATATTAATATTAGTTCTGAAATATCTAAGGAAACTCAAGATGCTCTGACAGTCAATGAGAAAGAGACAAACTGGCAATGGATAGAAAAACAAAAGAAATTATATGAGTTGACTCCGACAGAGGTTGATTTACTTTTGAAAGAACTCTGGCAGAGATTTCCCGATAAAGACGAGCGGCTGAAAGCCATAGCTATTTTGCGGCTGGGCACGCCTTATCATCTTGGTTGTTTGGGCGAAGAATCAGGGCGAGATAAGGATCCTATTTTTAGATTAGATACAGCTGATTGCACGGTATTTGTTTTAACCACTGCTGCTTTGCTTAATTCCCAAAATTTAGAACAAGCAAGAGAGATGATGAAATTTTTAAACTATCAGCCAGAAAAAGAGATAAGTTTTGAGAATCGGCTTCATTTTACTACTGACCGTAATATGGTTTCGCCTTATTTTTCTGACATTACTGAAGAAATCGCTGGTTCTTCTAAAATAATTACCAGAAAAGTGATTTTAAATAAAGTAAAAACAGATGGTACACGTTGGATAGATATTGATTGGGAAAAAGAAATTATTATAAAATATTTGCCCAATGAATATATTACTAAAGAGTTTCTTATGGATTTGCCTAAATCAGTTGGTGTTGCCTTTATTAAAGAGAACTATTTTGAGACAGGATTAGATGTAGTTCATGAAGGGCTTTTGTTTGACGGAAAATTACTTATTGCCGCAAGTTCAATAGAGAAAAAAGTTGCAGCAGAGGATTTCTGTAATTATTATTTTAGCGAAGATGGTTCTAGTCCTAAATTTGACGGTATTGTATTATTTGACTTGACCTTTGACTTTTAAATGGTTAAACTAATACAATGGTGAAAAAGAAGAAAAACAAAAAAATATTCAAGAAAAAGAAGAGAATTTTAAAGAAAAAAGAGGTCAAAAAGAAAAAAACTCTTAAAAAAATAAAAAAGAGGAATATTAGGATTAAGCCGAAAAAAGCAAAAAAAAAGGTTTCCAAAAAGATTAAAATAGTTAAGAGAAAAAAAGTGTTTCGGTCTTTAAAAAGTTCAGATGTTTTTGAAGATGTTTACCAGACAAAAATAAAGGTAGTCGGCATTGGCGGCGGCGGCAGCTCTATTGTTTCGGAAATCGCTCCTCAATTAAAAAAAGTAAGTTCCATAGCAGCCAATACAGATACTCAAGCTCTTAAAAAGATAAGCAAGAAATGTAGACGTTTTTCTTTTGGCCAGAATCTAACCGGGGGTTTGGGCTGCGGAATGAACGCGGATTTAGGAAAAAAGGCGGCTCAAGAAGCCAGAGAAAGCATAAAGAAGATTTTAGAAGGAGCAGACCTTTGTATTTTGGTTTCTTCTTTGGGTGGCGGCACCGGCACCGGCGCTTCTCCGGTTTTTGCTGAAGTTTCCAGAGAACTTAAAAATATTACTTTTGGAATTTTTACTTTACCTTTTAAATTTGAAGGAGAAAAAAAATTAAAGATTGCTTTAAATTCCTTAGAAAAATTAAAGTTAGATTTAAATGCTTTTACGGTCATTCCCAATGAAAAGATTTTTCAGATTATTGATAAGACAACGCCCCTAAAACAATCTCTTTCTAATTTAAATAAAATTTTAGAACAGGGATTAGAAGGTCTCATTGAAATGATTTTTTTGCCAGGCCTGATTAATATTGACTGGGCTGACTTAAAAGTAATTTTAGAAGGTAGGGGAAAGCTCTGTTATTTGAACAGTATTGACGCCAGAAGCGATGAGGAACCAGAAGAAATAGTAAGACGGCTTATTCAAAGTCCTTTAAGCGAATACAACCCCCAAAAAGCAGATAAAATTTTATATAGTATAACCTCTGATAAGGATTTGAAAATGGATACAGTTGAGCAAATCAGCAAGGCCATTACCGGTTTTAATCAACGAGCAAAAATTATTTTCGGCATCTCTCAATATCCAAGTTATAAGAATAAAATAAGAATAACTTTATTAGCTACTAGTGATGATCAAAAAGAGAAAGTTGTAAAAAAAAGAAAAAAAGCAAAGCCCAAGCCCGAGCCCGAGTTAAAACCAGAACCAGAACCGATATCAGAACCAAAGCCAAAGCCAAAACCAGAACCAGAGCCAAAAGAATCTTTAAAAGGAGCTAAGCTTCTTTTGGAAAAGGGGAAAGAGAAAATTTCTAATTTAAAAAAGAAAAGACCAAAAAAGAAAAAAAAACCAAAACCTGCCCGCATTGCTACGCAAAGCGTTGCAGGCGGGAAGAAAAAAAGAGTTCAGATATCAATTCCAAAAGCTCCGAAAGAAAAAACCAGAAAGAATGCCTTACAATTAAAAAAAGAAGCAGAACAAACTGAAAAAGAACTCTTGGCAGAAGAAAAAAAATGGGACATTCCTGCTTTTTTACGGAAAAACACAGGTGATAATTCATAATCAATAATTAATGATCAATAATTAATAATGATGATTAAGAAAGCTGTTATTCCTATTGCTGGTTTAGGAACAAGATTCCTACCTTTATCTAAAGCTTCACCCAAAGAGCTTTTACCTTTGGTTGATAAACCAGAAATTCAATATATTATTGAAGAAATTAAAAATTCAGGCATAAATGATATTATTTTTGTTATTCGTCCAAAAGCAAAAGAAGTTTTTAATTATTTCCAAAAATCTCCGAAATTAGAAAAAATATTAAAAGAGAGGAAAAAAGAAAATTTTTTGGAAGAAGTTAAAAAACTGACAGAGATTTCCAAGAATACTTCTTTTTCGTGGGCTGTCCAGAAAGAACCATTAGGTGATGGCCATGCCATATTACAGGCAAAAAAATTAATAGGTAAAGATCCTTTTGTAGTTTTGTTTCCTGATGATATTATTGATTCAAAGACACCTTGTTTGACTCAGCTTGAACAAGTTTTTAAAACCTGCCAAAAGCCGGTTATTGCTTTAAAAAAAATGCCTAAAGAAAAACTTCATCGTTACGGTGTAGTAAAAGTAGAAAAAATTGCCAATCGTATTTATAAAATAAAAAAGATTATTGAAAAACCAAATCCAGAGAACGCTCCTTCTGATTTAGTTATAGTCGGAAGGTATATTCATACTCCAGAAGTTTTTCAATATTTAGAAAAAGCCAGTCCTAGTAAGAAAGGTGAAATATATATGTCTGAAGTTTTAGAGAAAATGCTTAGCGATGGCAAAATAATCTATGGTTATGAGTTTGAAGGCGAATGGTTAGAATGTGGAAATAAATTAGATTGGCTAAAATCAAATTTTTATCTTTCTTTAAAACATCCTCAGTTCGGCCCGGAATTAAAAAAATATATAAGAGAAATAGTATAGATGAATAATCATACAGTAAAATCAATCAAAGCAAGGGAGATATTAGATTCAAGAGGTATTCCTACTATAGAAGTGGAGCTGATTACTGACATCGGCTCTTTTTTTGCTTCTGTTCCTTCTGGAACTTCCACCGGAAAAAATGAAGCCAAAGAATTAAGAGACAAAGGAAAAAGATATCAGGGTAAAGGAGTATTAAAAGCAGTAGAGAATGTAGAAAAGATTATTTCGCCTGAATTAAAAGGAAAAGATGTTGTTCAACAAAAAGAAATTGATGAAATAATGATTGAATTAGACGGCAGAAAAGATAAGTCAAAATTAGGAGCTAATGCTATTTTAGGAGTTTCTATGGCTATTTGCCGGGCCGGAGCTGCGGCAAATAACATACCCTTATATCAATATATTTTTCAATTACGAGACCCAGACTCGCAACGAGTCTGGGTCTCGTTGCTTTTACCCAGACCTTGTTTTTTAATGATTGAAGGAGGGGTTCATGCTGGAAATGATTTGGATTTTCAGGAGTTTATGATTCAGCCAAGAGAAGATGGATTTTCAAAAAATCTGGAAACAGGAACAGAAATTTATCATACACTGAAAGAGATTTTAGAAGAAGAACAAGGAAAATCATCTATAAATGTTGGTTTGGAAGGCGGTTTTACTCCTTCTTTAAGGTTCCCGGAACAAGCGCTTGACTTAATAGTTAGGGCAATAGAAAAAGCCGGCCATAAAGATAGAATAGGTATTATTTTGGACTGCGCTGCTTCGCAATTTTATAAAGATGGAAAATATAAGATGCAGATGGGTGTTTTTATAAGACAAGGGTTTTTAAGATATTATTCAGATTTAATTTCTAAATATCCTATTACAGGATTAGAAGATCCTTTTTCAGAAGATGACTGGCAAGGTTTTAAAGAAATAACAAAGAATGTGGATAGTAAAATTAACATTATTGGCGATGATTTATTGGTTACTAATCTTGAAAAAGTAAAGAAAGCAGTTAAAGAAAATGCCTGCAATGCAATGATTGTCAAACCGAATCAAATCGGAACTGTTTCTGAAACTTTAGAAGTGGTAAGGTATGCAAAAGAAAACAATTTTAAAATTTTTGTCAAACATCGGTCCGGAGAAACAAAAGATGATTTTATTGCTGATTTAGCTGTTGGCGTTGGCGCAGACGGAATAATGGCTGGAGCGCCTGCCCGCAGTGAACGGCTGGCAAAATATAATCGGTTATTAAAAATAGAGGAAGAAATTTTGTCAGTTTGATATATGAAAAAAATTCTTTTGATTATTATTGATGGTTTAGGCGACAGGCCTATTTCTCAATTAAATAACAAAACGCCTTTAGAATCTGCTCAGACGCCTAATCTGGATTTAATGGCTAAAAAGGGGATTTGCGGGTTGGTAGAAACATTTAGGTTTTCAAAAGAAAAAGTGCCTAGTTCAGAAGGCGCCCACATTGCTTTATTTGGTTATAAAGATTATTTTTTAGGACGGGGTCCTTATGAAGCAGCAGGAGTAGGAATAAAATTAAAGAAAGGAGATGTTGCTTTAAGGGTCAATTTCGGCACTATTGATAATAGTATGAAAGTTATTGATAGACGGGCAGGAAGAATAAGCAAGACAGAACTATTGATTAGAAAACTACAAGGAATAAAAATTGACAGCGTTGAATTTTTAATAAAAAAATCCTATGGCCACCGGGCTGTTTTAGTTTTACGAGGCAGGAACTTATCGCCAAGAATAAGTGACGGTGACTCCCATCAAGAAAGAGTAAGGGTAAAAAGAGTTATTCCTTTAGATGAGTCAAAACAAGCAAAATTTACAGCCGATGTTTTAAATAAATATTTAGAAACAACTCATCAAATTTTGAAAGAGCATCCTTTAAATAAAAAAATAGAAAAACAAGGAAAATTGCCGGCTAATTATCTTTTAATTAGAGGAGCAGGAATTATAAAAGAAACGCCCAGTTTCAAAAAAAGATATGGTTTAAAAGCAGCTTGTATCGCTGGCGGCACGCTTTATAAAGGAGTGGCAAAGATTATTGGCATGGATTTAATAAAAGTCAAAGGAGCAACTGGTTTGGCAGACACTAATCTTAAAACAAAGTTTTTAGCAGTTAAAAAAGCTATCAAAAAATATAATTTTATTTTCTTACACATAAAAGCCACTGATACTTTTTCTCATGACGGTGATTTTCAAGGCAAAAAGAAATTTATTGAGAAGATCGACAAAGAAATTAAAACCTTGTTTGGGTTAAAAAATATTTTAATTGTTATTACTGCTGACCATTCAACTTGTTGCTCTGACAAAGACCATTGTGTTGAACCAGTGCCAATTTTAATTTTTGGTAATGGCAAAAATTCAGCGAGCCGGTTTTCCGAGAAAGATTGTAAAAAAGGGAAATTGGGAAAGATAAAACAAACCAATTTAATGAAGACGATTTTAAGGATAAACAAGAATAAGAATTGACATAATTTCATAAAAAGAATATAATGCATAATATGAAAAACTTATTAGGCTCCAAAGGAGCAAGCAAAAATTTAATAGCCTTAGCAATAGCTGTTATAGGAATTTTAGTTATTGCTTCAGTGGCTTACACCAATGGATTTTTTGAAAATAACCAAAATCAGAACGAAAATGAGAATGTTTTGTCTGCTAATGAGATTTCAGAAAAAGTTATAAATTTTATTAATGAGAATATTTTACAAGGACAAGCTAATGCTTCTTTGATTGAAATTGTGGAAGAAAATGGCTTGTATAAGGTTAAAATAAAAATAGGCGAGGAAGAATTTGATTCTTATGTTACCAAAGATGGAAAACTTTTGTTTCCCCAAGTGATTGATATTGAGAATAGTTCTTCTGTCCCTGAAGAAGAAAACGAAGAAATAGTGTCTACTATTGGTAATTTTTTAATCAGTAAAGACGAAATTTGCAGAGAAGATGGAAAACCAATTATATATTTCTTTGGATCTGAAGGCTGTCCGCATTGTGTTTGGGAGCATCCTATTATAGAAAAGGTGGCAGAAGATTTTGATGGATACATATTATTCCATAATAATATGAATTCAAGCACAGATACTGACATATTCCAAAAATACAGCACTGGAGGCGTACCAACATTGGTTTTAGGATGCAAATATTATAGAGTTGGTTCAGGACAAAGCAATGGCGAAGAAGGGGAGTCTAATATTCTAACAGCTTTAATTTGTAAATTAACAGATGGCCAGCCATCTAATGTTTGCGAGAAGGTTCAAGATTTAATTGAGCAGATTCAATAAATTTATATAAAATAATGTACAATATTGGCATTGATATCGGCGCTACCAATACAAAGTTTGTTTTGTTAAGCAAACTTAAAGTTGTAAAAAAAGAAAAGATTTCTACTCCAAAGAACAAGGAAAAGCTGATTAAGCTTTTAGAGAAGAACATAAAAAATTTAATATCTGGCATACCTCAATCAAAAATTAAAGGTATTGGCATTGGAATTCCTGGTCCCTTAGATAAAAAAAGGGATTTTATTTTAAATCCGCCTAATTTAAAACATCTTTCTAATTGTCCTTTATCTAAAATTATTCAAAAAGATTTGAATATTAGAACTGTGATGGAAAACGATGTGAATTGTTTTGTTTTAGCGGAGACAATATTGGGTTCGGCAAAAGGAGCAGAAATTGTGGCTGGTATTACTTTAGGAACAGGAGTTGGCGGAGGAGTGATATGGAAAGGGAAATCAATTAAAGGTGCGTTTGGTTCAGCTGGTGAGTTTGGCTTTATGACAATTAAATTTGACGAAAAACACCTTGGTTTTTTAGAAGAGTATTGTTCAGAGAAGTTTTTTAATAGAAAAGGGATTTATTCAAAAGATTTAGAGGAAAAAGCAAAAAAAGGAAATAAACAGGCCTTAAAGATTTTTCAGGAATATGGAAAATACTTAGGAATTGGCATCTCTAATATTATTAATGTTTTAGACCCGGAAGCAATTGTAATCGGAGGAGGAATTTCCAAAGCCAATAAATTTTTTATGAAATCAGCAAAAAAAGAAATTCAAAAAAGAGTTCTCTCGCCTTTGTCTAAGAAATTTGTTAAAATAAAAATATCTAAACTTAAAGATTTTAGCGGAGCTATTGGTGCTACCCTGCTCATAGAAAATGGATAAAAAAAATGTAAAACTTTATACTACTGATAATTGCTCTTTTTGTTTTACTTTAAGAGAGTTTTTAAAAGAGAGCAATGTAGAATTTGAAGAAATTAGCATATCCCAAGATGAGAAAAAAAGAGATGAGTTATTGAAAAGGCTAGAGGAGAAGGGGATATGGGGTTCTGTGCCAATTTTAGATATTAGCGGAGAACTTATTATAGGATTTGAGAGAGAAAAAATTTGTAATTTGTTAAATATAAAAGATTAGCGCTCAAGAATTTAGTTTTTAGCACACGCGGATTGTCCCAAAAACTATATTCTTTCGCTTATTTTCTTAATATGACAAAAATAGCTATAAATGGTTTTGGCCGCATAGGTCGTTCAACTTTTAAAAGGATTTTAGAAAAACATCCTGATTTAAAGATAGAAGCCATTAATGATTTAACAGATACTAAGACCTTGGCTCATCTTTTAAAATATGATTCTGTATATGGTATTTATGAAAAAACAGTGAGAGCTGAAAATGATTCTATTGTAGTAGATGGTCAAAAAATAAAAATATTGGCTGAAAAAGAGCCAGCTAATCTTCCCTGGAAGAAGTTAGGCATAGATATTGTTTTAGAATGTACTGGTGTTTTCAGGGATTATGATGGGGCAAAAAAACACATTAAGGCCGGTGCGAAAAAAGTAATAATTTCTGCTCCGTCTAAGACACCGGAAAAAATCCCTTCCTATGTTTTAGGAGTAAATGAGGAAAAATATAATTCTGAAAAAGATGAGGTGATGGATATGGGTTCCTGTACTACTAATTGTCTGGCGCCAGTAGTCAAAGTTCTTAACGACAATTTTAAGATTATCAAAGGTTTTATGACTACTATTCACAGTTATACCACTGACCAGAAACTTTTAGATCTGCCTCATAAAGATTTGCGTCGGGCAAGAGCGGCTGCTTTAAATATTGTTCCTACTACTACTGGGGCGACTAAAGCTATTGGTAAAGTGATGCCAGAAGTTGAGGGGAAATTAGATGGTTTGGCAATAAGAGTTCCTACTCCAACAGTTTCTCTGGTGGATTTAATTTGTGAATTAGAGAAGAAAACAACAAAAAAAGAAGTTGATTCTTCCTTTAAAAAGGCGGCCCAAAGCAAGACAATGAAAGGTATTTTAGATATAGAAGAGGCGCCATTGGTTTCTTCTGATTATATTGCTAATCCTTTTTCCTCTATAGTTGATGCTGATTTAACAATGGTTAAGGATAATTTAGTTAAAGTGATTTCCTGGTATGACAACGAATACGGCTATTCCTGTCGTTTAGCTGAATTCTCGGAATTTATTGGGAAAAAATTGTAAAACATGATTAAAAAAGGAGATATTTATTATCCGACAAAGGAAATAAAAAATAAGGCCTGGGTGAAAGACAAAAAGATTTACAAAGAGGCAGAAAAAGACCCGATTAAGTTTTGGGAGAATTTGGCTAAGGAGATTTTTTGGTTTAATAAATGGAAGAAAGGATTTGTTCATAAACCACCATATTTTCAATGGTTTACTGAGGGCAAAATAAATATTACGTCAAATATCTTTGAACATAATTCTTTAGGATGGGAGAAAATTAAAAATAAAACAGCCATTATTTGGGAGCCAGAGCTGATTGATGAGAAGCCAAGAATTTTAACTTATAATGAGCTTTCTGGAGAGGTTAACAAATTTGCTAATGCCTTGAAAAGGCTAGGAGTAAGAAAAGGGGACAGGGTAGGAATTTATTTGCCAATGATTCCGGAAGTAATAATCTCAATACTTGCTTGCGCTCGCATTGGCGCTATTCATGCAGTTGTTTTTTCTGCTTTTTCTCCTAATGCTTTAAAAATTCGTCTTCAAGATACTGAAGCAAAAGTTTTGATTACTGCTGATGGATACTTTAGAAGAGGGAAAATAATTGACCTAAAGAAAAACGCTGATCAGGGAATTCAAGAAACAAAAGTGAAAAAAGTTATTATAGTAAAGAGAGCTGAAAACAAGATTAAAATGGAAAAAGAAAGAGATTTCTGGTGGCAGGATTTGGTTGAGAAAGAATCTGTTCAATGCGAGCCAAGAGTAATGGACTCAGAAGACACTTTATTTATACTTTATACGAGCGGAAGCACTGGCAAGCCGAAGGGAACAGTTCATGCCTGCGGCGGCTATACTGTTCAGGCAAAATGGACAGGTAAATGGATATTTGATTTGCACGATAATGATATAATGTGGTGCACTGCTGATGTTGGTTGGGTGACAGGCCACACATACGGTGTTTATTCGCCATTATTGAACGGTATACCTACTCTAATTTATGAAGGTTCACCTGATTGGCCTAATCTAGATCGTTGGGCGCAAATTATTGAAAAACACAAAGTAAATATTTTCTATACTGCCCCTACTGCTGTTAGAATGTTTAAAAAATACGGTACTGAATTTATTGAAAAGTATAAATTTGATACTTTAAGAATTTTAGGTTCAGTAGGAGAGCCAATTGATGAAGCGGCTTGGAATTGGTATTTCAAAGAGGTAGGAAAAGAAAAATGTCCCATTCTTGATACTTGGTGGCAGACAGAAACAGGCGGAATTTTAATAACTTCTTTGCCTGGCGTTGGTCCTTTTAAACCCTGTTTTACCGGTCTTCCTTTGCCAGGTTTGAAATTTGATATCTTAGATGAAAAAGGTAAGTCCCTGCCTTCAAACAAAGAAGGAAATTTAGTTCTTTTGCCTCCTTTTACACCAGGACTTTTACGAGGCATCTATAAAAATCCTAAAAAATATTTAGAGACATATTGGAACGAGTACGGGAAAAAAGTTTACTTTACCAGCGATGCTGCCTATAAAGATAAAAACGGTTTAATCAGGATTGTTGGCAGAGTAGATGATGTGATAAAAGTGGCTGGCCATCGTTTATCTACCGGTGAGTTAGAAGATGCTATTTCCAGAATTCCAGACATTTCTGAATGTGCCGTAATCGGTATTCCTGATGAGATAAAAGGGGAAGCGCTTTTATCTTTTGTAGTTTTAAAAAAAGAAAAATCTTTAGAGCAAGTTCAGGAGGAGATAAAAAAGCAGATAAGAAAAGAAATTGGACCCATTGCTTCAATTAAAAATGTATATTTAGTTAAAGATTTGCCAAAAACTCGCTCCGGCAAAATTATGCGTCGGATTTTAAAACGATTATTTACTAAAGAAGAGTTAGGCGATATTTCTACTTTAGCTAATCCTGAAAGCGTTAATCAAATTAAAAAAGTTATTATTCAATAGAAATATCTATTATGAAAAATTTTGTAATCGCTAACTGGCCCCGTACAAATTCCTGCGGAATTTTACGGGGTAAAAAAATGAATCTATGAAAAAGACATTAATAATCGCTAACTGGAAGATGAATCCTTCCAATACAACGCAAGCTAAGGTTCTTTTTGATGAAGTTGCAAAAGTATTAAAAGATGTTAAAAAAGCAAAGGTGGTTATATGCCCGCCATTTCCTTATCTATCAATTATCAATAATCAACTATCATTGATAAAACTCGGCGCGCAGGATTGTTTTTGGGAAGAAAGCGGCTCATTTACTGGTGAGATTTCTCTATCAATGTTAAAAGATCTTGGATGTAAATATGTTATTATCGGCCATTCTGAACGTAGGCAGTTTTTAAATGAAACAGATAGAATGGTAAACAAAAAAATAAAAGCAGCTTTAATTAAAAATATTAGGCCTATTTTTTGCTTCGGAGAAAGCAAAAAAGATAAAGACCAAGGAAAGACTCAGAATGTTCTAAAAAAACAATTAGAAAATGGTTTAAGAAAAATAATCAAAAGCGATGTTAAAAAAATTATTTTTGCCTATGAACCATTATGGGCTATTGGAAGCGGTAAGCCATGTTCTCCAGAGGAAGCCAATGTTATAAGGTTGTTTATAAAAAAAATTATTACACAAAAATATTCCCGTCCAATTGCTAACGAAATTAAGATACTTTACGGTGGAAGCGTAAACAGTTCAAATGTTAAAAGTTTCATTCAGCAAGGCAGTTTTCAGGGGGTCTTAGTTGGTGGTGTCTCATTAAAACCTAAAGAATTTATTAAATTAGTGAAAAATATTTGATTTGACTTTTTAGAAATGTTTTGTTATTATTTAATATATGAGAAGTTTCAGTCAGGACTTGCTTAAAAACGGTTATTTTTATAATCCCAGCAAAGGGAACCTACTCCTTAATGAAGTACTTGAGGAGTTGTTTTCTTATATGAAAGAAAAACCAGAAAGATTTTATGATATTATTGTTGGCTGTGATTCTTCATCTCAAGAAGAGCCTCATTTTCCAGTGGTCTTGGTTATTTTAAGGAAAGGTGAGGGAGGAAGATTTTTCCTTAAAAAAATTAGTTATAAAGACAGAAAATTTTATAATTATCACCAAAGAATTTTAGAAGAGGTTTATCTTTCTTGTGAGTTAGCTCTATTTTTACGGGAGGACATAGAGAGAAAAGCCATGGAATTATCTGAGCAGGGATTTGATTTTTCTAATTATCAATTTCGCTACATTCACGCTGATGTCGGAGAGAACGGTCAAACGCGCGATATGATAAAAGAAGTAATAGGGCTTATTCAGGGAAACGGTTTTGAGGCAAAAATAAAGCCAGAATCATTTGTTGCTTCAGTGGTAGCGGATAGATTTACATAAAAAAATGGAAAAGGAACAAGTTCCTCGCAAGCGAGAGAAAAAGCAATCCGCCAGCTGGCGGAGAAAAACCAGAGTAATGGTGGCGATGTCTGGAGGAGTTGATTCTTCACTAGCAGCTGCTTTACTAAAAAAACAAGGCCTTGAAGTTCAAGGTGTTTTTTTAAAGCTTTTTGATTCAGATAGTTTCAAAAAGTCAGAGAAAAGAGCGAAAAAAGTAGCAGGAGCCTTAGGAATTCCTTTTTTTGTTTTGGATTTAAGAAACGAGTTCAAAAAGAAAATAATTGATTATTTTATTAAAGAACTTCAGCAAGGAAAAACGCCAAATCCTTGTGTTTTGTGCAATAAAGAGATTAAGTTCGGGATTTTATTAAAAAAGCTTAGAGAACTAAAAATTGATTTTGATTTCATTGCTACAGGACACTATGCTCGCCTGCGGCAAGAAATTCAAAACTGTAGATTGTTTAAGGCAAAAAATAAAGAAAAAGACCAATCATATTTTTTGTGGCAGCTTAATCAGAAACAGTTAAAACATATTTTATTTCCTATTGGAAATTATAAAAAAGAAGAAGTTAGAAATTTAGCTGAAAAATTTAAATTGCCTGCTTTTTCTTCTGAATCCCAGGAAATTTGTTTTATTGGGAAAAATATAGATGATTTTCTAAGAAAAAATTTTAAAATTAAAAAAGGCGATATTGTGAATACTGAAGGAAAAATTATTGGAAAACATCAGGGTTTATGGTTTTATACTATTGGCCAGAGAAAAACGATAGGGCTTTCCGGCGGTCCCTATTATGTTTTAGATAAAGACATCAGGAAAAATGTTTTGATTGTGACTAAAAACGAGAACGATCTGTACGGCAAAGAATTGATTGTGAAAAAGGTTAATTGGATTTCTGGAAAGGAACCAAAATTACCAATAAAAGTTAAAGCGAAAATTCGTTATCGCCACAAATCCGCTGCAGCCATTATTACACCTACACACCAGTTCGTAGGTGTAAAAAAGAATGAATTGAAAGTGGTTTTTGATAAGCCGCAGCGGGCAATTACTCCGGGCCAATCAGTGGTATTCTACTTGCCCGCCGAAGCTTTTTTATCCGCCGTAGCTTCAGCGAAGGCGGGAGCGAAGGAGGGTAAAGGTCAGGAACTTTTAGGTGGCGGTATCATAGGAAGTTAAAAATGAAAAATTAAAAGTTTGTATAGAATTGCTATTGACATATTTTTAGAAATTTGATAGAAACAAAATACCATAAAATGGTGGAACTTTTACATTTGAATATCCCACCGTATGATTATAAAAAGAAAAGGGAGGTGAAAAAAAAGAAAATGGCAGAAAATGAGAAGAAAGGAAGAATAGTGGGAATGAGTGAGGAGGACTATATTAACACGGTAGTGAAAAAAGGAGTAATTCTGCGACTTAAAACAGAAGCCGAGGGATTGTCAATAGATAATCTCAAATTAGATTTGGAGACAAAGGAATTCAAAATGGAAGGCACAACTACTAACTTTGAAAAAGGCGAAATTTCATACCAGGGTCGGGCGAGTTTTGCATTACTGGTAGACGGAAAACAGATAGTAGATCAAATAGAAATGAGTTTCAATGAAAATTCCATAGAAATAGTTCCCAAAACAGAATTGTATTTGAATGCAAGGGATTATATTACAAGTATAATAGAGAACTTTGCGGAACTAAAATCTCTTTGGTACAAATGCGATGTTTGCGGCAAACTGATAGAAATAGTAATTGAGTGGCAGCCACGTTCTTATGTCTACAGTAGAAAATTGTCAGTAATTTCTGGGGAAAAGCTTGATTGTGATTTCAACGCGGTTTACCAGAAATTGAAAGAAATCGCTTGGAGTAAAAGAGATGAAATCGCTAAAGAAAACTTCAGAGCAGTAGTTATAGACGATTTCGAGAAGTTAAAAGAATTCAGAGAATCTGCGGAGAAAATCATTGGTTCAATAGAAAATCCTTCCGGCATCAAGCGTCCAACGGGTCGTGGTTTTTTTGGAAAATACGATATTTGCTCTAAATGTCAAAAAAAGATAAAGCCAGAAATGACCTTGGAGGAAATCGCTAAACTTTTGCCGGATTTTTGTGAGCTCAACAAAGAACACTGGGAGGACATTAAAGAAGTTCCAGTAAAATGCGAGCTTAAGCCCGAACTATAAAACGAGTAAAAAAAATCAAATTATGAGGAAATTACTTTCATTTCCTCTTTTTTTATTTTTTTTAACAAGGCAAAAATTCTCTAAAAAGTTATCCACAGGTGATTTTTCCTTATTTCTGTTATAATATAATAATTTTGAGACCTAAAACCTGCGTGAGAGTGTTTTAAAATTAAATTCTCAAAGCAAGTTTAGGTAAAGGTCGAATTAAGAATTTATAGAAATATAAATATTAATAAAACTAAAAAATAATATGGTTTTCACGAATTGGGCAGAAATAACATTTGAAAAATTAGGAGAATTATGGTTAGGAATTTTAGATTTCATTCCAGCCTTAATTGGAGCTTTGGTTGTTTTTGTTATAGGTTGGTTTATAGCTTTAGCAATTGGAAGACTAATTTCAGAAATTTTGATTCGCATTAAATTTAATGAACTTTTTGAAAGAACTGATTGGAAACAGGCATTGGAAAAAGCAAAACTTAACGTTAATCCAGCTGAATTTTTAGGAGCTATTGTCAAATGGATTTTAGTGATTGTCTTTTTAATGGCTGCGGTGGAGATTTTAGAGCTTCCTGGTTTTGCTGCTTTCTTAGAAAGAGTAGTAAATTATCTTCCAAATGTTTTTGTAGCGGCTTTAATTTTTGTGGTAGCAATAATTGTAGCTGATATTGTAGAAAAAATTGTGGTGGCAGGAGTTGAAAAAATGAGAGTAGGATATTCTCAGTTTATCGGCGCTATTGTTAAATGGGCAATTTGGATTTTTGCTATTTTAGCTGTTTTACAGCAATTAAGAGTAGTCCCAGAAATGATTCAAGCACTGTTTACAGGATTAGTGGCATTAATAGTGATTTCTCTTGGTTTAGCTTTTGGATTAGGAGGCAAGGATGTTGCAGCGGAACTTTTGCAGGATTGGAAAAGAAAGCTAAAGGGAGAGTAGAAGCCCGCAACTAAAGTTGTGGTTTATATATTTTCCCGCATTCATCCACGACTAAAGTCGTGTTCTTCTGCGGGAAATTATAAACAATTTAATTCTGTTTTTAAAACCCAAGACCTAGAGGGTTCGAACTCCGCACCCTTGATATCCCTATTTTCCAATAGGAAAATTTGAAATTTCATTGGGGGTTGACCCCGCACCTTTTCAAGACTAACTTCGTCAAGTCGTGCAAAGCACGGTCATGAAAAGGTGCGGGGTTGACAAAGGTCTTGGGTTTGTTAAGATAAAAGAGAAAGATGTTAAAGATTGATAAAATTTCAGATGGAATTAAGGAAAAAAGGAAGCGGCGAAGGTAATCACCTGCTAATTTAATAGTAGGCTTTTCAGAGATCGCTTCCTCAAAGCGATTTTTTGATTGATTGAATAGAAAGAACTTTGATAATTAAATATTGTGGCACGTAAGCTATATACATGTAGCCACGTGCCAACAACAAGGAAATTTTTTTACAAAATTTCTTTATGTTGTGGTTATTAATTGCTAGCCGAGGAATTTTTATTTTTATGGGCTAGTGGTGGATGCCTTGGGATATTAAGGCGATGAAGGACGTGGCTTAGCTGCGAAAAGCCCCGGGTAGGTGCGTAGCAACCTTTGATCCGAGGATTTCCGAATGGGGAAACCCAGCATTGTGAAAACAGTGCTACTGCACCGCTTCGCGGTGTAGAGCAAACCCGCTGAAGTGAAACATCTCAGTAAGCGGAGGAAAAGAAAATAAAGCTTCATTTTGAAGCTCATTCCCTGAGTAGCGGCGAGCGAAAAGGGAAAAGCCCAAACCAAGTATATAACTTGTTATATGCTTGGGGTTGTAAGAAGATAATGTCGGTCCCCCACCTATTGAGTATTGCGCTTCGCGCAATAAAAACAAAAGTTTATACTCAATAGGTGGGGGATTGAGGGAGAGTACTTAGGCAAAGTTTAGTTAACCAAAGTACCCTGGAAAGGGACACCATAGAGAGTAATAGTCTCGTAGGTGAAAATTATTTTGTGCTCCTTGTTATCTTTACCGAGTACATAACTTGTTATATGCTCGGTAAGTCTTGAGTACCTCAGGAAATGAAAGCCCTGAGGGAAGCAGGCCGAACTGCTCGGCCAAGGCTAAATACTTAATATCTCCGATAGTGAACTAGTACCGTGAGGGAAAGGTGAAAAGCAGCCCGGTGAGGGCGATGAAATAGAACCTGAAACCACTATGCCTACAAAGAGTCAGAGCTGAAGCACTCAATTCGTTGAGTGCTCGGTGATGGCGTGCTTTTTGTAGAACGAGCCAACGAGTGTCGCTTAACTTTTTACTTAAGGGGTTCTGCCCCGGAAGTATAGGAAAACCAAGTGTTAAAAGCGCATTATGTTTCTGATTTAATTTAGAAACACAAGAAGTTAGGCGCCGACCCGAAGCCAAGCGAGCTTGCCATGGCCAGGGTGAATTCCGACGAAAGTCGGGAGGAGGCCCGAACCCGTGAGCCGAGCAATACTCTGGGATGAGCTGTGGTAAGGAGTGAAAAGCTAACCGAGCTTGGTAATAGCTGGTTCTCCCCGAAATAGCTTTAGGGCTAGCCCCCCAATTTTGTTTTCCAGGGGTAGAGCACTGAATGAAATATCTTGGGATTTTTTCCGGGTATCTCAATCAAACTCCGAATACTGGAAAATTTATACGGGGGAGTCAGAATGTGAGGGCTAAGCTTCATGTTCAAAAGGGAAACAGCCCAGATCTTCATCTAAGGTCCCTAAACTGAGTTAAGTGGGAAAGGAAGTGATATTCCTTTGATAGTTAGGAGGTTAGCTTAGAAGCAGCGACCCTTTAAAAAGTGCGTAATAGCTTACTAACTAAGGAGTTTTGCGCCGAAGATTTAACGGGGCTCAAACTCAGTACCGAAGATAAGAACCCGCCTACATCTGCGAAGTTGTGGCGGGTGGTAGGGGAGCGTCCCTATTGCAGTGAAGCCTTGCCGTAAGGCGGGGTGGAGCGATAGGGAGTGAGAATGTTGGCATGAGTAACCGCAATCCCACAGAGTAAGTGGGACACCGAAAACCTAAGGTTTCCTTGGCAATGGAAATCAGCCAAGGGTTAGGCGAGCCTAAGACAAACCCGAAAGGGGTAGTCGATGGACAGCCGGTTAATATTCCGGCCCCCGAGCACGTAATTCTAAAAAGTGACGGAGTTTAGTAATTCAAGCAGATTATTGGATTTCTGTTGTTGGTCTGAGAATTTTCAAGGGCTGACAGGAACTCTGTTTCGGCAGGGGAACTTGAATGAGCAAGCTTCCTAGAAAAACTTTTTAGGAGTTAATTATGTGTTTGGTTCGTACCGTAAACCGACACAGGTAGGTGAGTATAAAAGTACTAAGGTGAACGAGTGAAACCTTGTTAAGGAACTCGGCAAAAAAGCGTCCGTAAGTTTGCAATAAGGATTTCCTCTCTTTTCAATTGAAAGGAGGGGGCGCAGCGAACGATCCCTAGCGACTGTTTATCAAAAACACAGGTCCCTGCTAAACTCGTAAGAGGATGTATAGGGGCTGAGGCCTGACCAGTGCTGGAACGTCAATCTCGACGGTGTGTTCTGCTTCGGCAGGACTTGCTGATTGAGTGAAGCGCCAGTGAACGTCGGCGGTAACTATAACCGTCCAAAGGTAGCGTAATCCCTTGCCAGGTAAGTTCTGGCCCGCATGAAAGGCTTAACGACTAGGGAACTGTCTCAACAAGGTGCTCGGTGAAAATGCAATACCGGTAAAGATGCCGGTTACCTGCGGCTAGACGGAAAGACCCCGGGAGCTTTACTGTAGCTTCCTATTGTCTTGTTGTTTTGAATGCGTAGCGTAGCGGGGAGGCTTTGATATTCTGATTTCGGTCAGAATGGAGCCGCCAATGAAACACCCGTCTTTCAAAATGATTTGACTAATCTCGATTTATCGGGAAACAGTGGGAGGTGGACAGTTTAAGTGGGGCACTTGCCTCCTAAAAGGTAATGGAGGCGTTTAAAGGTCGGCTATTTCCGGATGGAAATCGGAAAGATCGGGCAAAGCCATAAGCCGGCTTTACTGCAAGGCGGATATGCCGCGCAGTTGCGAAAGCAGAACTTAGTGAACCGACGGATTTTAGTAGAAAATCCGAAGATTATCAGATAAAAGCTACCCCGGGGATAACAGGCTGGTAGGGCCCGCGAGTTCACATCAACGGCTCTGTTCGGCACCTCAAAAATCACCGACTAATCGGGGTGCTATGACAGTAATGTCATACCAAAAATTTGGCTAATAACGGTAAAACCTAAAACAACCAATAAAATCACGAATTATTATTACTAATTTTCACGAATTTTTATTTGTGATTATTCGTAAGAAAATTCGTGTAATATTAGTGATGAGGTAATACCGTGGGAAGCGAGCATATAAAATTTATGTGCTTTGCCCCGTAGAGACTTTTTCTATTTAAAAATAGAAAAGATAGTAGATTAAACTACTATAACGCAAACGCACGAAATGCGATATATCAGTTTAGAAGAAACTACTATAACACGCCAACCCCCCTCCTTTTGATTAAAAGAAGGGGGTGAAGATATAGTCCATACTATTAGAAATAATAGAAGATAGCGATGTCGGCTCATCTTATCCTGGGGCTGAAGCAGGTCCCAAGGGTTGGGCTGTTCGCCCATTAAAAAGGTACGCGAGCTGGGTTCAAACCGTCGTGAGACAGGTTGGTCCCTATCTACCGCAGGCGTTGAGTCTTGAGGAGGGTTGGTCCTTGTACGAGAGGATCGGACTGAACTAACCTCTGGTGAACCAGTTGTTCCGCCAGGAGCATAGCTGGGTAGCTAAGTTGGGAACTGATAAGCGCTGAAAGCATCTAAGCGCGAAGCAGGCTCCAAGATTAGGACTCTTAGATCGGTCGGAGATCACGACCTTGATAGGACACAGGTGGAAGCGTCGTAAGGCGTTAAGCCGAGTGTTACTAATGATTTATTAAAATATTTCTTGGCTGGCAATTAATGACCATAAATTTTGAGCCCAAATATGGGAACTATACTGGGTTTGTTCCACCTGATTCCATCTCGAACTCAGAAGTGAAATAATCCAAGGCCGATGATAGTTGGTTTTTCCTGCGAAAGTAGGTAGTTCCCATATTTGGGCTCAAATTAAAATTTAGCCTTTTTAGGCTATTTTTTATTGCCAAAAACGTATATAATAGAAATAATGAGGTTTAATATTGGAAAAAGAAGAATTATAATAGTCGCTTTAATTATCTTGATTTTTTTATGTTTGAATCTGACTGGTTTTTCCAAAGGGGTGAGAGAGTTTTTTTATAATTTTTCTTCGCCTATTCAAAGAAATTTTTGGCAGACAGGCAATAAAATATCTAGCCTTTTTGAATCAATTTTTAATGCCCAAAATTTAAATAAAGAAAACTATGAATTAAAAAATAAAAATCAAGAACTCTTAGGAGAAATTATTTTACTTCAGGAATTAAAAGATGAGAATAAGACCTTAAGACAGGCCTTAGAAATTAATTTAGAGAAAGAATTCAAGTTAGTATTTTCAGAAGTTATTGGAAAAGATATTGGAGAAGATTTTATTTTAATTAACAAGGGCTCAGCAGACGGAATTTTAGAAAAAATGCCTGTTATTACTTCAGAGAAAGTGCTGGTTGGAAAGATTAGCGAGGTTTATAATAATTTTTCCAAAGTGATGTTAATTTCCCATAAAGACGAAGAAAATTCTTTTTATGTTAAGATTCAATCCGTTTTAAATTCTGGCCAAGAGATAAACGATATTTCTATAATAGCCAAAGGAAAGGGGAGATCTAAGCTGTTTCTGGAAATGATTCCTAAAGATAGAGAAATTTTAGAAGGAGAAATTGTGATAACTGATGTTTTGGCCGGGATTTTTCCCAAAGGCCTTTTAGTCGGCGAAATTAAAAAAGTTGAAAAAAGCGATGTTGAGCCGTTTCAAACAGCAGAAGTGTCGTTTTTTTTTAATATCAAAGAAATAGATCATTTATTTGTTCTTACTGAATATTAAAATGCTCAAAAAAATATTATTTCTTATTATAGCTTTTTATATTTTAACTCTATTTCAGACAAGTTTTATGCCTTTTTTTGACATAAAAGGATTGACCATAAATCTCGTTTTAGTTTTAGTAATTTTTATAAATCTTTTTGAAATTCCAGAAAAAAAGATAGGACTTTGGAGCGCTTTTATAGCCGGATTTTTTCTGGATGTTTGGTCTAGTGGGCTTTTTGGAATAGAAATTCTAGCCTTCGTCTTAGCAGCAGTTTTTATAAAATTTATTGTCAAAAAATATGTTCAAGTTCCATCCTTTGAAAGGGTACAAAAATAGAAAAGTGAAAATAAAATTTAAGGAAGAAATTGAACCCCAAGAGATTCTTTTGGATAATTTGTCTAAAAGAAAACACGACGAGATAGGTCTTTCGGAAAAAAAACTTGAGATTCCTCTTTCAAAAAGAATCCTTCAGGGGATTTATTTTATTTTCTTAATCTTAATTCTTATTCTTTTTGGGAAGACATTTCAACTTCAAGTAGTTCAAGGTGAAGATTTTTCCAAGTTATCCGAAGCCAACAGATTTATTATTCATCGCCTTCAGGCCCAAAGAGGGGTTATTTATGATAGAGATTTTAATCAGCTTGTTTTTAACAAGCCGAGTTTTGATTTAGTTTGCTATAAAAAAAATCTTCCTGAAGAAGAAGCAGCAGAAAGAAAGCGAATCTTAAGAGAAATTTCTGCAGTTATTGAGAAAGACCTTAGCCTTCTCAAAGAAGAAATAGATAAATCTGACACTTCTCAAATTTTAATTAGCGAGAATCTTGATTACCAAAAATTAATTATTCTTGAAGCCAGAAAAAAAGAATTTCCTGGTTTTGAAATTATTGACAATATAGTCAGGGAATATAAAGAGGGTCCTCTTTTTTCGCATTTAATCGGCTACGAAAGAAAGACTGGAGAAAAAACCGGATTAGAGAGCTTTTATGATGAATACTTAAAAGAAAAACCCGGAGAGTTTCATTTAGAAAGAGACGCTCAAGGCAATTTAATTTCAGAAAGAATTCTATCTTTGCCAGAACCAGGAAATAGTTTAGTCCTTTGGTTGGATTCTCAATTACAGGAAAAAGTTCAAGAAGAATTAGCAAAAGGGATTGCAGAAGTGGGTTCGAAAAAAGGAGCAGTCGTTGTTTTAGACGCTAAGACAGGCGGCGTTTTATCTTTGGTAAGCATGCCTACTTTTAATAATAATTTTTTTTCACAAGGAATGTCTGTTAAAGAATGGAATGAAATAAATAACAATCCTTATTCTCCTCTTTTAAACAGGGTGGTTTCAGCAGGTTATCTTATTGGTTCTACAATTAAACCTTTAATTGCTTCAGCTGTCTTGGAGGAGGAAATAATTAGGCCTGATAAGAAAATTTTTTGTCAGGGAAAAATTACAATTCCTAATCCTTGGGATCCATCTTCGCCTACTATTAAAAAGGACTGGACAACTCATCATTGGACTGATATGAGAAAAGCTATTGCTGAATCCTGTAATGTTTACTTTTATACAGTAGGAGGAGGGTATGAAGAGCAAGAAGGTTTGGGGCCCACCAGGATTAAAAAATATCTGGAGCTTTTTGGCTGGGGAGAAAAAACTGGAATTGATGTTGAAGGAGAAATAGCAGGTTTTATCCCTGATAAGGAATGGAAGAAGAAAAAATGGGGTCAGGGCTGGTGGGACGGAGATACATATAATCTTTCTATCGGACAGGGTTTTCTGGAAATTTCCCCTTTAGAAGTAGTGAACAGTTTTGCTGCCATAGCTAATGGGGGAACTTTATTTCAACCTCAACTTGTCAAAGAAATAGTGGATAAAGAGAAAGAAATAATTAAGACTTTTGAATCCAAAGTTATTCGTCAAAACTTTATTAGTTCAGCCAATCTTCAAATAGTTAGAGAAGGAATGCGGCAGGCAGTAACTGGAAAAAATAGCCCTCAGGCCTCAGCTATGGTATTAAATTCTTTGCCAGTAGCTGTTGCCGCTAAAACCGGAACAGCTGAAATAGGAAACGGTTATTATCACAACTGGGTCACTGTTTTTGCTCCTTACGACGACCCGGAAATTGTCCTTACGCTTGTTATTGAAGACATAAAAGGTGATAGAGTTGCTGCTTTACCAGTGGCAAAAGCAATCTTGGAATGGTACTTTAGAAACGAAAAATGAAAAATGAAATCTTGCTTTTGTCGTGATGTTGGGCTATTATTAAATTATAAATATAACTTTTTCACTTTTCACTTGCAACCCTACGGGGAGTCCCGAACTTCGTTCGGTCCAGGACTTTTAACTTGAGCGCAGCGAAACATGTCAACCGTTGAAGAAATCAGAAAAACACGCTTAAAAAAACTAAAAGCTATTCAAAAAGCTGGTCTTTTAGCTTATCCTTTAGAGACAAAAAGAACCCATACTTGTTTAGCATCAATTAAAGATTTTGCTAAATTATCTCCTTCTCAAAAAGAGATAATTGTAGTGGGTAGAATCCGTTCTATTCGTGAGCATGGTGGTTCAACTTTCTTGCACATTGAAGACGGCTTGGCAAAAATACAAGCATATTTTAAAAAAGATAGATTGGGTGAGAAAAGCTATAAATTCTTTTTGGATAATTTTGACATTGGCGATTTTATTGAAATAAGAGGGATTTTATTTAAAACAAAGAGGGGAGAGAAAACTCTTGAAGTAGCTGATTATAAAATTTTGGCAAAGGCCTTGCTTCCTTTGCCTGAAAAATGGCATGGCTTAAAAGATATTGAAGAAAGATATAGAAAAAGATATTTGGATTTAATCTTCAACCCAGAAGTAAAAGAAAAATTTATTTTGCGAACAAAAATTATTAAAGAAATCCGCGATTTTTTAGACAAAAAAGGATTTTTAGAAGTAGAAACACCTATCTTACAGCCAATTTATGGCGGAGCCAAAGCAAAGCCGTTTAAAACTCATTTAAACGCTTTGAAAATGGATTTGTTTTTAAGGATTTCACCAGAGCTTTATTTAAAACGGCTATTAGTTGGAGGAATTGAAAAGGTCTATGAGATTGGCAGAATTTTCAGAAACGAAGGCATGGATAAGGCTCATAATCCTGATTTTACCATGCTGGAATTTTATTGGGCATATGCTGATTATAAAAAGTTAATGAAACTATGCGAGGAGATGATTATTGGTTTAGTGAAAAAGACAACCGGCAAATTAGAAATAGAATATGAGGGCAAAAAAATAAATTTTAAGACACCTTGGCCAAGAATTGAATTCTCTCAAATAATCAAAAAATACACAAAAATAAATTTAGATGAAATAAGCGAAAAAGCTTTAGCTAAAGAAGCAGGGAAATTAGGAATTAAATTAGCTAAAGGAGTAGGTAAATCAGAAATTGCTGATGAGATTTATAAAAAAGTTTGCAGGCCAAAAATTTGGCAGCCCTGTTTTATTATTCATCATCCATTAGGAAGTTTTCCTTTAGCAAAGCAACTTGAAGAAAATGGTTCAAGACGCATTAGAGATGAGATTTCTAAAAAAGATAGATTAGCAAACTTTCAATTAGTAATAGCTGATTGGGAAATGGTTAATGCCTTTTCTGAACTTAATGATCCTTTAGAGCAAAGAAAAAGATTTGAGCAACAGGAAAAGCTATATAAAAGAGGATTTGATGAAGCACAAAGAACAGACAAAGATTTCTTAGAGGCATTGGAATACGGTATGCCGCCAGCAGCTGGATTTGGAATGGGAATTGATAGATTGGTGGCATTGTTGACTAATTCACATTCTTTACGGGAAGTGATTCTGTTTCCCACGATGAAAATTCGCTCGGAAAAGTAATTTTTAGGAGACGCTCATTCGCTTCCAGCAAGCGAATTTGTTCAGCTCTCGGCAAAATTCGAGCACTCAAGATATTGAGTGCTCGACCAAGCAATTTTGCCTCGAGGTGCTCCATAAAAATTACTTTCCCTCGCTTTTTCCTTATGTTAGACATTAAATTCATTCGCGAAAATCCAGAAAAAGTTAAACAAGGTTGTCAGAAAAAGCAGGTCAAGATTGATATTGATCGGATTTTACTTTTGGATAAAAAAAGAAGGGAATTCCTTCAAAAAATAGATTTTTTACGCGCTGCTCAAAACAAAATTAGCGAAGGAGGAGGAAGAGATAAAACTCAAATTAAGAAAGCAAAAGAATTAAAAAATCAGATTAAAGAATTAGAAAAGGAATTTAAAAAAATAGATGAAGAATTTAATGCCTTGATGCTTCAGATTCCAAATTTACCTTTTGATGACGTGCCAATAGGAAAAGATGAATCAGAAAATAAAGTTTTAAGAGAAGAGGGCAAGAAGCCGAAATTTAACTTTAAAAACAAGGACTACTTAGAAATTACTGAAAAATTGGACTTAATTGATGTGAAAAGAGCGGCCAAGGTTTCTGGTACACGATTCGGCTATCTAAAAAATGAAGCAGCTTTATTGGAATTTGCTTTGATAAATTTTGTTTTTGATACTTTAATCAAACAAAAATTTATACCAGTTATTCCGCCAGTAATGCTCAAACCAGAAATGATGGAAGCAATGGGGCATCTTTCAGAAAGAGATAAACCAGAAAGATATTTTATTGAAAAAGATAATTTATATCTGGCTGGAACCGCTGAGCAGCCAATCGGCGCAATGCATGCCGGAGAAATTTTTGAGGAAAAAGATTTGCCAAAAAGATATTTAGGTTTTTCTACTTGCTTTCGCAGAGAAGCAGGAAGTTATGGAAAAGATACTAAAGGAATTTTGCGAGTTCATCAATTTGATAAAATGGAAATGTTCAGTTTTTGCGAGCCGGAAAAAGCAAAAAAAGAGCATCAATTTTTTCTGAAAATGGAAGAAAAGCTAATGCAAGCTCTGAAAATTCCTTATAGAGTTGTTCAGATATGCACTGGCGACCTGGCATTTCCGGGTGCGGCTGCTTATGACATTGAGGCATGGCTCCCCAGTCAAAATCGTTATAGGGAAACCCATTCTACATTTAATGATACAGATTTTCAAACTAGACGACTAAATATCCGTTACCGCGATAAAGATAAAAAACTGGGATTTCCTCACGCTATTAATGGTACGGCCATTGCCATTGGCAGGACATTGATTGCCATAATTGAAAACTATCAACAAAAAGACGGAAGTATAAAGGTGCCTGTGGCCCTGCAAAAATATTTGGGTTTTAAGATAATTCCTAAAAAATGACTAATTTGGTGATTCTCCACGGCTGGCAGAGTTCAAAAGAAAAATGGCAGATAGTCAAAGAAATAATCGAAAAACAGAGCGAGGACAGACCTCGCTTGATTAGGATAATAGTGCCGGATTTGTCGGGTTTTAAAAAAGAAACAGAATTAAGCAAACCTTGGAATTTAGATAATTATATTAATTGGTTAGAGAATTTTATTTCTGAAAATTCGAAAACCTCTTGCCCTGAGCCTGTCGAAGGGTTTTATTTATTAGGTCACTCATTTGGCGGGAGAATGGCAATAAAATTCGCTGTCAAACACCCGGAAAAATTAAAAGGTTTAATTTTAGTCTCTTCTGCCGGAATTAAACCAAAACAAAATATTCTCTATTTGACATTTCTTGCCTACGCCAAGAAATTCAAATGGTTTTTTTTAAAAATTCCTGTTTTAAGGAATTTTTTTTCTTTTTTCAGAAATATTTTTTATAAATATATTTTAAGAAAAACCGATTATTTAGAAGCAGAAAAATTCCCATACTTAAAAGAAACTTTTAAGAACATTATTAAAGAAGATCTAACAGGAGAGCTTTCTAAAATTAAAGTTCCGACTTTAATTATCTGGGGCGATAGAGACAAAATGACTCCTTTATCTGACGCTTATTTAATGAAAGAGAAAATAAAAAACTCAAGGCTAGAAATTATGGAAGGTGTTGCTCATACTCCGCATTTAGAAAATCCAAAGATTTTAGTTCAGAAAATTAAGAAATTTATGGAAGAGCAAATTTAAGCCGGGGGAGGCCGGGCCTCCCCCAAACTTTATGTATATATTTCTTTTATTATTTTTTTTAATACCATTTTTTTGGTTTATTAGAACAACCAAAACTGTTTTGTTTTGGCTTTATCTCTGGCAATTAAAAGAATACCATATTGGCAGATTTAAAGCTCACTTCCAAACATATAAAGGAAAACATCTTTTATTTAATAAGCTTATTTTTTTGAAAATTGTAATTCTTTGTGTTTTTATTTTTTTAAGTTATGTTTCTGTTGAACCTGGTTTTTGGGACACCATGGTTGATTCCATTCTCTTTATTTTCATTTTTCTACTTTTTATTATTTATCTTCTTGAGGCATTAAAAGCTATAAAAGATGCCTTTTCAAATAAACTTATTAAGCCAATATTTACTGTTAAAATCAGATTTTTATTTTTAACAACTTTTATTTTTACGATTGGTTTTCTGTTTTTTGATTTATTTTATTATCAATTTCCCTTGGTCGGATTATTATTATTTGACCTCTTAATCCCAGTAATTGTTTCTTTAATTATTCTTGCCTTTCAGCCATTTACAGTTTTATTGAGAAACAGGATTTTGGAAAAGGCAAAGAAAAAAAGAGAACAATTCAAGGATTTGTTAGTTATTGGGATTACCGGAAGCTATGGCAAGACATCAACAAAAGAATTTTTATACACAATTTTATCTAAGAGATACAGGGTTTTAAAAACTAAAGAGCATCAGAATTCAGAAATTGGAATTTCTAATTGTATTTTAAATGATTTAAAGCCAGAACATCAGATTTTCATCTGTGAAATGGGCGCTTACAATAGGGGAGGGATAAAATTACTTTGTGATATTGCCAAACCGAAAATAGGAGTTTTAACCGGCATAAATGAACAGCATTTAGCCACTTTTGGCTCGCAGGAGAATATTATTCGCGCTAAATTTGAGTTAATTGAGAGCTTGCCAGAAAACGGAATAGCGTTTTTTAATGCTAAAAATAAATATTGTGTTGAACTTTATGAAAAAACCCTGCACCAGAACAAATTCGGTGCGGGGCAAGCCAAAATCAAAAAAATACTCTATGGCGAGGAAGCTGTTTTTTCTGGGCAGGAAAACATTTTAGGAGCTATGGCTGTGGCCAAAGAAATAGGAATGAATGAAAGAGATATTCTAAATTCCTGTGAGAAAATTAAAAATAAGATTGGTGGAATAAAACTAAAAAAAGGAATAAACGACTTAAATATTATTGACGCCACTTATTCCGCTAATCCTAATAGTGTGATTGCTCATTTGGAATATTTAAAGAACTGGAAAGGAAAGAAGGTAATTGTGATGCCTTGTTTAATTGAATTAGGAAGAGCGTCCAAAGAAGTTCATCAAAGGATTGGCAGAAAAATCGCAGAGGTCTGCGATTTAGCCATAATTACCACAAAAGAATGTTTTGACGATGTTAAAAAATTTGAAAAAATTAGCGTAGGCAATAAAAGTCAAATTTTGTTTATTGAAGACCCAAAAAAGATTTTTGAGAAAGTAAAGGATTTTAACAAGCGAGATGATATAATACTTTTAGAAAGCCGATTACCGAAAGAATTAATCAAGTTATTAAATATATGAACAGTGTAATAAAAATCAAAGAAATAACTCAAAAAGAAGTTTGGGAAGATTTTTTAATGGGATGTCAGGCAAAGACATTTTTGGATTCTTGGAATTGGGGAGAGTTTCAAAAGAAAATGGGATTCGTTTCTGGCGGAAAGATTTGGCGATTGGGAGTTTTTGACAATAATAAATTGATATTAGTGGCTTTAGCGGTAAAGATTGTTGCTAAAAGGGGAACTTTTTTATTACTTCCGCATAATCCAGTAATTACAGATACAGGTAAAATACACAGGTCTGACCTGTGTATTTTGTATAAAATTCTTTTAGAAGAATTAAAGAAAATTGCGAAAAAAGAAAGTTGCAGTTTCATCAGGATAAGTCCAATATGGGAAAGGACTGATGAAAATATAAAAGTTTTTAAAGATTTAGGTTTTAGGAAAGCGCCAATTCATATGCATCCGGAAGCCAGCTGGAAATTAGATATTTCAGAGTCAGAACAAGAACTTTTAATGAATATGAGAAAAACAACAAGGTATTTGATTAAACAGGCCCAAAAAAATAAAGACCTTGAGATTTTTCAATCTCCCACCTTCGCTAAAGCTATGGCGGGCAAGCAAGATATAAAAGATATTGAAATTTTTAATAATCTTTATCAAAAAGTAGTCAAATCCCAGCATTTTATTCCTTTTTCTTTAGATTATTTAAGAAATGAGTTTTCAGTATTTCAACAGGATAATCAGATATCTTTGTTTTTTGTAAAGTACAAAGGAGAAATAATTGCTTCAGCGTTTGTGCTTTTTTGGTCAAATATTGGTTTTTATCATCACGCGGCTTTGTCTCCAGAATATCATAAAATCCCGGCTGCATATCTTTTACAATGGGAAGCAATAAAAGAAGCAAAAAAAAGAGGATGTGTTTTATATGATTTTTGGGGATACGTTAATCCAAAAGAACAACCTAAACATCCTTGGGCAGGACCGACTTTATTTAAAATGGGATTTGGAGGAAAAGCGTATGATTATGTTAAAACCCAGGATTTGGTTTTATCGCCAAAATACTGGCTCACTTATATTATTGAGACAACAAGAAAAAAGAAAAGAGGAATTTAATTGTTAAGATGAAAGTAAAAAAGTTTAGAAAACCGCATAGAATTAAAAGGAAAAAATCTATATTAAAGAATAGATTTTTTTGGCTAGCTGTTTTAATCTTGACAGTAGTTGTTTTGCTTTCTTACTTCTTATTTTTTCATTCATTTTTTAAAATAGACAAAATAGAAATTTTTGGCAATGAAAAATTAAAAACAGAACAAATTGAAAGTTTAATAGAAAAAGATAAAAATATTTTTTTGTTTAATATAGATAAAAATAAAAAGAAAATTTTAGAAAATTTTCCGGAGATTACAGAAATATTATTAGAAAAAGATTTTCCAAGAAGTATTAAAATCCAAGTTGAAGAAAGAAAACCAGTAGCTGTTTTTTGCCAAAACGAAGAATGTTTTTTTATTGATAAGGCAGGAATTATTTATGAAAAAACAGATAGGACTAAAACATTAAGAATTGAAAACTTAACACTTGGTAAGGAATTAAAGTTAGGCGATAGGGCAGTAGAGAAAGAACAACTATCTCAGATTTTGAAAATAGAAACAAAACTAAAACAAGATTTAGAAATTCAAATTGAATTAGCTGAAATTGTCTCTGACAGGCGGCTGAATATCAAAACATCAGAGGGATGGGAAATTTATTTTAATCTTCAGGAAGATATTGATTGGCAGCTTACTGAACTCGCTCTGATATTAAAAGAAAAAATCTCTCCAGAAAAAAGGGGAGAGATTAAATATATTGATTTAAGATTTGAGAAAGTTTTTATTCAATATAATAGATAAAAATAGAGTAGCCGATTTTCTTAATTGGCTGGTATTTATCGAGCCAGCGATAATAATCGCAAGCTTGGTCAAAGCCTTTAACGGATTCTGCTCTGCCTCCTTGCAAAGAGTTTACTGAAACAGCCAAATAGCTTCCTTCTGGCAGTTCATTAGGATTACGAGTGCCCCACCAAGGAGCATATTTTTCTTTTAGATAATACTCGGGATTGCCACCGCCAAAATAATCAAGATAAAGCTTGTCTACATTATTATCATCAGTCCATTTTTTCAAGCGATTTAAATCCTGACCCCAGTCAAGGTTTGAATCGGTGACATATAAGTATCCATTATCAGGTCCGCCTGCTAATTCATTGAAATAAGCAAGAAAATGAGGATAAACAGCCATTACTGAACTTGCCTGCCAAAAAATTAAAAGAGCCAATACGCCATATTTGAATTTTAAGTAAGGTTGCTTTAAAATTTTTGTTATAGCTATACTGACTAAAATAAAAATAAAAGGAAAAGTTGGCAATAAATGGCGTACTCCAATATTTAAATTAGACGTTAAGCTTGTTGCCCAATAGATAATAATAAACAAAAGCATTGAAAATTCAGCAAAATGAGATTTTATCCATTCTTTGGTTCTTTGAAAAGGTCTTTTCCAGAACGGTTCCCTAATATACCAGGCCAGACTTAGGAGAGCGATAATAGTTAAAATATGAAGAGTCAAAGGCTCTTTGATTGAATAGACAACCGGAAAATAGGTTTTCCATCCAGCAGCTGAAATCTCTCCAAGAAAATAAGTTGTATTGCCTGTGGTGCTTCTATTAAGAACCATTAGTATTCCTAAGAAATATTGTCCAAATGGCCTTAATACTGGATTGGAAACCATTTTGATATCAATATCAGCTAATATTTCAGGAACTTGAGTTGTAGAAAGAAGAAATTGAGTGTCTCTCATTTGTCTTTCTACTGGATAATCTAGAATATGATATTGATAAACAGGCCAGACAATAAACACCATTCCAATAGTTAGAACAAGAAAAGAAAGTGTTATATATTTTAGGGTGTTCAATAGATATTTTTCTTTAGTATTTAAGAAAACATAAGCTAAAGTTATAATAGCCAAAAAAGGCAAAAGCAAAATCAAAGAGAATTTCAAAAGCATTGAAATGCCAAATGCCAAGCCAGCTAAAACTATATTCTTTTTTATTGGTTCTTTTAAAAATTTTAACCAGAAGACGGTAGCTAAAACAACTCCAAAGGCGGCTCCAACATCAGTGGCTACTAATCTTCCATGAGCTAAAAAAGTAGGGGAGAAAGAAAATAAAAATAATGTTAAGAGAGCCGCTTTATTTCCAAATGATTTTTTTGTCCATAAAAAAATAAATAATCCTAAAAGAATTAAAAGTAGAATTATTGGTAAGCGCGACCAAATCAAGATTTTGTCAGGATTATTTCCGGAATGATATAAAAATTGGTTTCCAAAATCAAATTGAAGCCACCAAACAGGATTTCCTTCCTGGATCCAAGAACTATGGTCTTTGGGAAAATTAAGGTCCAAAAAAAGAAGAGGAATGGCGGCTAAATCTTTTATCAATGGCGGGTGTTCAGCATTTAAACGGTAATCTTTTTGAGTTAAGTATGAATAGCCAGCCGGGATATGAGAAACTTCATCAAAAGTTAAAGAATCATCTCTAATGCTTAAAAAAGCAGTAAAAAACATTACAAATAACAATATGCCAGCAATAATGTAAGTGATACGATTAGACATAATTAAAACAAATTAGAAATTAAGCTTAATACAAAACCAAATGCCAATTCCCAAAATATTGAGAAAATAACAACACTAATAATAGCTATTAAAACAAGTGATAATATTTTTATTTTGTCATTCATTCGGTTTGTAGCTCCAGATTTTATTTTTTTCTTCTAATTCTCCTTCAGGAAAAACGATTTTGAGTTGATTTACTATTTTTTCATCATAACTCATTAATACAATAATTGTTTTTTTATTGTCTGTTTTTATTTTAGCTATGTCGTTTTCAAAAATATATTTAGTTTCTTTATCTTTATTTTCTGTTCGTTGGATGAAAATAATACTTTGAACCGGTAAAGGCAGATTTGGACCAGATTCATTTATAATAACATACTTTTGGGTTTCTTTTGGGAGTGAATTTAAATAATCGCCGATTTCTACGCATTCTTTAGAAAAGGCATTGGCAACTTCCGGATTTCTTGCCCATAAGTTAAAGTATTTATTGAACTGGAGAAAAACAAAACAAATTACCAATAAAACAGGCACCAAACCCATAAGACGGTAAAGCAAAGAGTCCCTTTTAAATATTTTCTTAATGTTTCTGTAAAGAAATTCTCCTCCTATTCCAACAAAAATAAAAGTCGGAGGAATAGCTCCAATACATCTTAAACAATGAGGGATGCCTTCATAAGTTAAGATTCCAGGGAGAATCATTATAAACCACCAAGTTATTAATAACCAATAGCCAATAATTTCTGAATGAGAACCAAACAATGGCCAATTTCTTTTTTTAAGAGATATTAAACATTGTCTGATAGAATAAAAAATGCCGATTAAAAACAGTATTCCCACTGGCCAGAAAAGAACAGGAGAACCGGAAACATTGTGGCGCCAGTTATAATCGCCGGCAATATTAAACATTGCTAAATGGACGATCAAGCTCTTTCCCAACTCCTTAATTGGCTCTGGTTGTGAAAAAATTGAAATTCCAGTGCTTCTGCTCATAAAATTTTCAGGGTTTTCAAGAAAGTAGAATCCGATAGGCGCAGCGATAATAAAAACAAAGAACAAAAAACAAAAAACAAAAAGAAAAAATTGTTTTTGCAGATTTTGCCTTTTGTAAATAAACCAATAAAAAAGTAGAATTACAGGGATAATTAGAACAGCTAATCTAAAAGCAATATAGGTATGAAAACCTAAACCAAAGGCTATTCCCGCCAAAATAAAAGCCCAGGTTTTTTTTGTGCGAAAGCCGTAAAATAATAAGTAAAACGAAAAAGTTAAAATTAAAGGAACTAAAATCGCCCTGAATCCAATCCGAGAAAAATTAATATGCCAGAAACTTGTTGCCAGAAAAAAAGAAGAAAGAAGAGCAATACAACGAAAACGGCTCTTGGTATATTGAAAGAATAGTTCGCGAGTTAAAAGATATAAGCCCAAAACCGTTAAAATGCCGATAATAGCAGAGACAATTTTAAAAGACCAAATACTTATGCCAAACACAGAAAAAGACAAAGCAATTAGATTAATAAACAATCCTTCTCGGCCATTGTTTTCCGGGTAAAATATCTTTCCAGGTTCAGAAATAGCTTGATTGGCATTTATTGCCTCATCAGGGTAAATTCCAGGCGGAATTGTTTCCAGCCCATATAGCCGAAAAAAACCAGCTAAGGCAATAATCAATAAAAGCAAAATCAAAATGAAAAGTTTTGAATTTTTTATTAACATTTAAGGGTGCGGAGTTCAAACTCCTCATCCTTATTTTAGCATATCAAAAAGAAAAACAAAAACCGGTTAATGAGCCCTCTTGATATCTGTTTTTTAGTTTGATATAATGAATTTATGGAGAAAGAAAAAGATACTGAAGAAAAAGATAAGACCGAAAATACTGAAAAAAAGGAGTTAGAAAAATGCGAAAAGCAAAAAGAAGAGTATTTAGCAGGGTGGCAGAGAGCCCGGGCCGATTTTTTAAATTACAAAAAAGAAGAAATGGAAAGAATTGGCGGGATAGTGTTTTATGCTCAAGAGGGAATGATTCTAAAAATTTTGCCAGTTTTGGATAATTTTGACAGAGCAGAGAAAAAACTGCCAGATGATTTAAAAAACAATCCTGATATAAAAGGTATTCTTCAAATTAAAAATCAAGTTCAGGATTTCTTAAAAAATTACGGCATAGAAACAATAAAAACCATAGGCCAGAAATTTGACCCGAATTTCCATGAAGCAGTTGAAAACGTGCACGCCGAAACCTTGGCAAAGGCGGGAGTTGAAATTAAAGAAAAAGGCATAATTGTAGAAGAAGTTCAAAAGGGCTACTTAATTCAAGGCAAAGTTTTGCGAGCAGCAAGGGTAAAGGTCAGTAAATAATTTTCAATCAAATCCCAATTATCAATTTTCAATTAATTTAATTATGAATCAATACGAATATTCTAATATTTTTATTCGTATATTCGTAAAAATTCGTAATTCGTAGAAGATGGAGCAAAAGCAAATTCAAATTAAAGCAAAAGACGAGGATATAAAAGGTGCTTATTCTAACTTAATGCAGATTGTTCATACCAAAGAAGAATTTATTTTAGATTTCTTTTTAGCTTCACCGCCACAGGGAATTCTGTCTTCCAGAGTGATAATGAGCCCGGGACACATAAAAAGGATGATTAAGGCGCTTCAGGAAAACTTAGTAAAATACGAAGAGAAATTTGGCAAAATAGAAGAAGCAAAGGGGCCAGAAGTATCAGAAGAAGGCGAAGGCAAAATCGGTTTTACAATATAAGAACTTGGGCGTGTGGCTCAGTGGTAGAGCGCATTCCTGATAAGAATGAGGTCGAAGGTCCGATTCCTTCCACGCCCACTAAAAATTTTAAGGGCCCGTAGTTCAGTTGGTTAGAATATCTCATTTGCAATGAGGAGATCAGCGGTTCGAATCCGCTCGGGTCCAATATATTTTAAAAAATTTCTAATTTTTAATTTCTAATTTTTAATTTCTAATTTAAAATTTGATTAGTTATTAAGAATTAGTCATTAGTTATTTTGCACTATGGCAAAGATTTTAGGTATTGATTTAGGGACAACTTTTTCGGCTATGGCAGTAGTTGAGGCCGGCGAGCCGAAAATTATTGAAAATAAAGAGGGGGGAAGAACAACGCCTTCGGTTGTGGCTTTGACAAAAAACAACGAAAGATTAGTAGGAGTTTTAGCCAGACGTCAGGAGATTACTAATCCTCAAAATACCATTTTTTCCACAAAAAGATTAATTGGAAGAAAATTTTCTGATGCAGAAGTTCAAAATGATAAAAAACTTCTGCCTTACGAGATTAGAGAGGCGAGTGATAACGGAGTAGAAATAAAGATGGGGGATAAGTGGTATAAACCGTTGGAGATTTCAGCAATGATTTTACAAAAGTTAAAGAAAGATGCCGAAGAGAAGCTAGGAGAAAAAATAGAGGAAGCTATAATTACTTGCCCGGCTTATTTTGATGATTCCCAAAGAAAAGCGACAAAAGTGGCTGGAGAAGTAGCTGGTTTTAAGGTGAAAAGAGTTATCAATGAACCTACTGCTGCTGCTTTAGCTTATGGCTTGACCAAAAAAGGCGAGAGAAAAATTATTGTCTTTGATTTTGGCGGCGGAACTTTTGATATTTCAATCTTAGATATAAGTGAAGATACAGTTGAGGTAAAAGGAACAGGCGGTGACACTCATTTAGGCGGGGATGATTTTGACCAGAAAATCATTGTCTGGTTAGTGGATAAATTCAAGAAAGACCAGGGCATTGATTTGTCTAAAGACCAGTTAGCCCTCCAGCGCTTAAAAGAAACAGCAGAAAAAGCAAAAATTGAGTTGTCTACTACTTTAGAAACAGAAATCAATCTTCCTTTTATCACTTCGGATTCTGCCGGTCCAAAACATCTGCTTTTTAAATTAAGCAGAGCGGAATTTGAAAATTTAGTTAAGGAATATATTGATAAATCGATTGAATTAACCCGGCAAACTCTGAAAGAGGCAGGTTTGGAGCCAAAGGATGTAGATGAAATTGTTTTAGTCGGCGGACAGACAAGAACACCGAAGATTCAAGAGGAAATTAAAAACCTATTTGGTAAAGAGGCAAGCAAAGAAATCAATCCCGATGAAGTGGTAGCTGTTGGCGCTGCGGTTCAGGCGGGAATTTTACAAGGAGAGGTCAAAGATGTTTTGCTTTTAGATGTTACTCCTTTATCTTTAGGCATTGAAACTCTTGGTAATGTAAATACTGTTTTAATTTCTAAAAATACAACTGTTCCAACTTCTAAAACACAGGTTTTTTCTACCGCTGCTGAAAATCAGCCCTCAGTGGAAATTCATGTTTTGCAGGGAGAAAGACCAATGGCAGCTGACAACAAAACCTTAGGCAGATTTATTTTAGACGGAATTCCGCCGGCGCCGAGAGGTCTTCCCCAGATTGAGGTGAGCTTTGACATAGACGCTAATGGTATTTTGAATGTTTCAGCAAAGGATAAAGCTACTGGAAAGGAACAGTCAATTAGGATTGAAGGTTCTTGCGGAGTTTCTAAAGAGGAAGTGGAAAAAATGAAAAAGGAAGCGGAAGTGCATGCTCAAGAAGATATAAAGAAGAAAGAAATAATTGAAGCTCGTAATATTGCTGATAATTTAGTTTATACTACTGAAAAGACCTTGAGAGAGGCCGGTGATAAAATCTCAGCAGATACAAAAAAAGAGATTGAGGAAAAAATTGATGGATTGAAAAAAGTTAAAGATAGTGATAATATAGATGAAATAAAAAGCAAAACATCAGAGCTATCGCAGGTAATTCAGAAAATCGGAGCCCAGATGTATGGCCAACAGCCAGGGCAACAGCCGGGTCAAGGAGAACCTGGAAAGGAAAAACCAGAAGAGAAAGATGATAAAAAAGGGACAGAAGAAGGAGAATACCACGAAAAATAATTTCTAATCAATTTCTAATTTTTAATTGAAAATTCTAAAATTGAAAATTTAATGAAAATTGAAAATTGAAAATTTTAAGTTATGGCTGACTACTATCAAATTCTTGGCGTTTCAAGAGACGCTAATCAAGAAGAAATTAAAAAAGCATATAGAAAACTGGCTCATCAACACCATCCGGATAAAGGAGGCGATGAAAAGAAATTTAAAGAGATAAACGAGGCATACCAGATTCTCTCTAATAAAGATAAAAGAGCCCAGTATGATCGTTTTGGTAAAACTTTTGAAGCCGGACCTGGTTTTGAGCAGGGTTTTGATTTTAGTACTGGATTTGGTCCGGGCGCAGATTTTGGCTTTGGTGATATAGGAGAAATGTTTGAGGAGTTTTTCGGCGCTGGATTTGACAGCCGAAAGAAAAGAGATTTAAAAAGAGGAAGAGATATTGAAATTGATATTGAAATTCCATTAGAAGCAGTTTTAAAAAGCCAAGAAAGAAAAATTACACTTTATAAAATGAATGTTTGTTCTCGTTGTAATGGAACCGGTGCCGAACCTGGAACTTCTGTAAAAGAATGTTTTACCTGCCGCGGCACGGGACAGGTTCAACAGATAAAAAGAACGATTTTTGGTTCTGTTACCCGTTATGTTATCTGTCCTGAATGCGGAGGCGAAGGAACAAAACCGGAAAAACCCTGTAATGTTTGTAAGGGTGAGGGAAGGATTAAGAAAGAAGAAGAAATCTTTGTTTATATTCCGGCCGGAGTAGACACTAATCAAGTAATAAAGATTGAAGGTAAAGGCGATGCTGGTAAAAAAGGAGGAGGTTCTGGCGATTTGTATGTGAGAATTATTGTTAAAAAGCATCCTCTGTTTATGAGAAGAGGAGATGATTTATACATTTCAGTTCCTATTGCTTTTTCCCAAGCAGCTTTAGGAAACGAAATAGATATACCAACATTAGAAGGAAAAAAGATTTTATTAAAAGTGCCGGCTGGTATAGAATCAGGCAAGGTTTTACGGATTTCTGGAAAAGGCATTTCTCATTTTTCCGGCTTCGGCAAAGGAAATATGTATGTAGAATTAGAGATTAAGACGCCAAAACGGCTAACCAGAAAACAGAAAGAATTGTTGGAGAAACTGAAAGAAGAAGGAATATAAAAAAAATTAGAAATTAGAAATTCCGCCCGAGCGTAACGAGATGCGGTTTTGCGCTCATAGCTCAACTAGGTAGAGCAGATCCCTTTTAAGGATAAGGTTGCAGGTTCGATTCCTGCTGAGCGCACTCGTTTTGTCGGATACGAACTGATTATTTAACAGAGAAACAGAACTTTCTTTGTCGGGGCTTCGCCCCGACAGCCCAGCCCTGCTTCGCAGGGCTGGGCTTTTTTCATCGCCAAAATTTTGAAAATTCTTTGAATTTTCCGAATAAAAGAGATTGATTTTAATGTTTTCTGACGAGTAAATTATTTTTTCAATGAATTTTTTAGCCAAAAGATTTTTCTCAATTCCTTTTTTCCGGACGAGTGCGGATAGGAAGGATTTTAGAATAGAGGAGATGGCTTCCAACGAGAATTTGGAAAATTTAGAGCATAACTCTGATGGTTCGTGTCCGTCTCGATGGGGCGTTTTTAGGTTATGATTTAACCGAAAAACAAGGTTTTCAATGTAGTTTTTATCCAAAGAAATTCGCTCTAAATTTTCCAAAATATAGTTTTCCAATCGTTCGGCGCTGACTTGTTTTATTGAACAAGCCTGCCAACCCTTTTTGTTGGTAGAAGTGCAACGGTAGTAATAATACCTTTTTAGTTTTCTTTGTTTCCATTTATTGGTAAAACAAGGACTCATTTTATAGCCGCACTCTTTGCAATTGATTAATCCGCCAAAAAGAAAATTTTTATACACTCTAAATTTTCTTATTCTCTTTTTGTGAATTTTTTGATCAATATTAAAAACTTCTTCAGAAATTATCGGCTGGTGAATTCCTTGATAAATTTTGTCAGCGTATTTGATTTTTCCGGTATAAGTGATGTTTCTCAAAATACGGGCCAAAAATGACGTAGAGAAAATTTTTCCCTGCCTATCTTTAATACCTTTCTCTTTCAAAAAATCATAAACCTTGCCTATAAAACCAGTTTCAAGATAGGTTTCAAAAATTGATTTTATTTCTTCGGCTTCTTTTTTATTGATAACAAGTTTTTTGTTTTTCCTTTTATAACCAAAAGGCACGCTACCGCCGTTCCAAAATCCTTTTTTGGCTCGTTCAAATAGTTTATCTTTTGTTCTTTCTGATGTCAGTTCTCTTTCAAATTGGGCAAAAGTGAGCATTATGTTTCTTAAAAGCCGACCAGACGGAGTAGAGGTATCAAACCTTTCAGTGATAGAAATAAAATCAATTTTTGATTGCTCAAAAAATTCAATCAATTGATAAAAATCTTTTGGCGAGCGAGTGAGCCGGTCAATTTTGTAAGATAAGACAATATCAATTTTTTCTTTTTTCAAATCAGAAAATAATTCCTGCAAAGCCGGACGATTGATGTTTGCTCCGGAATATCCAGCGTCAGAATAAACTTTGGAAACCTGCCAGTTATTTTGACTTGCGACAAACGATTTAATTTTTTCCTCTTGCGCCTCGCAAGAAGAAAATTCTTTTTCCGCTTGCATATCCGTTGAAACCCTTGTATAGATAGCGCAATTTTTGAATTTTGTTTTGTTCATAGTTTTCAAACCAAAGGGACAACCCTGTGAACACAAACCCGCTCTCGCGAATTTGAACAGAAGTTGCCCCTTTAGGATTACAACTTGTTGATGGTTGTAATAAAAATTGCGGGAGCATTGGGTTTGTGTTCATTTTTATTATATCATACTTTTGAAAAAAGAAAAAATTGTCAATTGTGGATAACTCCACAAGTGAATTGAGAAAAATCTTTTGGCTAAAAAATTAAACGCTTTCAAACTTTCTCTATTATCTTACCAAATTTAATTCATCAGAGCAAGAAAAAAGACCTGAAAAAATAATGAGAATCGGCAGGCGGGGCGAAGCCCCGCCTGCCTAATTTACGGCAAAAATTTTCTGAAC
>JAUWMZ010000004.1 GCA_030612885.1 Candidatus Nealsoniibacteriota bacterium
GCTGGAACAGTCTATGATTCCCTAACAGACCTTTGCTGGGAAAAAGACGCTTCAACAAGCGGAAAAAATTGGAAAGCCGCTTTGCAGGAATGTAATGGTCTGGATAGTATTTTACCTGGTACCGGTTGGCGCCTGCCAAAAGCCAATGAGCTTGTTTCAATAATAGATTACGGCTACGAAGGTTCATCTTATTGGCATACAACAAAATTTACCAACTATGCGAATGACGGCTATTGGTCCAGTACTACTAGACCTACCTACGCGAGCTACGCCTACACCCTGGACAGCATCTACGGCTACCTTGTCCACGACAATAAGACTAGTACTTATTATGTGGTTTGCGTTCGAGACAAATGATTCTCTGATTCCTTTCCTTAAAATAAAAATAAATGTTTTCCTATAAAAACCCAGTGGCAAAAATTTGTTGAAAGCAAAACCGAAACCGAAACCCAAGAAGAAGTAAAAAATTTGTTAGAAATGTTAGTAGGAAAAATTTACCCTATTAAATAATCTGTTTAAACTTCCTTTTTAAACACGTTAAACAAATAGAAGGGAATAGTTTTATCCCCTTTTTATTTTTGTAAAAATTCGTTAGAATAAAACTAATGGAAAATCTAATGAATAAAATTATTTCTCTTTGCAAAAGGCGGGGGTTTATCTTCCCCAGTTCCGAGATTTACGGCGGTTTTTCAAGTTGTTATGATTTCGGGCCATTAGGGGTTGAGATGAAACAGAACATTAAAAAGCTCTGGTGGGATGAAATGACGAAACTTCATGATAATATTACTGGATTAGATGCTGGTGTTTTAATGTCGTCAAAGGTTTGGCAGGCATCTGGCCATTTAGCTGCTGGGTTTGCTGACGAGCTGGTTGAGTGTAAAAAATGCCATAAGCGGTTTAAGATGGATGAAATCTCAAACGAGGGACAGGGGAGGGACAGTCCCTCAAATGTCCGGAATGCGGAGGAGAATTAACAAAACCGAGGAAATTTAATCTAATGATGAAAACATTCGTAGGACCGGTTGAAAATGAAAACTCTCTGACTTATTTAAGGCCGGAAACTTGTCAGGGGATTTATGTTAATTTTCTTAATGTAGTCAATTCTACGCGAATGAAAGTTCCTTTTGGTATTGCTCAGATTGGCAAGGCATTTAGAAATGAAATTACGCCTGGCAATTATATTTTTCGCCTCCGGGAATTTGAGCAGATGGAGATGCAGTGGTTTTCTGAATCATCTAAGGCAGATGATTGGTTTAATTATTGGAAAGAAGAGCGTCTGAAATGGTATTTAGATTTAGGGATAAAAAAAGAGAATTTAAGACTCGTAGAAATTCCTAAAAAGGAGAGAGCTCATTATGCCAAGAGACAAGTAGATATTGAATATCATTTTCCATTTGGCTGGAAAGAAATTGAAGGAGTTCATAATCGGGGAGATTATGATTTATCCAATCATAGCAAACATAGTATAGAAGATTTAAAGTATTTTGATGAAGCAACTGGTAAAAAATACATTCCTCATATTATTGAAACATCAGTAGGAGTAGAACGTATTTTATTAGCTTTTCTTTGTGATGCTTATACTGAAGTAAAAGGAGGGAGGACAAAAACAACAAAGGCAGTCAAGGAAGTTGAATCAGTTTTGAAATTAGATAAACGATTAGCTCCGATTAAAGCAGCAGTTTTACCTTTAGTCCGCAACAAGCCAGAATTAGTTAAGAAAGCTAAAGAAGTTTACCAATTATTAAAACCTCATTTTAATTGCCAGTATGACGAGCTTGGTTCAATCGGCCGGCGCTATCGCCGGCAGGACGAGATTGGAACACTTCTGTGTTTAACCGTAGATTTTGAAACTTTAGAAAATAATGATTTAACTCTCCGCGACCGCGATACAATGAAGCAAGAAAGAGTAAAAATAGAGGAGCTTATAGAAATAATAAAAAAGAAAGGCAATGTATAAAAAAACTACTCTTAAAAATGGTTTGCGTATAATCACTGTTCCAATGAAGAATACTCAAGCAGTAACTGTTTTGGTCTTGGTAGGAACCGGTTCAAAGTATGAAACAAAAGATATTAATGGCATTTCTCATTTCTTGGAGCATATGTTTTTTAAAGGAACAAAAAAGAGACCCAATACCTTAAAGATTACTGAAATTCTAGATAAGGTAGGAGGAATTTATAATGCTTTTACTGAAAAAGAGTTTACTGGTTACTGGGCAAAGGTAGATTCAAGGCATACAGATTTAGCAATAGACTGGGTTTCAGATAATTTCTTAAATTCAAAAATAGAAGAAGAAGAAATAGAAAGGGAAAAAGGAACAATTATTGAAGAAATGAATATGTATTTAGATACACCAATGCTTCATATTGGAGACCTTTGGGAGAAGCTGCTTTATGGTGATCAACCAGCAGGATGGCTTATAATTGGAGAAAAAGAAATTGTGAAAAGATTAAAAAGAAAACATTTTTTAGATTATTCAAAAAATCATTATACCGCTAAAAATACTATTATTTGCGTTGCCGGAAATATAGACGGGAAATCAGTGGAAAATAAAATTAAAAAATATTTTAAGAATATAAGAAAAATAGCACCGAAACGAAAACCAAAAGTAATAGAAAAACAAACCAAACCCAAATGTTTAGTCCATTTTAAAAAAACCGACCAAACCCATCTTGCTTTAGGAGTAAGAGGATATGATTTATTCAGTCCCAAAAAGTATGCTCAAGCTCTATTGGCTACAATTTTAGGAGGATTTATGAGCTCTCGGCTTTTTATTTCTATAAGAGAACGTCGAGGTTTGGCTTATTATATTAAAACCCCTGCAGAGACCTATACAGATACTGGATATTTAGTTACATTAGCTGGAATCCGAAACGAAAAAGTAGAAGAAGCGATAACTCTGATTTTAAAAGAATATAAGTCAATAAAAGATAGAAATATAACTAAAGCAGAACTCCAAAAGGCAAAAGATTACTTGAAAGGAACTTTAACTTTGTCTTTAGAGTCTTCTGATGCTCAGGCCTCTTTTTATACTGGCCAGGAATTATTGACTGGGAAGATTTCAACTCCGGAACAGGAATTTAAAAAGATTGACCAAGTTACAGAAAATGATATTCTAAAAGTAGCTAAGGATATTTTTCAGCCAGAAAAATTAAACTTGGCACTTATCGGACCATTTAAAAATAAAGAAAAATTTGAGAAAATCCTTAAAATTTAACTATTGAAGAACAGTTCTCCTAAACGAGAACCGTTCTCGCTTACCTATTATGGACAATGAAAAAACATTAGATATTAGCTGGGCCACAATTTTAAAAATTGCTGTAGCTGGTATAGTACTTTATTTTTTATATTCAATCAGCGAATTTTTGGTCTGGTTTGCTTTTGCTTTTGTTATCGCTATTCTTTTTGAGCCGGCAATTGAATGGTTAGGAAGAAGAAGAATTCCTCGTGTTTTGGCCGTGGTTTTTATCTATCTTTCAATTTTCGCTATTTTGAGTTTTTCTATTTATCTTTCCCTTCCTTATTTTATTTCAGAGATCCAGTATTTTTCTGAATATTTTCCTCAGATTTTCCCAGAATACTTTGGAAAAATTTCTCCTTATTTTGAAAAAGTAGGTTTTGAATCATTCAAAAATCTGGAAACCTTTTTAATAACAATTCAGGGTAGTTTAGAAAAAATGGGAGGTAATATTTTTAGCGCTATTTTTGTTTTCTTTGGAGGAATTTTTAGCACTGTTTTTATTATTACCATTGCCATTTTTCTCTCCTTGGAAAGAAAAAATGTAGAGAAAGGCCTAACTCTTTTCTTTCCCAAAAAATATGAAGGATATCTTTTAAGTGCCTGGATAGAATCACAGAAAAAAATTACTGGTTGGTTTTTTATGCGTATCATTGGAGTTATATTTGTTGGGGTAAGTTCTTATATTGCTTTTTATCTTCTCAATGTAGAATATCCAATTTCTTTGGCTTTAATCGCCGGTGTTTTTGATTTTGTTCCCATAATCGGACCATTTTTCGCTGTCATCATTGCCTTTTTTGTAATTTCTATGGACAATTTGTTAAAGGCAATTTTTGTTTTAATAGCTTTTGGCCTTATCCAGCTTATTGAAAACACCATTCTTTTGCCGGTTCTTTCCAGAAAAGTTATAAAAGTTTCTCCGATTTTAGTTTTAATTGCTCTTTTTATCGGCGGAAAATTCTGGGGGCCATTAGGAGCTATTTTGGCTGTGCCATTAGCCGCAATCTTAATGAATTTTTTCAAAGACTTTTTAGAAAGACGAAAAGAAGAGGAGGAAATAATACTTCAGAAAGAGCAATGAAATATGTCAATCACTAAGTCAAAAAAGAAAAAATTTTATATCACCAGTAGTTTAGCTTATACAAATGCTCCGCCACATATAGGATTTGCTCAAGAACTAATTCAAGCCGATGTTCTCGCTAGGCATCATCGGCTTTTGAATGAAGAAACTTTCTTTTTAACCGGTACAGATGAACATGGCCAAAAAAATTTAAAAGCGGCTGAAAAAGCTGGCAAGAATCCAAAAGAATTTACCGATGAGATTTCAGATAAGTTTAGAAAACTAACAAATGTTTTAAATTTATCAAATGACGATTTTATTAGAACTACTAATCAAAAACGTCATTGGCCAACAGTAAAAAAAGTTTGGCTAGAATTGAAAGAAAATAACGATATTTACAAGAAAAAATATAAGGGTTTTTATTGTGTCGGTTGTGAAGCCTTTATTACAGAAAAAGATTTAGTTAGTGGAAAATGTCCTATTCACAAAAAAAGGCCAGAGGTTATTGAAGAAGAGAATTATTTTTTTAAACTCTCAAAGTACTCAAAAAAAATAAAAGAGGCGATAGAAAAAGATAAGGTTAGAATTATTCCTCAAACCAGAAAAAACGAGATTTTAAGTTTTGTAAAACAAGGATTAAAAAATATTAGTTTTTCTCGCTCAAGGCAAAATTTGAAATGGGGAATTCCTGTGCCAAAAGACAACAGTCAGACTATTTACGTATGGAGCGATGCTCTTGTAAATTATGTTTCCGCTCTTGGTTATGCTCAAAATAATGAAAAATTCAAAAAATTCTGGCCAGCTGATGTACATTGTATTGGAAAAGATATAATCAGATTTCATGCTATAATTTGGCTTGCTATTTTACTTTCTTTAAAATTAAAATTACCTAAGGTTGTACTTGTTCACGGTTTTATTACTTCCGAAGGTCAAAAAATGTCAAAGTCATTAGGAAATGTAGTTGACCCATTTGTATTAGTTGAAAAATATGGGACTGATGCTGTTAGATATTTTCTTCTGCGCGAGATTTCTCCGACTGAAGACGGTGATTTTACTTATGAGAAATTTGAGCAAAGATATAATTCTGATTTGGCGAGCGGGCTTGGAAACCTCACAGCAAGAGTAATTACTCTTGCTGAAATTTTCAATTTTCAATTGCAACCCTACGGGGAGTCGCCTTCGGCGTCAGCAATTTTCAATAAAACACCAAACACCAATTTTCAAAGAATAATAGATAAAACTCGGAAGAATTATAGAAAATCATTAGATGATTTTAAATTTAATGAGGCCTTGAGAGAAATTTGGAAACTGATTAGTTTTTGCGATAGGACTATTGAAAAAGAACGACCTTGGGAGAAATCCGAGAGGCAGTCATTAGTAATTAGTGAGTTATTATTTGCTTTAAGGAATATAGCTGAAATGTTAGAGCCATTTTTACCAGAAACATCAGAAAAAATATTGAAACAAATGAAAACTAAAAAAAGTAAGCCATTATTTCCTCGTCTTAAATAAAAAGTGTAGGTGGCGATGTCAAACATCGCCACTTTTCTATGCTTTCCTATATTAATATGTTTAAATGTTAAAATGCTTATAGATACCCATGCTCATTTAAATTCATCGCCTTTTGAGAAGGATTTGGAAAAGGTAATAAAGCGATGCCAAAAAAATAATGTTTGGGTGATAAATGTTGGTATAAATTATGAGACATCAAAAAAGGCAGTTGAGATTGCGGAAAAATATTCTAAAGGAATTTTTGCAGCTGTTGGGCTTCACCCGGATCAATTGGGAGAAAAGGAAGTAAAGATTAAAATAAATAATGCAGAATATATTATTGAAAGAGAAAAACAATTTGATTACGAGAAATACAAAAAACTTGCTTTGAGTTCTGAAAAGATAGTAGCCATTGGTGAAATCGGATTGGATTATTATTACAAGCCAAAAACAAAGAAAAAACTCGCGCTTTTCAAAGAAAAACAGAAAAGACTTCTTAAGCAGGAATTAAAATTAGCAAAAGAGCTGAATTTGCCAGTAATTTTTCACTGCCGAATGGCTCATCAAGATTTGATTGAATTTCTTTCAGAAAATTTAGAAACCAGACCTAAAAAAGCAGTAGCCCATGGTTTTGTGGGAAACACAAAAGAGCTTCAAAAATATTTAGATTTCGGATATTATATTGGCTTTAACGGAATAATTTTTAAAACTATTGAAGGAATTGATTTTGAAGCAAATATTAAAAAAACACCCTTGAATAAAATTTTAATTGAAACAGATTGTCCTTTTTTGACTCCTTTGCCTCGCCGAAGTCCCGCTTTCAGCGGGACGAAAGCGGGCGCCACACCACCAATTCGCAATGAACCCATTTTTATCAAATTCGTTGCCGAGCATATTGCTAAAATTAAAGACATAAGTTTTGAAAAATTAGCTGAAATCACTTTCCAAAACGCTAAAAAGTTGTTTAAAATTTAATTAACCAATTTTAGAAAAAGACATCCGGGAAGCCATCCCGGATGTCTTTTTAACTTGTAATGAGCCGATTTTTTTTATATGATTAAGTATATACATGAAAAAATACGAGCCGCAAAAAATTGAGCCAAAATGGCAAAGAGCTTGGGAAAAATCAGAAATATATAGAGCTCAAGATTTTTCAAAGAAACCTAAAAAATATATTTTAATTGAGTTTCCTTACCCTTCAGGAGAAGGGCTTCATGTAGGTCATTTAAGATCTTACTCTGCTTTGGACGCTGTTGCTCGAAAGAAAAGAATGGAAGGTTTCAATGTGTTGTTTCCCATTGGCTGGGATGCCTTTGGACTGCCAGCAGAAAATTACGCTATAAAAACAGGAATTCATCCCAAAGAAGCAACCCAAAAAAATATTGCCAATTTTAAAAGACAACTTAAAAGCTTAAGTCTTTCTTTTGATTGGAACCGGGAAATTAATACCACTAACCCAAAATACTACAAATGGACTCAGTGGATTTTTCTTAAGTTTTTTGAAAAGGGATTGGCTTATCAGGCGGAAATACCAATAAACTGGTGTCCTTCCTGTAAGGCTGGCTTGGCTAATGAAGAAGTGGTTTCCGGCAAGTGCGAGCGCTGCGGTACTCAAGTAGAGAAAAAAATAAAAAAACAATGGATGTTAAAAATCACTAAATATGCTGACAGGCTAATAGATGATTTAGAAAAGCTTGATTATTTAGAAAAAATTAAAACCCAGCAAATAAATTGGATCGGAAAAAGTTGCGGTACAGAAATTGATTTCAAAACTGAGAATTCTAAAGATACAATAAAAGTTTTTACCACCAGAACTGACACTATTTTCGGGGTGACGGCTGTTATTTTGGCTCCGGAACATTCCTTGGTTGAAAAGCTAATTACAGATGACAATAAGGAGAAAGTAATGAATTACATTGAACAGTCAAAGAAAAAAAGTGATTTTGAAAGAACAGAAATAAAAAAAGAGAAAACAGGAGTTTTTACTGGTTCTTATTGTCTTAATCCAGTTAATAATGAGAAAATTCCTATTTGGGTAGGGGATTATATAGTGGCAACTTATGGAGGAGGGGCAGTAATGCTTGTTCCTGCCCATGACAAACGAGATTTTAATTTTGCTAAAAAATATAAATTGTCAGTCAAAGAAGTAATAATCTCACGAGAACGGTTCTCGTTGATAAAATCAACGAGAACCGTTCTCCCCCAGTTAAATGAATCTTTTATAGAAGACGGAGTTTTGATTGACTCCGGACAATTTTCGGGTTTAACTTCGGAAAAAGCAAGAAGGGAAATACTAAAATATACTGAAAAGCAGGGCTTTGGCAGAAAAGCAATTCATTATAAGCTTCGCGATTGGATATTTTCCAGGCAGCATTATTGGGGAGAGCCGATCCCGCTTATTCATTGTGAAAAATGCGGCGCAGTACCAGTGCCGGAAAAGGATTTACCAATAGAGCTTCCATATGTTGAAAAATATCAGCCAACAGGCACTGGTGAATCGCCTCTGGCAAAAATCTCTGAATGGGTCAATATCAAATGCCCAAAATGTAAGGGACCAGCTAAAAGAGAGACAGACACGATGCCTAACTGGGCTGGTTCTTCCTGGTATTTTATGCGCTATACTGATCCATATAATGATAAATCATTAGCTGATTCCAAAAAATTAAAATATTGGCTGCCAGTAGATTGGTATAATGGCGGAATGGAGCATACAACCCTGCATCTTCTATATTCTCGTTTCTGGTATAAGTTTCTTTTTGATATTGGCATTGCTCCGCAGGCAGAACCCTATACTCGAAGAACTTCTCATGGAATAGTTTTAGCCGAAGATGGGAGAAAAATGTCAAAATCATTTGGTAACGTAGTTAACCCCGATGATATTATTAAAGAATACGGAGCAGATACTTTGCGGATTTATGAAATGTTTATGGGCCCATTTGGTCAGGCAATTACTTGGAGTACTAAAGGAGTGAAAGGCGTTTACCGATTTTTAGAAAAAGTTTGGAAGTTGAGTTTGGAATGTTCTGAAAATGAGAAAAGCAGTCCCAAAATAATAAGAGCGATTCACCAGCTTAATAAAAAAATAGATGAAGATTTGGAAGCGACAAAGTTCAATACCATAATTGCCGGTTTTATGAAATTTGTAAATTTAGGGCTGGAAGATAAAAAAGAAGTTGGCAAAGATACAATTGAAAAAATGTTGATTTTGCTTTCTCCTTTTGCTCCTCATATTTCTGAAGAGCTCTGGCAGAAATTAGGCCATAAGAAAAGTATTTTTAAAGAAAAATGGCCTAAATATGATCCGAAGCTCGTTAAGGAAGAAAAAATAAATTTAGTTATTCAAATTAATGGCAAAGTCCGGGATAAAATTGAAGTTGAGGCAAATATTTCAGAAAAAGAAGCAAATCAATTGACATTAAAGCGAGAAAAAGTTAAAAAATGGATAGAAGGGAAACCCATAAAAAAGACCATATTTGTGAAAGGTAGGTTAATCAATTTTGTGGTCTAAGATAAAAAACTATCGTTAAAATTTTCAATTTTCAATTTTCATTAAATTGCAACCCTACGGGGAGTTCAGAGCTTCGCTCTGTCCAGCAATTAACTAATTTTCAATTAAGAATTAGAAATTAGAAATTTGAGCGAAGCCCGTTAGGGCAAGCGAACATTTATGTGCGGCATAGTCGGCTACATTGGAAAAAGACCAGCTTTTCCTATTTTATTGTCCGGTTTGAAGCGGTTAGAATATAGAGGATACGACTCCTTTGGCTTTTTTGTTTTGGATAAAGATAAAGATTTTTTATTAAAAAAAACAGGTAAAATTTCTGATTTTGAAAAGCATCTTGAAGATGATTTTTTAAATAAAGTAAATGGAACGATAGGGCTTGGTCATACTCGCTGGGCTACTACTGGAGTCGTTACAGAGGCAAATACTCATCCGCATTTTGATTGTCAGAAAAATATCTTTTTAGTTCATAATGGGATTATTGAAAACTATAAAGAATTAAAAGAACAACTGATTAACGAAGGACATCAATTTACTAGCGAGACAGACACAGAAGTATTAGCACATTTAATTGAGAAGTATTTTCAGGGCAATCTTGAGGAAGCAGTCAGGCAGGCATTAAAAAAAGTGAGAGGCACTTATGGAATTGCTGTTATTTCTAAAAAGGATCCTCAAAAGATTGTGGCTGCCAAACTTGGTTCACCTTTGATTTTAGGAATAAATAATGATGAATTTTTAGTAGCTTCTGATTCTTCAGCAATAGTATCATATACTAGACAAGTTATTAATTTAGATGATAATGAAATTGCTGTATTATCTCCTAATAATTTTTTTATCTTAAAAGAAAAGCCGATTGAAAAAATTGACTGGGATGCAGAAGAGGCGCAAAAACAGGGTTTTTCCCATTTTATGTTAAAAGAGATTTTTGAGGAGCCGGAGGCAATTGAAAAGAGCATTGTTGGTAGGACTGTTTTAGAGCAAGGATTAGCAAAATTAGGAGGATTAGAACAAGTTTTAGAGCAGTTAAAAAAGGTGGAGAAAATAATTATTGTTGGATGTGGCACCGCAAGCTATGCAGCTAAGGTAGGCGAGTATATGCTTGAAGAATATGCCAAATTGCCGGCAAAAACAGAAATCGCTTCTGAATTTCGCTATAAAAATTCTATTTTAGATGATAAAACAGCTGTTTTGGCTATTTCCCAATCAGGTGAAACAGCAGATACCTTAGAGGCAGTAAAGGAAGCCAAGAGAAAGGACTGTCTAACTTTAGGTTTAGTTAATACAGTTGGCTCTTCTATTAGTAGGGAAACAGATGCCGGCGTTTATTGCCGCGTGGGTCCTGAAATTGCGGTTGCTTCTTCAAAAGCGTTTATTTCCCAGTTGTCAATTTTGGTTCTGATTACTGTTGGGCTTGGCAGGCAGAGAGAAATGAGTTTGGTTGTTGGCAAAAAGATTTTGGAGGAATTGCAAAAATTGCCTGATTTGTCTAAAAAGATTTTTAGCCAGGCCGATTATATTAAAGAATTGGCGGGAAAATATTCTCAATATAGGAATTTTTATTTTTTGGGAAGAAAATACAATTCTTCTATCGCGTCAGAAGGCGCTTTGAAATTAAAGGAGATTGCCTGGAAAATTCATGCAGAGGGCTTACCTGCTGGAGAATTAAAACATGGCCAGATTGCTCTAACTGACAAGGATTTTCCAACAGTTGTTATCTGTCCTTCTGACTCAGTTTATGATAAAATGAAGAATGCGATTGAAGAAATTAAAGCAAGACAGGGAAAAATTTTAGCTGTGGCCACTGAAGGAAATGAAGAAATAAAAAACTTAGTTGATGATGTTATATATATTCCAAAAACCTTGGAGATGCTTACTCCAATTTTATCAGTAATCCCATTACATCTTTTTGCTGCTTATCTTGGCTTGGAACTTGGTTTAGATATAGACAAGCCCAGAAATTTAGCAAAGAGCGTAACTGTGGAATAAAAAATATGACAAATCTTTATAAAGACATTCCATCTGGTGATAATTTGCCAGAGGAAATAAATGTAGTGGTGGATATTCCCAAGGGCTCTGTCAACAAATATGAATATGATGAGGAAAAAGGCCATCATAAATTAGATAGAGTTTGTTATTCGCCTATGTTTAATCCTTATGATTACGGCTTTATACCCCAAACTCATTCAGGAGACGGCGATGCCTTGGATGTTTTATTGTTGACTACTTATCCTACTTTTCCGGGCTGTGTTGTTAAAGCCCGACCAATTGGCACGATTTTAATGAAAGACGAGGCAGGCAATGATGATAAAATTGTTGCTGTTCCTATTAAAAAAGTTGACCCAAGGTTTAAGGAAATTCAGGATATAAGCGACGTGAGCGAGCATCTTAAAAAAGAAATAAAAGTTTATTTAGAGGACTATAAAAAACTGGAACCGGAAAAATATGAGCATGTGAAAGTAGGAGAATTTGAAGGCAAAGAAAAAGCATTGGAAATAATCAAAAAAGCAATTGAGGCGTATAAAACAAATAATAAATAGATGTTTGAAAATATTTTAGAAAAAGAAAACAAAAAAGTTATCCTTTTAGGAAACGAGGCAATAGTGAGGGGCGCTTTGGAAGCAGGCGTCCAGTTTGTTTCTACTTATCCCGGGACGCCGGCTTCGGAAATCGGTAATAGTTTTTATCAGATTCAAAACTCTAAAGACGAAATTAAAGGCTTGTATTTTGAGTTTTCTGTGAATGAAAAAGTGGCAATGGAAGCAGCAGGAGGCGCTTCTTTCTGCGGTTTGCGTTCTTTGGTAGCTATGAAAAATTTTGGTTTGAATGTTGCTTCTGATTTTTTGCTTCCTTTGGTTTATTCCGGGGTTAAAGGAGGAATGGTTATCTTGTCAGCAGATGATCCTTCTTGTCATAGTTCAGCTCAGTCCGAAGAGAATACTCGGGCTTTTGCAGCTTTGGCGCATATTCCTATTCTTGAACCATCAACCCCGCAGGAATGTAAGGACTTTGTAAAATTTGCTTTTGATTTGTCTGAGAAATTTGAGATACCAATAATGGTTAGGGAAACAACAAGGGTTGCTCATCAAAGCGCGCCAGTTAAATTATCAGTGATTAGTGATCAATTATCTAAAAAAGGAAAATTTGTCAAAGACCACAAAAAATTCGTGACAATGCCGCCAAGAGTTTTGGAAATGCATCAGGAATTATTGGAGAAGATTGAAAAAATTAGAGAGTTTTCCGAAAATAGTAAAATAAATTCAATATTTGGAAATCCGACTTCTAGTAAATTAGGAATTATAACATCGGGTGTGTCTTATTTGTATGTAAAGGAAGCTTTAAAAGAATTAAATTTAGATATCCCAGTTTTGAAATTGGGCTTTTTTAATCCTTTACCAGAAGAAAAAATTAAGAAGTTTATTGGTCCGTCAGCTGGCGGATTAATAAAAGTTTTGATAGTAGAAGAATTAGAACCATATTTAGAAAATGAAGTAAATAAACTGGCAAAGGAGGTTAATTGCGATTTAAGGGTCATAGGAAAGGATTCAGTGCCAGAAGTGGGCGAGTTGAAACCTGAAATAGTTATTCAGGTAATTGCTGAATTTACAGGCAAGAAATACAAGATACAAGATACAAAATACAAGATACATGGCGCCAAAAGACATCCTCAGCTTTGCCCAGGTTGTCCTTATTGGTTTGTTTTTAACGGTGTGAAGAAAGCCGCTAAAGATATGGATGTAATTTTCGGCGGTGATATTGGCTGTTATATGTTAGCCGGATTTTCTCCCCACAATATTCAGGATTATCTTTATTGTATGGGTTCTTCAATCGGCATTGCTCACGGAATTAAAAAAGCTGCTCCGCCAGCTGGCGGACAGAAACTGATTACTTTTATCGGTGATTCAACTTTTTTTCATTCTGGCATTCCAGCTTTAATTAATACTGTTTTTAACAAGTCAAATCCATTAATAATTATTATGAATAATTCCACTACTGCTATGACTGGCCATCAGCCGCATCCGTCTGCACCAGCCGAACCTGACGGGATAGAAATCGAAAATATAGTTAAGGCCTGCGGAGTAAAGAATCTAAAAACTATTGACCCAGCTAAACAAAAAGAATTTATTCAGACAGTTCAAAAATTTTTGAAGAAAGACGAAGTTTCAATAATTATTGCCCGTCATCCCTGCATATTTTTAAAGAAAAAAAAGTAGATTTATGGAAAAGAGTTTAGAACAATTTAATATTGTTATTGTTGGCACTGGGGGGCAGGGTTTGATTACTTTGCTGCAGATTTTAGCTGAAGCGGCTTTAATAGAAGGTTATGATATTAGAACCTCGGAACTTCACGGTTTGTCTCAACGAGGAGGTTCAGTAGAGGTCCATATTAGATTTGGTAAAGAAATATATTCTCCTTTGGTTGCTCAAGGAGGAGCTGATTTGATTTTGGCATTAGAAATACAGGAGAGTTTGAAAGGCGTTTATTTTGCAAATGAAAATACAACTTTTCTAATAAACAAATTTTTCATTCCAATTTTAGGAGAAAAGCTATTAAACGAAGAAGAAATATTAAAAGAACTTAAAAAAATCAGTAAAAATCATGTTTTAATTCCAGCAGCTGATATTTGCGAAAAAGAATTGGGCAGTAATGTTGTTGCTGGCGTTTATTTATTAAGTTATGCCAGTTTTAAAAAAATCATTCCATTAAAGCCAAATTCAATTCTCAAAGCAATTCAAAAAATAGTCCCGAAAAAACATTACGACTTAAATAAAAAAACCTTTGAACTTGCCAAAAAATATGAAAAAAATTGACCCATATATTTTTAGGGCTTACGATATTAGAGGGATTTATAAAAAAAACCTTGATGAAGAAGTAATGTTCAAAATTGGTTATGTCTTAGGAAAGAAAAAAGAAAGTTTTGTAGTTGGTCAGGACATTAGAGCATCAGGAAATAAATTAGCTAACGCCTTAATCAAAGGTTTAATAAGCACTGGCGCGAAAGTAAGTCATGCAGGGAGAACTTCTTATGGTCAGGTATTATTTGCTGCCTGGCATTTGAAAAAAGATTACAGTTTGTATGTTACCGCTTCACATCTTCCTTCAGAATGGAATGGTCTAAAATTACATTATGGAAATGGTGCTCCATTATTAGAGGAAGAAATTAAAGAACTTAGAGATGAAGTGATGAAGATAAAATCCAAAATCCAAATGTCAAATTATTCCAAATCAAATCCAAATGTCAAAATCCAAAAAATTAATATTAAGAAAAAGTATGCCGACTATCTCTTGGATAAATTTTCAAAAATTAAAAATAATAATTTAAAAATTATAGTGGATTGTGGAAATGGGGCGATGTGTTTGTCTGCGCCAGATATTTTTAAAAAACTTGGATTTAATGTTTCAGAATTATATTGTAATATCGATCCAAGTTTTTCCGGCAGAGGAAGTGAACCTACTCCGAAAACAATAAAGACACTTCAGCAAAAAGTAAAAAGAGAAAAGGCAAATTTTGGAGTTGCTTTTGATGGAGATGGAGATAGGGCAGTAATCATAGACGATAAAGGTAGGTATTTAAGTGGAAATGAAGTTGGGATTATCCTTGCCAAGAATTTAATTAAGAACTCCAAGGATAAAAAAATTATTATCACCGTAAGTTGTTCAATGGCTTTTGAAAAAGAATTAGAGCCATTGGGAGCAAAGATTATTAGAGTTCCGGTTGGTTATACCTTTATAATTTCTAGTTGTAATAGACATAATGCTGTTCTTGGAATAGAAGAAAGTAATCACACTGTAATGACACAGTATTTTTTATTTGACGATGCCTTGCCTGTTCCTCTTAAAATAGCGGAAATTATTTTAGAGGGAGGCAAAAAATTATCTGAGCTCGTTGATGAAATTAAAACCTATCCTTATGAGGAAATAAGATTTGATTGTTCAGATGAAAATAAATTTAAAGTGATAAAGAAAATAAAAAAGGATTTATTGAAGGAATATAAGAATGTAAATACTATTGACGGAATAAAAAAGAATTTTTCTTTTGGCTGGATTTTGATTCGGGTTTCTAATACTTCTCCTATAATTCGATTATATATTGAAGCAATTGACCAAGTGAAATTTAAACAATTAAAAGAAAAATTTTCTAAGATTATTAAAAAAGAAATCAAGAAATTTCAATAAATTATGAAAAAAATTTCTCAAGCAGTGATTTTAGCTGCTGGTAAAGGAACAAGGATTGAACTGCTTACCTTAAGCAAGCCAAAACCTCTTTTGAAAATTTGCGGCAGAACTATTCTTGAACATAATTTGGACCAGTTAAACGGTCTAGTAAAAGAAGTAATCTTAGTTATTGGATATAAAGGAGAGATAATAAAAAAATTTATTGGCAGTGAATATAAAGGTTTGAAAATAAGATATGTCTGGCAAAAAAACGCATTAGGAACCGGAGATGCTGCTAAAAAAGTTGCTCTACTATTAAGAAATGAATTTCTGCTTTTATACGGTGATGATTTATACGACAGAGAAGATATTAAAAAATGCCTGAAAAAATTTCCTTGTATTTTATTAAAAAAAATAGAGGAACCGTCTGCTTTTGGCCAAGTATTAATAAAAAGAAATTTAGTTAAGGAATTAGAAGAAAAACCAAAGGAAAATGTAAGCAATTTAGTTAATACAGGCGTTTATTTTTTAGATAAAAGTATTCTTGATTTTAAAATAAAAAAATCGTCTCGTAATGAATACGAATTTACTGATTTTATTAAAGAATTTATAAAAAAAGAAAGGCTATATTCTATTTTAGCTAAAGATTGGATCCCTCTGCCTTATGTTTGGAACTTGCTTGATGCCAACCAATTTCTAATGGAAAGGATGAAAAAGAAAGTTTTAGGAAAAGTAGAGAAGGATTGCCAGATAAAAGGGAATATCATTGTAGAAAAAGGAACTGCGATTAAAAGCGGAACATATATTGAGGGACCGGTCTATATTGGCAAAAATTGCCAAATTGGGCCAAATTGTTATTTAAGAAAATATACTAATATTGGAGACAATTGCCATATTGGTCAAGCCGTGGAAATAAAAAACTCTATTATTGGAGAAAATACAAAAATTGCTCATTTGAGTTATGTTGCTGATTCTATCATTGGAGATAATTGTAATTTTGGGGCTGGAACAATTACAGCAAATCTAAGGCATGATAATGAAAATATAAAAACAATAGTGAAAGGAGAATTAATAGACACCAAAAGAAGAAAATTTGGTACTATTTTCGGGGACAATGTTAAGACCGGTGTAGGGACTTTAATTTATCCAGGTAGAAAAATTTGGCCTGGAAAATTTACCAGACCCGGAGAAATAATTAAAAAAGATACAATATGAATCAAAAACAATATGATCTTATAATTATCGGCGGGGGACCGGCTGGAATGACAGCCGGGATTTACGGAGCAAGAGAAAATCTTGATATTCTTTTAATCACTAAAGATTTCGGCGGACAGATTAGAAGAAAATCAATAGAAATTGAGAATTATTCCGGGTTTAAGAAAATTTCCGGGCAGAAACTAATCCAAAAATTTGAGAGCCATTTAAAGAAATTTAAGATACCAATAATACGAGATAAAGCAGTAAAAATAAAAAAACAAGGAGAGATTTTTTCCGTTTTCACTGAAAACAAAAAACAATTTAAATCGTATTCAGTTATTATTGCTTCTGGAGCTGACCCCAGGCCCTTGGAGGTTACAGGAGAGAAAGAACTAATTGGCCGCGGTGTTAGTTACTGCGTGACTTGCGACGGGCCATTATATAAAAATAAAACAGTGGCCGTTATCGGCGGCGGCAATGCTGGTTTTGAGGCAGCCATTTTTTTAAGCAGGATTGCGGAAAAGATTTATATTTTAGAATATGGCGTAGAGGTAAAGGCTGAAGAGACTAATCAAAAGAGAGCTAAGAGAGCCAAAAATATTGAAGTTATCACTAATGCTGAATTAAAAGAGATAAAAGGGAAAAATTTTGTGGAAACAATAGTTTATAAAAATAATGAAAGTAAAAAATTAGAAACTCTTAAAGTAAATGGTGTTTTTATTGAAATTGGAAATATTCCAGCTACTGGCTTTGTTAAAGGATTAATTGATTTCAACAAAAGAGATGAAATTATTGTAAATTCCCAAACAGGAAAGACAAGGGTTCCAGGACTTTTTGCTGCTGGTGATATTACTAATGAGAAATATAAACAGATTGTTATTGCTGCTGCCCAAGGCACAAAAGCTGCTTTATCAGCCAGTAGATATATACAAAACTTATGAAAGTTTTAAAAATCGGTGAAAAAGGATGTGATGATTGCGAGACGATGGTGCCTCGCTGGAAAGAAATTGAAAAAGAATATCCTTGGTTAAAAACAGAGTATATTGAAAGAGATGAACATCCAGAGATTGTAGAAAAATACAATCTTTTGGCTATTCCCAGTTTTATCTTCCTTAATAAAAATGGCGAGGAAATTTTAAGATTTTCTAAAATAGTAGAAAAGGATGTTTTAATAAAGGCAATTTTAGAAAACAAGGACAAATAAAAATGCCGAGACATATTATTATATTTGGTATTACAGCTATCATTATTACGGTTATTGCCGGCTATTTAATTTATACAAACCAAAATCCAAACGATCATAACGGAGCTGATTTAGAAACGCTTGTTTTAGACAAAGAAGGGGGGATAGATTTAGACGCTTGTTTGGAGAGAGGTCTTGCTGATAAAATTATAGTTTTAGAATCAGAATATTGCAGCGCTTGTAAAATTGTTGTTCCCAGACTACAAGAGATTGAAAGAGAATTAGGGAAGGAAATTATTTATTTAGATTTGTCTAAAGAAAATGATCAGAATAGGGCTAAAGAATTTAAAATTTGGCCTAAATGGACGCCTACTGTTTTAATAAGTTGTGATGTTTTTATTGGCGCTTATTCTAAAGAAAAATATAAAGAAGCAATAGAAAATTTAAGTTATTAAAAATTAAGGTATGGAAAAAAGTAAAATTATCATTGCTCTTTTGATTATTATAGGACTGATAGGTCTTTTTTTCTTAGCTAAACAGGCCTCGCCAGAAACCTTCAAAGAGCTCGGTTTAAATTTGTCTTTACCCTGGTTTACTTTTATTATTGCTATTATTGATGGTTTTAATCCCTGTACTTTATGGGTTTTGACTTTTTTGCTCGTTTTACTAATTTCTGTGTCTGAAACCCCCGAAGCAGAGCAAGCTCGCTACGGGGCAGGCAGAAAAAGGATATTTATTGTTGGTTTAACTTTTGTATCAGTTATTTTTATTGTTTATTTTATGTTTATGACTGCCTGGTTAAATATATTTCGTTATATAGGATTCATTGATCCATTAAGAATAATGATTGCCAGTGTAGCTTTGATTGCTGGAGCGATTAATTGCAAGGAGTTTTTCGCTTTTAGAAAAGGTATAACTTTAATGATACAAGAAAAACATAAACCTCTTTTAATGCAAAAGATAGAAAAAATGAAAGAGGTTATAAGATACGGCTCTCTGCCAGCCCTAATCACAGCTTCTGTTATACTGGCCTTGTTTTCTTCTTTGGTGGAGCTGCCTTGTACTGCTGGCTGGCCTATAATTTATACAGGTGTATTATCAGCAAAAGTTTTTGAAGGAACTATTTCTTTTTATATTTATTTATTGTTTTATAATCTTATTTACATCATACCTCTTAGCGCAGTGATATTATTATTTGGCTGGTTTTTCAAAGGTAAGAAAATTAGCAAAGAGCAAACACAAATAATAAAACTTATTGGCGGAGTAATAATGATTGCTCTGGGAATAATTTTATTAGTCAATCCAGGATTATTAATGCTAATGGAGTAATTCATAACTATTTTATGCTTTTAGAAATCAAAAACTTAAAAGTTTTGGGGAACGGTAAGGAAATATTAAAAGGGATTAATCTGAATATAAAGAAAGGAGAGACCCAAGCGCTTTTGGGTCCGAATGCCAGCGGGAAATCCACCCTTGCCCAAATTATTTTAGGAAACCCGAAGTATAAAATTACAGAAGGCAGGATTTTTTTTAATAAAAAAAATATTACTAAACTTTCTTCTGAAAAACGAGTCAAACTGGGAATTGCTCTAGCTTGGCAAAATCCACCAGCTATAAAAGGAGTGAAACTCTCTCAGCTATTAGAGGAAATTTCAGCTTTTAAAGGTTCAATCTCCACATTTTTTAAATTTCAGAAAATTGGTTTTCAGTTAATAAATAGAGAAGTAAACGTAGATTTATCTGGCGGAGAAAGAAAGATGTCAGAATTATTGCAGGTTTTAAGTCTTAAGCCAAAACTAGTTGTCTTTGACGAGATTGATTCCGGTTTGGATTTTAAAAAAATAAAAGAGGTATCAGAAATAATAAAAAAAGAACTGCTCGCAAAAGATATTTCAATTCTTTTGATTACTCACTCTGGAGAGATTTTAAAATTTTTAAAACCGAATATTACTAATGTAATGGTCGCTGGGAAAATTATTTGTAAAGAAAAAGATTATAAAAAGGTTTTAAAAACCATTAAAAAATATGGCTATGAAAAATGTAAAAAATGCCGATTATTATCAAATAGATAATAGAATTCCAGAAATTTGCCAGTTGAAAGGAATAGAAGTTTTATCTGCTAAATTGGCTTGGGAAAAATATAACTGGACTAAAAAATATTTTTTAAAAAAACCAAAACACGGCTACTTTATTTGGGTAAAAAAACAACCCCAATTGCCAATTTTTACTTGTATCACCATCGCCAACAAAAATATCAAGCAGGAGCTTCAGAATCTTTTAGTTGTAGAAAAGAATTTAAAAATAAAAATTCAGGGAACCTGTAATGCTCTGAAAAGAAATTTGGCTGGGGTTCATCAGGCGAAAGGGAAGATTATTTTAAAACAAGGATCAACTCTTCAATATAGACATATTCATTCTTGGGGAGAAAAGGATATTGTTGAGCCAAATTATGAGTTTTTCTTAGAGAAAAAAGCGAAATTAGATTATAGTTATAAAGTTTTTTCTCCTCCTAAAAAATTAAAAATGAAGACATTGATTACTCTTTTAGAAGGATCCTCTGCTAATCTGAATATTGTGGGAAAATTTTCTCAAACCAAAACAGAATTTGAAGAGACATTAATTCTAAAAGAAAAAGGTGCTTCTGGAATAATAAAACTCAGATTGGCGGGAAATAAAAATAGCGAGATTACTGCTTATTCCAAGGTTGTAGCTCAATCTGAAAGCAAAGGTCATTTGGACTGCCAGGGATTATTAATGAATAAAGATTCAAAAATTTCTTTAATTCCAGAATTGATTTGTAAAAATAAAAAAGCCCAAATTACTCATGAGGCCTCAATTGGAAAAATTTCCGAGGAGGCATTAAATTATTTGAGAATGCGCGGCTTAAAAGAGAAAGAAGCAATTAATCTAATCATTAATGGATTTTTAGAAAATTAATTATGGATGTGGAAAAAATAGAAGAAGAACTAAGAAAAATAAAGGATGAAGTTTTACAATGCCAAAAATGTGTGCTTTATCAAACAAGAATTTTACCTGTTATTGGACAGGGCAACCATCAAGCAAAAATAATGTTTGTCGGCGAAGCGCCTGGTGCGTCAGAGGACAAAACTGGTCGGCCCTTTTGCGGAGCAGCTGGTAAGATTTTAGATGAACTATTGGAATCTATTAGTATTAAAAGAGAAGAAGTTTATATTTGTAACATTCTCAAATGCCGCCCTCCAGCAAATCGCAATCCTAAAACAGAAGAAATAGAGGCTTGTACTCCTTATCTTCTACGACAAATTGAAATTGTAAAACCCAAAGCAATCTGCGCTTTGGGTAATTTTTCTACTGCTTTTATTTTTGAAAAATACGGCTTAAGAGATAAAATTGAGGGGATAAGTAAAATTCATGGAAATATTTTTGAGGCAAAAACTCTATTTGGTTCTCTAAAAATTATTCCTCTTTATCATCCAGCCGTAGCTACCTACAATTCTAATATGAAAGAAATCCTAAAAAAAGATTTCCGAATTCTTAAGAATCTCTAGTAGGCAAATTACAAACACCGGGTGTTTGTTGATGACAAATTAGAACGATCGTTCTAATTTGTCACAATTATTTTTTGTAGTCGCACTCTTTATTTGAGCATTTGATTTTGCCTTTTTTTGTTTCTACTAAAAGAGAACCGCATTCAGGACATTTCTCATTAATTGGTTTGTCCCAAAGAGCAAAATCGCATTTTGGATATTGATTGCAGGCGTAAAATGTTTTTCCTTTTCTAGTTTTCTTCTCTATAATTTCTCCTTTGCCGCATTTAGGACATTTGATATTCAAAGACGGTCTTTCCAATGGTTTAGTGTATCTGCATTTTGGAAAGCTAGAGCAAGCGTAAAATTTTCCATATCTGCTCATTTTTTTTACCAAAGGCGAACCGCATTTAGGACATTTTTCATTTGTTTTTTCTTCAGCAATTTCTTTTTTAGCTATTTCTTTTTCCTTTACTTTTAAATTTTCTTCAAAAGGCTGATAAAATTCTTTTATTACCGAAATCCATTTTCTTTTTCCTTCAGATATTTCATCTAAATCCTTTTCCATTTCCGCTGTAAATTTCATATCTACAATTTTAGGAAAATGTTTAACCAACAAATCATTAACGATGATTCCTATTTCTGTCGGCTCAAATTTTTTATTTTCATTTTTTTGAACATAATTTCTTTCCTGAATTGTAGAAATTGTAGGCGCATAAGTTGAAGGCCTGCCAATGCCGTTTTCTTCTAAAACTTTAATTAAGGTTGCCTCTGTATATCTGCCTGGCGGCTGGGTGAAATGCTGTGAAGGAAGAAGTTTTAAGAGTTCTAATATCTCATTTATCTCAAGTACGGGCAGTTCGTTTTCTTCGTATTTAATGGAATATACCTTTAAGAATCCATCAAATTTAAGTATCTGTCCGGTTGTTCTAAAGATATATTCTTTAGCGCTAATATCTACAGTAGTGGAGTCAAAGAGGGCTTGACTCATTTGACAAGCGATAAATCTCCGCCAAATTAAATCATAAAGTCGAAGTTGGTTATCATCTAACTTAGCTTTTATCTCTAGTTTGTCAGGCTCTTTATCAGGATAAGCAGGTCTTATGGCTTCATGGGCTTCTTGAGCGCCTTTTGCTTTTGTTTTGTATTTCTTCAAAAACCCAGCCCAATATTCTTTTCCGTAATTATCAATGATAAATTTTCTTGCTCCAAACAAAGACATTTCAGATAGATTTAAAGAATCAGTTCTATGATAGGTAATAAGTCCTTTTTCATAGAGGCCCTGGGCAGTTCTCATTGTCATTTTAGCGGGCCAGCGCAATCTTTTCCAGGATTCTTGCTGTAGAGTAGAGGTAGTAAAAGGCGGCAAAGGATTTCTTTTTATTTCTTTTTTTTCAATGTTTGAAATCTTGTATTCAGCTCCTTTTAAATCCTTAACAATCTTTTCCGTTTCTTTTTTTGTTTTAATTCCCAGTTTCGGAATTACTTTCCCATCTTTTTTAATAAGCTTTGCCAAGAATTCATTTTTCGCGTTGGTTTTGTGTGATTGAAGCTTTGCTTCAATCAGCCAATATTCTTCTGGCTTGAAATTTTTAATTTCTCTTTCCCGTTCCACTACCAGACGGACAGTTACCGATTGAACCCTTCCTGCAGAAAGTCCTCGGGCGACTTTTTTCCATAAAAGAGGGGAGAGTTTATAGCCAACCAAACGGTCTAAAATTCTTCTTGCTTGCTGAGCATTAACCAAATTTATGTCAATTTTTCTTGGATTTTTTAAGGCCTGCTCAATTGCTGATTTGGTAATTTCGTGAAAGACAATCCTTTGATACTTTTTACCATTTAAATTTAAAATTTGGCTTAGATGATAGGCGATTGCTTCTCCTTCTCTATCTTCATCAGTGGCCAAAATAAGCAGGTCTGTTTTTTGAGATTCTTTTTTAAGTAATGAAACTGTTTTTCTTGCTTTTAGAGGAATAACATATCTCGGCTTAAAATTTTTCTCTGTGTCTATTCCTAATTCACTTTTTGGCAAGTCGCGAATATGACCATAAGAAGATAGGACCTTGTATTTAGGTCCTAAAAAATTACTGATAGTCTTAGATTTTGTAGGGCTTTCAACGATGACTAATTGCATAGATATTTCCTCCTAAGTTTCTTACTTTGTTTTGTATCTCCAAATTAGAAAGAGTGCTTGCTACTTTGGCTGGACCAAGTTCTGTTCTTTCAATTATTTTATCAATATACAATGCTTGTTGAGATAAAGCAACCAAAACGAGTTTTTCTGCTTCATTTTCTCCTTTTATCTCTTTTTTGTTGTTTAATTTAAATAGACCAGTGTCTAAATTTAGTTCTTTTAAAATATCTTTGGCATTTTCTACTAGCTTCGCGCCTCGTTTGATTAAAAAATGGCAGCCTTTAGAATTCTGGGAATAAATGGAGCCGGGCAGAGCAAAAACTTTTCTTCCTTGTTTTCTTGCCCATTCAGCAGTAATCAAGGCGCCGGATTTTTCTTTTGCCTCCACAACTAAAATACCCAAACTTAAGCCAGAAATTATCCGGTTTCTATTCGGAAAGCTGAATTTAGAACCAGGGGTTCCAGAAGGGTATTCAGAAATTAAAAGTCCATTCTTTTCTAAAACTTTTTCTACTAACTTTAAATTTGATTGGGGATAAATAGTTTTTTCATCTAAGCCGGTTCCTAAGACAGCAATTGTTCTTTTTTCTCTTTCTAAAACTCCTGAATGGGCTGCGGTGTCAATTCCTTGAGCAAAACCGCTGACAATGGTTAAGCCAGCCTCACTTAGATCGCCAGCGATTTCCAAGGCTGCTTGTTTTCCATAAGAAGAACACATTCTGGTTCCAACAATTCCAAAACAGGGCTCTTTAGCAATTATTTTTCCTCTGTAATAAAGAACCTCTGGCGCGCCTTTAATTTCTTTTAATCGCTTGGGATAATTCTCGTCCTCAATTGAGATGGTTTTTATCTCATTCATTTTATTGATTAAACTCTGCCATTGCTTTTTCTATGCCTTGTTTTGCCGCCATTTCAATTGCTTGGTAGGTTTTTTCAATTACTTCTTTTAAGATTTTACTTTCTTCTTTTGAAAATTTTTGAAGAACGAACCCCGCACCAGAAACTTTGTTTCGGTGCGGGACTAGTCCAGCACCGAGCTTTGCTCTGGTGCTGGGTTTTTCTGTATTCTGTATTCTGTATTCTTGGTTTTTGATTCCTATTCGGAAGCGGACAAAGTTTTTTGTGCCGAGTTCGTCAATAATTGATTGAACTCCTTTGTGTCCGGCTGAACCGCGATTTTGAACAATTTTCATTTTTCCCAATGGTAAATCCAAATCATCGTGAACCACCAATAAATTGACGAGAAATGTTCTCGTCAATTTAATCAATGATAAATTATTAATGATTATTTTGACTGCTTTGCCTGATTCATTCATAAAGGTTTGTGGCTTGGCCAAGATTATCTTTTTGCCATCCATAATACCTTCTGAAATTTCTGCCTTGAATTTCTTTTTTAATTGCCAATCAGAAAAACCGTGAATTTTCTGAAATTCATCTAAGGCCATAAATCCGACATTGTGCCGAGTTTTTTGATATTTTTGGCCGGGATTACCTAAACTTACTATAAGAATCATTATTTTATTATAGCACCCCTTGCCCCGTAGTGAAAATTTGACTTATTTCATAAATTAAAGTTTTCTGAAAGAAAACTTTTTGTCAAATTTCTACTACGGGGCTTGTAAAAATAAAAAAACTTGCTAAAATAGAATAAGTATGAAAATATTAAAAAGTATATTGTCATTTATCTGGGAGATATCTAAAATTGTTATTATTGCTTTGCTGATAGTAATTCCTATCCGCTATTTTATATTCCAGCCATTTTTTGTTAAAGGCCAATCTATGGAGCCGAATTTTCACAATGGTGATTATTTAATTATTGATGAAATATCTTATCGTTTTTCTGCTCCCGAAAGGGGAGAAGTAGTAGTTTTCAAATATCCGAATAATCCTTCCCAGCGTTATATTAAAAGAATTATTGGTTTGCCAGGAGAAACAATAAAAATAGAAGATGATAAAGTAAATATTTTGAACGACGACTGTGAATTTGTGTTATATGAATCAAACTATCTTTCTGACTTTATACAAACGCCGGGAGATATTGTATTTCCATTAGGAGAAAATGAATATTTTGTTTTAGGGGATAATAGAAATGCTTCTTTTGATTCCCGAAAATGGGGCGCTCTATCAGAAGAAGATATTATAGGAAGAGTGTTTTTTAGAGCTTGGCCAGTAAGCGTCTTAGCTAAGATTGAGATACCGGAGTATAACCACTAATAAAATCACTAATTTGAATCTCTAATTATCACTAATAATTTATTCGTGAGTATTCGTGATTATAGCAAACTTTAGTTTGATATATCAAAACTTCGTTTTGTTATAATTCGTAAATATTTGTGGCAAGAAAGCCGAAATTTCAAACTTTAACAGGAATGCATGATGTTTTACCTGACAAGCAGAAGTATTTTCAAAAGATTTATAATACATCCAAGGATATTGCTAACTTTTGCGGTTTTGAAAAAATTGATACGCCCATAATTGAACAGGCTGAACTTTTTGAAAAAGGAACTGGTTTGTCTACTGATATTGTTCAGAAAGAGATGTATAGCTTTAAGACCAAAGGAGGGGATTGGGTAACCTTAAGGCCAGAGGGGACCCCGTCCATTGTCAGGGCTTATATTGAACATGGCATGCAGTCTCTTCCTCAACCAGTGAAGCTTTGGTACTCTGGTCCTTTTTTCCGGCATGAACGTCCCCAGGCTGGCCGTTATAGACAGTTTAATCATATTGGTTTTGAGATATTAGGCGAGAAAAATTCAGTCATTGATGCTCAAATCATTCAAGTTTTCTATAATATTTTAAAGGAATTAAAGATTAACGATATAATAATAGAGATAAACAGTATTGGAGATTCCCACTGCAGGCCCTATTACAAAAAATTGTTAGTAAGTTATTTGAAAAATCGAGAGAGTTTGCTGTGTTCTAATTGTAGAAAGCGACTTAGAGAAAACCCTTTAAGAGTTTTAGATTGTAAAGAAGAGAGATGCAAGAAAGTAGTCAGTCAAGCACCTCAGATGATTGACCATCTCTGCGATGAGTGTAATCAGCACTTTAAAGAAGTTTTAGAATTTTTAGATGATATGGAGCTTCCTTATAATCTTAGTCCATATTTAGTTAGAGGTCTTGACTATTATACTAAAACCGTTTTTGAAATATATCAAGATACAGAAGAAGGCAGAAAGCAGGGCTCTTTAGCGGGTGGAGGAAGATATGATAGATTGGTTAAACTTTTAGGAGGAAGAGATGTACCAGCTTGCGGTGCCGCATTAGGAGTAGAAAGAATAATGAATGTAATGGAAAATATAGGGGTTCGGCTTCCTCAATCTTCTTCTCCCCGAGTTTTCTTGGCCCAATTAGGCACTCTTTCCAAGCAAAAGAGTTTGAAACTTTTTGAGGAGTTCAGAAAAGCTAAAATTCCAATAGCTGAATCGTTTAGCAAAGATTCTTTAAAAAGCCAGTTAAGAATAGCTGATAAAACAGGAGTGGATTATACTTTAATCCTTGGTCAGAAAGAGGTTTTTGAAGGCATAATAATTTTAAGAGAGATGAAAACAGGAAAACAGGAAACCGTGAAGATAGATAAAATAATTAATACAATGAAAAGGAAACTAAAGAAATAATATGGCTTGTCTTTTTTGTCAAATTATAAATAAAGAGATACCAGCTGATATAATGTATGAGGATGAAAAATTTGTAGTTTTCAAGGATATTAAACCAAAAGCTCCTATTCATCTCTTAATTGTTCCTAAGAAACACATTCTATCTGTCCAACATTTAGAAATAGAGGATAAAGAGCTAATAGGAGAATTATTTCTTCTGGCCAAAAAAATAGCCCAAGAAAAAGGCATTGCCGGAAAAGGATATAAATTAGTTTTTTGTGTTGGAAAGGGAGGAGGGCAAACAATAGAACATATCCACCTACATTTACTTGCCGGCTGGAAAACGGCTGAAGAAAGAGATATTCCCGGAATGCCATAAAAAAATCAAAAATTTTAAAAAAATATGCCTATTCAAATAAAAAAACAACCTAGAGAAAATTCTCAATCTTTAACCAGACGCTTTTCCAGAAGAATTCAGAAAAGCGGGATTTTGCGTCGGGCAAAAAAAAATAGATTCAGAGAAGAATCAAAAAGCAAACAATTAAGAAAAAGAGCGGCTCTAAGAAAAGAAGAATTAAAGAAAGAATACGAAGAATTAAGAAAACTTGGTAAAGTAAAGTAGATTATCAAAACAGTAAGCATATGATTGAAATTAATAATCTAACAACCAGTCCAGTAGATGAGGATTTTTTAAAAAAAAATGCTAAAATGGTCTTAGACGAAGAATTCGCCGTCCGCCAGCTGGCGGAGCGGAAAGAAGAAGCTAATTTATCTATTGCTTTTGTGGGTCAGGGAAGAATGAGGGAAATCAATAAGAGATACCGGGGCAAAAATCGGGTTACTGATGTTTTAAGTTTTCCAGAATCCAAGGTTTTATTACAAAAATTTAAGGTAGGTCCTGCTCAAAAAATTCAGGGCTTAGGGGAAATAATCATTTGTCTGCGTGAAGTTAAAAAAAATGCTAAAAAATTTAATTCTTCTTTTGAAAAAGAATTAAATAGGGTTTTAATTCATGGGATTCTGCATTTGCTGGGATATGACCACGAGAAAGGCGAAGAGGAGGCCGGGAAGATGGAAGAGAAAGAAAAATATTATTTGTCAAAAATATTTTAGTTTTTTATGGCAAAAAATCATTTTATCACTGGTTTAGATATAGGAAGCGGTTCTATCAAAGGTTTGACCGTTTTGAGAAAACAAGATTCTCCAAATTTTGAAGTTTTGGGTAGGTCGGAAAAGTTTTCTTTGGGAATTAGAAAGGGAGCAATAGTTGATCCTGAAACAGTTTCTAAAAATATTCGCTGGGTGATAAATCAGCTTGAAAATGAGTCCGGTCAGAAAATTGACGATGTTTATATTAATTTGGGCGGAAGCCATATTTTTTGTACTCCTTCTCATGGTACTGTGGTTGTTTCTCGGGCTGACCAGAAAATTTCTAAAGAAGACATTGATAGAGTACTTCAATCAGCTCAAGCATTTTCTTTACCTTTAAATAAGGAAATTATTGAAATTTTCCCTAAAGAATTTATTGTTGATGGAGAAGGAGGGATAAAACAGGTTGAAGGAATGAGGGGCGTAAAATTGGAAGTAGATGCTTTGGCGATCTGCGCTTTCACTCCTTATTTCAATAATCTAACTAAGGCAGTTTCAAATTCAGATATTCAAGTTGGAGACATTATTCCTTCTGCTTTAGCTTCAGCCAAAGCAGTTCTTACTCCCCACCAAAAAGAATTAGGGGTGGTTTTAATAGACATTGGCGCTGGCACTACCTCATTAGCTGTTTATCAAGAAGGAGATTTGATTTATACTGCTGTTTTTCCAATTGGTTCTGCTCATATTACGCAGGACATTGCTATTGGATTACAAACGGACATTGATGTTGCCGAGAAAATAAAAAAGCAATTTGGCACTTGTATTTTAAACGGTAGCGGAAGCAATAAAAAAGAAAAAATTTTAGCATCGCAGAACTCTCCTTTAGTTTTTTCCCGCAAAATGCTGACCAAAATTATTGAAGCAAGGGTCTCGGAAATTTTTAATTTGGTCCAGAAAGAAATAAAAAAGATTACTCCTCAGCCCCTGCTTCCGGCAGGTATTGTTTTAACCGGCGGCGGGGCGAAAATACCCAGAATTGTAGAGCTGGCTAAAAAAGAATTAAAACTTCCAGCCCGGCGTGGATTTCCTCAAGGATTTTCAGAAATAGAAGAGGATTCTTCCTTAAGCGTTGTCTGCGGTTTAGTGTTAGAAGGAGCAGATTGGTCTAAAGAGCCAAGTTTTTCCGGCTTCAGTGCCGCTGGCAAAGGGATTCTCGGAAAACTCAAAAAGATATTTAAGATTTTTATACCATAATCTATGCAAAAAAAACGAAAATTTTAATTGGGATCTTAATTGGGGTTTTAGTTATAATAATTTTACTCATCGGAATTTTAGCTTGGCGGTATGTACCATTTAGATACCCTATCCCATAAATTTCTAGAAAATAAATTAAAAATTCGCAAAATTATCAAAGATTGAATAATTTTGAATTTTCGTTTATGCTTTCTACTTTTCGTTTTTCGGAGTAAAATATGAAAAACTCTAAAGGCATAAAAAATAATAGTTTCAATAAAAATACCAGATATTGGTTAGATAGTTCTGAAAAAGATTTTCAAGCTGCTCAAAGTTTGTTAAAATCAAAACATTATTCTCAATGCTTGTTTTTCTGCCATCTATCTGTGGAAAAATTATTAAAAGGAATTGTTACGCAAACGATAAAAGATTATCCTCCTTTTACGCACGATCTGCGAAAATTAGCCAGAATAGCTGGTTTAGATTTGAGTCCCAGTCAGAAGAAAGTTTTAGACAAAATTTTTAGCTTTAATATTGTGGGACGTTACGCTGGGGCAAAATTAGAATTTTATAAAAAATACAATAAAAAGGAATATGCCCAAAAATATTTGAAGATTACACAAGATTTACTTCTATGGCTAAAAAAAGAATCCCCAAAAAAGTAATTACTGTAGTACAGGGATACGCTAAACGATTGGCAGAAAAAGATAAATTACCAATAAAAAAGGTAATCATTTTTGGTTCCTATGCCAAAGGAAAACCTCATAAATGGAGCGATGTTGATGTCTGCGTTATTTCACCTAAATTCAAGAGTGGATTTGAAGCATTGCAATTTTTGTTAATAAGAAGGAATGAACAAGAGGTGATGGCTGGTTTGGAGCCTGTAGGTTTTTCTGATAAAGATTTTAAAGAAGGAAGCAGTTTAATCCAGGAGATTAAAAAAACTGGTGTAAGAATAAAAGTTTAGTTATAAACAATCAAAAATATTTAAGATTTTTATACCATGACAAGTTTAGCTAAAATAAAAGTAATAGGGGTTGGCGGGTCTGGTTCTAATGCTGTTTCCAGAATGATGAAATGTAAAATTCAAGGCATTGATTTAATTGCCATTAATGCTGATGCCCAAGATTTAAAGCATACTTTTGCCCATCAGAAAATTCGTATTGGCAAACAAGTAACTAAGGGTTTAGGTACGGGTATGAATCCAGAAGTGGGAAGGAAAGCAGCTGAAGAAAACAAAGAAGAGATTGAAAAGGTTTTAAAAGGTTCAGATATGGTTTTTATCACCTGCGGGCTTGGCGGCGGCTGCGGATCCGGCGCTTCTTCAGTAGTGGCTGAGATTGCTAAAAAGCAAGGGGCTTTGACTATTGCCGTGGTTACCAAGCCATTTTTTTTTGAGGGCAATCAGCGTCAGGCCATAGCTGAAAAAGCATTGAAAAATTTAAGAGAGAAAGTAGATACTCTGCTTATTATTCCCAATGACAAAGTTCTTTCTTTGATTGATAAAGAAACAACCTTACTCTCTGCTTTTTGGGCCTGCGATGAAGTCCTTAGAGAAGCGGTTCAGGGAATTTCCGATTTGATTGTTTTTCCCGGTATTATCAATGTTGATTTTGCTGATTTAAAAGCTATTATGAAAAACTCTGGTCCTGCTTTGTTCGGCATTGGTTATGGAAAAGGAGAAAACAGAATAGAAGAAGCAGTGAACCAGGCTATTAATTCTCCTTTGCTTGATTTCTCAATTCAAGGAGCGAAAGGCCTTTTATTTAATGTCAGCGGAGGAAGAGATATTAGCTTAGAAGAGGTCAGAAATATTGCCAATATTATTACCAAACATACTAGCCCCAGAGCAAAAGTAATTTTTGGCGCTGTTCAGGATAAAAATTTATCCAAAGGAGAAATAAAAATTACTGTTATTGCTACTGGGTTTAATAATAATGATTAATTTAAATGACCAAAATTTTCAAGAAGAAGTGCTTAATAACGACAAGCCGTTTTTAGTTGATTTTTGGACAGATTGGTGTGTTCCCTGCAAAGTTATTGCTCCTTTTGTAGAGAAAATTGCTGAAGATTATAAAGATAAGATAAAAGTCGGCAGGCTTAATGTAGATGAAGCCAAACAAACGGCTATTGCTTACGGAATTGAAGCTATTCCTACCTTAATTATTTTTAAACAAGGTCAGATAGTAGATAGAATAATTGGGGTAGTGCCTGAGCAGGTTTTAATCCAAAAAATAGAACAACATATTTAAAATTTTTAAAATTTTTTTGTCTGTAAAGATATCATATATACTGCAGCCGCGGCATATGTGATACAATTTTTATGAACGATAAAGCAGTAGAGAATTTAATAAAGGATTACAAAAAATACGCTGAAGAAAACGGATTTAAACTAAACTCTGATAAAAAGATAGTAGAGGTTTTAATCAAAAAATTATTAGAAAACGAGAAAAAGTACGGTGAAAGATATTGTCCTTGCAGATTAATCACTGGTGATTGTGAAAAAGATAAAAAAAAGATTTGCCCTTGTGTTTTTATGGATTCTGAAATAAGAAAACAAGGTCATTATTATTGTGATTTGTTTGTAAAATGAGAAAAATTAAGGCATTAGTTTTGTTTTCTGGCGGATTAGATTCAATTTTAGCAGCAAAGATTTTAATGGAACAAGAAATTAAATTAAAAGGAATAACTTTCAAGAGTTATTTTTTTAATGTAGAGCAGGCAAAAAAAGCTGCTAAACAAATCAAACTTCCCTTAAAAATTATTGATTTTTCCAAAGAGCATTTAAAAACAGTAAAAAATCCAAGGCATGGTTACGGAAAAGCAATGAATCCTTGTATTGACTGCCATATTTTAATGTTAAAAACCGCTAAAATGATTATGAAAAAAGAAAAGTTTGATTTTATTATTACTGGTGATGTTTTAGGAGAGCGGCCAATGTCTCAAAACAAACAGGCCTTAGAGTTGATAGAAAAAGAATCTTCTTTAACCGGATATTTATTACGACCCTTATCTGCTAAGTTATTAAAACCAACTATTCCCGAAAAACTGGGCTGGGTAAACAGGGAAAAGCTTTTAGACATTTTTGGCCGTTCGAGAAAAAAACAAATTGCCTTAGCTAAAAAATACAAAATAAAGGAATATCCCACGCCAGCTGGCGGCTGTTTATTAACTGATTTGGAATTTGCTAAACGGCTAAGAGAATTATTGAAAATTTATCCAAAATGCACTGGTAATGATATTGAATTATTAAGATTAGGACGGCACTTTTTAGAAAATAGAACAAAAATTATAGTGGGAAGGAATGAACAGGAAGATAAAATAATAAAAAGGTTAGCCAAGAGACAGGATGTTTTAATAGAAATGAAAAATTATCCTGGTCCCTTAACTTTAATCAGAAGTTATGAAAGAGGAAAAATTTCAAAAAATATTATAAAAAAAGCTCAAAAGTTGACTCAATATTATTCAACCAAAGCCCGTCACAAAAAAGATATAGAATTTAGTGTTGAATAAAGCGAAACGAGGTCGGACCTCGTCTTCGTACTTTTTTATTTTTAAGAATTAAGATATAATTAAAAAATGACTTTTTCTAATCTAAATTCAGTTTCCTATTTATTTTTCTTCCTGAAAAGAGAATCAGATAGATTTTTTACCAGTATTGCTATACGAGGTTTTGGGTTTGGAATGATTACTATATTTGTGCCAATTTATATCTATCAACATTTTAATTCTCTCCCTTTAACTTTTTTATTCTTCGCCGGAATTTATGGATTGCAAGGAATTTTAATTCCATTTGGCGGTCAAATAATGATGAAAATCGGCCTTAAAAAAGCTATGCTTGTTTCCCTTCCTTTTTTTTGGGGATTTTATATCTGTCTGCTTTATTTTGATGTCTCTCAGTTATTTATCTTCTTATCTATAATTTTATATGTGTTGGGAATGATTTTTTTCTGGCCTGCTTATCATACTAATTTTGCTCGGGTCTCTGAAAGAAAAAAATTAGGAAAAGAAGTAGGAAAACTTAATTTTGTAGTTGCTTTGCCAGGAATTTTAGCTCCGGCTATTGGCGGAACTATTATTGCTCTTTTTGGCTACCCTACTTTATTCATAACAGTTTTAGCTGTGCTTTTTAGTTCAGCTATTCCTTTATTTTTATCAAAAGATATACATCAAGTTTATACTGACTCTTATCTAAAAGCATATCAAAGAATATTTAAAAAAGAAAATAGATATCACAATTTAGCTTTTGCCATTTTTGGTATAGAGGCAACAATAAATAACTGCATTTGGCCTATATTTTTAGCTATTTTAGCTATCGGCTATATTGCTATTGGAAGCGTGGCTAGCGTAGCTTTAATGGTCTCTTTATTTTTTACCTTGTATATGGGCAGAATTACCGACCGTCTGAATAAAACCAAACTTTTAGCCCTTGGTTCAGTACTTACTTCCGGCGCTTGGCTCGGAAAGTTTTTTGTGTTTAGTCCTATTTCCGCTTTTTTAGCTCAAGGATTTTATAGGTTTGCCAGGACATCAGTGGAGATTCCTTTCCAAACCATTTTATATGAAAAAGCAGAAGACAAAGGCGCAGAAATTGATGAATTTATTATTTATAGAGGAATGGCAATAGCGCTTCCTCGCTGCGCTTTTCTTATAGTTTTAGCAGGGCTGTCTTTTGTTATTTCTAACATAAACTTTGCTTTTATTTTGGCGGCGGTCTTTTCGTTAGGATTTATATTTATGGGAAAAATCCCAGAATTAAAATCCTGGCTTAGATAATAGTAAAAAATGCTAAATAATATAGATTTTTATATTTTTCAACAGATAAATAATTGGGCTGGTCAATGGGCATGGATTGATATGCTCGGTATTTTTTTTGCTAAATATTTTGGATATATTTTAGTTTTTTGTTTATTTTTGTTTTTAATCAAAAATTCCAAAAAGTATTGGCAAATGGTTTGGCAAGCAATCTTTGCTGGAATTATCTCTCGTTTAGTTTTTACTGAAATTATTCGCTGGATTTTTCCAAAATCCAGACCCTTTATAGAGAACAACGTTAATTTATTACTAAATCATACCAATTCTTCTGCTTTTCCCTCTGGCCACGCTGCTTTTTATTTCGCCATATCTTCGGTTATCTATTTTTATAATAAAAAAATCGGCATATTGTTTTTTACAGCCAGCTTTTTAATTTGTTTAGCCAGAGTTTTTTGCGGCATCCATTGGCCATTAGATATTCTTGCCGGAGTATTACTCGGCATTTTCTCCGGCTGGCTAATAATAAAAATTTTCAAGAAATAATGTCTTGCAAACACCCTGTGTTTGTAAATGTGTATGAAAGATTTAAAAGAAAAAGTTGGACAATTGTTTATTTGTAGAACCCCGGATAATATTGGCCAAATCGAAATGTTTGTAAATGAAAATATTGGCGGATTTATAATTGGTAAGGGTGGTGAAATCGTTTCTAAAAGTCAATCTACATTAGAAGGGGATAACTTAGAATCGTTAAAACGATTTGTAAAATTATTGAATAGATTATCGCAGAAGAATAAAAAAATCCCTTTATTTTTGGCAATTGACGGAGAAGGAGGAAAATATTTTAACAGGCTAAAATCTATTTCTGATTATAAATCTCCACGTTTCTATGGAAAGAAATTTGAAAAAGATGGAAATCTGGAGTTTTTTAAAAGGGAGGTGAAAAAATTTGCAGAGTTAATGAATCAAATTGGATTTAATATAAATTTTGCACCATTGGTTGATTGCGCAAAGAAAGGGTATAAGGGATATCTGGCAGAAGAAGGAGTATTTATTAAAAATAAAGACGATTTAATAAAATCTGAGGTTATAGCAGCAAACAGGTCTTACTCTGATAAAATGGAAACAGTAATCACATTGGGCTTGACTGCAATGCGAATTTTTCAAGAACACAACATTATACCAACATTGAAACATTTTCCTTCGTACGGAACCTTAAAGAAGAATCAAAATCCGCATAGAGTTTTAGTAAAATTAAAATTATCTAAAAACGAAATTTTAGCGCAGATTGAGCCATATAAAAAAGCTTTTAAAAATAGGTGCTATGCAATAATGAAAGGACATGTGATAACTTGTCTGGATTGGAATGCACCTGCATCACTTTCAGTTAAAACTGATAAATTTCTAAGAGATAAATTAAATTTTGATGGTCTGGCAGTCGTGGATGAGTTACATATGGGTGCGATAAAACAATATTATTCAAGAATGAACTGTGAAGAAATTCTTAAAAAATCTGCTGTTGATGCCTTAAAAGTTAATGATATTATTTTAACTAGTCATCCAGAAGATTTTATTGTTATGCGGGATGCAATTGTTAAAGAAGCAAATAAAAATGAAAAATTTTTAGAGAGAGTTAATAAAGTATACAATAAGATATTGTATTATAAAAAAATCATAAATCTGCTATAATGATAAAAAATAATCTAAAAATATGGCAAAAAAAATGATAATCTTAAAAAGATATATTAAAAACCCTATTCTTAAACCGATAAAAACCCATCATTGGGAAAAATACGTCTACAACTGCGCTGCAATAATCTTGGATAATAAAGTTCATATAGTTTATAGGGCTTTAGGTAGGGATAGAATATCAAGGTTTGGTTATGCATCAAGTAAAGATGGTTTTAATATTGATGAAAGGTTAGAGAAACCAATTTTTATCCCAGAGTTAGAATCTGAAAAACCAATGGTAAAGTTCAATAATTCTGGCACTGAGGACCCCAGATTAACAAGGATTGGCAACAGAATTTACATGCTTTATGCTGGTGTAAATGGCAGAACAGCCCAATCATCTATAGCTTCAATTGAAGTTGAAGATTTTTTACAAAAGAAATGGAAATGGAAAAGGCATGGGGTTCTTTTTCCATATATTGATGATAGAAATGCTGGTTTATTTCCAGAAAAGATAAATGGTAAATATGTCCTTTATACAAGGTTTATGCCAAATATTTGGGTGAGTTATTCAAGAGATTTGAAAAACTGGTCAAGACCAAAAATAATAATGAAACCAAGAAAAGGGATGTGGGATGAGTACAAGATTGGTATAGCCGGACCTCCCATAAAATTGAATAATTCTTGGCTATTGATTTATCATGGAGTTGAACAAAAGCAAGTTGGAAGAATTTATAGATTAGGATTTGCTTTAATAGATCTTAAAAACCCGGAAAAAATTTTATATAGATGTGAAAAACCAATTTTTGAACCAGTCAAGGATTATGAATTAAAAGGACAAGTTCCAAATGTAGTTTTTTCATGCGCTGCTGTTGTAAAAGAAAAGACACTTTTTGTTTATTATGGCGGCGCCGACACTGTAATAGGGGTAGCTACTGCAGACATTTCTAAACTTCTTTGAAAAGAAAAAAAATGCGGGAATTGATTTCCCGTTTTTTTTTATTTTGTGCCGGGGGTGGGAGTTGAACCCACAAGCTCTTGCGAGCAATGGATTTTGAATCCATCGTGTTTACCAATTTCACCACCTCGGCTTAATTTAACTTTATCAAAAATTTCCCTTTTGTCAATTTTGGAATTTTATGCTATATTTTAATAATGGCGCGAATTATAAGTATTTTAAATGCCAAAGGCGGAACCGGGAAAACAACTACCGGAGTCAATCTCCCAGTTTTTTTGGCGGCGATGGGAAAGAGAGTTTTATTAGTTGATTTTGATCCTCAAGCCAACGCCACTTTTTCTTTAGGGATTGACCCGAGAAAATTACCTCTTTCTATTTATAATGTTTTGATGGATCAAATTACTCCTTCGGCAATTATCAGGAAGACCTCCTTTTTTGGATATGATATTATGCCGGCTTCTCCGGATCTGGCCGGAGCTACCGTAGAATTGATAGAAGCGAAAAACCGGGAATTCAAATTAGCTCAAATTTTAAAAAAAGTTGAAGAACCATACGATTTTATCATTATTGATTCTCCGCCCAGCTTGGGAATTCTAACCCTTAATACATTAGTCGGCTCCAAGGAGGTTTTAATCCCGGTTCAATGCGAATATCTGGCTCTGGAAGGATTAGGACAACTTTTAGATACAATTGCCTTAGTGAAAAATAATCTTGGTCAGGATTTAAAAATTACCGGCGCTTTGTTAACAATGTATAATAGAAAAAATCGTATTTCCAGAGATGTAGCCAAAGAGGTAAGAAGGAATTTTCCCGGCTATGTCTTTAACAGTATTATTCCCAGAAGCGTGGCTTTGGCTGAAGCGCCCAAATACGGCCAGACCATTTTACAATACGCTCCGGTTTCCCAAGCGGCAAAGGCATATAGAGAATTAGCCGAGGAACTAATTAATAAAAACAACAAATTATGAAACAATCTTTTGGTAAAGGCATAGAATCTTTGATTCCTAAGAAAAAACAAAAAAGCATTGAAAAAGCTGTTAGTAAAAAAGAAGCAGTTTTTTCTATTGAGATTGAAAAGATAAAATCTAATCCTTATCAGCCAAGAAAAGAATTTAATATGGAGGCCTTAAATTCCTTAGCCGAATCAATCAGGGAGTACGGGATTTTACAACCATTAATTGTGACTAAAGTTGAAATAACTAATCCAAATGGTAGAGGTATCAGGACTGAATATCAATTAATTGCCGGTGAAAGGCGGTTAATGGCGTCAAAGATAGCCGGTTTTAAAGAGGTGCCGGTAATTATAAGAAAACCCACAGATAAGGAAAAGTTAGAGATGTCTTTGATTGAAAATGTACAACGTTTTGATTTAAATCCAATAGAAAAAGCCGAAGCATTTAATTATTTACATAAGAAATTTGGTATGACCCATGAAAAAATTAGTGGACTTGCAGGAATAGGCAGGGTAGCAGTAACTAATCATATCCGACTTTTGGATCTCTCTGAAGAGATAAAAGAAGCGGTTAGAGCAGAAAAAATCAATGAAGGCCAAGCCAGAGCGATTTTACTTACTAAAGGACCAAAAAAACAAAAAGCCGTTTTTCAGAAGATATTAAAAGACGGCTTAAATGTTAGAGAATCAGAATATTTTGCTCAAAAACTTAATATCTGGAAGCCGATGAAGAATAATTTAAAAATAGGAATTTCTGATGAGATAATAAATTTCGAAATGCAATTCAAGGAAATTTTTGGAGTAACCGCTAAAACTGTTCGACTGGTCTTGGAAAAAGGCAGACCCAAGTTAACAGTGTTTTTTGATTCTAAGGGTCAGATTAAAAAAATATTAGAAAAATTGAAGTAAAACAAAGAATCAATCCCAAGTGGCTTTAATAATTTTTTGAGGCCATTTTTCTTTTAATCTTTTTAAATTAGAACAATCAATCTTATGAATAGTGGCTCCTTTGCTTTTGGTGACATAGCCAATAATTTTATCTCCGGGTTGAGGCAAACAGCATTTCGCTATATTCGTTAACATTCCTTTTTCTCCAGCCAAAGAAACAGATCCTTTTTTTAATGCTTTTTCTTCTTTTAGTTTCTTTTCTTTCTTAACTGGTATAGGTATAAAAGAGAGAATTTTGGGCAAACTAACCTTTTTCTCTGTTTGTTCTGTTGGACTGAACCATTTTTTAATTCTAATTTTGGCTAAACTAGTTTTGACAAAATCCAGCCAATCTCTGGAAGGAGTTCTTTTTTTATTGGTGATAATTTCCACCAAATCACCGCTGTTTAGTTCTTGATTAAGACGGGCTATTTTTCCATTAACTTTTGCTTCTTGGCAATGATTTCCTACTTCTGTATGAATAGCATAAGCGAAGTCTACTGGGCAGGCATTTTTCGGCAAATCAATAATATCGCCTTTTGGAGTAAAAACAAAAACTCTCTGGCCAAAAAAATCAATTTTCAAGGACTCCAAATATCTATCTGGAGAAAATTTCTTGGTTTCTTCCTGCCATTCTCTTAGTTGCTTTAACCAGTAAAGATTGCGTTCCGGTGGCTTACTGACCAATCTTTTAATATAAGTTTTAAGTCCTTTTTGCTCTGAATAATACCAATGGGCAGCAATACCAAATTCTGCTTCTTTATGCATTTGAGGTGTTCTGATTTGAATTTCAATAATTTTATTATCCATACAGGAAATACTAGTATGCAGGGAGCGGTAGCCATTTGGTTTTGGTCGGGCGATATAATCTTTGGTTCGTCCAGGCAAAGGTTTCCAAATTTTATGAATAATTCCTAATGTTTTATAACAGTCTTCTACGTTTTTAACGATTATTCTTAAAGCAACTAAATCATAAATTTTGTCTAAGTCATCATTATATCTTTTGAGTTTTTGATAAAGAGAATAATAGTGCTTTGCCCGAGAGTCAATTTGTATAGGTTTAATTTCTTCTTTTTTTAATTCTTGTTTAATAATAGGAACAAGTTTCTTTAAATAATTTTCTCGTTTTTTATATTTATCTTTAACTTTTGGTAAGAGTTTTTTGTATTCATCTGGGAAAGCGTATGGGAAAGCAAAATCTTCTAATCTACCTTTAATCTCTCCAATACCCAAGCGGTAGGCAAGAGGAGCATAGATTTCAATTGTTTCTAAGGCAATTCTTTTCGCCTTATCAGGTCTTAAATAATTTAAACTTTTTAAATTGTGAAGGCGGTCGCACAATTTAATAAAAATTACCCGCACATCCTCTGCCATGGCTAAAAACAGCTTTCTGAAATTTTCTGCTTGTCTTTCAACACCGTGATATTTAATTTTCCCTAATTTACTAACGCCTTCTACCAAAAGAGCAATTTCTTTGCCAAATTCTTTTTTAATTTCTTCATCAGTAACAGCAGTATCATCTGGAACGTCATGAAGCAAGCCGGCAGCTATTGTAGTTGGGCACAGCTTTGCTTTTTTCAAACAAATAGCAGTACGTAAAGGATGAATAATAAAATCATCTCCGGATGCCCTTTTTTGATTTCTATGGGCTTTCTCGGCAAATTGGTATGCCTTTTTAATCAATTTAGGATCTTTGCTGTCTTTTATAAGCTCTTGAAATAATCTTTGTTTTTTATTTGACATAAAGTTAATAATGTATCATAGCTTAAAAAATGGGTTTTAGCAAGCAGAATAAACTTGAAATTAAATTGAGATATTATACAATTAAAATAGAAAGGTCGTTAAATTGTAATCCATAATTTTTTTAAAACAATGGCAAAAATTCTTATAACTTCAAATGGTTCTGATTTAAATTCTTCGGTTTCACCGGTTTTTGGGAGATGTTCTTATTTTTTGATAATTGATGAAAAAGGAAAGCTAGAAAAAGCCATACCAAATACTGGCGTTCAGGCAATAAGAGGCGCAGGCATTGCTGCTGCTCAGACAGTAGTAAGCCAAGGAGCAACAGTAGTTATTACCGGGAATGTCGGACCTAATGCTTTTGCGGTTTTACAACAATCAGGAGTCAAACTCTATAATGGGGTAGGAATGACTGTCAAAGAAGCATTGGATAAATTTAAAGATAATGAGTTAACAGAGATTATTACATCAGCTGGCCGTTTTGGCGGTAGAGGAATGGGCGGCGGTATGGGCGGCGGAAGAAGACAGGTTTAAAATAATTTTAATTTTAAACTCCTATGAAAAAAATTGCCATCACTGGAGGTAAAGGCGGCACAGGTAAATCAACTGTTGCCGTTTTGTTGACTAATAAATTTTCAAAAAAAGGGAAAAAAGTAATTCTTTGCGATTGTGATGTGGAGTGTCCTAATGACTATTTGCTAATTGGTCAGAAATTAAAAAAACCAGTTAAAAAAATATTTGCTGAATTTCCCGAGTTAAATAAAAAGAAATGTCAGAAATGCGGACTTTGTGCCAAGACCTGCCAAAGTAATGCTATTTTTTTAGCACCAGGAAAATATCCGGTATTTATTAAAGATTTATGTTCTGCCTGCGGCGCTTGTTGGGCTGTTTGTCCTTATAAAGCCATTAAAGCCAAGAAAGAAGAAGTTGGAAAAATATATTTGCATAAAATTAAAAGTAGCCTTTACTTAATTACCGGTGTTGCCAAAGCAGGGTTGGAGGAAACAGGGCCGGTTGTTACCCAGCTTAAAGAATTTGCTTTAAATTTCGCCAAGACAATAAAAGCAGATTATGTTTTATTTGATACTGCGGCTGGTATCCATTGTCCGGTCATCAGCGCTTTATTTGGTTGTGATTTCGCTTATGCTGTTACAGAACCAACGCCAATGGGCGCTTATGATTTAAATTTAATTTTGGACTTGTGTAAGAAACTTAAAATACCAACTAAAGTAATTATAAATCAAGCAGATTTAGGAGATAAAAAGGAAATTAAAAAAATTGCCAGAAAATTTGAAACAAAAATAGTAAAAGAAATTCCTTATTCAAAAAAAATAGTTGATGCCTATTCTCAGGGCAGATTAAATAAATTATGAAATTTCAATTAGTTGTTACTTCAGGAAAAGGCGGGGTAGGGAAATCAATGCTGTGTTCTGCTTTAGCTATGCTTTTTAGTAAAAGGAAAAAAGTAGTGGCTGTTGATTGTGATGTTGACGCGCCGAATTTAGCAATATGGCTTAATGAAACAAGGAATTGGCAGAAAATTAAGAAAATTTCTACTTCAGCCAAAGCAAAGATTGATTATAAGAAATGTAATGGGTGTGGACTATGCGCAGAACACTGCCGATTTAATGCTATAAAGATGGAAAAAGGCAAGCCAGTAATAAATCCTTTTTTATGTGAGGGTTGCGCTGCTTGTGAAGTTTTATGTCCTCAAAAAGCCATTAGCTTAAAACCAGTGAAAAATGGTGAAATAAAAGTTAAAAGAACAAAGTACGGTTTTTTCTTGGTTTCCGGCCAGCTTCTTCCTGGTGAAACCGGTTCTGGAAAAGTAGTAACTGAGATTAAAAAAGAAGGAGAGAGATTTAAATATGATATAATGATTATAGATTCAGCTCCAGGCACTGGCTGTCCGGTAATTGCTTCTCTGCAAGGTGCTGCCTTTGTTGTTTTAATCACTGAACCAACTCCTTCCGGGTTTTCTGACCTAAATCGGGTCTTAGAGGTAGTAAATCATTTTAATATGCCTTATAATATAGTAATAAACAAATGGGATATTAATCCTGATTTAAGCAAGAGAATTGAAAAATGGGCTGGCCCAAGATTTCTGGGCAAGATTTCTTATGACAAAAATATATTTAAAGCTATTTCTAATTTAACTCCAATTTTAGAAACAAATCTAAAAGCGAAAAAAGAGATTGAAGAGATTTATGGAAAACTACTTAAAAAATTGAATTAGCCCCTTGACTATGTATTTTAGTTAATTTAAACTTAAATATAGAGAAATTACCCCCATAAATAAAAAGGAACAGAAAAACAATGGGGAAAAGGTCGAAGAAATCAAAAATATAATTATTAATTTTAATATAATTTTAATTATGGCTGAAAAAATTACTGCTTATTGTGTAAAATGTAAAGCAAAAAGAGAAATGAATGATCCGAAAGAAGTTACTATGAAAGGAAAAGGAGGAACTAAAAGAAGGGCTATGACTGGAACTTGTCCAAAATGTGGGACAAAGATGTTTAGAATAATGGGAAATAAGTAAGAACCTGCTTTGCAGAACCTTGATTCCTCCGGAATTAAGAACCTGCTTTGCAGAACCTTGTTTTCTTGCGAAAATAAAAGCAAGAATTTTGGAATATTCTAGAATTTTTTAGCCCAATGCCGCTGGAAGCGGCATTGGGCTATTATTTAATTTGGGTTATCATTAAATAATGAAAAGGTCTAAAAGTTTTGTTTCAGTAATATTGGGGCTGTTATTTTTAGCAAATATTTTAGCTTATTCATTGGTCTATGATTTAAACAACGCCCGATTACTTGAGGTTACCTTTTTTGATATAGGCCAAGGCGATAGTATTTTTATTGAAACACCAGAAGGGCATCAAATTTTAATTGATGGAGGCCCGTCCTCAGCTGTTCTGGAAAAGTTAGCAGAAGAAATGCCTTTTTGGGACAGAACTATTGATTTAATAATTCTTACTCATCCAGAACATGACCACATAGCCGGCTTGCTCGAGGTTCTGCAGAGATATAAAGTAGAGCAGATTCTATGGACCGGCATTAAACGGAATACAGCCGAATATAGAAAGTGGCAGGAGTTAATTAAGAAAGAAGAGGCAGAGGGAGCAAAAATATTTATAGCCCAGTCCGATCAAAGAATATTAACGAGAAATGTTCTCGTTAATATTTTATATCCATTTGATAGTTTGGAGGGCCAGGAAGTTAAAAACACCAATAACAGCTCTATCATTACTCGTTTAGTTTTTGGAAAAAAATCTTTTATATTTACTGGCGATGCTTACAAATCAATAGAAAGAGAATTAATAGAAAAAGACATTACTTTAAATTCAGATGTTTTAAAAGTTGGGCATCATGGAAGCAAGACCTCGTCTTCTGAAGAATTTATACAAGCAGTGAGTCCGGAAATTGCTGTTATCCAATGCGGGAAAGATAATCCCTACGGCCATCCTTATCCAGAGACATTGGCAACCCTTGAAAAATTTGGTATAAAGATTTTAAGAACAGATCAAAATGGAGATATTAAAATTGTTTCTGATGGAAAAAAATATGACATTTCCGATTTTCAAAACTAAAAAAAGGGGAGTGAATAAAAAGTTTGACCTAACAAATCCAGGACAGCGAATGGAGTATTTTCAATTGAAAGCCGGCAAAGAAATAGAAAAAATCAGGCAATACTTAAAAAACAAAACTTTTATTGCTTATTTTTTGGGAAAGAAAAATTCTGGCAAGGGAACTTATGCTAAAATGTTTGCTGAAGTGGTATGGCCGGAAAAGATATTTCATTTTTCCATAGGAGATATGATAAGAAGAATAGACGGGGAGTTAAAAGATGAAGAGAAAAAAAAGCAATTGATTGGTTTTCTGGAAAAAAACTATCGCGGTTGGCTTTCAATTGATAAAATAATTTCTATATTAAAATCAAGAAATACAAAAGAATTACTGCCAACAGAACTGATTTTAACCTTGATCAAAAGAGAGATAGCTAAGCAAAAAGGAAAAGCTATCTTTATTGACGGCTTTCCTAGAGAATTGGACCAAATAGCTTTTTCTTTATTTTTTCGGGATTTAGTTGATTACAGGCAGGACCCGGATATTTTTGTTTTAATTGATGTGCCGGAAAAAGTCATTGATGAGAGAATAAAATGGAGAAGGGTTTGTCCGATTTGCCAAACATCAAGAAATTTAAAACTACTGCCTACTTCAAAAATCGGTTACAACAAGGATAAAAAAGAATTTTTTCTCGTTTGTGATAATCCAAAATGTAAAGGGGCTAAAATGCTTCAGAAAGAGGGAGACGCATTAGGCATAGGACCGATAAAGGAACGTTTAAATTTAGATGAGACATTGATTAAAAAGGCATTTTCTTTATATGGCGTTCCTAAAATTTTATTAAGAAATTCCGTTCCAGTGAACAAAGCCAAAGAATTTATTGATGACTATGAGGCTACTCCGGAATATAGTTATCAATGGAATGAGAAAAAGAAAAAAGTAAAAATAATTGAAAAGCCATGGGTTGCTCAAGATGAAAACAATGTTTCTTCTTACAGCTTGATGCCTCCGCCAGTAGTTTTGTCTTTTATCTCTCAAATAGTTGACGCTTTAAATCTTCGCTGACGCAGGGGTTGACAGAGTATTTAGAAGATATATAATAAAAGTGGAAGGGGGATAGAAATTTGGCGGTGCTTCATTAGAAGTTATGTAAGATAATTTTTAACGGAGCCCTGCTAATTTCTTAAGATTCTGGAACAAAAGTTTTTTCTGGGAGCTATATTTGTATAACCCGTGGGTCATACAAGAAGCACCCACTTGGATAGTTTTTCAGAAATTCTTTAGAAACGGCAGGGTCTTGAATTTGTTCGCTTTATTATTTAGGCGGATTTTTTTTACAAAAAAATTGAAAAAATAAAAAAATAGAGTTAAACTATAACAAGCTAAGGCTTGATATATCGAATCTTTGATTCGCTATAATTAATAAAGATTATGGATGAAGAAATTAAAAAAATTACAATTTTGCCTGGAATAAATAAATTCGGTAAAAAAGAAAATTTTGAAAAGATTGAAATAAAAAAAGGGCAGGTAATAGCTATTGTTGGCAATACTGGAGCAGGTAAAACACAGCTTCTCTATGATATTGAAAGATTGGCCCAAAAAGATACCAGAAGCAGACGAAAGTTTTTAGTCAATGATAAAATCCCTGATAAAGAAATGAGATTTAATCCGGAGAGAAAGCTGATCGCTTCGTTGGCTCAAAGCATGAATTTTTTAATGGATATATCTGTCAGGGATTTTCTAAAGCTGCATTTAGAATCTCGCGGAAAAAAAGCAAGACAAGGGTTGCTTAAAGAAGTAATAAAAGAAGCTAATGAAATTACCGGTGAGGCGATTTCTCCTGAAATGAATTTGCTAAATTTATCTGGAGGACAGAGCAGAGCATTAATGGTTTCTGATGTGGCAAATATCAGCGTTTCTCCTATTATTTTAATCGATGAAATAGAAAATGCCGGCATCAGAAAAGAAAAGGCGATTGAGATTTTAGTAGAAGAGGGCAAAATTGTTTTAATTGTAACTCACGATCCCTCTCTAGCCCTAAACGCTGATAAAAGAATTATTATCAAGAATGGTGGTATTGTTAAAATTTTGGACACTACTTTAAAAGAAAAGGGTATTGCTTATTATCTTAATTGGATAGAAAATTACAATTTGGAAATTAGAGAAAAAATAAGGCAGGGAAGAGAAATTAAAAATGTAGAAATATACTGTGAACCGATTAAATTAAAGAAATAAAACTCATGAAATTTGTAATTTTTGCCGGAACTCCCGGCTCAGGCAAGACCAGCATCATTAAATATATAGTTCAAGAATTAAAGGAGAATTTTAAATTATTCTTTGCTAAATTTGACTGTCTGCAAACATCAGATGACGAACGTATTAAGCAAGAATATAAAATTCCAACTGTTAAAAAATTGGCTGGAGAGCTTTGCCCCGACCATTACACGGCCTTAGAGATCCCTAAAATCGTCAAAGAAAACCAAGATAAAGATGTTATTATTTTAGAAACTGCCGGCTTATGTCTCCGTTGTTCCCCTTATATTAAGGAGGGTTTAGGAATTAATGTTTTGGATATTACTTCAGGAGACCCTTCTCGTTATGGTCCGATTTTAACACAAGCAGATGTTGTGGCTGTCAGCAAAGGCGATTTGATTTCTCAAGCAGAAAGAGAAATTTTTAGAGCGAAGATTTTAAAAGTTAACCCTAAAGCAAAAATAGTAGAAGTTAACGGACTTACTGGAGAAGGCGCTATTGATGTTGCAGAATTCATAAAGTTGTCTTCTCATATTGAAAATAAAAAACTTCGCCTCAAACATTCTATGCCTTCGGCAGTTTGCGGTTACTGCTATGGAAATAAAATAATTGATGAAAAAGAAGTGCATCAAAGGTATTTGGCGGGAAAAGAATTGAAAAAACTAATTCCTAACTTAAATTGCGGAAAATGCGGGTTTAAATCTTGTAACGAGTTTATCAGAGCGGTTTTAGATAAGAAAGTAAAAAAAGAACAATGTCCATTTATTAAACAAAAGGTTGTAACTATTAAGAAACTATGACAGAAGAAAAACAAGAATTTGAGAAACTATTCAAAGAATATCAAGACTACGCCAAAAAGAATGGCATTTGTTTGAATCCGGATAGAAAAATAACAGAGAGTTTGATCAAGGGTTTGATAGAGCGAGAGAGGAAGTATGGCGAAAGATATTGTCCTTGCCGCCGAGTTACAGGGAATAGAAAAAAAGACAAAAAAATTATCTGTCCTTGTGTTTATTATAAAAAAGAAATTGAAGAACAAGGATATTGCCATTGTTTTTTATTTGTAAGTCCTACACCAGAGGCATTAGCTCATAAGGCAGAGAAAGATAATTTCAAAAATATGAATAGATTTGAAGTAAATAAATCAAAATGCGCTGGTTGCGGCGCTTGTATCAAAATTTGTCCTTTTGGGGCAATTAAAATTGGAGAGGACGGAAAAGCGATTATAGACAAAAACAAATGTCAGGGTTGCGGTAAATGTAAAGAAATTTGTCCTTTTAATGCTGTAGAAACAGAGAAAGATAAATAAATTTCAAATTCGAAAACCGCTGATTAATCAGCGGTTTTTAATGTGGTCGGGGCACTGGGATTTGAACCCAGAAATCACACGCACCCCATGCGTGTATGTTATCCAATTACACTATGCCCCGAGATAGTTTAATCACTTTAATTTAGAAAGTGTCTTTATACACTTAGCGCAGGCCAAGATTCTTTTGCCGGCAAATTTGCGGAAAGCTTTTTTTTCTACATCAATAGGAACTTTGACCCATTGGAGATTGGGGTATTTTCTTTTTTTGGGAGTAGGATTATACTTGCCCCTAAGTTTATTCAACTTCCGAGCCATTAATCCTGTTTTTTGACAAATCGTACATTGTTTAGCCATAGTAATTCTATCTTAATATCTTTTTATAGATTTGGCAAGAGTTATTTTATTTGCTACACTATAACTACTACACTATAACTATATAATAATTTTTCACTTTTCACTTTTAATTTAAACGATAGCGAATATGGACCCTTTAACTTTAATTTTAATCATTATCATATTTCTTTTTTCTGTTGTTATCCATGAAGTGGCTCACGGAACAATGGCAAATATCTTAGGAGATCCAACTGCCAAATATGCTGGGCGGCTTACTTTAAATCCTTTGAAGCATTTGGATCTTTTTGGCTCTATTATCGTGCCCGGTATTCTTATTTTAACCAGTATGGCCGTAGGGGGAGGTATTATTTTCGGTTGGGCAAAGCCAGTTCCTATTAATCCCTATAATTTCCGAGACCAAAAATATGGTTCAGCTAAAACAGCCCTTGCCGGTCCGGCAGCTAATATTCTCCTGGCTTTAGTTTTCGGGCTGTTAATAAGATTTTTGCCTTTTGGAACAGGTTTATTCTCCCAAAATTTGATTTTTGTTTTTGGTTTTATTGTCTGGGTAAATTTACTTTTGGCAGTATTTAATCTTTTACCAATTCCACCCTTAGACGGTTCTCATATTCTTTTTGCTTTTTTACCCCAGAGTATGGAGAAGCTAAAAATCATTTTGGCCCAGTATGGTTTATTTATTTTACTTTTTGTTATTTTCTTTTTACTTCATTGGATTATACCAGCAATTAACTATTTATTTTATTTAATCGTCGGCGTTCCATTTTTTTAATCTAAGCTAGAGGTTAAAGATAGTATAGAAAATCTGTTGCAACAAATAGATACGATCGTACTAGTTTGTTGCAAATCTTATTTTGTATTATAGTATATATACGTTTTATTAGTATTTATTACTATGAAAAAAAATAAACATTCTAAATATTTGTTCCAAAGAAAAAAAGCAAGTTTTGCCCAAAGACTTTTTAGAGATGGATTAAATGTATCAGGTTACATATTACTTACCATTAAAGATTTTAAAGAGGATTTTTATAAAGTATTTTTGGCAGAACTTCCAGATAGTTATCCGGGATTTAAATTAATGAAAGTAATGTTTGGGTATAATTCTAAAAAAAAGTTTGAAAAAAAGATTATTAATGCGAATATTTCTCGGCTTAAAAAACAAGGGCTTATAACAGAAGATAAAGATAGAGAATTTCGGCTTACTATTAAAGGAGAAGAAATGGTTACTTACATCAAAGACAGACACTCTATTTTAGAAAAACCCTGGGATAAAAAAATCAGGGTAGTAGTATTTGATATTCCGGAAAAAGAAAAACGTTTGAGACAATGGCTTCGCGCAGAATTAGGATTATTAGCATTTAAACCACTTCAAAAAAGTGTTTATATTGGTAAATATCCAATTCCTGAGGATCTTTATCAGGACTTAATTAAAAATGATATTTTCAATAATGTCCATATTTTTACTGTAAACAAAGCTGACAAACAAAAAAAATTAATTCAATTATTAGAAAAAGGATAATTTTCCAAACTTATTAGTGGTAGACATGGAAGTTTTTCCAGTAAACATTGTCAAAAAAGGAAGTATTGAAGAGTGTCTCCAATTTCTGAAGGACAATAGACAAACTCCGGAGATATAATATGGGTATTCTTCGCAATGGGGGTGTTTCGTTTTTCACCCTTTATTTTTTTTGACTTTTATTTCAAGATTTGATATGCTTTAATATAAGCACAGAATGCTTTATTAATTTTGAATTTTGATTTTTGAATTTTTATCATGCCTACAATCCATCAACTAATTAAAAAGAAGAGAAAAACGACTAAAAAAGCCAATAAAAGGCCTGCTTTGAGTTTTGGTTTTAATGTTTTAAAGAATAGGCCTAAGAAATATTTCTCTCCTTTTAAAAGAGGAGTTTGTCTTAAGGTCTTTACCGTCACTCCCAGGAAGCCGAATTCTGCTTTAAGGAAAGTAGCCAGAGTCCGGCTAAGTAATGGATCGGAAGTTACGGCATATATTCCTGGTGTTGGCCATAACCTGCAAGAGCATTCAGTTATTTTAATCAGAGGAGGAAGAGTTAAGGATTTACCGGGAGTAAGATATCATGTGGTTCGCGGTGTTCTTGACACTGGCGGAGTAGAAGAAAGAAAACAAGGAAGGAGCAAATATGGAACGAAGAAAAAGAAAGCTTCAGCCCCAAAAGCTTAAATAAATTATGCGTAAAAAAGTAAAAAAAAGAGAAATTTTGCCTGATTCTGTTTATGATAATATTATGGTTTCCCAGTTTATTAATCAGGTAATGCGTAGAGGTAAAAAAACAACTGCCAGAAAGATTATTTATGGCACTTTTGATATTATTAAAGAAAAAACAAAGAAAGAACCTTTAGATGTTTTTGATTTAGCTATCCAAAATGCTTCTCCTTTACTTGAAGTAAAATCAAAAAGAATTGGAGGAGCTGTTTATCAAGTTCCCAGAGAGGTAAAAGGAGAAAGAAAAATAAGCTTGGCTATGCGCTGGATTATTTCTGCTGCCAAATCAAAAAAAGGAAAATCAATGAAAGAGAAGTTAGCTGAAGAATTAATTGCGGCCTCCAAAAACGAGGGGACAACTATCAAAAAGAAGAACGACACTCATCGTATGGCAGAGGCGAACCGCGCTTTTGCTCACTTTGCCTAAGAATCATTTTAACATTCAATCATTTTAACATATTAACATAATTCAAATTCAGAATGTTAACATGTTAATATGTTTACATGATGGAAACCTTGGATTTTATTTTCTCTTTTATATTAGTATTACTTTTAATATACCTTTTATTAGTATCGATTTGGTAAAAATTTGTTTTGTTATTTAATAAAAGGTTAATTCATTGGTAAATAAATAAAAAACTTTTAACTTAAACATATGAGACAGTATCCAATTGAGAGAACAAGAGACATCGGTATTATCGCCCACATTGACGCTGGTAAGACAACCGTTTCAGAACGGGTGCTTTTTTATACTGGAATTTCCCACAAAATTGGCGAGGTTCATAAAGGAGAAGCAATTATGGATTGGATGGAACAAGAAAAAGAGAGGGGGATTACTATTACTTCAGCTGCCACAACTTGTTTCTGGTCGCCAGAAAAGTATACAACAAAAGAGAAAACCCAGGAATATAGGATTAATATTATTGATACTCCTGGCCATATTGATTTTACAGCTGAAGTTCAGCGCTCCCTTAGAGTTTTAGATGGAGCCGTAGTGGTTTTTGACGGAGTAGCCGGAGTAGAACCTCAGTCAGAGACAGTTTGGCGTCAGGCGGACAAATTTAAAGTTCCCAGAATTTGCTTTATAAACAAGTTAGATAGAATAGGAGCTGATTTTGAGAAAAGTTTTAATTCAATTGGCCAAAAACTTTCTCCCAATGCTATAGCTATGCAAATACCTATTGGTGCTGAAGATAAACTTGAAGGGGTAATTGATTTAATGAAAATGAAAGCCCTGAAGTTTGAAGGCGAGCTTGGTGAAAAAGTAGTAGAAGAAGAAATTCCTCAAGATTTGAAAAAAAAAGCAAAAGAATGGCGGAAAAAAATGGTAGAGAAAATTGCTAGCGAAGATGAAAAACTTTTAGAAAAATACTTGGCTGAAAAAGAAATTTCAGAGAAAGAATTAAGAGAAGTTTTAAGAAAGGCCTGTATAAATTATAGGCTTATTCCAGTATTTTGCGGTTCAGCTTTAAAAAACAAAGGCGTTCAGCCGCTTTTGGATGCTGTTATTTATTATCTTCCTTCTCCTGTTGAGCTTCCGCCAATAGTTGGTAAAAATCCTAGAACCAATGAGGAAATGGAGAGAAAATCTGACGACAACGAGCCATTTACCGCTTTAGCTTTTAAGGTTGCCGCTGATCCTTATGTAGGAACTTTAACTTATTTTAGAGTTTATTCAGGCCGTTTGAAAAAAGGTTCTTATGCTTTAAATACTACTACTGGAGAAAAGGAACGATTAGGCAGAATTTTAAGAATGCATGCTGCTGAGAGGGAAGAAGTAGATGAGCTTTTTGCCGGTGATATTGCTGCTACTGTCGGCCTTAAAAAAACTAGTACTGGCCATACCTTATGCGATGAGGATCACCCTATTGTTTTAGAGGAAATTACTTTTCCAGAACCAGTTATTTCTATTAGAATTGAACCGAAAACCAAAGCTGACCAAGAAAAAATGGGTTTAGCCATGAAAAAATTATCAGAGGAAGATCCTACTTTTAGAATAAAAAGTGATGAAGAAACCGGCGAAACCATTATTTCTGGCATGGGCGAACTTCATCTTGATATACTTTGCGACCGGATGAAAAGAGAATTTAAAGTTGAAGCAAATATGGGCAGGCCCCAGGTTGCTTATAAAGAAACAATTAGAACAGAAGCAGAAGCAGAAGGCAAATATATCCGCCAGTCAGGCGGCCGGGGCCAGTATGGCCATGTCTGGCTTCGTATAGAACCGAAAGAGAAAGGAGAGGGTTTTGAATTTATTAATGAGATTAAAGGAGGAGTTATTCCCCGTGAATTTATTCCGGCCGTAGAAAAAGGAGTAAAAGAAGCAAAAGAAAAAGGAGTAGTTGCCGGTTATCCAGTGATAGACGTTTCTATTACTCTTTATGACGGCTCTTTTCATGAGGTTGATTCTTCGGAAATAGCTTTTAAAATTGCTGCTTCTATTGCTTTTCAAGCAGTAACCAAGAGAGCAAAGCCAGTACTCCTTGAGCCAATTATGAAATTAGAAGTAGTTATTCCTGAAGATTTCTTGGGAGACGTAATTGGGGATTTAAGTTCCAGAAGAGGAAAAATAGAAGAAACCCAGGAGCGATTAAATATGAAAGTAATTGATGCCAAAATTCCTTTGGCAGAAATGTTTGGTTATGCTACTTCTCTCCGTTCTTTAACAGAAGGGAGAGGAACATTTACTATGGAATTTGACCATTACGAACCAGTGCCGGAAAATATTAGTCAAGAAATTATAGAAGGCAAAAGAAAATAATTTGATTTTTGTGGAGGAGTTTGCTAAAGTAAATAATCATATTAACATACTAACATATTAACAAAATTCAAATTCAGAATGTTAAAACGTTTGAATGTTAAAATGTTGAAATAATGACCTTAGATGAAATCAAAAATTTAATAGCATTAGATGGGGGAAAGTTTATTATTGTGGAAAATGGACAACCAGTGCTAATGATAATGAGCTTTAATGATTATAAAGAGATAATATGGAATTCTGAAAAAATTTCTTCCCAGCAATCAGATTCTAATTCTGAAAAAGAAATCCCAAAAGCTCAAGAAGTTCAAGGATTTAATTCAGAGAGCGATAACGAATATGCAGAGGTAAATGAGAGAACTCCCCAATCAGAAGAATCGTTAAAGATTGAGGATTTGCCGGTTTAGAAACCCTTAATGAAAACCCTTGACCTTGACTTTTTTTTTGTTTTTAATAGAATAAATAATATAATCTTATAACAACATACTAACGTATTAACATATTAACAAAAATTAGTGTTAAAATGTTAAAATGTTAAAATGTTAAAGTGATTTATGGCTGAGAAAGAAAAATTTGAAAGAGGAAAAACTCATCTTAATATTGGGACTATCGGTCACGTAGACCATGGTAAAACCACGCTTACAGCAGCTATTCTGCATGTTTTAAAGTTGAAAGGCTTTAAAGCATCGGAGAAAGCAGTAGAGCAGATTGATTCTGCTCCAGAAGAAAAAGCGCGTGGTTTAACTATTAATATTTCCCATTTAGAGTATGAAACAGAAAAGAGGCACTATGCGCATATTGATTGTCCTGGACACGCTGATTATATTAAAAATATGGTTACCGGTGCCGCGCAGATGGATGGAGCCATTTTGGTTGTTTCGGCTGCTGATGGTGTTATGCCTCAAACCAGAGAGCATATTTTGCTTGCTCGCCAAGTAGGATTATCTCATATAGTAGTATTTTTGAATAAATGTGATACCGTAGATGACCCTGAGATAATTGATTTAGTTGAGTCAGAAGTAAAAGAGCTTTTAAAAAAATATGAATTTCCAGGAGATGAAATTCCTGTTATTCGCGGTTCCGCTATTAAATCCCTTGATGCAAAGTCAGCTGATGATGAAGCAGCCAAACCAATTTTGGATTTAGCTAAAGCAGTAGATGATTACTTTCCTGAACCAACTCGAGATATTGATAAACCATTTTTAATGGCTATTGAGGATGTTTTCTCTATTGCTGGAAGAGGAACTGTTGCTACTGGCAGGATTGAGCGAGGAATAGTTCATCCAAACGATGATGTAGAAATTGTTGGTTTTAAGCCTACCCAGAAAACAGTAGCAGTGAGCGTAGAAATGTTTAATAAGATACTTGACGAAGGAAGAGCTGGTGATAATGTTGGAATTTTACTTCGCGGCCTTAAAAAAGAAGATGTGGAAAGAGGACAAGTTTTAGCAAATCCCGGCAGCATTACTCCTCATACTGAATTTGACAGTGAAATTTATGTCCTGACCAAAGAAGAAGGTGGAAGACATTCTCCTTTCTTTGCCGGTTATAAGCCACAATTCTATATTCGAACGACTGATGTTACCGGAGATGTTGCCTTACCAGAAGGGACAGAGATGGTTATGCCCGGAGATACTGTTAATCTAAAAATTAAATTGATTGCTCCAATTGCTCTTGAAGAAAAACAAAGATTTGCTATCAGGGAAGGAGGTAAGACCGTAGGAGCAGGAGTAGTAACGAAGATAATTAAGTAAAATTTTCAATTTTCAATTTTTATTCAATTTTCAATTCTTTAATTTTCAATTAGAAATTAGAAATTAGAAATTGATTGAAAATTAGAAATTAGAAATTGAAAATTAATTCGTTGTTCTTTTGAGATAAGATGACTACAAAGAAAAAAGCAGATGAAATTGAAATAAAGCCCAAGTTAAGGATAAAATTACGGGCTTATGACCATAAGGTTATTGATAATAGCGCTCGACAAATTGTTGAGGCGGCTCTGCGCTATGGTGTTGAAGTTTTTGGACCAATTCCTTTACCGACTGAAATACACAAATATACAGTCAATAGAGCTTCTTTTATTCATAAAGACAGCCGGGAGCAGTTTGAAATGAGAGTTCATAAACGGTTGATTGACATACTTAATCCCAATCCGAAAGTCATTGATGCTTTGACTAGCTTGACTCTTCCAGCTGGGGTAGAAATTGAAATCAAGATGTAATATTATCAACGAATTTACCAATCCTTTACGAATATACGAATATTTATATCATAAAACATGGTTTTTCTTTCTAAAACATTTATATTTTAGTAAAATTAATTAAGGGAAATAACCTACGGGTGTCGGGTTAACCCGACATTTTTTAATTCTATTCGTAAATTCGTATAAAATTTGTTATTCGTTGATTGTTATGAAGTTTATCTTAGGAAAAAAATTAGAAATGTCTCAGTTTTTTAATGAAAAAGGAAAGGTTATTCCAGTAACCTTAATTGAAGCCGGACCTTGTTATGTCGCTCAAGTAAAGAATAAGGAAAAAGATAAATACGAAGCGGTTCAGCTTGGTTTTGAAAAAATACTTAAAAAGAAGAAAATAAAAAAAACAATGAAAGGAAAAGAATATAGATATTTAAGAGAGTTTAAAAATGGTAAAGAATACAAGATAGGGGACGAAATTAATGTTTCGCTTTTTCAAGAAGGAGATAAAGTAAAAATTTCTGGAATTTCTAAAGGAAAAGGATTTCAGGGGGCAGTGAAAAGATGGGGATTTCATGGAAGAAATGCTACTCACGGAGTTAAGCATGAGCAAAGAACCCTGGGTTCAGTAGGAAGTGCTTATCCGGAAAGAGTAATCAAAGGAAAAAAAATGCCCGGCAGAATGGGAGCCGAGAGAGTGACAGTTAAAAATTTAAAAATAGCGAAAGTTGATAAAGAAAATAACTTATTGGCAGTTGAAGGAGCAGTGCCAGGAAGACGCGGGACACTACTTGAAATACGTTCGGGAATATAGGCAATCGCTCGGAAAGTAATTTTTAGGAGACGCTCATTCGCTTCCAGCGAGCGAATTCGCTCAGTTCTCGGCAAAATTCGAGCACTCAAGATGTTGAGTGCTCGACCAAGCAATTTTGCCTCGAGGTGCTCCATAAAAATTACTTTCCTCGCTTAAATATTTTTGTGAAACTTGTTGCCTCGCTTTTCAGAAAGATTAGAAAATAAAAAAAAATCGGCAACATTACAACATTATAACAATGCCAACCATTCCAGTTTACAATCAAAAAGGTGAAGAAACAGGAAAAACAGAATTACCTTCTGAGATATTTGAGGTTGCTTTTAGTCCTGATTTGGTTCATCAGGTTGTTGTTTCGCAAATGGCAAATCGAAGGCAGGTTAGCGCTCATACTAAAGACAGAAGTGAAGTGCGCGGAGGAGGCAAAAAACCCTGGCGGCAAAAAGGAACCGGAAGAGCAAGACATGGCTCTATCCGTTCACCTTTATGGAAGGGAGGAGGCGTAACATTTGGTCCGACTAAAGAGAGAAATTTTAAAAAAATAATTCCTAAAAAAATAAAAAGAAAAGCTCTTTTTATGGTTTTAAGCCAAAAGAAGAAAGATAATGAATTGGTTGTCTTAGATGAGTTGAAGATTGAGAAACCAGAGACAAAAATAATGAAAGGAATAATCCAGAATCTGAAATCAAAAATTAAAAACATAAAAACAGAAAGTTTTCTAATCACTTTGCCAAAAATGGATAAGAATATCATTTTATCAACCAGAAACATTCCTAAAATAGATACAATTCAAGCAAAAGAATTAAATTGTCTTGATATTTTAAATTATAAATACTTAATGCTTCCTAAAGAAGCAGTTGAAGTAATAAAAACTACGTTTTTAAAATCCCAATAACCTATAATAATTTTCAATTTTCAATTTTCAATTTTCATTCAATTTTCAATTTAATAATTTTCAATTAGAAATTAAAGAATTAGAAATTTATTAGAAATTAGAAATTAGAAATTAGAAATTTAAAACCTGTGGCTTTACTTGATATCTTCAAAAGGAAGAAGAAAAAGGAAGAGAAAATTGAACCCGTAAAAAAGAAAGAAGAGGAGGCGAAAGAACCTCCTAAAGTTAGTGTTTCAAAACCCAAGCCCGCTTTCGTTAAAGCTACGGCGGGCAGGGAAAAAAAGATTGATTTGGCTTGGAAGATTTTAGAGACACCTCATATTTCTGAAAAAGCCACTGATTTAACAAAGCAGAACAAATATGTTTTTAGGGTTTTTCCTAAATCAAATAAAAAAGAGATAAAAAAAGCAGTGGAAGATGTTTACGGGATAGATGTTTTAGATGTTAGAACTATTAAAATTCCCAGAAAGAAGAAGATGAGAGGCAGGGTTTCTGGCTGGAAAAAGGGCTATAAAAAAGCAATTGTGAAAATAAAAGAAGGCCAGAAGATAGAACTGTTACCTCGATAAACCTATGAAAAAATATAAACCAACAACACCGGGAAGGAGAGGAATGACTAAAACAGATTCTTCTTTTTTAACTAAGAAAAAACCTGAAAAAGGTTTGCTTTCAGCAATCAGAAAAAGGGGAGGAAGAAATTTAGAAGGAAGAATTACAATCAGGCATCGGGGCGGCGGAGCGAAAAGAATGTATAGACATACTGATTTTGGCCAAGAGAAAATTGATATTCCGGCAAAGGTTATTGCTTTAGAGTATGATCCTAACCGTTCTGCTTTTATTGCTCTTTTGGAATATCAAGACAAAGAGAAAAGATATATTTTGGCTCCCCAAGGATTAAAAAAGGGCGATGAAATAATGATTTCAGAAAAAACAGAACTTAAGCCGGGAAATAGAATGAAATTAAAAAATATTCCAGTCGGAACTTTGGTCTATAATGTTGAGCTTGAGCTAAACAAAGGAGGAATTATTGTAAAAGGAGCAGGCACTACAGCAAAGGTTTTAGCTCAAGAAGGAGGGTACACTCATCTTGTTCTTCCTTCTTCTGAAATTAGGAAAGTGTCCAGAGAATGTTTTGCTTCAATAGGCATAGTTTCAAACCCTGAACATAGATATGTCACAATAGGAAAGGCAGGCAGAACACGTCATAAGGGTAAAAGATCCCATGTCAGAGGTACGGCAATGAATCCTGTAGATCATCCACATGGCGGTGGAGAAGGGAGAACCGGGATTGGGATGAAGCATCCTAAAACTCCTTGGGGCAAGCCGGCCTTAGGAGTAAAAACAAGAAAGAAAAAATGGACAGACAAGCTTATTATTAAAAGAAGAAAGAAGAAAAAGAAATAATAAATAAATATGGCAAGAAGTCTTAAAAAAGGTCCTTATGTGGACCAAAAATTATTAAAAAAAATGGGCAGATTTAAGAAAGGCGATAAAGCGATTATTAAGACCTGGGCAAGAAGTTGTACTATATCTCCAGAAATGGTTGGTTTTACTTTTGGCGTCCATAACGGTAAGGAACATATTCCTGTCTTTGTTAGCGAAGATATGGTAGGTCATAAACTGGGAGAATTTGCTCCAACTAAAAAATTTACGAGACACGGAGGAAAAATGCAAAAAGAACAGGAAATGAAAGTCAAAGAACAAGAAAAAGAAAAAACAAAAACATCTTAACATTTCCAAATTTATTATTTGTTAGTATGTTAAAATGTTAGCATGTTTATATGCCTATTACAGCGAGATTAAAGTATCTTCATATTGCTCCGAGAAAAGTTCGTTTAGTAACTGATTTGATTCGCGGAAAAACGGTTGAGGAAGCTCAAAAGATTTTGAATTTTAGTTCGAATAGAGCTTCTCAGCCATTATTGAAATTACTTAAATCCTGTATAGCTAATGCCAAAAATAATTTTCAAATTGAGCAAGAAAACCTTTTTATATTAAAGATTTTTGTTGATGAAGGACCAAAACTAAAAAGATGGCATGCTCAATCAAGAGGTCGGGCTGCTGAAATTCAAAAAAAGAGTTCCCATATTTCTTTAGAAATAAGTGAGATTAAAAAGAAAACTAAAAAAATTAAAAAGGTAGCAAAAACAAAAGAAAAAATTGTTGAAAAGAAATCCTCTCTTGCTGAAGTTAAGGGAGACAAGGTAGACAAAGAAGCTCCAAAAATAGAAAAACCAAAAACAATCATTAGGAAAGAGAGACCTGTGCCCAAAATAAAACAAACCATGAAGAGAGTATTTAGGCGAAAAGCCTTTTAAATTATGTCTCATAGAGTTCATCCAAAAGCATACAGATTGAGAGAAACAAACGACTGGGATTCTCGATGGCAAACTAAAAGAAATCTCCCGGAATATTTAAAGGAGGATTTTATAATAAGAGAGTTTTTAGAAAAAAAATTGAAAGATTCCGGAGTTCAGAGTATTGAAATTGAAAGATTTTCCGGTAAAGTCAATGTTATTATTAATACTTCAAAACCAGGTTTTATTATTGGTCGTGGCGGAAAAGGAGCAGAAGATATTAAAAGAGATTTAGAGAAAAAAATCATTAAAAGTTATAAATTATCTATTAATAAAAAGAAAATAACTTCTTTGTCTCAAGAAAAAAAAGAGATGAGAATTGAAATTAGAGAGATAAGAAATCCTTGGGCACATTCAAGAATTATTGCTCAATGGATTGCTCAACAAATTGAAAAAAGAATGCGTTATCGGAGAACGCTTAAACAGGCATTAAGCAAGGTTATGGTAAATAAAGAAATAAAAGGAGTGAGAGTAGAAGTTTCTGGTCGTTTAGACGGAACTAAAATTGCTCGGCGAGAATGGCTTCATGTTGGTCATCTTCCTCGTCAAACTTTAAGAGCAAAGATTGATTATGGAACAGCAACGGCCCACTGTACTTATGGAGCAGTAGGAGTGAAAGTTTGGGTATACAAAGGCGAACAGTTTTAATCCACGAATAAAATCACGAATAAAAGAATCACTAATTATCACGAATAATTATTAGTGAATATTCGCGATTAAAATTAGTGATTTATTAGTGGTATGTTGATGCCGAAAAAAATTAAACATCGTAAATGGCGAAAAGGCCGTTCAAAGGGGATAGAAAGGCGAGGAACTGAACTATCTTTTGGTAGTTATGGTTTAAAAGTTTTAGAAAAGAAATGGATTACTGCTCGTCAGATCGAGGCAGCTCGCCGAGCGATTATTAGATATTTAAGAAAAGGAGGAAAACTTTGGATAAGAATTTTTCCAGATAAACCTATAACTAAAAAAGGAACAGAAGTTCCTATGGGCGGAGGTAAGGGAAGTGTAGAGTATTATGCTTTTCCAATAAAACCAGGCAGAATTATTTTTGAATTAGAAGGAATAAAAGAAGAAATGGCTAAGGAAGCTTTTAAAAGAGCAACAGATAAATTGCCAGTAAAAACAAAATTTATCAAGCGATAGAAAAACTTTATGAAGACAAAAGAGCTACAACAAAAATCCCAATCAGAACTTCAGCATATTTTAATAAAAAATCGTGAGAAGTTACGACAGTTGCGTTTTGATTTAGCTTCTGGTAAGGTTAAAAATGTTAGAGAAATTCGAAAAATTAAAAAAGAAATTGCTCAAACATTAACAATTTTAAAGCAACAGTAACATGAAAAAAGAATTAAAAGGAACAGTTGTTTCTAATAAAATGTCAAAAACTATAGTAGTAGAAGTGGAAAGGATAAAAGTTCATCCTAAATACAAGAGAAGATATAAAGTACACAAAAAATACAAAGCCCACAATGAAAAGGGAGAGTTTAAGGTAGGAGACAAAGTAATTATTGAAGAATGCCGGCCATTATCTAAAGAGAAGAAGTGGAGAGTTATAAAAAAGGTTTAAAATTTTCAATTATTTAATTTTCAATTTTCATTAAATTTTCAATTATTTAATTTTCAATTAAATAAAAATTAGAAATTGAATCATTAGAAATTTAATAGAAATTAGAAATTAGAAATTTCACATTGTGATTCAGCCACAGACAATGTTAAAAATAGTAGACAATACTGGAGCTAAAATTGCTCAGTGTTTTAAGGTACTTGGCGGAACACGGAGAAGATATGCTCAAATCGGAGATATAGTTGTAGTTGCCGTAAAAAAAGCAGAACCGAGAAAAGCTGTTAAAAAACACGATAAAGTAAGAGCAGTAATTGTTAGGCAAAAAAAGGCATATAGACGTTCAGACGGCTCCTATATTCGTTTTGATGATAATGCAGCAGTTATTCTTGAAGGTACTAGTAAAGAGCCGAAAGGGGGAAGAATTTTAGGACCAGTGGCTCGAGAAATAAAAGAGAAAGGATTTGAGAAAATAGCTGGAATGGCAAAAGACATGGTCTAACCACTAATATTTACTAATTTTAATCACGAATACTCACTAATAATTTATTAGTGATAATTAGTAATTTTTATTCGCGATTTTATTAGCGGTATGAAGATTAAAAAAGGTGACACAGTATTAATCATTTCAGGTAAAGACCGAGCCAGAAAAGGCAAGGTTCTTCAGGTTATCCCTAAAGAAGAAAAGGTTTTGGTTGAAGGTATTAATATAAGAAAAAAAAGTGTTAAACCAAAAAAAAGCGGAGAAAAAGGACAAATAGTAGAAATGCCCGGTCCAATTTCTGTTTCAAATTTGAAACTTATTTGTCCGAAATGTAAAAAAGCAACAAGGATAGAGTATAAAATAATAAAATCGAAAGATGCGAGTAAGAAAACAAAAATAAGAATATGCAAAAAATGCCAATCAGAAATATGATTAAACTAAAAGACAAATATATTAAAGAAGCAATACCGGCTATGAAAGAAAAATTCGGTTATAAAAACAGTATGGCTGTTCCTAAAATTGAGAAAGTAGTGATTAATAATAGTTTTGGCAGGATGATAATGGATAAAACATCTGATGAGAAAAAGAAAATTAAAGAAGCAATTATACAAGATTTGTCTTTAATCTGCGGTCAACGTCCAGTTTTAACTAAATCAAAAAAGTCCATTTCTACTTTTAAAGTTCGTGAAGGTATGGAAATTGGGGCAAAAGTTACTTTGAGAAAGAAAAAAATGTATGATTTTTTAGATAGGTTAATTCATATTACTTTTCCTCGCTCTCGTGATTTTCGAGGCATTGACTCTAAATCAATTGATGAAAAAGGAAATTTAACCATTGCTATTAAGGAACATATTTCTTTTCCAGAAGTATCGCCAGAGAAGACAAGATTTCTTTTCGGGTTTGAGATAACTGTGGTAACTACTGCCAAAAATAAAAAACAGGGATTAGAATTATTAAAATTGTTGGGATTCCCAATAAAATAACTCTACGAAATAATGGCGACAAAATCTCAAATTGAAAAATCAGAGAAAAAACCTAAGTTTAGTTCCCGAATTGTTCGGAGATGTTTTAGGTGTGGCAGAAAAAGAGGATATATGAGAAAATTTGGATTGTGTCGGATTTGTTTTCGGGAAATGGCAAACCAGGGCTTGATACCGGGAGTAAAAAAGTCGTCTTGGTAAAAATCCAAATTACAAAATCCAAATGTCAAATCAAATCCAAAATCCAAATGTCAAAAAAAGAGTTTTAGTTATTTGATATTTAGTCATTTGACATTGAATTGACATTTGAGCTTTGACATTTGACATTCACAATTATGACTGATCCAATAGCCGATATGTTCAACAGAATAAAAAATGCTCAAGCCGTATTAAAACCTACGGTGAGTATTCCTTTTTCAAATTTAAAATATGAAATTGCTAAAATTTTAGAGAAAGAAAAATATATCAAAAAAATAGAGAAAAAGAGAAGAAAGATAGAAAAGACAATAGAAATTTCTCTTAAATATAATAAAAATATTCCGGCTATTGTTGAATTGCGAAGAGTTTCAAAATCAGGACAGAGAATTTATCTTCCAGTTCAGAAAATCAAGAGAGTAAAAGGAGGATTTGGTTCAGCCATTATTTCTACATCAAAGGGTTTAATGACAAATAGAGAAGCAAGAAAAAATAAGTTAGGCGGAGAGGTTATTTGCGAAATGTGGTAATTTCCTTGCTTAAAATTTTAACTATTAAATTTATGAGTCGTATTGGGAAAAAACCAATTGAAATACCAGAGGGGGTGGAAATAAAAATAGAGGATGGAAAAGTAGTAGTAAAAGGTCCCAAAGGCGAACTTTCTAAGGAAATTCGACCTGAAATTAGGGTTGAAATAAAAAATGAAGAACTTTATGTTTTTCCTAAAAAAGAAATTCAAGAAAACTCTGTTGTAAAAAAAGATTCAGGAAAGACAAAACAAATAAGGGCATTTTGGGGTTTAACTAGATCTTTTTTAGCTAATATGATAAAAGGAGTTGTTCAGGGTTATGAAAAGAAACTGGAAATACAAGGTTTAGGGTATAAAGCTTCTTTAGAAGGAAATGATTTAATATTAAACATCGGTTTTAGCCACCCCAAAAAAATTGAGACGCCAGAAGGCATAAAACTATCAGTAGAGAAAAATATTATTATTATTTCAGGTTTTGATAAAGAATTAGTAGGGAGAGTGGCTGCTGGAATAAGAAAAGTTAGGCCGCCAGAGCCGTATAAAGGAAAGGGAATCAGATATGTTGGTGAAGTTGTTAGAAAGAAAGTAGGAAAAAAGGCAGCAACCGCCGAGTAAGTCGCTCGGGAATATAGTTTTTAGAAAATTTGCTCGGCAACAAAGTTTCAAAGTACCGACCCTCAAAATCCCAGCGAGATTTTGGGGTCTAAGTTCTCAACGGCTGGCTTCTCGCTTCACTCGGAGACCATGCCCAGCCGCCTCCGAAGTTTACTTTGAAACTTATTGCCTCGCTTAATTTTATTTGTAATTCGTTTTCATTCGTAAGAATATTAAAATACAATGTTAAAGAAACAAGAAAAACGTGTAAGGCGCCATAAGAGAGTAAGAGCGAAAATATTTGGGACTGGTAGCATTCCTCGACTTTGTGTTTTTAGGTCAAACAAACATATTTATGTGCAGGTGATTGACGATGATAAAGGAAAAACTTTAGTTACGGCGAGCGATCAGGAGATAAAAAAGTTAAAAATTAAAAGTTCAAAGTTGAAAGAGAAAGAAGAAGAGAAAATAAGAACAGGTAAAATTGAGGTTGCTTATGAGATTGGGAAGTTAATTGCTGAAAAAGCCCTGAAAAATAAAATTAAAAAAGTTGTCTTTGACAGAGGAGGATACCGATACCATGGGAGAGTTAAAGCGCTTGCAGAAGGGGCGAGGGAAGCTGGATTAGTGTTTTAAACCAGTTTAAAATTTTCAATCGTAAATTAGTATTATGTTTAAACAAAGAGAAAAACCAAAAGATGAGTTTGAATCCAAGTTGTTAGATTTAACTCGAGTAAGCAGGATGACATCCGGTGGACGTCGGCTTCGGTTCCGAGCCCTTATAGTGGTTGGTAACAAAAAAGGAAAAGTTGGAATAGGAGTTGCTAAAGGTAAAGATGTGGCTCAATCTATTGAAAAAGCCACTCGTTTAGCAAAGAAAAATTTAATTGAGGTTCCAATTGAAGACGGAACTATTTTTTATGAAGTTGTGTCTAAGTTTGGAGCAGCTAAAGTTTTACTTAGACCTCAAAGAAAAACAAGAGGATTGGTTGCTGGCGGCACTGTTCGGGTAATTTGCGATTTAGCTGGAATTAAAAATATTTCTTCAAAGATTCTCGGAAGGACGGGAAATAAGTTAAATAACGCTAAAGCAACAATTGAAGCATTAGAGAAATTAAAAACTAAAAGCAAACATGCAATTACACCAACTACATCCAAAGCATAAATCAAAAAGGAAAAAAAGAATTGGCCGTGGTGGTAAACGCGGTACTTATTCTGGTCGTGGAGTAAAGGGGCAAAAATCGCGTTCTGGAAGAAAGTTAGAGCCGATTATCCGAGGATTAATTAAAAGATATCCTAAGTTAAGAGGATATAAGTTTAAGGAATGGAAAACCAGGCCAGCTGTGGTTAATGTTGGCAGTTTAAAGAAATTTAAAACTGGAGAAAAAATTAATCCATCTGCCTTGCTTGAAAAGAAAATAATTCCTAAAATAAAAGGAAGAATGCCAAAAGTAAAAATTTTAGGGAAAGGGAAACTGACAAAAGCCTTAACTATAGAGGGTTGTGAAGTTTCCAAAAGCGCCACAGAAAAAATTGAGAAAGCTGGCGGCAGAATTGTATAACATACAATATGAATTGGCTCAACAAAATAATCCAAATATTTAAAATAAAAGATTTGCGCAAAAAGATAATTTTTGTCTTGTTCATTTTTGCTGTTTTTCGATTGATGGCGAATATCCCAATTCCGGGAGTAAATCTTGAAAATTTAAGAATGTTTTTTGCCAGCAATGAAAGTTTAAGTTTATTAAACTTGTTTACCGGCGGCGCATTGGAAAGATCTTCTATAGTAATGCTTGGGTTAGGGCCTTATATTACCGCTGTTATTATTCTTCAGCTTTTAACAATGATTTTTCCCCAATTGGAAAGAATGTACAAAGAAGAAGGAGAACAGGGCAGGCAAAAATTTAATCAGTTTGGAAGAATGTTAACTGTTCCTTTGGCGGCTATGCAAGGATTTGCAATGTTGACCTTGCTTCAACGCCAGAGTCCGCCTGTAGTTGAATTTTCTTCTCCTGTTATGCTTTTTGCCGCTATTTTAAGCATTACTGCCGGAGCAGTATTTTTGATGTGGTTAGGAGAATTGATTACTGAAAAAGGAATTGGCAATGGCGTTTCTCTTTTAATTTTTGCTGGCATTATTGCTGCTTTTCCAATGTCTATTTATCAAAGTTATTTTGACATTGAATCAAGTCCTGAAAAAACCTTTGCCTACCTTTTTTTCTTTATCTTAGCTTTAGTTATAATTTTCGGCGTTGTCTTAGTTAATGAAGCAAGAAGAAATATCCCTGTCTCTTACGCTAAGAGAGTAAGAGGAATGAAAATGTATGGCGGCGTTTCTACTTATTTACCTTTAAATCTTAATCCGGCCGGGGTTATTCCTATTATTTTTGCTCTTTCTATTATGCTTTTTCCAGGAATGATTGCCAGCTTCTTGGGAGGAGCTGGGGGAGTTGTTGGCAGTATTGCTCAAGCTGTTGGAGGTTTTTTTGACCCTCAAAGAAATCTTCTGGGCTATGGGATTTTCTATTTTCTTTTAGTGGTTCTATTTACCTTTTTCTATACAGCAGTAACTTTTGACCCTAAGGCAATCTCTACTAATTTACAAAAAATGGGCGGGTTTGTGCCTGGTATTAGGCCAGGTTCTTCCACTGCTATCTTTTTGAAATATATTTTAAATAGGATCCTGCTCTTCGGAGCTTTATTTTTAGGAACAATTGCCGTAATGCCTTTTATGGTTAGCGCTATTACTAGTATTCAGACATTTACTTTCTTAATAGGAGGAACATCTTTATTGATTATAGTGGCAGTAGTTTTAGAAACAGTAAAACAAATTAAAGCCCAGTTGCAGATGAGGGACTATGATACGTTTTAATGTCATTTTAACATTTTTTTAATTTATTTTTTGTTAATATGTTAACATATTAGTATATTAAGATGATTTTTTTATGAACAAGCCATTGAATTTTACTTTCATAGGGAGATCTGGTTCAGGAAAAGGAACCCAGGCAAAACTTTTAATAAAGCACTTTGGAAATCTATTATATGTTTCCACTGGTGATTTATTTAGAGATTTATCTAAAGCCAATACAGATACAAGCATAAGAGTTCAAAAAATAATAGAAGAAGGAGGTTTGCCGTTTGATGATTTAGCAGCTGCTTTATGGATGCATAAACTTGCTTATAATCTTAAAGAAAATGAAGGATTTATTCTTGATGGCGCTCCTCGCAGAGTAAATGAAGCTCAAACATTAGACAGATATTTAGATTTTTTAGAAAGAAAAGAAACCTGTTTTAATTTGTTAATTGATATTTCCAGGCAGGAAGCATTTGACCGTTTATCAAAAAGACGAATTTGTAAGAACTGTGGTCGTTTAATTCCTTGGGTTGGTGAGTTTAAAAAAATAAAAGTTTGCGACAAATGCGGAGGAGAATTAATTACTCGTGCTGATGATACGTCGGAAGCAATAAATAATAGATTAGATTATTACGAAGAGAGAGTAGCTCCAACTGTAAAATATTATGAAGAGCAAGACAGGTTGATAAAAATTAATGGCGAGCAATCTATAGAAGATGTTTTTAAAGAGATTCTAGAAAATGTCAAATGTCAAAGCTCAAATGTCAATTCAATGTCAAACGTCAAATGACTAAATGTCAAATTATTTTTTTGACATTTGGATTTTGGATTTGATTTGACATTTGGATTTTGTAATTTGGATTTATTAGCGATGATTTTTATTAAAACTCCAGAGGAGATTAAAATAATGGCTGAAGCAGGTAAAATCCTGGCAAAGATTATGAAACAGTTAATGGGGATGGTGGAGCCGGGAATTACCACTAAAGAACTCAATATGGCTGCAGAAAGCCATATTTTTAAGTTCGGAGCAGAACCGGGGTTTAAGGGTCCTATTTCTAAAGGTTACGGTGGTTTTCCAACTGCTTTATGTTCTTCGGTCAATCAGGTAATCGTTCATGGAGTCCCTTCAAGTTATAAATTGAAACAAGGAGATATTTTGTCTTTGGATTTAGGATTAAGATGGAAAGGATATTTTGCTGATATGGCAGTAACAGTACCAGTAGGAGAGATTTCTCCAGAAGCTCAAAGATTGATTAAAGTAACAAAAAAAGCTTTGAAAAGAGGAATTAAAAAAGTTAGACCAGGAAATACATTTGGTGATATTGGAAATACAATTCAAAGATATGTTGAATCACAAGGGTTTAATGTTGTGCGCGAGCTTTGCGGACACGGCATTGGCAAGGGATTACATGAAGATCCGCAAATCTTGAATTACGGCAAACGCCATACCGGTCCAAAAATTAAGCCGAGTATGGTTTTTTGCTTAGAACCAATGGTGACAACAGGGGATTGGCGTATAAAAAAATCCAAAGATGATAACGGTTTTGAGACCACTGACGGCTCCTTATCTGCGCATTTTGAACACCAAATGGCTGTCACTGAAACCGGAGTTAAGGTGTTGACAGAATTGGAATAATGAGTAATATCAAAATATTTTTAGGACAAATAAATCTCCCAAATTTTAAATGGGGTAAAAGCGCATTCGCTTGAGCCCTTTATTTTTTTGAGCGAAGCGAGAAAAATCAAGGTTCTTGAGCAAAGCGAAAGGTTCTTAATTTATTCCAAAAATTGTGCTATACTAAAAAAAGTTATAAGTTTCAAGTTTTAAAATTTATTATGGCATTACCAAAATTCTTACAACCATTTTTGCCGTCTTATGATATTTCTAAGATGGATTTAGATGATCTTTATGATAAAAAATTAATCATAGAGGCGGTTTTAAATCAGGGAACAACAAAAGAAATAAAATGGCTATTTGTGACTTATAGTACTCGGGAGATTAAAAATGTTTTAAAAAATCCAAGCCGTGGTTGCTGGAATCCAAGAGTGCTTAATTTTTGGACAAAATTTTTTAGAATTAAAATTAACCCGATTATTTATGAAATAGCTATTTTAGACTTAAATCCTAATCCGAAAAAAAGAGAAAGATGGTTTAAGTTTATTAGAAAGAATGCCTCAAAAGAAACTTTAAAAAGATGGCAGGAATTAGGTATCTTAAGATAATCTATGAAAGAATTTATTCTTAATTGGAATCAAAAAAAGATATTAAAAAATATTTCTTTTTTAAAAAAAGATAAATTTTATCTTGCCGGAGGTACGGCATTGGCTTTACATTTTGGCCATCGAACTTCTCACGATTTAGATTTTTATACACCAAAACATTTCAGCTCTCAAACTATTTATAAAAGATTCCAAAAAATATTTGAAAAAGAAAAAATATCTGATCCAGACATTTTAGAAGATACTTTAAAATTTAAATTAAATATTACCGATATTTCTTTTTTTAGATATCCCTATGACTTAATTCAACCCTTAATTTCTTATCAGTCGGTTAACCTAGTCAGTCCTGAGGATATTATAGCCATGAAAATGGAGGCAATAATCGGTAGAGGATTAAAAAGAGATTTTGTTGATATTTATTTTGCTCTAGAAAAATATGGCATAAAGAAAATATTAAATTTTTATAAAAAGAAATATCCTGAGATTTTTAATGAATATAATTGTCTTACTAGTTTAACTTATTTTGAAGATGCTGAAAAAAAAGAACAAGGAAGAAAAAGAATTTATCTTTACGATAATGTTGAATGGAAAAATATAAAAGAATATATTGAGAGAGAAATTAAGAAATATCAATTAAACCAGATTAAAAAATAATATGGAAAATCAAGACACCTATCTATCAGTTATCATTCCTGCTTATAAAGAAGGAAAAAGGATTGTAAAAACATTAAAAGAAATTGACAAGTATTTATCAAAACAGGCATATGCTTATGAAATTATTGTAGTTAATGACGGTTCGCCTGACAAAACTGCTGAGGTTGTAAGAAAAGTAATTCCTGAAATTAAGAATTTGCGGATGATTGATAATAAAGAAAATCACGGCAAGGGATACGTAGTTAGACAGGGATTAATAGAGTCAAAAGGAAAATACAGAATTTTTACTGATGCTGATAATTCCACCTCAATTGACCAGATAGAAAAGATGTGGCCAGAATTTCAAAATGGTTGTGAAGTAGTGATTGGTTCGCGGGATATTAAAGGAGCGGTCATAGCTGTTCCACAGTCCTGGTGGCGGATAACACTTGGTAATATCTTTAATTTAATTGTTCAGATTATTTCCGGACTTTTTGGAATATGGGATACTCAATGCGGTTTTAAGGGTTTTACTAAAAAAGCAGTTCAAGATATTTTTCCGAGATGTAAAATCAATCGTTTTGCTTTTGATGTGGAAGTATTGGTTTTAGCTAAAAAGCTTGGTTATAAAATAAAAGAAATTCCAGTGGTTTGGATAAATGATCAAGCAAGCACAGTAGGATTTAAGTCAATGGTAAAAATGTTGATTGAAGTATTTCAAATTAGATGGAATTTGATTAGACATAAATATGTTTAAAAGCAAAAAATTAAAGTTTCCATCAGAACTTCGTTTTGATTTAGCCAGCAAGGATTGGGTTGTTATTGCTACTGGCAGAGCGCGGAGACCGGAGACATTTAAAAAAGAAAGAAGAAAAATAGAAAAGGTTTCTAAAAAAGATTGTCCTTTTTGTCAAATTCATACTCAAGAAAAACCAACATTAGTGTTTTATAACGGAAAAAAGATTATTTTTAAACCAGGAGACAAAATTCCCAAGAACTGGACTACTATGGTGGTTCCTAATAAATATCCTGCTTTTATTCCTAATTCAAGAATAGATAAACATATTGAAGGGGGCTTATATGAGAAAATGAACGCAGTGGGTTTTCACGAGGTAGTGGTTACTCGAGACCATAGCAAACAGATGGCTCAATTTTCAATAAAGCAGATTAAAGAGGTAATAGATGTTTATCAACAAAGATATTTAGGTCTGATGAAAGAAAAGTTTGTCAATTATGTCTCCGTTTTTCATAACCACGGTATAGAGTCAGGCGCTTCAATCGCTCATCCTCATTCTCAAATTATAACTACGCCTCTTATTGATACTGATTTAAAGAAAGCTATACGTAATTCTAAAAAATATCTCAGAGCTCATAAAAAATGCCTTTACTGTTTGATGGGAGAATGGGAAAGAAAAACTAAAGAAAGGGTAGTTTTTGAAAACAAGGATTTTTTAGTCATTTGTCCTTTTGCTTCTAAAATGGCTTTTGAAATTATTATTACTCCTAAAAAACACCTTTCTTATTTTGAAAGAATTACTGAAGAAGAAAAATCACAGTTAGCCGAGGCATTTCAAAAAGCCTTGAGCAAGCTTTATAAAGGTTTAAATGATCCAGCTTACAATTTTTATCTCCATACTGCTCCTTGCGATGGAAAAGATTATGGTTATTATCACTGGCATTGGACTATTTTACCGAAAACTTCAACCTGGGCCGGGTTTGAAATCGGCACCAGAATGGAGATTTCTACTATTGAGCCGGAAAAGGCAGCAGAGTATTTAAAAAAACAATGATTTTAGAAATAAAAACATTCTTATTGGCAATGATGCCGATAGGCGAACTTCGGATATCTATCCCTTATGCATTAGAAGTGTATGATTTATCACTTTGGTCAGCTTATTTTTTTTCTGTTATTGGCAACTTAATTCCAGCTATTTTTCTACTTTGGTTTTTAGGGCCTGTTTCTAAGTACTTAAGTCATCACTTTTATTCCTTTAATCGTTTTTTTGCCTGGCTTTTTGAAAGAAATAGAAAAAATCACAGTAATAAGTTTAAAAATTGGAAAGAACTGGCTTTAGTTATTTTAGTAGCTATTCCTCTTCCATTCACTGGCGCCTGGACTGGTTCAATCTGCGCTTTTATTTTTAGAATTCCCTTTAAAACAGCTCTGCCGTTGATATTTTTAGGAATACTAATCGCCGGCATATTAGTTTCTTTACTAAGCTTAGGCCTATTTCAATTTATTTAATTTAAATCATTCATACAAACACCAGGTGTTTGTATGAAGTTCTATGAAAAAATCAGAAAAACTTATACTTTGGTACAGAGAAATCTCTAAAGATGATGTTGCTTTGGTTGGCGGGAAAAATGCTTCTCTGGGAGAGATGTTTTCGCAACTCACAAAAAAGGGAATTAACATTCCTGATGGTTTTGTTTTAACTTCAAAGGCATACTGGCATTTCTTAAAAAAGAATCAGATTAACGAACAAATAAAAAAAATATTTAAGAATTTTAATCCAAAAAGTTTGAGTTCTTTAGAAAAAACCGGCAGAGATGCAAGGCAATTAATTTTAAAGTCTGAATTTCCACAGGACTTAAAAAAAGAGATTCTGGAAAATTATAGAAAGTTGTCTAAAAAATATAATAAAGGGAATGTCGATGTCGCTGTAAGAAGTTCGGCCACTGCGGAAGACCTGCCAAGCGCGAGTTTTGCCGGCCAACATGAGACTTACTTGAATATTTCTGGCAGCGAAGAATTATTAAAAGCCATTAAAAAATGTATGGCTTCTTTGTTTACTGATAGAGCCATTGCCTATCGTGATGAGAAAGGTTTTAATCACTTAAAAATTGCTTTATCTGTTGGAGTTCAAAAAATGATCAGGTCAGACATAGCTTCTTCTGGTATAATGTTTACCTTAGATACTGAAACTGGATTTCAAAATGTGGTTTTAATTAATTCTATCTATGGAATAGGAGAAATGATAGTTAAAGGGAAAATCACGCCTGATGAATTTTATGTTTTTAAGCCAACCCTTCGGCAGGCTCAGGGCAAGCTTTACGAACCAATAATTTCAAAAAATTTGGGAAGGAAGAATAAACAATATATCTATAATAAAAATGGCGGATTGAAAGAAATTAAGGTTCCTCAAAACAAGCAATTAAAATTTTCTTTAACTGATGACGAAATTTTATACTTAGCTAACTGGGCTTGTCAAATTGAAGAGCATTACAAAATGCCCCAAGATATTGAATGGGCAAAAGACGGAAAAACCGGAAAGTTATTTATTGTTCAAGCAAGGCCGGAGACAGTTCATACCTCTGAAGTTAAAAAAGTTTATGAAGAATATAGAATTCAAACAAAGAAAAAGCCGATTTTAGAAGGAATTGCTGTTGGAAATAAAATCGGTCAGGGAAAAACAAGAATTGTTTCTAATATTTCAAAAATTAGTCAATTCAGAAAGGGAGAGGTTTTGGTAACCAAAATCACAGATCCGGACTGGGTTCCGATAATGCGGCTCGCTTCGGCTATTGTTACTGATGAAGGCGGCAAGACCTGCCATTCTGCTATAGTGGCCCGGGAATTAGGAATACCCTGTATTGTTGGAACAAAAACCGCTACAAAAGTCTTGAAAAACGATCAAGATATAACCATTGATTGTACACAAGGATTAGAAGGAAGAATATTTTTAGGAAAAATTTCTTTTGAAATTAAAAAATATAATTTGAGAAAGATTCCCAAATTAAAAACAAAGATCATGCTCAACATCGGAGCGCCAGACATTGCTTTTAAGACTTCATTTTTGCCGAATGACGGAGTAGGATTAGCTAGAGAAGAGTTTATTATTGCGGAAAAAATTAGAATTCATCCCTTGGCTCTTTATCACTTTAAAGAATTAGAAGACAAAACATTAAAGAAAAAAATTGAGAAAATAAGCGTTGGATACAAAGATAAAAAGCAATATTTTGTTGATAAGTTGGCAGAGGGAGTGGCGACAATTGCGGCAGCGTTTTATCCTAAAGAAGTAATTTTGAGATTTTCTGATTTTAAAAGCAATGAATATAGAAATTTAATAGGCGGCGAACTTTTTGAGCAAGAAGAAGCAAATCCAATGCTGGGATTCAGGGGCGCCTGCCGTTATTTAGATAAAGAATTTCAGCCGGCCTTTCAAATGGAATGCCAGGCAATTAAAAAAGCAAGAGAAGAATTCGGCTTAAAAAATATCACTTTAATGGTTCCTTTTTGCCGAACAGTAGAGGAGGGGAAAAAAGTTTTAGATTTAATGAAAAAGTTTGGTTTGGAAAAAGGAAAAGATGGCTTAAAAGTCATTGTAATGTGCGAAATTCCTTCCAATGTTATTTTAGCAGATGAATTTTTAGACATTTTTGACGGGATGTCAATCGGTTCAAACGACCTTACTCAGTTATCATTAGGAATGGATAGGGACAATGCGCGGATTGCTCATATTACTGATGAGAGAAATCCGACTATTAAAAAAATGCTTTCAAAAGTGATTTATTTATGCCGCCAAAAGAAAAAATATTGCGGAATCTGCGGTGAAGCTCCTAGTACATATCCGGAATTTGCTGAATTTTTAGTTAAAGAAGGGATAGAAAGCATTTCTTTAAATCCAGACACTGTTATCAAAACAATTTTAAACTTGGCAAAAAAGAAAAAAAAGTGATATAATAATATAAATATGGAAAAAACATTAACATTAAAAGAATATGTGAAGAAAAACGATAAAGAAATAGCAGGTTTGATTGTAAAAATGGCTGATATTGCAGAAAGAATAAGCCAGGAGCTTCCATACAGACGCGGCAAGGCAGACACAAAAAATGTGTTTGGCGAAACACAATTAGTTGCGGATAAATGGACGGATAAATTTATTATTGGTGAATTTCGCAAATCAAGATTAGTTAAAACAATGAAATCAGAGGAGCAGGGAGAAATAGTTAAGTTGAATGATAATGGAATTTTTAACATAACATTGGATCCATTAGACGGTTCTTCAAATATGAAAAGCAATAATTTAGTTGGCACAATATTTGGTATATATAAAAAAGATTTACCAACTCAAGGGAAAAATCAGATAGGCGCCGCGTATATTTTATATGGGCCCGTGATGTCCTTAGTTTACGCAACTAAAAATAGTGTTAATAAATTTTTTTATACTAAAAAAGGATTTATTTTGAAACAAAAAAATATAAAACTTCCGGAGCCAGGTATATTATATGGAATTGGCGGGTTACGCAAGGACTGGCTTCCCAAATTCAGAAAATATATTGAGGGGCTGGAAGCAAAAGGATATAAATTAAGATATGGCGGTTCGTTTGTCGGGGATTTTAATCAGGTTCTTCATTATGGCGGAATTTTCGCTTATCCGGCGCTTATAAACAAGCCAAACGGAAAGTTAAGGTTGTCGGCCGAGAGCAATCCAATGTCATATATTATAAAGCAAGCGGGCGGTGCTTCAACTAATGGCGCAGGGTCAATATTAGATATTGAACCGGAAAGTATTAATCAAAGAATTCCAACTTATGTTGGTAATAAAGGTCTCATTAAAAATTTAGAAAAAATATTATAATTATGGAAAAAACAATTAAAGCACCTTTGGACGTTCCAAAGGCAATGCGAAAAAAATATATTCAGAATTATTTGAATATAACACGCAATTCCGGCAGAATAATGCTTTTTGCCGGAGATCAGAAAATAGAGCATTTGAACAAAGATTTTTATGGCGAAGGAATACATCCTGATGATGCTAATCCAGAGCATTTTTTCCGAATTGCAAGCAAGGCAAAAATTGGAGTGTTTGCTGCGCAACTCGGGCTGATTGCCAGATACGGCGCTGATTATAAAAATATTCAGTATCTTGTAAAACTTAATTCAAAAACTAATCTTATTAAAACAGAACAGAGAGATCCGTATAGCGGGAAAATCACTGATATTGATGAAGTTGTTGAATTTCAAAAAAATTCTGGTTTAAAGATAGTTGCTGTTGGCTATACAATTTATTTAGGAAGTGAATATGAAGTAGAAATGTTGAGCGAAGCATCGCGAATGGTTTATGAGGCGCATAAACAAGGCCTTTTAACAGTTCTTTGGATATACCCGCGAGGTAAAGCAGTAAAAGATGAAAAAGACCCGCATTTAATCGCTGGCGCAACAGGAGTGGCTGCTTGTTTAGGCAGTGATTTTGTTAAGATTAATTATCCTAAGAAGGAAGGCGAGGAATCAAAGGAGTTATTAAAGGAGGCAATTCAATCAGCAGGCAGAACAGGTGTTGTATGTGCTGGTGGTTCTTCGATAGATGTTAAAGTGTTTTTACAACGGTTGTATGATCAAATTAAGGTTGGAGCATGCGGAAATGCAACTGGAAGGAATATTCATCAAAAAGGACTTAAAGAAGCAGTAGTAATGTGTAATGCAATTTATGCTATTACTGTTGAAAATAAGACAGTTGATGACGCTTTAAAAATTTACAATCAAATTGTCTAATAGTTTTCTTGACTTTTTTGGTCATATTCTGATAGAATATATGAGCATTATGGCAAAGATTATTTTAGATAAATCAAAGTGTGTTGGGTGCGGGGTTTGTCAGGCGGTCTGCCCGAAATATTTTGAATTGGGCCAAGACGGCAAATCTAAACTTAAAAAAGGAAAAAACAACTCAGATAAAGAGGAATTAGAAATAGACGAAATTGACTGTGCTCAAGAAGCAGCAGAATCCTGCCCAGCGCAATGCATTCATATTGAAAATTAATATGCTTAGTTTATCTGCTAAAATTAGAAAAGAAGAAAAACCAAGTGTCCTTAGAAGTAAGGGTCTTTTGCCCGCGGTTCTATATGGTCCCAAGATTAAAAACTTTTCTTTACAGATAGATGAGAAAGAATTTGAAAAAATTTTTAAAGAAGCAGGCGAGAGCTCATTGATTAAATTAAAAGTTGATGAAAATGAATTCTTGATTTTAATTCACGATTTCCAAAAAGACCCATTAAAAGGAAATTTTATCCATATTGATTTTTATCAACCTGCTCTTGACGAAGAGACCGAAGCTACCGTGCCTTTGGAGTTTATAGGTGAAGCACCGGCAGTGAAAGAATTAGCAGGAACATTAGTTAAAAATATTAAAGAATTAGAGGTAAAAGCTTTGCCTCAAAATCTTCCTCATGATATTAAAGTTAATGTGGAAAGTTTAAAAACCTTTGAAGACAGTATTACAGTAAAGGATTTAAAAATTCCAGAAGGAGTAAAAATATCAAAAGAGCCGGAGGAAGTCATAGCTTTAGTTACTCCGCCAGAAAAGGTAGAGGAAGAATTAGAAAAGCCAGTTGAGGAAAAAGTAGAGGAGGTGGAGAAAGTAGGCGAGAAGGAAAAAGAGGAGAAGAAAGAGGAGGAAGGAAAAGAAGAAATCCGCTCGGAAAAGTAATTTTTAGGAGACGCTCGTTCGCTTCCAGCGAGCGAACTCGCTCAGCTCTCGGCAAAATTCGAGCACTCAATGTTTTGAGTACTCGACCAAGCAATTTTGCCTCGAGGTGCTCCATAAAAACTACTTTTCCTCGCTTTATTCTTAATGTTTTTTCGCATTTCCAAATCTATAATCTTATTTATCCTTATTTCGGTTTTACTATTGCCGAGTTTTTTTCTATTGGCTGAGGAAGATTTAGAAAAAGAATGTCAGATAGAAAATATTGAGAAGAAAGAAAACGAGCTTTCCAAGGAAGATTACGAAGCTTTTTTAAAGAAATGCGAAGCATATTTTGTAGAAAAAAGCAAAGAGATTGAAAAGGATATCAATAAAACCGAAGCAGAGAAAAAGACATTACAAAATAAAGTTTATACCTTAAAAAACAAAATTAAAAATTTAAATTATAAAATCAATCAGAGCAACCTAATAATAAAAGACCTTGGTTTACAAATTGGAGATACCCAGTCTTCAATAGATGAAACAGGTTTAGATATAGAAGATTTAAAACAAAGATTAGCAAAACTTCTGCGGCTTATCTATGAAGAAGACCAAAAATCCCTGATTGAAATTTTTCTTTCTGAAGAGGAAATTTCTGATTTCTTTGATAATTTGGTAGCATTAGAAATACTTAATTCTGAGAATCAAGAAATTTTAGATAATATTAAAAGTTTAAAATCTTATTTAGAAAATCAAAAAATATCCTTGGATGAAGAAAAGGAAGACAGAGAAAATACTCTTGCTGTTTATGATTTACAAAAACAAGAAAATGCAGAAATAAAAGCAGAACAAGAATATTTTCTTAAGTTAACAGAAAAAGAATATCAAAAGTATATTGCAGAGAAAGAAGAGACAGATAAAACTGCTTCTGAAATAAGGGCTCGAATTTTTGAATTAGTTGGTATTACCGAAGCTCCTCCTACTTTTGGAGAAGCGTATGAACTTGCTAAGTATGTTCAAGGCATCACAGGAATTCGTCCTGCATTTTTGTTGGCAATTTTAACACAGGAATCAAATATTGGCAAAAATGTCGGCCAGTGTTATTTGAAAAATACAAAAACAGGTGAGGGGATTTATATTAAAACAGGGAACACAGCTCATAAAACAATGAGCCCTAAAAGTATTCCCAAATTTTTAAACATTACCAAAGATTTAGGAAGAGACCCTTATAAAACTCCTGTTTCCTGCTGTATGTATTACAAAGGCGAGCCCTATGGCTGGGGAGGGGCAATGGGTCCAGCCCAATTTATTCCTTCCACTTGGGTTTTATATCAAGACAAAATAAGAGCAGTTACTGGAACTACTCCTGATCCTTGGAATATAAAAGACGCTTTTTTAGCGTCTGGTATTTATCTGAAAGAATTGGGTGGCAGTAAAAATGAATTTAGGGCAGCTATGCATTATTTTTCCGGAAGCACTTGGACTAAATACGAAGAATTTTACGGAAGGTCTGTAGTATCCTTAGCTAATAGGTATGAAAAAGATATTGCCAAGCTTGAAAGCGCAAAGTAAAAATTTAATTTTTTAGATTTTTTTCTAAAGTTTTAATCATTTTATCTAATTCTCCATTCATAATTTTTTCAATATGATGCCAGGATTTCTTGATACGATGGTCAGTAATACGGTCTTGAGGAAAATTATAAGTTCTAATTTTCTCTGCTCTCATTGCCAAGCCAATTTGGGCTTTTCTTTTTCCTCCAATCGTTTCTTCCTGTTCTCTTTGTTTTTTTTCTAAAAGCCGGGCCTCTAAAACACTCAAAGCATTTTCTTTATTTTCTAACTGGTTTCTTTCTGTTTGCGATGTAACTACTATTCCAGTAGGCAGGTGAGTGATTCTAATTGCCGTTTCTCTTTTATTGACGTTTTGTCCTCCTGGTCCAGATGATTTATAAATGTCAATTTTTAAATCTTTTGGATCTATTTTAATTTGAGTTTTTTTTGATTTTGGCAGAACAGCTACAGTCGCTGTAGAGGTATGGGTTCTTCCTCCTTTTTCGGTTTTTGGAATTCTTTGAATTCTATGAACCCCTCCTTCGTATTTTATTTTAGACCAAACATCTCCATTTTTTAATTCAAAGGTTATCTGTTTATATCCTCCTAATTCTGTTTTTTGAGAATCCAGAATTTTTTGCTTCCAGCCCTGATTCTGGGCATATCTTGTATACATTCTGAATAAATTAGCTGCAAATAAAGCCGCTTCTTCTCCGCCAGTACCAGCTCGAATTTCTATAATTACATCTTTTGGCTCTTCTTGAATTGTTGATTCTATACTTTCCATTGCTTTACTTTTTCTTTCTTTTTCTTTCTTTTTTGGCCAGCCGTTTTCTAAATTTTTCAACTCTTCCGGCAGTATCTACCATTTTCTCTTTCCCAGTATAAAAAGGATGACATTGAGAACAAACCTCAATTTCAATGAGTTCTTTTGTTGAGCCAACAGTAAAGCTATTTCCGCAAGCACAACGCACTTGTGTGTTTGGGTAGTATTTAGGATGTATATCTTTTTTCATGGTATTTTCATCTTAACAAAAAGTTTTTAAAAAAGCAAGAATTTCAATAAAAAAATAGAGGTGAAATAATATACACCTCAAATATTTTATACTAAAGACGACAACACATAGTTTCCGCAAATCTGACCTATGCTTATGCCTGTGCCTGTGCAAGGTTTTTCTGAATTAACATTCAGAATCTTTCCTTGCTTTTCTAAAGAAAGTAGCTCTTCTTTAATGCCTTTTTTACTTAGTTTTTCCAGTTTAGCCATTACTTCCAAAATTTCTTTTTCTGTTTCCGAACCCATTTTCATCACCTCCTTTTTTTTCATTCTTTCTTTCATACCCTTCACAATACCGAGTATCGTGCAGAATTGGTATATTATATAATTTACATCTTCCGCCAAAACTATACTTGCAACTATAACATAATACGGCCATTTTTTTTCATTTCCTTTTTCTTTTTTATTCCACTCAATTTTCAAGGTGCGAGACCTATCATTTAATTGTATATCCTTTCTACCAAACCAGACAAAAAAGTCAACATCTTGACCCCGCACCAATTTTGCGTTCCGATTTGCACTTTACTTACAATAATAACAAAAATAAGTTAAACTTCCGCGGCACACTTAACACGAATAGTGTTGTCCGCCTTTGGCGGACTGGGCTATTCGCCCTTCGTGTGCCGCTAATGAACTCTATGGCAAAATTGGTGCGGGGTTGATTATTTTTTAAAGTGATGATATATTAAAGCTATTATGACGGATAAAAAAGAAACCAAAAAGAAACAAAAAGAAGAAAAAGAAACTAAACCCGCCTCCGCTAAAGCTACGGCGGGCAAGGAAGAAAAAAAAGTTGAAGTAAAGAAAGTTCCTAAGAAGGAAACTGATTTTAAAATTGATACAGATAAAATGCTGGAAGCCGGAGTTCATTTTGGCCATCGGACTTCCCGACTCCATCCCAAAATGGAACCATATTTAGCTGGTGTCAAGAATACGGTTCATATTATTGATTTAGAAAAAACAGCGGAAAAATTAAAAGAAGCCTTGAAATTCATTCAAGAAATTGTTTCTGAAAATAAGGTTTTGCTTTTAGTAGGGACAAAAATTCAGATTAAAGATTTAGTTGGGGAAACTGCTCAAGAATGTGAATTACCTTATGTTAACGAAAGATGGCTAGGCGGCACCCTGACTAATTTTGAAGTAATTTCAAAAAGAGTTGGATACTTAAAAGAAATAGAGGAAAAGAAAGCAAGCGGAGCATGGGAAAAATACACAAAAAAGGAAAGGATTAAAATGAATAGGGAATATCAGAATTTAAAAACAAAATTTGAAGGCATTAAAACACTCTCCAGAGTTCCTGATGCTATGTTTGTTTTAGATATAAGAAAGGATGATTTAGCAGTGAAAGAAGCCAGAATGAAAGGGATAAAAGTAATTGCTGTTTGTGATACTAATACTGATCCAAGTTTAGTTGATTATCCTATTCCAGCAAATGATGACGCTATCTCTTCGGTGAAGTATATTCTTGAAAAAGTTAAGGAAGCGATACTCAAAGCAAAGGCGAAATAATTTACTCCATAAAAATTATTTTTCCTCGCTCATTCTATTTTATATTATGATTACTATTCAATTACTCAAACAACTTCGTGAAGAAACTGATGTTTCTGTTACAGAATGTAAAAAGGCATTAGAAGAATCTAAGGGCGATATTGGATTAGCCAAGGAAATTTTAAGAAAGTGGGGTAAGGATTTAGCAGGAAAAAAATCAGAGAGAGAAGTTAAGCAAGGAATAATTGAAAGTTATATTCATCCCAATAAAAAGGTTGGGGCAGTGTTGAAAATTCTTTGTGAAACTGATTTTGTAGCAAAATCAGAACAATTTCAGCAATTAGCTCATGAAATTTGTCTTCAGATTGTTGCTTCCAAGCCCCTGTTTTTAAAAGATGAAGATATCCCGGAAGATTTTTTAGATGGAGAAAAAAAGATTTATCAGGAGCAGTTTAAAGATTCTGGAAAGCCGCAAAAGATTATAGACGGGATAATAGAAGGAAAACTAAAAAAGTATAAAAAAGAAGTTTCATTGTTGTCTCAAGCATGGATAAAAGACGAAACAAAGACAATTAAAGATCTTATTGATGAATACGTTGCTAAATTGGGAGAGAATATTGTGCTAGAACAATTTAGACGCTACGAAATCTAAAAATATGGCAGGATTAATCGCAACAATAATTTTATTCAGTAGCTTGTCGGGTATGGCAGTAATCTTATTTCGGAAGATTCCTGTTTTAGTTGAACTAACGTCTATTCCGGAAAAAGAGCAGGAAGGATTGTTTTTGGGAGTAAAAAGAAAAATTAAAGAATTAGATTTTTTTGAAATTTTTGATTTTAAAAATTTTTTACAAAAGCTTCTTATGCGAATTCGCATTTTGACTTTAAAAATTGAAAACAGAATCAATAAACCATTAGAAGGATTGCATCAGAAAGAAAGAATTAAAAATGATGTTTCTTTTAGCAAAGACAACTATTGGAAAGAAGTTAAAGAATTTAATAATAAAAAAAACAAAAAGCCAAAATCAAAAATCAAAGTTAAGAGTTAATAATAAGAAGTAGATAACAAATTCATTGCCCGGGTAGCTCAATCGGCAGAGCAGCGCTTTTGTAAAGCGAAGGTTTGGGGGTTCGATTCCTCTCCTGGGCTATTATTGACAATAACATTTAAAAAAGATACAATGAAAATGGAAGAAATAAAGAAAGTTCTTTGAAAATTTTTAGATTAAGAATTGAGTAAATTCAATTGGTTTTTTAGAGTTGTCCCGACAGTATTCTCCGAAGCTTTAGCGGAGGAGGATACTATTTTATTTGAGAGTTCGATCCTGGCTCAGGATGAACGCTGGCGGCGTGGATAAGGCATGCAAGTCGAGGGGCCACTTTCGGGTGGCACCGGCAAACGGGTTAGTAACACGTGGATACATACCGTTAAGCTGGGAATAACTTAGCGAAAGCTAGGCTAATACCCAATGGTCCGAGCATATAACTTGTTATGTGTTCGGTAAAGGTTTTGAGCAATCAATTCCGCTTAATGACTGGTCCGCGGCTTATCAGCTTGTTGGTGAGGTAATGGCTCACCAAGGCGATGACGAGTAGGGGATATGAGAGTGTGTTCCCCAACAATGGTATTGAGAACGGACCATACTCCTACGGGAGGCAGCAGTCGAGAATATTGGGCAATGGGCGAAAGCCTGACCCAGCGACGCCGCGTGCGGGAAGAAGGTCTTCGGATTGTAAACCGCTTTTATTAGGGAAAAACCTGACCGTGCCTCACTGCGTTTGGCACGGAATTACCAATTTTCAATTTTCAATTTTCATTGAATTTTCAATAATTTAATTTTCAATTAGAAATTAAAAAATTAGAAATTTATTAGAAATTAAAAAATTAGAAATTAGAAATTCCGCCCGAGCATAGCGAGGTGCGGTTTGGTGATGGTACCTAAGGAATAAGGAGCCGCTAATCACGTGCCAGAAGCGTCGGTAATACGTGAGCTCCAAGCGTTATCCGGATTTATTGGGCGTAAAGCGTCCGTAGGCGGTTTGAAAAGTCTTTGGTTAAATCCTAGGGCTCAACCTTTGGACTGCCAAAGATACTTTCAGACTAGAGGGTGTTAGAGGCTGATGGAACGGTCGGTGTAGGGGTGAAATCCGTTGATATCGACCGGAACACCGAAAGCGAAGGCATTCAGCTAGGGCAACCCTGACGCTGAGGGACGAAAGCGTGGGTAGCGAATGGGATTAGATACCCCAGTAGTCCACGCTGTAAACTTTGGATACTAGCTATTGGTAGTGTCGACCCTATCAGTGGCGAAGCTAACGCGTTAAGTATCCCGCCTGGGAAGTACGGCCGCAAGGCTAAAACTCAAAGGAATAGACGGGGACTCACACAAGCGGTGGATCATGTGGCTCAATTCGACGATAAACGAAGAACCTCACCAGGGCTTGACATGCTAGTGAAATTCTGCCGAAAGGCAGAACTACCCACAAGGACACTAGCACAGGTGCTGCATGGTTGGTGCTTTTATAAAAAGCATACGACCCTTTTCTGTGTAAGCGGAATCGAAAAACCAGCTCATAACGGTGAAACCCAATTTATTTTATGATATAATAAAATAATGGATAATACCGTGGGAAGTACGAGTACTAATTTTTGTAATTTCTTTTCTCAAGAAGAAGATGCCTACATTTTAGGTCTTTGGTGTGCTGATAAATATTGGTGGTCAAGTTCAATTGGATTAAGTAATACTGATTCTGATTTAATCCGTAGATTCAGGAAATTTCTGAGAAAACATTTTTCAGAAGATAGAATAAAGTTTAATGACAATCATTTATTTGTAAATAGTCGTCCATTATTGAGAGAATTTAGAGAAGCTGAAAATAATTTAGAAAGATTAAAAAGAGCAGATATAATTAAGGCGTATTTTGCTGGACGATTTGATGGCGATGGTTCAATTGATAAAAACTTACGAAGTGATTGCAGGATTGTCTACGGAAGAAGAAATGAGACAGAAATAGATCAAAAACTTCTTAAAAGAATTAATATAAACAAAACAAAGATTTATTATTACAAAACTGCAAAAACTTTTTGTTTATATGCATCTCGATATGAGGCAAAGAAATTTTTAGAAACGATTTTACACCATTCATTAAAATTACAAAAATTAGTACTTGTACCCCGTAGAGACTTAGTTTTCCGCTAAGGGTTTAGGAAAACTTAATTCTGATAAAATCAGAATTACACGCTGGCTCCCTTTTTTTGCGCAAGCGCGAAAAAGAGGGGGATGGTATAGTCCGTGCCATAAGTAATTATGGGACAACACAGTCGTCAGCAGGTGTCGTGAGACGCTCCTTTTAATAGGGAAACCTGCGCAACCCTTGCCCTATGTTTTACTTGTCATAGGGGACTGCCCGGGATAACTGGGAGGAAGGTGAGGATAACGCCAAATCAGCATGGCCCTTTGATGCCCTGGGCTGCACACATGATACAATGGCCGGTACAATGGGCTGCTTAGCCGTAAGGTGAAGCAAATCCCTTTAAAGCCGGTCTCAGTTCGGATTGAGGTCTGTAACTCGACCTCATGAAGCTGGAATCGCTAGTAATCGCCAATCAGCTATGTGGCGATGAATACGTTCTTGAGTCTTGTACTCACTGCCCGTCACACCAAGAGAGCTGGCAGTACCCGAAACCCCCCACCTATGAAGCATTACACTTTGTGTAAAAGAGGTATAGCCTATGCTTCATAGGCGGGGGGCTAAGGTAAAGTCAGTAATATGGGTGAAGTCGTAACAAGGCATGCGTAGCGGAAGCTGTGCATGGATCATTACATTTTAAAAGTGTTGACTAAAGTTGAAGAGCGAGAATTCTCTCTTTAACTTTAAAGGTGTTAATCGAACACCTTAAAGATCGATTTCCTCCTTCGCTCCTTAAGGAGCTTCGGAGGACAAATTCGGGACAACTCTAAAAAACCAATAAAATCAAAAACAGCAATTGTGGAAAACTTGCTGTTTTTTTGTTTTCGATTATTGTATAATACAATAATGCTTATCAGAAACATTAAGTCACCAACAATCAAAAAAATAAGAACTGTCAAGGACATTTAGAAGCGAAAAATCATTACGAAACATTAGAATATTTATCTGATTTAGTAGAGAAAGGAAAAGGTGAACTAATAATATAATTCTGTAAAGATGATTAAATCCATTTTCAAACAAATTATGAATTACGAGAAAGAGTAACTCGCGCTCACGACAGATAAAATTTATGTCTTGAATTTTTTATGGAAAGGGGCGACTTAATATGGCAAACAAAAAAACACAAGAAATAAAAAAAATAAGGATTTATTACGATACTCAAGGCAATACTCTCAATGTCTGGTTTGATGACCCTGAAAAAGAGTATATTTCAGAAGAAACAGGCGAGGAAGTAATTCTTAATAAGGACAGAAAAGGTAAAGTAATCGGATTTGAGAAGCTAAATTATTTTGCTTTTAAGTTTCCTTTTATAAAGAAACTACCTGTAGAGATAATGATTTCTTGATGAATAAATTAACCACTAATTATTTTCAACATATGAGGTATTTTTACGAGAGAGAGAGTAATCAACGCTCGCCGTGTTTTGCTTGCCCCGTCAAATCCGCAGGATTGTTCGGGGAATTTTATAAAATCTTTAATAAAATCACTATCTTTTGATAGTGTTTTTTATTTTTAATTGTTATATAATGAAATAATGTTCATCTACGATATCATTGCTTCAGATTTTTAAAATAAAGGTCATAATAATTAACCAACTTCTTGAAACTTAGGGCTTGAAACTCAAAATCCAAAAAAGTTTCAAATTGCGGTTTCAAGATAACAA
>JAUWMZ010000009.1 GCA_030612885.1 Candidatus Nealsoniibacteriota bacterium
AAGATTTAAAAATAATTATTAAATTAAATACGATAGTACGTTAATTAAAAAAAAATACAACCCCCCCCCCCCCCCGGGGGTCTGCCGCCCCTTGGTCGGGTCTCGGACGGGCTTAAGTTTTCTGTTGAATTGGATACTAAAATTACGCCGAAGTTAAGAGAAGAGGGAATAGTCAGAGAGATTATTCGAAATATTCAAGAAATGCGTAAAAAAGCTAATTACAAGCCAAAAGATAGAGTTTTAATCAGGTATACTGGAGATGAAGGGCTGAAGAAAATTTTAGAAAAGAATAAAAAATTTATTCTAAAAGAAATTACAGTTAAAGAATTTTTAGCCGGAGACAGGCCGAAAAGAGTTTTTGATATTGAGAAGACTTTTAAGATAGAAGGTCAGGAGCTCTGGCTCGGAATTAGAAAAATCTAAAGAATAATAATTTGTTTAAATGTTAAAATGTTTGAATGTTAGAATGTAATTATGGCTATTCATTATAGGACAAAAGGTTTTTTCCTGACAGAGGTTGCTCGGGGAGAATCAGATAAATTATTTGTAGTTTATACAAAGGATTTTGGCAAGTTGAAGATTTTAGGAAAAGCAATTAGAAAGATTAAATCAAAACTAAGAGCCGGAGCAAGAGAGTTCTGTTTATCAGAGATTGAGTTTATTCAAGGAAAAACTTATAAAACCTTGACTGATACTGTTTTGATTGATAGTTTTCAAAGCATAAGAAAAGATTTAACAAAATCAAAAACTGCTTTTCAAATTAGCGATGTCTTAGATAAGCTGGTCAAGGGTGAAGAAAAAGACGAGAAAATCTGGAGTTTATTGTCCGAAACTTTTGGGAAATTAAGTGATTGTCAATTGTTATACCACTATTTCCTTTGGAATCTTTTTTCTCTTTTGGGTTACCAGCCAGAGCTTTATAAATGTTTATCTTGCGGAAAAGAATTAAAACCATTTCAATTATATTTCAGTTCAGAAGAAGGAGGGGTAGTTTGTAATATTTGCGTTCAGGAAACGAAAAAAGAGGATTCCTCGGCTCAATTAATAGAGATAAAGCCAGATGTTGTAAAAATTTTACGGCTTTTTCTTCAAAAAGATTGGCCTGTTTTATCAAAATTAAAAGTTGGAGAAGAAGATAAAGAGTCATTAGAAACAATTTCTGAAGATTATCTTTCTTTTGTTTTGGAAAATTTCTGAAAAACTGTTAAGATAAAAAGATGAGAAACAAATTGATATTATTTTTAATATTTTTAAGTGTTCTTATAGGAGTAACTGGTTTTTGGTATTATCAAAAAAATATTTACTCAAAAGAAATTATAAAGTTAGAGATATTGGGCCCGGAGCAAGTAGAAGCAGGTGAGGAAGTTGAATATATTGTCAGGTATAAAAATAATGGCGATACCAGAGTGGAAGAGCCAATACTCATTTTTGAATATCCAGAACATTCCATCACTGAAGATGGTTATTTAAGAGATGAGCTTGGTCCTGAAGAGATTGGTGATGCAATTTATCCTGGCGAGGAGAAAACCTTTCAATTTAAGGCACGGTTGTTAGGAAAAGAAAAAGAAAATAAACAGGCAAAAGCAGTTCTAACTTATCGGCCTAAAAATTTAGAATCGCGGTATGAATCAAAAACCACTTTTACCTCTATCATTGAAAAGGTTCCTTTAACTTTTGAATTTGATTTTCCTTCAAAAATTGAATCAGATAAAGAAATAAAATTTCAGCTTAACTATTTTTCCTATATTAATTATCCTCTTTCTGATTTAGGAATAAAAATTGAATATCCTTCTGGTTTTGAATTTAAAAGAGCCTCTCCTCCTGCCTTGGAGAATACCGAATGGTCAATTAATCTTTTAGATAAATCAGATGGAGGAAGGATTGAGATTACTGGCAAGATTTCCGGTGATGTTGGGGAAAAGAAAATTTTTGAAGCTGAATTAGGTATTTGGCAAAACGGAGAATTTGTTTTATTAAAAGAGGCATCTAAGGGTATAGAAATTATTGAACCCTCTCTCTATATATTTCAGCAGATAAATGGAAATCCTCAATATGTTGCTGATGCCGGCGACCTGCTTCATTATGAAATTTTCTTTAAAAATATCGGAGAAAAGGCATTAACTGATCTTTCTTTAGTAACAAAGTTAGAAGGAAAAATTTTTGACCTTGAGACCATAAAAACATTTGATGGTAATTTTGGGCCCGGAGATAATTCAATTATTTTTGACTGGAAAAAAGTTCCAAAGCTCCAGTTTTTAGATTCTCAAGAAGAAGGCAGAGTTGAGTTTTGGATAAATTTAAAAGATGACTGGCAAATGGATAATTTAGGAGATAAAAATCTGACAATAAAAAATAGAATTTATTTGTCTCAACAAGCTCGGGAAGAATTTATAACTAAAGTGAATTCAAAGTTAGTTGTTGAACAAAAAGGATATTTTAATGATACCGTTTTTGGAAACAGTGGACCAATTTCTCCAGAAGTCGGACAGACAACAACCTATGCTATAATCTGGCAGATTAAGAATTATTACAATGATATTAAAAATGTGAAAGTAAAAGCAATTTTGCCTTCTGGAGTAGATTTAACCGGTAAAATCTTTCCAGAAAGCCAAAGAGAAAAATTCTCTTTTGATTCCAACTCCAGAGAGATTGTTTGGAATATAGAAGATTTAGGAGCAGGACAAGGTGTTTTAGATTCTGATGTTACTGCTATCAGTATGAGTTTGGCTTTCCAGATTGCTTTTACACCAACTTCTTCTCAAAAAGGACAAACTCCGGAAATTATTAAAGAAGTATCTATTTTTGCTGAAGATACCTGGACAGAAGAATTATTGGAAAGCAAGTGTTCAGGGATAAACACAACCTTACCAGACGATGAAACTGTCACTGAACAACAGGGGATTGTCCAATAATTAATGTTTAAACTTCCACTTTAAACATCACTTTAAACATTAATATTATGATATCGCGAAATGAAATTTATTTTTGAAAGATCTATACCATACCATGTTCTTACTCGAGCGGTTGAAAAAAGAAAAATCTTTGCCACTGAAGAAGTTTGTTTGCGTTTTATCTTTCAAATGTATGCGGCTAATGTAGGAAAACCAGCTCTTAATCTTTATCGCAAAAAAGACATAATAGAAGCTGGTAGAGCTTTATTAAATGGGAAAGAAATTCCAGAAAAATTAATTATTGTTGAACATCTGCCTTTAGTTCATATTTTAAGTTTTAATTTAGTAATTAACCATAACCATTTTATTTTGGTTCCCAATATTGAGAATGGAATTCCAAAATATATGCAAAAATTGAATGGCGGTTTTGCAAAATATTTTAATTTAAAACATAACAGGCAAGGAAATTTATTTACTCGACCATATAAAATTATTCCTATTAAAACTAATTTTCAACAAGATGCAGTGATAAGGTATGTAAATGTAAAAAATACTTTGGACGTTTATCAAGCGGGATGGCAGGATAAAGGTTTAAAAAACGAAGAAGAAGTTTTAAAATTTTTAAATGAATATCAATTTTCAAGTTTTCCTGACCTTTTTGGAAAAAGAAATTCAAAAATTTTAGCTCCACGTTCAATCATAGAGAAATATTTAGGGAAAGAAATAATCGAGAACAAAGCTGAATTCATTAATTTTATCAGAGATTATCTTCAAAAAAATTTAATTTCTTATCACTCTTTCTTTTTAGAAGAATAATATTGTTTAAAGTGGAAGTTTAAACATTGTAATAAATTCAACCAATTTCTTAAAAATAAAATAAGCAAGGGTCTAGAATATCAAATTGAACATGTTGACAGCCAACAAAATTCTTTAGTTAACATTGCTGATATGTCTGCAGGAGCTATTTTATGGAAGTATACCGGGAAAGATTTACAGTGATTTTAATATTCTCTTTTTATCAAAAATTTGATATACTTCTATTAAGATGAGCAAATATAATTTCAAACAGATCATAATTTACGAGAGAGAGAGAAATCAACGCTCGCCGTGTTTTGCTTGCCCCGTCAAATCCGCAGGATTGTTCGGGGAATTTTATAAAATCTTTAATAAAATCACTATCTTTTGATAGTGTTTTTTATTTTTAATTGTTGTATAATGAAATAATGTTCATCTACGATATCATTGCTTCAGATTTTTAAAATAAAGGTCATAATAATTAACCAACTTCTTGAAACTTAGGGCTTGAAACTCAAAATCCAAAAAAGTTTCAAATTGCGGTTTCAAGATAACAA
>JAUWMZ010000008.1 GCA_030612885.1 Candidatus Nealsoniibacteriota bacterium
GTTATACAAAATTCCGAATCTCGCCCTAAACAGAAATATTTATATAAATCACTGATCCCTTGTAATAATATAAAAGAGGCAATATTATGAAAAAATTTGACAAAACTAAAGTAGGAATCACTGTTGGTATTATTTTTGGTATAGTTGACATAATCCCTATGATACTTATGAAAATGACTTGGGATACATTGTTAGGTGCATTTTCTATGTGCGTAATTGGTGGCTTTCTCATATCAACCTCAAACTTAAAATTGAATAATACTTTAAAAGGAACGCTAATTTTCTTTTTGATAGCTGTTCCAATGATGATTGTAGTGGTTGCTGGTAGTCTAAAAGAACTAATTCCAATGTTAGTTACAAACCTGGTTATAGGAAGTTTAATGGGTTATTTCATTGGTCGTTTTGGAGAAAAATAATATGAACAAAACACAAATTCAAGAAAAAACAAAAAAACTCGCTTGAAAAAGCAGATAAGCCAAAGGAATTTACAAAAAATTTTAAAATTATTAAACTAATATGTTTGGAGGTTATCAAATATGAAGAGTAAACAAATTAACAGCAAAACAGACTTGGTTGCCTATTGCGGTCTTTACTGTGGTGATTGTTTCAGTTTCAAAGGAATAATTGCGGATTTATCAAGAGATTTGAGAAAAGAACTGAGGCGAACTAAATTTGATAATATTGCCAAAGGCATCCCCTTTAAAGAATTCAAGAATTATAAGGAATGTTATGAATGCCTTGGAGCAATGGTTAGATTGAGATGTAAAAGCGCCTGCAAAGGCGGTGGCGGAAATCCGTTTTGCGCTATTAGAAAATGCTGCCAGAAAAAAGGATTTGATGGTTGTTGGGAATGTGATGAAATTGAAACTTGTAAAAAGTTGAATACTTTGAATGAAATTCATAAAGACGCACACAGAAAAAATTTACGAACAATCAAAAAGAAAGGGATTAGTGAATTTATTAAAGGAAAAAAATGTTTCTAAAAAAGATCATCAAGGAAATCAAATGCAAAAGAGCTTTAAATCCCTGTAAAATAAAAGGATTTGATTACACTTTAAATCCTTATATTGGGTGTCCGCATGGTTGTGTTTATTGTTACGCCCGTTTTATGTGCCGTTATAGAAAAGAAAAAGAGAAATGGGGAGAATTTGTTGATGTAAAAATTAACATTCCAGAGATTTTAGAAGAGCAGGTTAAACATTTGAAACCAGGCGTTGTAATGGTTTCTTCCGTGACAGACGCTTATCAGGCATTAGAAGGAAAATACCAAATCACCCGCCGCTGTTTGGAAATTTTAGCGGAGCATAATTTCCAGATTGGTTTATTGACTAAATCACCTCTTATTACAAGAGACATTGATGTTCTTAAAAAATTTGATAATTCTACACACCAACCGGGATTTACGATTACTTGTTTAGACGAAAGAGACGCTAAGAATTTTGAAAATAACGCACCCTCTGTTAAAAGTCGTCTAGAAGCTTTGGAAAAACTAAACAAAGCAGGAATTTCTACTTTTGTTTTTATCGGTCCCTTTATTCCTGGGATTAGTGATAAGAATCTAGATGAATTATTTAAACGACTCAAAGAAGCAAGAGTTAAAATAATTTTAATTGATAAGTTGAATCTCAAATGCGGCAATTGGCCGGGAATAAAAAAAGTACTTGATAAACATTATCCGGAATTAGCTGAAAATTATCGCCAGAAATTGTGCACTGATAAATACTATGAAGGAATTAAAAATAAGGTAACAGAACTATGCGACAAATATAATTTTTCTTTGGATTTAATTTTTAAACATACAAAAGAAAAAAGGGATTAGTGAATTTGTTAAAGGGGAAAAATATTTCTGAATAAAAATTGATTGAAACGGGAGGGGTTTGAAACTCAAGGGGACGCTACTCTTTCACTCCTAACGTCGTTCACCCTCCCTAACAACAGATAAAAGGAAAATTGCTCCCAATGGTTGCAACTTCGTATATCCGCGGGACGTTATATGAAATTCTGCCCATTCGCCGCAGAAAGATATATAAAGAGTCGGTAATATTAAGCATAAAGGATGGAGGTAAAAAATGGCAACAATAGATGAAATACTCAAGTCAAAGAAGAAGCCAAAAGAAATTATTATTCTGTTGGCTGAAAAGTTAAAAAGTAATAAAAAACTGGTTGCAGACCTTATTGGATGTTTTAAAACTGGGTCTGTTGCCGAAAAAGGCAATTGTATGGAGGCAATAGAATATGTTACCAAGGAAGATCCGGAATTTGCAGAAAATTGCTTTGACTTTGTTATTGAACACATTAATGACGAAGCTCCAAGGGTAAAATGGGAAACTGCCAGAATAATTGCTAATACCGCTCAAAAATTTCCAGATAAAACTAAAGAAACAGTCCCAAAGCTTTTGGAAAATACCACGGATAAAGGTACAGTTGTAAGATGGAGTGCAGCTTTTGCCTTAACTGAAATGGCAAAAAGCAATTCTGAATTGCAAAAAGAACTTATTCCTAAATTTCATAAGATAGTGAAAAAAGAATCTAATAATGGTGTGAGGAATATATACTTAAAATATCTGAAGGATGTTGAACAATGATAGATGATGTAAGAGAAATAATTGAAAAAGGAATACATTCTCTAAGTGATGCCCTCCTTGAAATCAGGAAACTTGCTTCTAATGAAAATTGGAAAAAGCGTGAAGATGCAGCTACTGCACTGGTGGAAATTAGCAAAAAGAAAGAAGATGAGGTTATTCGTGAAATGATAATCTGGGCTGGTAATAAGGAGCCTAATATCAGGAGGGCTGCCAGTGAGGGCCTGAGGGGTGTTGCCCGAAGAAGTCCAGAGAAGATTTTACCTGTACTTGAAAAGCTAAAGACTAATGATAGCCTTTATGTCAAAAAATCTGTCGCTGCTCTTCTTAGGGCGATAAGTAAAAGAAATTCTGACTTTGTATTAAATTTATGTAGAAAATGGGTCCCTATCAAGAACCCTAATACTAATTGGATTGTTAAGAATGGCTTGCGTAAAATAGTAGAATCTCGATCCGAAGAAGTGAAAGAAACTTTAAATTTAATGGGTAAGTAATATGGTAAATGAAATCCAGGTAAAATCAATTTTGAACAAACAGAAGAAAAGGGATGACTGGTTTTTGTGTGACTATACTTTAAATCCTTATTCTGGATGCTCTTTCAATTGTATCTACTGTTATATCAGAGGAAGCAAATACGGCGAAAATATGGCTAAGGGCTTATCAGTAAAAGTAAACGCTTCAGAACTTTTAGAAAAACAACTTTCAAGGAGAGCAAAAAAAGAAGAATACGGAATCATTGCATTGTCTTCTACCACAGAACCATACATGCCAATTGAAGAAAAATTGAAATTAACACGAAGATTGCTTGAGACAATTTTGAAATATAAATTTCCCGTTGAAGTGGCAACGAAATCCAAACTTGTTTTGAGGGATTTAGATTTATTGAAAGCAATTGATAAGAACGCAATTTTGCCTGATGATTTAAAACCTAAATTAAAACACGGTACGATCATTTCTTTTTCTATTTCAACTTTGGATGAGACGCTGGCAAAGATTCTTGAACCCGGGGCACCAAAGCCGATGGAAAGATTGGAGACAATGAAAAAATGCAAAGAGGAAGGATTTTTTACCGGAGTATGTTTTATTCCTGTGTTGCCATTTTTATCAGACTCAGAGGAATAACTTGAGGAAACGATAAGAACTGTAAAGGAATATGGAGCAGATTTTGTTCTTGTTGGTGGATTGACTTTATTTGGTAAGGGTCCAGCAGATTGCAAGACGCTTTATTACAAATTTTTGGGAAAGCATTATCCTGGGCTTGTGCCAAAGTATAAAAGTTTGTATAGAATCTTTTTTGCACCATCAAAAGAATATCAAAAGAAACTCGAGGAAAAATCAAAGAGGCTGTGTGAGAAATATGGAATTAAAAACGGAATTATTTAATAGTGGTTTGGGGTGGACCGCTTCTTCTCTTCACTTCGTTTAGGTCATATAACACGGGCTATACGGCTCACTACGTTCGCCCAAATTTCGGCTACGCCGAAACTTCGTATAGCCCGAAATCGTTATATGAAATTCCCAACCCCACCTAAGAGGTTTAAATATGGATAAACCACAAATCCAAGAAAGAACAAAGAAACTACTTGAAAAAGCAGAGAAGCCAAAGGAATTTAAAAAAGGATTGCAGGGACTCCTTAAATTTTATGTAGATAGAGCTGCGACAAAAAATTATCAAAGGATCATTCCTGATACTGGAATGTTTTTTGGAGTTCCAATTCCTATCTTGAGAGTAATAGCTACCGAAATAGGAAAATTTATCCTGAAAAAACCAACAGAAGCAAAACTTTTGTTAGAAACTATCTGGAATGAAGGCTCTTTTGAAGCAAGACAGATAGCAGGGAAATGCTTGGAGAAATTTGGTCCGAAAAATCCAAAAGTTTGTTTAGATTTTATCTCTTCAGTATTACCTGATCTCGATAACTGGGCTAATTGTGATAATCTTGCTATGCGCGGAGTAGAACCAATAGTTTATCAGAGACCAGAACTTGTTTTACCACTTTCTGGAAAATGGATTAAAGATAAGAATAAATGGATCAGGCGTTTCGGAGTGGTAAGTTTACGAGGATACAAGAGAATCCAAATCACAGATAAAGTTTTCGGGATTCTTGATCTGGTCATGGAAAATAAGGACAAAGATATAAAAAGGGCAGTGTCATGGATTTTAAGAGAAATAACAAAAAAGAATCCAGATGAGGTAGCAGAATTTTTAATGAAATGGGCTAAAGCAAATCCAAGTAAAGATGCGAAATGGATAATTAAAGATGGGATGAAGAAATTAAGAAGTAATGAGAAAAAAGAGATCTTAAAACTAATTGGAGAATGAAAATCATGGAACAAATGAAAATCTACCCAACAATTGGCGTATGCGGGCTTGATTGTGGTTTATGCCCAAGATACTATACTGTGGGGACTTCAAGGTGTCCCGGGTGTGCTGGTCCCGATTTCTCCAAAAAGCATCCATCATGTTCCTTTATAACCTGTTGCGTCAAGAAAAAGAATCTTGAAGTCTGTGGTGAATGTTCTGAATTTCCATGCTCTAAATTCAAAAGCAAAGAAGAATATCAGCAATTGAAACAATCTTCTTCATATCCACCATACAAAAAAGTTATTTCAAATTTGAATTTTATAAAAGAGCAAGGGATAGAGAAATTTATAGAGCAACAGAAAAGACGAATCAAATTTCTTGAAACAATGATAGAGAATTTTGATGATGGAAGATCGAGAAGTTTTTTTTGCAAAGCAGCAGCCTCACTTGATTTAACAAGTTTAGAAGGCTCATTAGATAAGGCAACCCAGAGAATCAAAACAGATGATATTAAATCGGATGATATTAAAATCAAAGCCAAAATTCTTAAAGAAATCCTTAATGAGGTTGCATTGAATAAGACTAGGAGTAGAATTAGTTAAGAAAAAGAGGTAACATATGAGTAAAGATTTAATTTTGGCGGGGTTCGGAGCTCTGCGTCGCTTCGCTTCTTCCCTTCACTTCGTCTGGGTCATATAACACGGGCTATACGGCTAACTTCGTTCGCCCAAATCCCGACTTTGTTGGGATTTCGTATAGCCCGAAACCCTTAT
>JAUWMZ010000007.1 GCA_030612885.1 Candidatus Nealsoniibacteriota bacterium
CGGGTAAAAATTGCCCGCTTGTTTGTTTATAGAAGATATGTATTGAGTAGGGTAGAAAAAGCGGTGGCGCGCTTTTGCGAAGCAAAAGAATAAAACAGAAATTTTTTTCATTTTTAAGAAAAAAATCGCGTGGGCAAAAAAGGGAGGTATTTTAGGGTCGGAAATTTTTTGCCCGCGAGCCAACGGGTTTTCCTGCCCGCCGCCGCAGGCGGCGGGCAGTTCGTCAATTTAAGTTCTTTTTCTTGGATTTGTGGATCAAGTTCGGCAGGGTTATCGTAAAAGTTTGATGATGTTTTCTTTCCGGAGCAAACAAAAAACTCTCCATCTTTATGATGGGGAATTTAATTTGGCTCCGCACCCTGGACAAAATCCGAACTTATTTCAGGGAAAATCCGGACGCAGAATTTTAGTCGCTCGGGCGCGGCGGAATTCCTCCCCCTTCGCCCCTTCTTTCCGCCGCGCCCTCATCTGGGCCGGCGAATTTTTTGTAGGCGTTTTGTGGTCCTTGCCCTTGCCCCACACCGCCCGTGAGAGGGCAAGGCTCTTTTTTTTGGATGTCAAATATTCTTACTTATCTACTTGACAAGGTTTCTTTGCATAGTATAATAGAAACGCATGATTAAATATCTGTACAAAAAAATTAAATTATTGAGGCAGGAAAACGGTTTCTCGCAGAAGTATATGGCTAAAGCATTGGGAATGTCTCGCCCTACTTATATGCAAATAGAAACTGGAGAGCGGGAATTAACAATAACCGAAGCAAAAAAACTTGCTAGTATTTTTGGTATGCAGCTGGCGAACTTTTTAGCATTGAAGAAGGCTGCAAAGTCAACCGTTGTTTTAGAAAAAGAAAAGGTGCCCAAGAAATCTAAAACAGCGGGAATCCGCATTATTGTTCCGCGAGCAAATATTAAAAAATTTAAAGAAACATTGTTGTATATTTTAGGAAAGATTGGCGCAAAGCCAAATATTGGCGAGACCGCTTTATATAAATTGCTTTATTTTATTGACTTTGATTTTTATGAGAAATTTGAAGAACAGTTAACCGGAGCGCGATATATTAAAAATCATTATGGTCCTACTCCAATAGAATTCAAAAAAATTGCCGAAGAAATGGAGCAAAAAGGAGAAATAGAGAGAGTGAGGAGTAAGTATTTTCAATATGACCAGAAAAAATATCTGCCGCATCGGGAACCGGACTTAAGTAAACTCTCTGCTCAAGAGATAAAACACATAGATGAAGTGCTTGCTCGTCTTTCGGATAAAAACGCGCAGGAGCTAACAGAATATTCTCACAGCGATACACCGTGGTTGGTTCATAAAGATGGCGAAATTATTAGTTATGAAAGCGTATTTTATCGCGATCAAGATCATTCTGTAAGAAATTACGAAGATGAACTTTAATGAAATTAATTATTTTACTAAAGATTTCAAGCGATTATCAAAAAAATATAAATCATTACCAGACGATTTGCTTGAATTCAAAAAGGTTATTTCAGAGTTTCCTCTTGGAAGAGGAAAGCATTTTATAATACTAACAGCAACAGAGGCGGTTAAAATTATAAAAGCCCGCCTTTTTTGCCGCTATTTAAAAGGCTCTTCTTTGAGAATTATTTACGCTTATAAAGAAACTAAACAAGTAATTGAGTTTATTGAACTATATTCTAAGAACGAGAAAGAGAGGGAAGATAATGAGAGAATTAGGGATTATCTAAAAATTGTGTAAATTACAAACACCCGGTGTTTGTAAAAATGGATTGGAAGATAAATTAAACTTATGAAAGAAAAAATTTTATCATTTTTAAATAAAAAAATAGATTGGTGGATTGTAATTTTAATTTCTCTTCTTTTCAGCGCTTTAATTGTGTTATTGGAAGTTTTGCTAATTTAAAGAATACAGCAGCATAAACATGATAAAAATATTGAACAAGATAAAAAATCATCAAGCAGGTGGTTTTTGGGTTGACTAATTATTTTTTAGATGTTAGTATGTATTCATACAAGATAGTTGCCTTAATCAAAATTTAGTCGAGTTTATTCAGGGAACTAAACTTTAGGATAAAACCTTAAAACATTAATTAATTTATCTTTAATCACAATTATGGAAGGAACAATTAAAAACCTTACAGATAAAGGATTTGGATTTATTACCGTTGACGGTGAAGAAAAAGATTTATTCTTTCACGGCAACGAACTTAAGGGCGTAACCTTTGAAGAGTTAAAAGTAGGTGATAGAGTGTCTTTTGATAAGACCGATTCTGCAAAAGGTCCTAACGCAACAAACGTAACCCGCCTTTAGGAACTAATTCAGTAAATCAAATAAATGAAATCAAGCCCATTCTTGGGCTTGATTTCATAATTAGTTAGATGGAAATTAGAAATATAGCTATTATTGCTCATGTAGACCATGGGAAAACAGCGCTTACTGATGCTATTTTACGGCAAACAGGAGCCGCGGATAGCGGAGTAAGTATGGATTCAGACACGCTTGAAAAAGAGCGTGGAATTACTATTTATTCAAAAAATGCCGCGGTATTATATAAAAATACTAAAATTAACATTATAGATACGCCCGGGCACGCGGATTTTGGTTCTGAAGTGGAGAGAGTATTGCGCTCTATTGATTCGGTGCTGTTGGTGGTGGATGCGCAAGAAGGCCCAATGCCGCAAACTCGTTTTGTATTAAAAAAGTCCTTGGAGCTTGGGTTGCGGCCCATATTAATAATTAACAAAATTGACAAGCCAGCAGCAAATCCGGATCGTGTGCACAACGAGGTGTTTGAATTGTTTGCAGAACTTGGAGCGACTGATGAACAGCTTGATTTTCCAGTGGCATACGCTATTGCAAGAGATGGGATTGCAAAACGCAATCTTGCTGACGAAACAAAAGATATTTTTCCTGTGTTAGACATAATTGTAAAACATGTGCCAGTAGCTTCAAAAGATAATGACAATGTGTTTCGCGCTCAGCCTTTTAATTTAGCATATGACAATTTTTTGGGGCGGCTTGCGATTGTTCGCGTGCATAGCGGCAGTGTTAATGTCGGAGATACTGTATATGTAAAAAAGCATTCTAATCAAACTACAAGCCATAAAGTAACAAAACTATTTACATTTGAGGGAATTGTTAGAAAAGATGCGCAAACCGTTGGAGCTGGCGATATTGCCATAATTGCTGGACTTCCAGATGTATATATTGGAGATACGTTGGCGAAATCTGCAGATGAAGTGTTGCTCGAAAGTATTTCCATAGACGAACCTACTATTGAGCTTACATTTTTAGTAAATAATTCTCCGTTCGCTGGACGCGAGGGAAAGTTTGTAACAAGCCGGCAGCTTCGAGAGCGCTTAGAAAAGGAGCTTGAGGTAAACGTAGGATTGAAAATAGATTTTGATCCTTCGGCAAGTTCAAAACAGGCACGCGAAAGCGCTGAACGATTTGTTGTATATGGAAGAGGAGAATTGCATGTAGCTATTCTCATTGAAAATATGCGTAGAGAAGGGTATGAACTTCAGGTTTCTCAGCCCCAGGTCATTATAAAAAAAATTGACGGCAAGGACCATGAACCCTTTGAAGAAATTATAGCAGATGTGCCAGAAGAGTTTCAGGGAACAGTTATTAAAAAATTAAGTTCTCGCGGAGCGCAACTGATACATACGGAGTTGAAAGAAGGCCGTTCTTTTATGCAGTTTGAAGGTCCAAGCCGCGGTTTATTCGGATATCGAAACCAGTTTGTTATAGATACTAAAGGAAACGGAATTTTAGCAAGCCGGGTTGTTGGATACCGTCCATATGCGGGAAAAATTGCGCATAAAAAAAAGGGGTCAATGATTTCTGGAGCAACCGGCAAAACATTGGCTTATTCGCTCGATAACTTACAAACCAGAGGCACCTTGTATATTAAAGCAAACACTGAAGTGTATGAGGGTATGGTAATTGGCAATACGGCAAAAGGAGAGCAAATGACGGTAAATCCAATTAAAGGAAAACATCTTACCAATATGCGGGCTGCTGCTGCTGACGATGCGATTAATCTTACGCCTCCTCAAATTATAACCATTGAAACCGGGTTAGAGATAATGGATAAAGATGAATATCTAGAAATAACGCCTAAAAACGTAAGGTTGCGAAAGAAATATCTTAAAGAAATAGATCGCGCGAAAGCAAAACGAGAGAGTAAATAAGAACCCTTGTCGCTTCGCTCGAAAATAATTTAAAGTTATATAAAAAATCGCCTTTTTGGCGATTTTTTGGTTTTGGTAGTTGATTTTTTGTTGTTAACAGAAAATAAGGGGTCAGCTCTATTTTAAGAAATAATGAACAGAAGGGTAGAGTATATTTTGACAAATGCGGTAATGCCGTATATTATTATAGTAGAACAAGTATATAGATTATGATTTCAAAACGTATTATTTCTTACATTATTTACGGCTTAATATTGCTGGCTATTTTTATAGTACCCAGCATTTTTCGGCTGCTGACTGACTGGTACTGGTTTGAGGAAATTGGCTTTAGTAATATTTTTACCACCATTCTCGGAGCCAAAATCTTTCTGGGATTAGGAATAGGAATTTTGAGCTTTTTTATTATCTACGGTAATCTTTGGTTAGTTAAGCGGCTTGTTGTGTCAAGGCCATTCGTTATCCGTTCGCATCAAGGCATGCAGGGCGGAGTCGGCCAGATTAGAGAATTAAATTTAGAGAAATATATTGATAAATTCATTTTGCCGATTTCGCTGTTATTCGGACTTTTGACCGGTCTGGTTGGGGCAGGCAAATGGGAAACAGTGCTTAAGTATTTTAACGCAGTGCCTTTTAATGTGTTTGATCCGATATTTGGCCGCGATATTGCTTTTTATTTCTTTAATCTGCCGTTTATTCAGTTTTTGCTCGGGCTGGGGTTTTGGATTATTATTGTGTCTCTAATCAGCGCGGCTGTTGTTTACGTTTTACGGGGTGCTATTACCTTTAGAGAATCAACGCCAGGCATTATGGGAGCGCTGGAATTTTTAGTAATAGAAAAAACTGCCAAAATTCATTTATCAATCCTGATTGCTCTTTTGTTTATTTTAACAAGTTTTAAAATTTATGCTGTCAAAATACCCTCTTTGCTTTATAGTTCTACAGGACCGTTTATCGGCGCCAGCTTTACTGACATTCATGCTGTTTTACCGTTTTTGAAAATACTCGTTTTTGTTGCCGTAGTTGCTGCCGTACTGGCTGTGCTCAATATTTTTAAACAGGACAACCGCTTTATTGTTTTAGCTGTCAGTATTTATGTCATAACTTTAATTTTGGGCGGCTGGGCGTATCCTGTTGCTCTACAGAGATTTGTGGTTTTACCAAACGAGCTGGTTAAAGAAACTCCTTACATTAAACACAATATTGAAGCCACCCAAAAAGCTTTTGTCCTGGATACGGTAACAGAGCGCGATTTAACCGGTGAGGCCTTGCTTACCATAGATGATATTAACAACAATCGTTCCACTATTAAAAATGTGAGGCTTTGGGACCGCGAGCCCTTGCTTGATACTTTTGGCCAGCTTCAGGAAATCCGCACCTACTATGATTTTGTTTCCATTGACAATGATCGCTATCAGTTAAACAACGATTTTCGCCAAGTTTTGCTCTCTCCCAGAGAGCTTAATTCCACAAGCCTGCCTCAACGTACTTTTATCAACGAGCGCCTTACTTTTACTCACGGCTTTGGACTTACTTTAAGCCCGGTTAATGAGGTGACCCCAGCGGGTTTGCCTGTGCTGTTTTTGAAAGATTTGCCGCCTTCCTCTGACATAGAATCGCTTGCAGTGAGCCGACCGGAAATATATTATGGAGAACTGACTAACGACTGGGTGGTGGTCAACACCAAAGCAAAAGAGTTTAATTATCCCTCGGGCGAGGAAAATGTCTTTACAGAATATGAAGGAAAAGGCGGCGTAAAAATCGAATCAATTTTCCGCAAAGCGCTGTTTGCCCTAAAATTCGGGTCTCTGAAAATTCTTTTATCCAACGATATCACCGAAGATTCAAGAATAATGTATTATCGTAATATAGAGGAAAGAGTTAGACGAGTTCTGCCTTTCCTAAGCCTGGACCACGATCCTTATATGGTCGTTACCAAAGAAGGCAAACTGAAATGGATTTATGATGCCTATGTCACTTCGGATCGTTATCCGTATGCCGAACTGGTTAAAGATGTGTTTAGTCCTTTTCCCGGGAAAAACATCAACTATATCAGAAATTCAGTTAAAGTAGTGATTGACGCTTATGACGGCAGAATGACGTTTTATATTGCGGACAAAGACGATCCGGTTATTAAAACCTATGCCAAGATTTTTAAAGATTCGTTTTTGCCGCTTGACGAGCTCAGTGATGATTTGAGAGCTCACATTAGATATCCAGAGGATTTATTCGCCTATCAGACCGGGCTTTACACGATTTATCATATGGATGAGGCGCAGATTTTTTATAACAAAGAAGATCAGTGGCAGATTCCGATTATTTCAGAAGGAACCTTAGCTGACCCAATGATGAGACATATGATTATGAAACTGCCGGGCGAAGAGCAGGAAGAGTTCATCTTAATGATTCCTTTTACCCCGCGCGGTAAAGATAATCTCTCGGCCTGGATGGTAGCGCGCAATGACAAAGAATTTTACGGCCAATTAGTGGTTTACCGTTTTCCCAAGCAAAAACTGGTCTTTGGTCCAAAACAAATTACCAACCGCATTAACCAGGACGCGGACATTTCACGCCAAATTTCGCTTTGGGACCAGAGGGGTTCTGAAGTTATCAAAGGCAATCTGCTTGTTATTCCGATTGAAGAATCGCTTATTTACGTTCAGCCGATTTACCTGCGGGCTGAAGGCGGCAAGATACCGGAATTAAAAAGAGTAATTGTTGCCTATGAAAACCGCATTGCTATGGAGGAAACCTTGGATCTGGCCTTAGCCGACGTGTTTGGCGGCGCAATCTCTGCTGACCAGGAAGCAGATAAATTCGCTCCGGCAAAACCTTCTGCGGGTTTGGATTTAATCCAGCAGGCTAAAGATTATTTTAACCGCGCTATGCAGGCTCAACGGAGCGGCAATTGGGCTTTGTATGGTGAACAAATGAAAAAACTCGGTGAGATATTAGAGAGCGCGAAGTGATAAGTTTCGGACAGACACAGTAGAATATAATGAAAAAATTATTAAAGAGATATTTTGGTCACGAGCAATTCAGGCCCTTTCAGGAAGAAATTATAAACAATGTCTTGGAGCGGAAAGATTCGTTTATAATTCTGCCAACCGGAGGAGGGAAATCTCTTTGTTATCAATTCCCTGCTTTGAAATTTAAAGGATTGACCTTGGTAATTTCTCCCCTTATTTCCTTGATGAAAGATCAAGTTGATGCTTTGAAGTCCAATGGTATTGCGGCAGAATACATTAATTCATCGCTTTCTTCCAAAGAAATTTTTCAAATTCAAAAGCAGTTATTAGAAAAAAAAATTAAAATTCTTTATGCGGCTCCAGAACGATTGGCATTGAAAAGTTTCCGCAGTTTTTTACAAACCTTGAAAATGGATCTTATTGCTGTTGATGAGGCGCATTGTATTTCTGAATGGGGACATGATTTTCGTCCGGATTACCGGAATCTTAAATTTATTAAAAAACAGTTTTCAGGAGTTCCTATTATCGCTCTTACGGCAACTGCTACGCCGGAAGTGCAGAAAGATATTATAAAACAGCTTTCTTTGGACAGGCCAAAAATAGCTGTTTCCAGTTTTGACAGAGAAAATCTAAGTTTTTTTGTTTTTAGGAAAAGAGGCAGTAGCACTTTTTCTAAACTTATTCAACTCCTTGAGAAACATAGAAATGAGTCAGTAATTATTTATTGTTTTTCCAGAAAAGACACAGAGAATATTGCGGCCAATCTAAATATAGAAGGGTTTAATGCCCTGCCATATCATGCTGGCCTTAATAAAGAAACTCGAAAACGCAACCAGGAAATGTTTATTCAAAGTAATGTCTCTATTATGGTTGCGACCATTGCCTTTGGTATGGGCATTGACAAGCCGAATGTCCGTTTGGTTGTTCATTATACATTTCCCAAAACGCTTGAAGAATATTATCAACAGATTGGCCGGGCCGGAAGAGACGGGCTTCCCAGCGAATGCGTTTTGTTTTATTCTTATGGAGATAAAATGAAGCATGAATATTTTCTTGAGCAGATTAGTAATCTTGATGAGCGGAATCATATTCAGGGAAAGATAAATCAAATTGTAGAATATTGCGAGTCCAGAGATTGCCGAAGGAAGTTTTTGCTTGGATATTTTGGGGAAGAGTTTCCTAAAGAAAATTGCGGCGCTTGCGATATTTGCTTAAATCGCGTTTCTTAAAGGTCGCGGAATATCAATCATCAATAAAAATATTTTAAAATTATGGACAATAAAACTTTAAAAAATTTGAGAGAAGATTTAGTAGGTGAATTAGGAGCCATTAATCAATATCAGGAGCATATAGACGAGACCAATGATGAAGAAGTTAAAAAGATATTAGGTCATATCAGGGACGATGAAAAAGAACATTTTGCCGAACTGACCAAACTCATCAAAAGAATAGACGAAATCCAAGAAGAGAAATTTCAAAAAGAAGAACTTTAACTCGCCAAACAGGTTCTGATAGTGTTCAGCTGGTGGAGCCAAAACAAAAACCGAGTACATAAATTATGCGCTCGGTTTTTTATTCACAAGAGGGACAGCCATAGGAATATTTATCTACAAAGAGACCATTTTTGTCCCGCAGGTAAAGCGTATCCCAATCATTACTAACAACGATATCTCTATTCATGTAAATATGCCAGTTATTTTCCAAGAAATCTTCATCTTTGGAAAAATTTCTATAACAGCCGGAATAATTCAGATTATCAACAAGATAAGATACGCATTGTCGGTCCTGCGACACTTTATAATTGTTAGAATAGTCAGGAATTTCACACCTGCCTAATCCAAGAATAAAATCTTTACAGCAGGGACTAAGATGAGCAATGTCTTCTTTTTCCGGCTTAGGGCAATTTTTTGATATAGAAATAGGAAACTCACGATATTTTCTAAAGTAGCCCAAGCATTTATTAGTTCGGAAACTTTTATCTCCTCCAAAAGGACTTTGACTGCCAGATAAATATATTCCATCACTCTTTTCTATAAAGATATCTTTAAATGGTTTTTGGTAATAGGAATGAAATTTTTCTATTCCTTGGGGAATAAAAAATTTCCCTTTTTTTGTATTAATCTGCCAGCCAGTAATATTAATTTTTTCATCTTGTTCAAGATAAGTTCTTAAAGTTATTAAAGAGGGGCGGGAAGCGGTTTCTGTTTTTACGCTGGAGATTTTTATCTTGCCAAAGTAAGGAGAATTATTTATAGTGAAAGTTCTTCTGGCCGAGGTTATTTTAGCTAAATCTTTAATTTTTGCCCGAACTAAAAAAGTATATTCCTGCTAGCCGGGAGGGAACTTCACTATTCTTTCTTGGGAATAAGTTTTTTTCCAATCGTCATCAATTCCTTCAATTTTTGTTTCAAAATATATTCTTTCTTTAGTTTCTTCTGGAAAAATTTTTGCTTCAAACTCAAAAGTAATTCTGTCTGTTCCTTCTATTATTTCTCCTTCGCTTGGACCAGCAGTGATATAAGTATTAATAAAAATAGACGGTTCTTCAGCTTTCTCTTTTTCAGCTGGTTCAGCAGTTTCCTCAAGCGATTTTTTTTCTAAATCTGGTTTTTGAGAAATGATTTTTTTAGGTTGAAAAATACTTGCCAGTCCAAAATCAGCCAATTTATCTTTTGGTCCTTGTCCGCAAACAATAATGGCAATTAAGACAATAATAATAGCAATAATAGTAAGGACTGATTTCATATAAAATATTATATCATATTTATCATAAAAATCAAGTGGTAGTATGGGCAGTTTTTTGTTAAGATTAAACTACGATGTCTTTATCTGTAGGAATTGTTGGTTTGCCCAATGTAGGCAAGTCAACCTTATTCCAAGCCATTACTAAAAAACAGGTTGACCGTTCTAATTATCCTTTTTGCACCATTAATCCTAATGTCGGGGTAGTGGCTGTTTCTGATGAAAGAGTGGATAGGCTAGCTGAATTGACAAACTCTAAGAAAAAGATTTATACAACAGTAGAATTTGTTGATATTGCTGGTTTAGTAAAAGGGGCTAACAAAGGAGAAGGACTGGGCAATAAATTTTTAGCTAATATTAGAGAAACAGATGCCATAGTTTATATTTTACGCTCTTTTCAGAATGAAAAGGTTGTTAATACCCAGGATAAAATTGATGTTTTAAAAGAAAAAGAAATTTTGGATACAGAAATGGCTTTAAAGGATTTGGAAACAATAGATAAAAGGATTGAAGATTTAGAAAAAGATGTCAGGGCAGAAAAAAAAGAAGCAAGGCAAGAATTAGAGATTTTGAAAAAAGCGCAAAAAATTCTGCAGGAAAGCAAGCTCTTAAGCGAACAGAACTGGGACAGCGAAGAAAAGAAAAAATTAAATTATTACCAGTTATTAACCATAAAACCAAGATTATATTTATTAAACGGTTCTGAAAAAGAAGTTTCTGAAGAAATGAAAGGAGTTTTTCAGAAAAACAACTGGTCCTTTCTTATTATTAATATTTTAACAGAATTTGATGCTCTGGATTTATCTCCTGAAGAGAGAAAAGAATTTGATTTGCCTATTGAATTAAAAATAGATACCTTAATAAAAGAATGTTATAAACTGCTTGATTTGATAACTTTTTTTACTACTGGCTCAGATGAAACTCGTGCCTGGACTTTAAAAAGAGGAATGAAAGCGCCGCAGGCAGGCGGGGTAATCCACAGTGATTTTGAAAAATATTTTATAAAAGCAGAAGTGATTAATTGGCAGGAGCTTGTTGATGTGGATGGTTTTAGCGGCGCCAGAGAAAAAGGATTAATCCGGATAGAAGGAAAGGATTATATTGTCCAAGACGGCGATGTAATAGAAATCAAAAGCGGTGTTTAGGATATTTATTCTGCTTTTTTTACAGTACAACCAAAGAGTTTCAAATTTTTAAAAAGGTCGAAAAAAAATTATTTCATCAAAAAATATGGACAATAATAATTTTCAAATAATTGAAAAACACAAAGGATTGTTTCCTGCACTCTTGTTGGTTTTAGTGCTTCTTCTAACTGCTTTGTTTTTTTCTACTGTTGTTGATATTCAAAATAAGATTAAGCAGGGAAAATATATCGGCCAGGAAATTGAAACAAAGAATACCATTACTGTTTCTGATAAAGGCGAGGTCTATGCCAAGCCAGATTTAGCTCTGTCTGTTTTTTCTGTTGTTACAGAGGCAAAGACCGTCAATGAGGCAATGGCAGAAAATACAGAAAAAATGAATGCCATTATTAGTTTTATGAAAGGCGAGGGCGTTGAAGAAAAGGACTTAAAAACAATTAGTTTTAATATCTATCCCCGTTATGAATGGCAAAGAACAGGAATTCCCCCTTATCCTGAAGGCAGGAGAGTGCTAACAGGTTATGAGGTTAGGCAGTCGCTTCAGGTTAAAATCAGAGAAATGGCAAAAATTGGAGATATCATTCAAGGAGCAACTGATGCTGGCGCTAATCAAGTTGGTGATTTACAATTTACCATTGACAATCAAGACGAACTAAAAAAACAAGCCAGAGAACAGGCGATTGAAAAAGCCAAGGCCAAAGCAAAAGAATTAGCTTCTCAATTAGATGTTAATTTGATAAGGATTACTAACTTCTATGAGAGCAGTGTTTTCCCGCGATATTACGGCTTAGAAAAGATGGCTGGGATTGGAGCCGTAGAAGAAGCAACAGCGCCTCAAATAGAAACCGGAGAAAATAAAATAGAAGTCACAGTGTCAATCACTTACGAGATTAATTAAAGAAAGTTAAAGACATAGAAATTAGCAGAAGAAAAACTCTGATTAAATTTGACAAATTTTAGCAGTAGGTATATACTTAAAAAACTGGTCATCAGACACTCAATATTTTGAGCGCTTGGTGTTTCGGTCGTGTTCTCTAAGTTTTGCGCTAATTTTTTTAAATTGGGTAAGAATATTAGAAGCAGGTCGTTAATTTGTTAATTTTTAAGAAGAAAAAAAATGGAAAAGAAACTTTATGTAGGAAGTCTTTCTTACGATACCAAAGAAGATTCTCTTAAAGATTTATTTTCAGAGGCTGGCACAGTAAGTTCAGCAACTATCATTATGGATAAATTTTCTGGCAGGTCAAAAGGATTTGGCTTTGTGGAAATGTCCACAGAAGATGAAGCCAAAAAAGCAATAGAAATGCTTAATGGAAAAGAGTTAGATGGAAGAAATATAGTGGTAGATGAAGCCAAGCCAATGGAGAAAAAACCTTTTAAGAAGTTTTCTAATTCTGGAGAAAATTTTAATCGATAGAATTTGAAAGAACTTCTCAAAACCGCCTCTGCCTTCTGGCAGAGGCGGTTTTCTGTTATAACAAATCAGAGATTTGATATATCAAACTAAAGTTTGCTATAATGAAACAATGGTATGATACAGAAAGACCTCATTGGTCATTAGAACTTAAATCACCATTACGGTTTGTCTTTGAAAAAAAATATGATTCCTGTTAAATTTTTCTTTAATCAAAGTTCTCAAAAGTCCAAAAATAGGTGGACTTATACAAACTTGATTCTTATTTTCGGTTTGATAAAATACAATAATGGCCAAAATTATTAAAAGATAATAGAGATAAGTTATTCACAACATAGCTCAGTAAATTTGCCATACTTATTATGATAATATATAATAATAAAATGATATATAATAATAAAATGAATGCACCCATAGTGTGTAATTTTGGTAACATAACAAGAACAATAAAGGTCGTTTCTTTATTTTCATAACAGAATATAACTACAGTAGAAGTTATATTCATGCTTCTATAAATATACTTCTATGAAGATACCTTGTAGACTTCTACGGATTAAAATAGAGACCGGTCGAAAAATATTTCTATTTTGCGTCTTTTGTCTCTTCGTTTTATTCATTTCTACCGGTCAAGTATCGGCCGTTTCAGGCGTACCGACAATTTTGAACCATCAAGGTCGTCTTTTGAACTCTGACGGAGATTTATTAGGTGGTTCGGGGACAAATTATTGCTTCCGTTTTTCCATCTATGATGATGCGACTATTGGTAGTCCTGATACAAAAGTCTGGCCCTCGGGTACACCTTCTACGATGACCGTCAATGTTAAGAATGGTATTTTTAGCGTTGGCATTGGCGACACTTCAGCAGGAGGTGATACTTTAGATTTTAACTTTCAGGATAACAATGAGGTTTATCTGAGTGTTGAGGTTGCCAGCCAGGTTAGCGGTTCCTGTTCGGGTGTTAGCTTTGAGAATTTAGTCCCCCGTCAACGTATCGTTTCTTCTGGTTATGCCATTAACGCGAGCACTGTTGGCGGATTTACACCGGCTCAATCAGCAACCAGCAATCAAATTCCTGCTTTGACTTCTGGAAATCTGATTTTGGGAGCTACCAATCCCCAGCTAAATACTACTAGCTCCAACACTTTAACTTTACAAGGAGGAGCAGGTACTGGTAACATCCAGTTCTTTTCTTCAGCAAATGTCATTTCTTCCTCTGGGGCGCTTACGATCGCAGGAGCATTGGATACGGAAAGTACAATCCAAGCAGGTTCAAGCGATGTTACTCTAACTTTGTCAACAGGATATATTGATGCTGACTCTTTGACTCTTTTTGCTGGAGCAGATGGGGTGGGTGTGAATCAATCCGCATCCGGTCTTGAAGTGCAATCAGATGGTCTTACTTTGCTTCAGGGTTGTGCAGACAACGAAATTCTTAAGTGGGATGAATCAAGCGATATCTGGAACTGTGAACAAGATGCTGATTCAGGTGGCTCTACTGTTTACAACAGCATTGGTGATCCGACTGGGGCTGGCTTAATTACTTTTGATGATGGAGAAACAGCTACCTATGACGGAGCTAATGACAATGAGATATTTTTCACTTTAAGCAATAGTCTGGCTGATTTAACTG
>JAUWMZ010000006.1 GCA_030612885.1 Candidatus Nealsoniibacteriota bacterium
GCTGGAACAGTCTATGATTCCCTAACAGACCTTTGCTGGGAAAAAGACGCTTCAACAAGCGGAAAAAATTGGAAAGCCGCTTTGCAGGAATGTAATGGTCTGGATAGTATTTTACCTGGTACCGGTTGGCGCCTGCCAAAAACCAATGAGCTTGTTTCAATAGTAGATTACGGCTACGAAGGTTCATCTTATTGGCATACAACAAAATTTACCAACTATGAGGCTAACTACTATTGGTCCAGTACTACTAGACCTAGCAACACGAGCGGCGCCTACTTCCTGGACTTCAGCCTCGGCAACCTGCTCTACAGCAGTAAGACTGGTACTTATTATGTGGTTTGCGTTCGAGACAAATGATTCTCTGATTCCTTTCCTTAAAATAAAAATAAATGTTTTCCTATAAAAACCTATACAATTATTATCTTAAATGCAGAAGAGGTAAAAGGAATACCATTAATGCCTTGAAATTTGAGCTTAACGCAGAGGAAAACCTTTTGAGATTGGAAGAGGAATTAGAAAGCCGCGCCTATAAACCCTCAAGATTGATTTATTTCATAATTGAAAAACCAAAACCGAGAGAGATATTCGCTTCTGATTTTAGAGACCGCGTGGTTCATCATATTTTGATAAACCGCTTAGAACCAATCTGGGAACCGAAATTCATTTATGACTCCTACGCCTGCCGTCAAGGAAAAGGAACACACCGGGCAGTTGCCAGATTGCAAGCTTTTACCAGAAAGATTTCTTTAAACGGAGAAAAACCAGCTTTTTTTATGAAGTTAGACATTAAAAGCTTTTTTGTCAGCATTGACCGCAAGATACTTTATAATTTGATTAAAAAGGAGATTAAAGACGAAAACATTTTATGGCTTATAAAGGTGATTATATTCTATGAATGCACTAAAAATTTTGTTTTTAAAGGAAATGAAAAACTGAAAAAATTAATACCTTATCAGAAATCTTTATTCCAAAACGAAGGCAGCGGCAAGGGACTGCCCATCGGAAATTTAACCAGCCAGTTTTTTGCCAATATTTATCTCAACCAGATAGACCAATTTATTAAGCATAATTTAAAATGCAGATATTATATTCGCTATGTTGACGACTTTGTATTATTGGATAGAAACAAAAATCAGCTGGTAAAATGGAAAACAGCGATAGACAATTTTTTAAAAAAAGAATTAAATATAGTTCTTAATCCCAAGAAACAAAGCATTTCGCTTATAACAAATGGAATAAATTTTTTAGGATATATTATAAGGCCTAATTATATTTTAGTTAGAAAAAGAGTGGTTAACAATTTTAAAAGGAAACTTTTTGAAGCAGAAAGAAAAATAAAAAATAGAGAATTTTTAGATTGGGGTTTACTCCAAGCCACCTTTAATAGCTATTTTGCTCATTTTAATCATGCCAATAGCTATGGATTAAAAGAAAAATTTACATTAAAATTAAATCAGTGTTATAATAATTAAAAAATGAGAATATCAAGAATTATTATTTTATTACTTTTCTGCTTAGCGGGACAGCTAATATCCACTGGTTTTGCTTTTGCCTCAACCACAGATGGCACTATTGATTCAACTTATAAATACGCTTGGTCTGAAAATGCTGGCTGGATTAATTTTAGCACCACTAATGGTGATGTTCACATTACAGATTCCGGGCTTTCCGGATATGCTTTGAGCGAAACTATTGGCTGGATATATTTGGGCGATGTAACCAATGATGGCGAGGGAAATTTGTCCGGCTTTGCTTGGTCTGAAAATGCTGGCTGGATAAAATTCAATCCAACTAGCGGCGGTGTAGTTATTAATTCTTACGGTGAATTTACTGGCTCTGCTTTGGGCGAGAACATCGGCTGGATTATTTTTGACGGGGACTACACAGTCAAAACCGACTGGCGGCCGAGAAGCGCCAGACCTGCCTGCAATAACGCGACTGATGATGACAGTGACGGTAAAACTGATTATCCTAATGACCCGGGCTGTGATTCTTTAGATGATAATGACGAAACAGATCCAAGCAGCGGTGGTGGTATGCCGCCAGCAGCGTATTCTCCTCCTTCCTCGCCTTCTCCTTCTTCTCAAAATCCTAAAGGTGAATTTAATATCCTAATCAATAATAATGATGAATATACAGATAAATTAGAAGTTAATCTGACCTTATTGGCTGGCAAAGATACCAAAAGAATGTCAATCTCTAATTTCTCTGACTTCAGAAATGCTTCCCAGATTCCTTATGAAGAAAAGATAAACTGGAATTTATGTTCAGAATTAGGAGGTCAGACCTCCCCTGACTCCTGTTCAGAAGGCGAATATACTGTTTACGCTAAATTCTATACTCAATGGGGTCAGTCATCGCAGATTGTTTCAGACAGCACTATTTATCAAGAAGAAGAGAAGAAAGAACCTGTCCCAGAAATGAACATTAGTGAACTGAAAGCCAAAATTGCTGAGATAACCGCTCTAATATCTGGATTACAATCTCGGTTAGCTGAAGTTTTAGGTAAAGTTAGTTATGAAGGTTGTGCTATTACCAGCTTTGACCGTAATCTTTCTCAAGGAATGATTGGTGATGATGTGAAATGCTTACAGATTATTCTGAATAGTGACCCTAAGACAAGATTAGCTGATTCTGGCGTTGGTTCTCCATGGAATGAGACCAATTACTTTGGTTCCTTGACTAAATCCGCGGTTATTCGCTTTCAAGAAAAATATGCTGATGAAATTTTATCTTACTGGGAATTAATTAAAGGAACCGGTTTTGTGGGTAAAACCACCAGAGATAAAATTAATGAATTTTTGGATCGTTAAAAATTGTTGATGTCAAACATCAACAGTAGGAATTAAGACCATTAGGGTCTTTTCTTTTTGATAAAATTTGATAAAATGAAGTTATGGATTCTAATAAACTACGCAAGAAATTTTTAGATTTTTTTAAAGAAAAAAGTCATAAAATCGTATCGTCTTCTTCTTTGCTGCCTTCTGATTCTACTGTTCTATTTACTACTGCTGGAATGCAGCAGTTTTCCCAGTACTTGTCCGGAGAAAAAAACCCTTTAAAAGATTTCAAAACCAGACATTTAGTTGATTGCCAGAAGTGCTTTCGCAGTGATGATATTGAAGAAATAGGCGATGACACACATAACACCTTTTTTGAGATGTTGGGAAACTGGTCAATTGGCCAGGACGAGAAAGGAAATTATTTTAAAGAAGGAGCAATTAAATATGCTTTGGAATTTTTAATAAATGAACTCAAGTTAGATAAAAATAAATTTTATATTACTATTTTCAGGGGGAATAAAGATATTCCAAGAGATGGAGAGTCAGAAAAAATTTGGCAAGATAATGGAATTCCTAAAGAAAAAATAAAAGAATTCAGTGAAAAAGATAATCTCTGGGGTCCTGTTGGTAAAACAGGCGTCTGCGGTCCTAATTCAGAAATCCATTATGACAGAGGCGAAGAATTCGGCTGCAAAGAGCCAGATTGCGGACCTAATTGTTCCAGATGTCAGCGATTTGTAGAGATATGGAACCTTGTTTTTATCCAGTATTATAAAGATGAAAAAGGCAGTTACCAGAAACTTTCTCAAAAGAGTGTAGATACTGGGCTTGGGTTTGAAAGGGTAGCAGCGATTTTACAAGAAAAAACTTCGGCTTATGAGACAGATTTATTTTTACCTGTTATTCAGGAAATAGAAAAACTTTGTTCTAAAAAATATGAAGAAAACAAAAAATATTTCAGAATAATAGCTGACCATATTCGGGGTTCAGTTTTTTTAATTAGTGAAGGATTTTTTCCCTCTAATGTAGAGCAGGGATATGTTTTAAGGCGGATTTTGAGAAGAGCTATCCGTTATGGTAAGATAATAGAAGCAAAGCCAGGATTTTTAATTCCTTTAGCAAATAAAACTATTGAAATATATAAAGATGTTTATCCCGAAGTTTTTTCCAAGCAAGCAGATATCTTAACTGTTATTCAGAAAGAGGAAGAGAAATTTGAAAAATCTTTAGAAAAAGGACTAAAAGAATTTAAAGCTCAAAGCTCAAAATCCAAAGCTATTTCAGGTAAAGTTGCTTTTAACTTGTACCAGAGTTTCGGTTTTCCTTTAGAAATAACAAAAGAGATGGCTAAAGAAGAAGGTTTAGAAGTGGATGAGAAAGAATTTCAGGAAGAATTAAAAAAGCATCAAGAAGTTTCCAGAGCAGGAAGAGAAAAAAAGTTTGGCGGCGGGGGAAAGTTTTCTTCAAAACTCCACACCGCTACTCATCTTCTTCATGGTGCTTTGAGAAAAGTTTTAGGAGATAAGGTTAAGCAAATGGGTTCTGATATTACTTCAGAGAGATTAAGATTTGATTTTTCTTTTGAAAGGAAATTATCTCCAGAGGAACTCAAAAAAGTTGAGGACTTAGTTAATGAAAAAATAAAAGAAGATTTAGAAGTCAAACAAAAAGAAATGTCTTTAGAACAAGCGTTGAAAACAGGCGCCTTAGCTTTCTTCAAAGAAAAATATCCAGAAAGAGTAACAGTTTATTCAATTCAGGCTTTCTCTAAAGAAATTTGCGCCGGGCCTCATGTAAAGAAAACTGGAGAATTGGGAAAATTTAAAATCATAAAAGAAGAATCAAGCAGCGCTGACATTAGAAGGATAAAAGCTATTTTAGAATAAAATGAAAAAAATATTTGATATCATTCCTCCTAAAAAAAATAATTTAGATAATTCTTTATCTAAACAAAGAGAGGAATCTTTTAAACAAGAAAAGAAAAATATTTCTTTTCCTAAAAAGAAAGCTGTTTTCTTATTGTTCATTTTTATCTTTTTAGGTGTTTTTATACACATCACTTTTTCTAAAGCAGAGATAAGAATTTGGCCGGAAACAGAATTATTGAGTTTTGAAGATGAGATTACTGTAAATTCAAAGGCTACTAAACCAGATTTTTCAGAAAATACTATTCCTGGAAAGACTATTGAGGAAGAAAAAGAAATTAGTCAGCAATTTCCAGCCACTGGTTCTGTTTCCAAAAAAGCCAAAGGCATTATTCAGGTTTATAACGCTTATTCTACTTCTTCCCAGGTTTTAGTGGCAACAACAAGATTTGTTTCTGCTTCAGGAAAGTTGTTCCGCACTCCCAAAAAAGTGACGATACCAGGCGGCCATTATGAGAAAGGAAAGTTAGTTCTAGGTCAAATTGACATTGAAGTAATTGCTGATCAACCTGGTGAAGATTATAATATTGAACCGACTACTTTTTCTATCCCTGGCTTTGCCGGAACAGCCAAATTTACTTTTTTTTATGCTAAGTCCTTTTCTAATATGACAGGAGGAGGGACAGTTGCTCAAGTTACTGAAAAAGATTTAGAAAGAGCGGAAAAAGTTTTATTAGACAGTTTAGAAAAAGCAGGCAATGACTCTTTATTAATGAAAGCGGGAGAGGGATTCATTTTACTAGATAAAGCCTTAAAGCAGGAATCTCAAGAATCGTCTTCATCAGTTGAGGCGGGAAGAGAAGCAGAAAATTTTAATTACAAAGTTAAGATAAAATCAAAGGTATTAGTGTTTAAAGAACAGGACCTTAAAGATTTTGCTAAAAACTATATTTCTTCTCAAATTGAAGAAGATAAGAAATTACATACTGAAAGCATTGAAACAAATTATTCTGCTAAAAAAATTGATTTAGAATCCGGCAAAATAAACCTCTTCTTAGAATTTTCAGGTGACATTTATTCTGACATTGATGTCTTGTCTTTGAAAAGGGCTTTGAGTAATAAATTGTTTGATGAAGCAAAAATACTTTTAGAGAACCAATTAGGAATCACTTCTTTTCAAATAGAACTCTATCCTTTTTGGCTTAAAAGAGTTCCAGACAATATAGATAAAATTAGTGTTGACTTAATAGTTGACTAGTTTCAAGAAATTTGTTAATCTTAACCAAATGGGAGATTTAAATAATAAAAATTCACAGAAAATAAGAAAAGAGGGAATAGTTTTAGAAACTCTGCCCAGTTTAAAATTTAAAGTAAAGTTAGATGATGGAAAAGAAATATTAGCCCATTTAGCCGGTCGGTTGCGTATGTACAGAATTAAAATTTTAGCCGGAGACAAAGTTACTATAGAAATGACCCCTTATGACGAAAATAGAGGGAGGATTGTCTATAGAGGAAAATGATCAACGAATAACTTATCTTTTACAAGTTTACGAGTAAAATTAAAAGTTGATTTTGAAATTAAAGATAATTTGAATATAATTAAAATATGGCTACTATTACTATTCCAAAAACAGAATATCAACAGTTATTAAAGAAAGCTCTTCGTTATGAGTATCTGCGGCAAACAATGGAAGAAGATATTTTTACATCTCCTCCTGTTCGTGATGTTGAAAAAATACTTCAAGAATTCAAAGAAACAAATTTATACAGCCAAAAATTTCTTAATAGTTTAAAACGGGGACTGAAACGATCCTCCTGTTTTGGGAAATAAAATGAAGATTTTGCCTATTCATTCAGAGATTGAAACATATTTGAAGAAGCATAATCTTGAAAGAAAATTTGAAAAACAAAAATTATGCGAAGATCAATTGAAAAAAGAGAACCGAAAATAGAAAAAGCAAAAGAAGAAGATTATGCGTCAACTGTAGAGGAATTAAGGAAAAAATATATTGCAATTGCCTGAGAGAGGCGAAAGAAAAGAGGATCGGACCCAGATGCTCCCCAGGATGAAAGGCAGATTAGAACAAATTGGGATTATCTTACGTTAGAAGAAGAAAAGGAATATGAGCAAAAGAAGAAAGAGATAGAAGAAAGAGAGGGGTTAGCAAAAGCGACAGAGGAAGAAAAATAATTTTTGGATTTTAATAATAAGGTAAAATTATTAAATATTATCGCTTAAGAGCGAAAGTTTTTGATTTAAATTTGATTTTTGTGAGAATTTATGATAAGTTATTCGTATATTCGTATTTATTCGTAATTCGTAGAGTTTATGAAAGTTAGGGCATCGGTAAAAAAAATTTGTAAAGATTGTAAAGTCGTCCGAAGAAAAGGGCGAGTTTATATTATTTGTTCTAAAAATCCGAAGCATAAACAACGCCAAGGATAACCTTTTGCTTCGCAAAAGGAATTTCTAATTTCTAATTTCTAATAAATTTCTAATTTTTTAATTTCTAATTGAAAATTATTAAATTGAAAATTTTATGCCGCGTATAGCAGGGGTTAATATCCCGGAAAACAAACAAATAGAAATTGCTTTAACCTATATTTATGGAATAGGTTCGTCTTTGGCTAGAAAAATTTTAGCAGAAGCCAAAATTGATCCTTACAATCAGGCTTCAAAGCTAACTCCGGAACAAATTAATTTACTTAGGGAAATTATTGAAAAGAATTATAAAATTGAGGGAGATCTACGACGGGAGAGAATAGTGGCTATAAAACGTCTGAAAGATATTAGTTGTTTAAGAGGAATTCGCCACATCAAAGGTTTGCCAGTAAGAGGCCAAAGGACTAAAAGTAATAGTAGAACTATTCGCGGTAATGTGAGAAAAACAGTTGGTAGTGGAAGAAAACCTGCCCCAACACCAAAATAACATGGGTAAGAAACGTATTATTCAAAAAACCGAAAAAGAGTTGATTGAAGAAAGAGAGAAAGTAGACGCAGCTGTAAAAAAAGAAGCAAAAATTCAACCTTCTAAAAAAGTGAAAGAAGGTAGAGTTTGTATTGCTTCCTCTTATAATAATACGATTATTAGTTTAACTGATTTAGAGGGAAATATTTTAACTTGGGCAAGCGCTGGTAATATTGGCTTCAAGGGAACAAAAAAAGCCACTCCTTTTGCTGCTTCAAAAGTGGCTGAGGCATTGGTTCAGCGGGCTAGAAAAATAGGGATAGAAAGAGTGCAAATAATAGTAAAAGGTATTGGCAGCGGCAGAGATTCAGCCATTAGATCATTAGCCAACAAAGGTCTTGATATTCTATCTATTGAAGATGTTACGCCTATACCTCATAACGGATGCAGGCCTAGAAAAGCAAGAAGAGTCTAACCACTAATAAAATCACGAATAAAAATCACGAATATCCACTAATAATTATTCGTGATAATTTGTGAGAAGATTAGTGAAAATATTTGTGGTAGTAAACAATAAATGTAAAATTTGTCGTAGAGCAGGAGTTAAACTTTTTTTAAAAGGGGAACGTTGTTTTTCTCCGAAATGCGCAATGATAAAAAAACCTTATTCGCCGGGCAGGAAACTGAAAAGAAAAGTTCGGACTCTTTCTGAGTATGGAAAAGAATTAAAAGAAAAACAAAAGCTTAAGAATTGGTATAATTTAAGTGAAGAGCAATTCAGTAAATATGTAAAAAAGGCATTAGGAAAAAGAGGAAAAGTAGAGGATGCTGGAACTTTTCTTATAAAAGAGTTAGAGAGCCGTTTTGATAATGTAATTTTCAAATTAGGCTGGGCTTCTTCCCATTCTCAAGCTCGTCAAATGATTTCTCACAAGCATTTTTTAGTTAACGGAAAAATAGTTAATATACCTTCTTATAGCTTAAAAAAAGGAGACAAAATCATTATTCGTCCTTCTTCTCTTAAATTAAATATTTTTCAGAATCTTCCTACTACTTTAAAAAAATATCAACCCCCTTCTTGGTTAGAGCTTAATTTAGAAAGGATGGAAGGAAAAGTTAAAGAAGAACCCTTAGTAGAAGAATCAGATTTACCAGCTGAAATTTCTATAATCTTTGAATATTACTCAAGATAAAATTTTAAAAATTTTCAATTTTCAATTTTCAATTTTCATTCAATTTTCAATTTAATAATTTTCAATTAGAAATTAAAGAATTAGAAATTTATTAGAAATTAGAAATTAGAAATTAGAAATTTAATTTGTATGATTTCTTTACCCGACAAAATAAAAATTATTGAAAAAAAAGATAACTGGACCCATTTTCAAATTCAAGCCCTTTATCCAGGTTATGGAGTTACTATTGGAAATAGTTTGAGAAGGGTTCTTCTTTCCTCGTTACAGGGGGCAGCTGTTACGCAGGTGAAAATTAAGGGAGTTTCTCATGAGTTTTCTGTTATTCCCGGTGTCTTAGAAGATACAGTTTCAATTTTATTAAACTTAAAACAATTAAGATTTAAGGTTTACAGTGATGAACCACAGAAGGCGATTCTTTCGGTAAAAGGTGAAAAAAAAGTAAAAGGTTCTGATTTTCAACTACCTTCTCAATTGTCTTTAATAAACAAAGATGCTTTTGTAGCTGCTTTGACTGATAAGAAAGCGGAATTAGAAATGGAGATTGTAGTTGAGAAAGGATTTGGTTATGAACCAGTAGAATGGAGAAAAAAAGAAAAGTTAGAAATAGGCGAGATTCCTCTTGATGCTATTTTTACTCCGGTGAGAAAGGTTAGTTTTAATGTAGAGAATGTTAGGGTAGAGGAGAGAACAGATTTTGACAGTTTAGAGTTAGGGATTGAGACTGATGGAACCATTACTCCGGAACAAGCTCTTTTTCAGGCATCTGAAATTTTAGTTAAGCACTTTTCTTTATTTGTAGATGTCTTTAAAGAAAAAGAGGAAGCGAAGCCATCAGAAGTCGAAAAGCCAGTCAAAAAGAAGAAACCTGCAAAGGCAAAAACTAAAACTACGATACAAAAGAAGAAAAAGAAAACACAAAAGAAATAACAGGTATTTAGAAATCTACAGTATTATGCGTAAACGAAAAGAAGGAAGAAAACTTTCAAGAAAAAAAAATCAAAGAAAGGCCTTATTAAAAACACTAGCTAGTGCTCTTATTTTAAATGAGAAAATAAAAACCACTGAAGCGAAAAGTAAGGAAGTTTCTAAATTTATTGAAAAAAAAATTACTAAAGCAAAAAAAGGTGATTTAACTGCGAGAAGATTATTAAATCAATTTTTTTCTCCTAAAATAGTCAAGAAACTTGTAGATGAGATTGGACCAAGATATAAAGGGAGAAAAGGAGGGTATACCCGGATTATTAAGCTAGGCCCAAGAAAATCAGATGGAGCAAGAATGGCAATAATTGAATTTGTAAAATAATTTTATGGAAAGAAACACTCATACCATTGATGCCACTAATAAAGTTCTCGGAAGATTAGCTACTCAGATAGCGGTGCTGTTGCGTGGTAAGCACAAACCTGATTTTGTTCCCTATAAAGATATGGGAGATTTTGTTGTGGTAAAAAATGTTGATAAAATTAAAATTACTGGAAAAAAAATGGAGCAAAAAGTTTATTACCATCACAGCGGTTTTATGGGCGGCTTGAAAGAAACTCCTCTTAAAAAACTTTTTAAAGAAAAACCTGAAGAAGTTTTAAAAAAAGCAGTTTTTGGAATGCTGCCTAATAATAAATTGAGGGCTGAGATAATAAAACGTTTAAAAATAATCAACGAATAACGAATCCTTTACGAATATGCGAATCTTTATTATCTATTCGTAAATTCGTACTTATTCGTAAATTCGTTGATGGATGATGCCAACTAAAAAAACAACCAAAAAAGAAAAGAAAAAAGAAGTTAAAAAAGTAAAAAAAGCGATCCCTAAAGCAGTTGAGAAGAAACCCAAACCTAAACTCAAACCCGAGTCCAAACCCAAACCCGAGTCCAAACCCAAACCCAAACCTGAACCAAAAGCCGAAACAAAAAAAGCTTCTTATATAGAAGCGATTGGAAGAAGAAAAACATCAGTGGCTCGAGTGCGGCTTTGGACAAAAGGGGAAAAAGAGTTTTTAGTTAATGATAAACCATTAGAGGATTATTTTCCCAACTTTGAGATTCAGAAAATTGCTGCTGATAGTTTAGATAAAATGAAAAGCCAGGACAGATTTAAAATCCAGGTTTTAGTGAAAGGAGGCGGTTTTCATTCTCAAGCTGAAGCAGTAAGGCATGGGGTAGCCCGGGTTTTGCTTAAATTTAATCCTGATTTTAAAAAACGTTTAAAAAAATCGGGTTTTTTAACCCGAGATCCAAGAATGAGAGAAAGAAAAAAATTCGGTCTCAAGCGGGCCCGTCGAGCTCCACAGTGGAGGAAAAGATAATTCGCTCGGAAAGTAATTTTTAGGAAACGCTCGTTCGCCTCCAGCGAGCGAATTCGCTCAGCTCTCGGCAAAATTCGAGTACTCAATATATTGAGTACTCGACCAAGCAATTTTGCCTCGAGGTGCTCCATAAAAATTACTTTTCTCGCTTATATCTTAAAATAAAAAAAAAGAGCTCAAGGACTGACTTACTCGTGTATGATAATTTCTTTTTGTTTGGGTATTACTCCCTACAAAAGAAGTACACTTTCAGAAAGTATGAGCTTTAATGGTATAAGGGGTATTGTTTCCCTTATACAAAGAACTGATGGTAGGATGCCCAAAAAATGCCATGGGGCGGGCTATTTGTGGAAAAGCTCCACTGAGTACAAAAGGTCCTACCACTCTCTTATACTCAATTAGATTATATACCCATCAAAAAATTTGTCAAGGGGTATAAGCTCCCAAATGGCGAAAAAGGTAATTTCATTTTAATATTTACATATAAATATCTTAATAATGTTTGAATGTTAGTATGTTAAAATGTTTAAATGACTTATGTTAACAGAACTTATAGATAAATTTTATTTGGAACAGCAAAAAAACAGAGAGCAGAACCATTTTTATATTACTGATGCGGGCAAATGTCCACGGGCAGTTTTTTTTAAATTTAAAAACGCGCCCAGAGAAAAAATGGATGCGCGTATTCTAAGAATATTTGAGAGAGGGGAGTCAATGCATATGAATATTATTAATACCTTAATTAGATTAGGTATTGTGGTATCAGCGGAAATAAAAATTCCTGCTCAAGAAATCATTTCCGGCCGAGCCGATGTAATTCTTTCTTTAAATAACGAACTTTATGTCTTAGATATTAAAAGTATGAATAGTATGATTTTTAGAAATTTAACCGAACCAAAGCCAGAAAATTTACAACAGGTCCAACTTTACCTTCATTATTTTAAAATTAAAAAAGGGATATTGCTTTATATTGACAAAGACCAGCAGAACATAAAAGAATTTGTCTTTAATTACGACTCAAAGCTTGTCAAATCACTTTTAGATGGTTTTCAAAAACTTAAAACAAAAATTGATTCTGATACCATTCCCTCAAGATTATTAGATTGGCCTGAAAATTGGCAGTGTCGATACTGCCAATTTAAGGATATTTGTTCAGAGGCCGGAGAAGGAGGTATCCATTGGAACGATTTTAAAAATAAGTTAGAGGGATAAATTGTAAAATATTTTCTTCAGTAAGAATGTAAAGTTGTTTGAATTCATTATTCCAAGTGAATTTTTTTATTCCAAAACACAATTCATAATTATTTATTTTGTCACGGTCATCGATCTCAATGACTTTTATTTTACTTTCTAAATTAAATATCAGATAATGGGAATTAAACCAGATGACATTATTAATTTTTTCTGAGAAACGAATTAGAAATTGCTTGGTCATTGATTCTTTTTGCGGCTGTTCTGTTTGGCTTTCTAAAAATAAAATCCAGATTTCATGTTCGTTAAAATAAAGAATTTTTTTAGAATCAGGAGATATTTTAATTTCTTTTACTGGTTCAAAAATTTTTTCAAAATTTTTTGTTTTTGGATTAAATAAATACAACTTCTTATTTTCTAAAATAAAAATAGATTCCTGTTCAACTTTTAATTCATATTTGGTTTCTTGCTTTAAAGGGAAAGGAGAATTGTTAATTTTTTCTTCAAAATCAAGAGATAAATTATTTTTAAAGATATAACCGGATTTATCAATATAATAAATATTATTATCTAATATTCCGTAAGTCAATATTTCTTCCAAAACCTGTCGAGAACGGTTCTCGCCCGCCACAATTTTTGCCGGAGGCAAAATTTGGGCGGGCGAGGTGTGTTTTAACAAATCAACTTCAAATAAATCACTATCTTTAAAATAAAATATTATGTTTGGTTCTTGGGGATGAAAATCAAGTTTTTCAATATCTGGTTCTAAAACCAAAGAATTAAAAGAAATCAATTTATTCGGACTTTCAGTTAGGTCTAAAATAAAGTGTTCTAATTGTTCTTTTAAACCAATCTTTAAGATTATCTTTCCTTTGTCAGGAGAAATTTTGAGCTCTAACAACTCTGGTTCTTTTTTAGAAATTTCTTTTTCACTGATTAAGTGGCTCTTAAGATTATTTTCTAAATCAAATATTTTTAAAGCCCATTCATCTTCTGTTATTTCTTTTAAAATTACTTTGCTTTCAGGCAAAATCCAAAAATCTTCTACTCCTTTATTTAAAATTTGGAGTTCTAAATTTTTAGGAATTAAAATTATATTTTTTGCTTCTACTACTTTTTTTTCTTTTACTTCTAAGTTTTTCTCCCAAATATTATAATCCTCTTTTTGAACACGGATATTATATTTTTTTGGCAAAAGATTATTAATATAAACAGAACCAAAAAAGAAACTTGTTTTTTCTTTTAGTTTTCCGTCTAAAAATACATCAGTATTTTTGGGCGAAGCTTTTAAAAACAATCCACCGGTTTGGGTGATTTTTTTATTCTCAAAATCAAAACGATACCCTTGGGAATATAAAATCAGAATAGGGGTAATCAAAAAAAACAAAGATATTAAAACAAAAATTAAAATTGTTCTGGTTTTTTTAGTCATTGGTTTAATTTGAAATTTTCCTCAATTACATTATATCCCGGCATTGACAAAAAGGAAAGAGTTTACTATGCTTATAATTCAGTGAGGGCTTGCTGTTTTTTTTCATTACCTAATTTTAGATGTGGGTGTGGGAGCAAGCCCGATGACCTATACATTTAGAAATAAAAAAGGAGAAAAAGTAAAGGGAGGTAAAAAGAAAGAAATGGAAGGAAAAAATGAGGGCAGAAAAGATAAGGGCTTAATAAGGACTGAACAATTTTTCGATCCTACGGTTTCTCTTGAAGAGAAACAGAAAGTCAAACGCGTAGTTTTCGAAAAATAGGAAGTGAGAAGAAAAAAATGGGAGAAGAAAAGGTAACTCCAACTATTGGAGTATTCGCTGGAATTCTAACCGTAAATGGAAAACTACTTTTACGAAGAAGGGTAGAATCTGATTCTATTGTTCCGGGGAAATCATTTAAAGGAAATTGGGAACTTCCTGGCGGCGGAGTGATGAAAGAAGAGACATTTGAAGCAACTAATGAAACGGTAATACCGAAAGCATTAGCAAGAGAAGTTAAAGAGAAAGCAGGTTTAGAAATTGAAATGACATCGATGTTAGCAATGTATCCGGCAATACTAGCGAAAGAATATACCAAGAAAGAAGTTGTTGACTTCGCTTTTGTGGTGATAATCCAACCCGATCAATGGAGAGGACAACTTAAGGGAGAGACAATGTGGGTTTCACCAGGGGAGTTGTATAAGTTAGCAAGGAAATTTGAACCGGCTGACAGAAAAACAGGAAAAGATGGCAAAGGAATAGTTAGTGGTTATGGGAAAAGGATGCACCGAATGGCACTAATGTCATTTAGTCATAGCCCAAACGAAGGATACAGCTTTGAAGCAAGAGATGCATTAGTGGCTATCCATTTTGATATGTGAGCTAAGATATACAAGCAGAAAGCTAATATCTAAAAAAATTTTATGCAGAGAATTATATTTATATCTCTGCTTCTTTTTTTGGAAAAATTTGAACTTTGTTGTAAAATGAATCTATGCAGTTCAAAATTTTTAAAAATAAAAACTTAATTCATGGAATTTCAGATAGTTCTTTTAGTTCAATGAGAACTAATAAGCAGGCAATAAAATTTTTGAAATCTTTAGCTTACAAGAATATTAGTTCCAAAAATTTGATTTGGGCGCAGCAAGTTTTTAGTTCAAGAGTTCATATCTGCAAGCAGAAAGATTCGGGAAAAACCGTGAAAAATGTTGATGGTTTAATCTCCAATATACCTGAACAGATTTTATCAACAATTTCTGCTGATTGTGTGCCAATTTTAATATATGACCCAAAACAAAAAGTAATTGCTGCTTTACACGGCGGCAGGAAGTGTTTGGTCAAAGGCATTATTAAAAATGCTATTGATAAAATGGTTAGAAATTTTAAAACAAATCCAAAAAATGTTTTAGTGGGAATTGGACCTCATATAAGAGTTTGCCATTATTGGTTAAAAGAAAGAAGTTATAAAGAGCTCAAAAATACTAAATTCAAGAAATATTTTATAAAAAGAAAAGAAAAAATATTTTTTGATTTAACTAAATTAGTTTTTGACAATCTGATAAAGTCAGGAATAAAAAGAAAAAATATAGAGGATTGTAAAATCTGTACTTATTGTAAGTATAAAAAATACTTTTCAGCTCGAAAGCAGGAACAATCTCCGAAAATTTATAAAGAAAAAAAACCCAGATTTGCCAGTTTTATCGGCCTAAAAATTTGACAAGCTTTAAAAAAGTGATAATGTTTATTTGATGGTGAAAAAAGAAGCCATCAGTACATAAGGATATAAATAATAAAAAGAAAAGGAGGTGAGAAAGAAAAAGATGACGATAGAAGTGAGAATAGAGGAAATAAGAGAAATAGTCGATGAAGCGAATGGGCTTTCGAAAAAAGGCGAAAATGAGGAAGCGTTACAGCTTTTGCGGGAAGCTTGGGACGAAGCAAATTTTTTGTCCGAAAGCAAGACAAAACTATTAAAGGGATTGATTTGCCATTACGAGGGTAGAGTGTTGCAGGCGATGGGCAAGTATAAGGATGCGGTTGAAAGTTTGCAATATGCGGCTGGGTTCAGGAAAGACGACTTAATTCAACTTGCTTATACATGGTTTCAGCTGTTTATCTGCAAGGAATATGGCAATATCCCGATTTCAGGTGAAGAGGTAGAAGAAACAAAGATGGCGTTGATTGCGGCGATGGCAAATGACGCGGCGACCATTAAGGATATCGGAAATATGCTGCAAAATGTTGCGTATGTGGAACAAGTGAAAGGGGACATAAAGAAAGCTATTTTGTTTTACAAGATGACTTTAGACGCGCGACGAACAGCGCACGACGAACGCGGGGTAGCATTTGACGGAAGCGAGATTGGCAGAAGCGCTTTGGGAAATAGAAGGGACAGGTATAAAATCAAGTGCGATAACTTACGGAGAGAAAGCATTAGACTACTTTGAAAATACAGGCGATATTGAGAGGATAAAGCAAGTAAAAGACATATTCGGCTGGGAGTAGCGCCATAATCGCAAATATTTGCTTAATTAGTGTTTGGCTAAAATTTAGCTGACACAATTAGGCAATTTTTTTTATGGTTCATTTGACAGATGAAAAAAGAAATAGTAAAGTTTATTTGATGACGAAAGGTTATCAAAAAGCACATTAAGAGTCTAATAATAGAAAAAAGGAGGATGATGTAGAATGGGAAAAAAAGGGATATTTGACGTAGTAGTAGTTGGAGCAGGGCCGGCTGGAGCAATGGCGGCAAAGACAGCAGCGGAAAACGGGTTAGATGTTTTATTGATAGAAAGACGTACCCAAATAGGTATTCCGGTTCAATGCGCAGAAGGAACAAGCGAAGAGGGATTAAGAATATTAAAAGATGTTTTAGGGGAGGAAATAGATCCGCATTGGATAGCTAAGCAGATAGAAGGAGTTGAAATCATTACTCCTGACCGAACCATAGTAACAGTAGAGGGAAAGGGATATATTTTAGAGAGAAGAATTTTAGACAGAGATTTGGCAATAAGAGCAGTGAGAGCAGGCGCCGAAATAGTTAAGGGCAAGGCAGTTGGACTTGTCAGGGACAAAGAAGCGGATTGTATGGTAGTTAATGTGGTTTCATCTGAGCAAAATTATTTTTTTCCTGCTAAAATTGTAATCGGAGCAGATGGTCCTGAATCCAAGATAGGCGAATGGGCAGGAATAGACACAAAACTAAACCTTTCTGACAAAATAATTGGTAAGCAGTATTTAATATACTCGCCCGAACTTGAAGGTTTAGATCGGGTTAGGTGTTTTTTGGGCGATAGAGTTGCTCCTGGTGGTGGTTATGCCTGGATTTTCCCAAAAGGAAAAAATGGTACCGCCAATGTTGGAATAGGAATGTTTAAGAATAAGCTTAAGGAGTATGGTATTCCTGTTCCTGATTACTTTTTGGACGTTTTTATCGCAAGGGTATTCTCAAAATACCAGATTATAGAAAAAACAGCCGGAAAAATTCCAGGGGCGCCGCCGTCTGATACAATCGCAGATAATGTGGTATTAGCAGGGGATGCCGCAGGATTTGTTAATCCTATAACAGGAGGAGGATTAAGAACAGGAATGGAATCAGGGAAAATTGCAGCTGAGGTAGCTGTCGCAGCTATTTCAAAAGGAGACACTTCTAAGCAAGGATTAGCTGATTACAAAAGAAGAATTTCTTTAGCATTCGGCAAAGATAATGAACAGCTCCTTATAATGAGAAGATTTTCTCAAACCTTGAAAGATGAGGACTACGATGATTTAGGCCATTTCCTACAGGGTATGCATCTTTCGTCGGAGACATCTAGCGTAACCCTGATAAGAAAACTGCTTTTCAGCAACCCAGGAATCACGGCGCGATTCGCTGCCTTTAAGGTAAAAAACAAATTATAATAAACGCTCCATTTGAGCGTTTTTTTTTATCCCAAAAAAATTTGACAAAGGACTGAAAGTATATTATGATTATATTAGCAACTTAGAGGTAAAAAATGGGAGAAAATAGAAATTATGACTCGGTGAGAAAAAGGATTAAAAAGCTTACACGCAGAGAAATCAGTGTTTGCTCGATTGATCCGTATATAATTTTCTTTTCTATCGGCCGTGCTAAAAAAGAGCGAAAAGAACAGGCTATAGCCGAAGAAGTGGCTGAAGTTTTTAGCCACCCAGATAGCCAGATATGGATAAATTTTAGCATAGAGCAACAGAAATGGGTTATAAAGATTGAGGCGGATACGATTAAAGCCGTAGCGAGAAAAATAAAGGTTATTTTTGGAAAATATATTCTTCCAGAGATGATAAAAGAATATAAAAATTGCTTGGCTAAGCCAAGCACTGTTTTTTTAACCTTGATAAATTAAAAAAATTAGGATAAGATAAAATTACTAATATGCCAGAGAAATTTATTATTCAAGGCGGAAAGCCGTTAAATGGCGAAGTAGAAATTAAAGGATATAAAAATTCTGCCGGAGCAGTTTTAGCTGCTTGTCTTTTAACTAAAGAAGAAGTCATTATTGATAATCTTCCTTTAGTTAAGGATGTTTTTACCATGATTGATATTCTGAAAGATATGGGAGTAAAGATAGATTGGGTAGATAAAAGAAAAGTAAGAGTAATAGCGAATAAAATTGATGTAAGTAAGTTAGATCCTGAAAAGATTTCTAAGTCCAGGGTTTCTGTTCTTCTGATAGGGCCATTAGTGACTCGTTTTGGAAGTTTTAGATTTTCTCGTCCTGGCGGTGATAAAATTGGCTTAAGGCCCATTACTACTCATTTAGAGGCAATAAAAAGATTAGGCGTTCAAGTTGAAGAAAAAGAAAATTTCTATGATTTTAAAGCAGAACATCTTTCCCCGACAGAAATTGTTTTAAAAGAATTTAGTGTTACTGCCACTGAGAACGTAATAATGGCTGCTTCTTTATTAAAAGGTGAAACAATTATTAAGGGCGCGGCCTGCGAACCACAGGTGCAGGATTTGGGAGAAATGCTCAAAAAAATGGGAGTAGAAATTGAAGGATTAGGAACCCATACTATCATTGTCAGGGGTAAAGAAAAACTAAATGGAACTGTTCATACAATTATTTCTGACCCGGTAGAAACTGTAACCTTTATAACAGCAAGCTGTATTACTCCTGGTCAAGTAACTATTAAAAATATTCGGCTTGACCATTTAGATCTCTTTTTGGATAAATTGGAAGAAATAGGAGTTAAGTTTAAAAGAGGTAATCAGTCCATTACCGTTGATTATTCTCCTGATTTGAAGCCAGCCAGGGTGCAAACTTTTTTCTATCCCGGTTTTCCAACTGACTTTTTGCCTTTTACCGCTGTTTTATTAACCCAAACCCAGGGCAAAAGTTTAATTCATGACCCTTTGTATGAATCTCGTTTTAATTATCTTCAAGAACTAAAGAAAATGGGAGCAGACATTGAAATAGTTGATCCACATCGAGCTATAATTTTCGGTAAAACACAATTACATGGTTTAGATATTGAAAGCTGGGATATCAGAGCTGGTGCTTCTTTGATTATCGCCGGACTTTTAGCCAAGGGTACTACAACTATAAATAATATTTATCAGATTGATAGGGGATACGAGAAGATAGAAGAACGGCTGCAACAATTGGGGGCAGATATACGCAGGATACAAGTATAAAATTTTCAATTTCTAATTTTCAATGAATTTTCAATGTCTTAATTTTCAATTATTAAAATAAATTATTTGAAAATTGAAAATTGGGATTTGATTGATAATTGATAATTGAAAATTATTCTTTATGTTCATAAAGAAAATCGGTATAGATTTAGGAACCTGCAACTCATTAGTTTTTTTACCCGGTAAGGGCATTGTTTTACAGGAGCCATCAGTAGTGGCTGTTTCTCTTGATGAAAATAAAATTTTAGCCGTAGGTGAAGAAGCTAAAAAAATGACTGGACGTACTCCGGATACTATTAGGGTTTACCGTCCTCTAAAAGATGGAGTGATTGCTGATTTTCGAGTAACTCAAGCGATGCTCGGATATTTTATAAAAAAAGTAGCTGGTCCCTTTAAATTTTTGAAGCCGGAATTAATGATTGCAGTGCCAGCCGGCGCTACTTCTACTGAGAAAAGAGCCGTAATTGAAGCTGGTATGAATGCTGGCGCTAAAGCGGTTTACATAGCTAAAGAACCGATTTTAGCTGCAATTGGCGCTGGTATTCCTATAAATTCCTGTTCCGGCAATTTAATTTTAGACATAGGAGGAGGAACTTGTGAGGTAGCCACTATTTCTTTGGGTGGAATTGTTACTGTTTTTTCAACAAGAGTAGCTGGAGATAAAATGAATTTAGCAATATCTGACTATATTAAAAAGAAATATAATTTAGCTGTGGGTGAACAAACAGCCGAAGAGATAAAAATGAAAATTGGGACTGCCTTGTTGGAAAAAGAGCAAAGGCATCTTGAGATTCGCGGCCGTGATTTGATTTTAGGTCTTCCTCGAACCATTAAGGTTTCGTCAAATGAGATTTGTGGCGCCATTTCCGGGGTTTTAGAAGAAATAATTCAGGTAGTTAAATTAGTTTTAAGAGAAACCCCTCCAGAGATTTCAGCTGATATTATGGATAAAGGAATGATTGTTTCTGGCGGCGGCGCTCTTTTAAACAATATTGACGAACTTATTACCCAAACTATAGGCGTTCCTTGTTTTATAGCAGAGGAACCGTTATTATGCGTAGCCAAAGGAACTGGAGTGGTATTGGAAAATTTAGAGGTCTATAAGAAGAGCATAATGTCGAAGAAGTAACTATGATTTTGGGTCATCAAAAGCAATGGCAGTTTTTAAAAAATTCTCATAAGCTGGGAAAACTTTCTCATGCTTATTTATTTTCTGGCCCGGAATCCATTGGTAAAAAAACTTTGGCTGTTGAGTTTATTAAATTCTTAAACTGTCAGGCAGAGAAATCTTCTCTTAAGCCCTGCCAAGGCTGTCGTTCTTGCAGAGATATTGAGAAAGGGGCCTACCCTGATTTTATTTTAATAGAGCCGGAAGTATCTCCTTCTACTAAAATTTCCACAGGCAAAGAAGAAATTAAAATTGCTCAAATAAGGAAAATGGAAAACTATCTCTCTCTTTGTCCTTATCTTTCTTCTTTCAAAGTAGCGGTTATAGATAAGGCCCATTGTATGACCCAAGAAGCCCAGAATTCTTTTTTAAAAACTCTGGAAGAACCCAAAGGAAACACTCTTTTTATTTTGGTAACTGAATATCCTGAAACACTTTTAGCAACTGTTTTATCTCGAGTTCAAAAAATTAATTTTTATCCGGTAAAAAGAGAAGAAATTGAAGGCTATCTAAAATCAGAAAACGTTTCTCAAGAAAAAGCTAAAGAAATTACCGAGCTTTCTTTGGGAAAGCCGGGTAGAGCAATAGATTTTATAAAAAATCCTCAGAAATTAGAGGAGGTTAAAAATAAAATAAAAGAAATTGATAAAGTTGCTAAATCTGCTTTATATTATCGATTTCAATATGTTAAAAATTTAACCGAAAGAAAAGAAAACTTAAGAGAAATTTTAGATATTTGGTTGAGATATTTTAGAAAGTTGTTGATAATCAGAATTAAAGAGCAAAAAGGGAGTTATTCTTTAACTAAATTAAAAACAATTATTGAAAATCTTTCTAAAACTCAACTTTTACTTTCTACCACCAATGTCAATCCCAAATTAGCATTGGAAGTTTTAATGCTGGAGCTGTAATTGAATTTAATTTTTTTTCTGTTATTATATAAATATATGGAATACAAAGAAATTATTAATAGAATCAAACCGGAATTGGCAAAGACCATTGATTTTTTAGAAAGAGAAATGAGCAAGATTCGAACTGGTCGGGCCTCGGTCTCTTTAGTGGAAGACATAACAGTAAATTATCTTGGTCAGAAATTTCCCTTGAAACAGTTAGCAACAATATCAGTGCCAGAAGCGCGGAAGATTACTATTCAGCCCTGGGATAAATCATACTTAGAATCAATAGAAAAAGCTATTTCTCAATCTTCTATTGGAGCTGCTCCTATTGTTGACAAGGAAATGATTCGCATTGCTTTGCCGCCTATGAACGAGGAGTATCGTAAAAATTTTTTGAGGTTTATTTCTGAAAAACAAGAAGAAACAAGAAAAACAGTGCGGCGTTGGCGAGAACAAGCCTGGGATGAAATCCAAGAGGGATTCAAAAATAAAGAGATTAGAGAAGATGATAAATATCGGTCAAAAGACGAACTCCAAGAATTAGTAGATAAATATAATGAAAAGATTGAGGAAATTGGAGAAAGGAAGAAAAAAGAGATTTCAGGATAATTATGTTTTTAGCTATTATAGTTTTCATTTTAATACTAAGTTTTCTAATATTTGTCCACGAGTTTGGTCATTTTATTTTTGCCAAAGCTACTGGCGTGAAAGTGGAGGAATTTTGTATTGGTTTTCCTCCACGGCTCTGGAAAAAGCAAAAAGGAGAGACACTTTATTCTATTGGTCTTATTCCTTTTGGCGGTTTTAATAAAATTTATGGCGAGATAGACACCGAAAAAACCAAAGATTCTAAAAGTTTTTCCAGTAAGCCAATTAGGATAAGGGCTTTGATAACTGTTGGCGGAGTAGCTATGAATGTGCTTTTGGCGGTGATTATTTTTTACTTTTTATTAGGGTTTAGCGGATTTCAATCTTATCAATCCTTAATTTTTGATTATCAGTTTCCTTTTGGCAAACAAGAAAATGTTATTATAATTGGGGATGTTGCCCAAAACTCGCCAGCAGAGGAACAGGGCATTGAAGCAAGAGATATTATTATTGAAGCCGATGGAATGAAATTTGAAAATTCAAAAGAATTTGTAGAGTTTATAGAAGAAAACAAAGGTAAAGAAGTGAGCCTGTATTTGGAAAATTTTTCTACTCAAGAAACAAAAAATATAACTGTAATTCCTCGCCTTGAACCGCCGGAAGAGGAAGGACCATTAGGAATAGCTTTAGGCGATATCGCTAAAATAAGTTATTCTACGGTATTAGAAAAAAGTTCGGTGGGATTTTTGCATTCTTTTAATATTTTACATTATTCTTTTTTTGGACTTGGCCATATTATAAAAATATCTTTTCAGGAAAAAGACATTACACCTTTGAGATCTTCAGTGGCAGGGCCAGTAGGCATTCTCCATTTTACTGAATTAACTATAGATGCAGGTATCGTTGCCGTTATTTCTCTTTTAGCTATAATTTCTCTAGCTTTAGCTTTATTTAATATCCTGCCAATTCCAGCTTTAGACGGAGGCAAATTGCTTTTTTTAGGAATTGAAGCGATTATAAAAAAACCAGTTCCTTCAAAAATTGAAGAAAAAATCACTGTCTTTTTCTTCTTATTACTGATTCTTCTAATGATCGCTGTTACCATCAACGACATCCAAAGATTTTTTTAAGCTATCCACAGACATTTTTCTAAAATTTTGTTATACTAATAAAAAATAAAAGATATGTTTAATCCAGAGAAACAATCATCATTTGAAAAGGGACCAGAGAGAGACCATCTGCACAAGAAGAGAGGGCGGAGGAAAAAAGAAACTTGGAAAAGAGACTTGAGAAATTAATTGGGAAAGAAGTTATTAGTTTTAAGGTAAATGATTTTTGTGATGTTGAAATAAAATTTAAAGATGGGACTGTACTTTCTTTTAACAACTGGAGTCCTCGCGATGATATACCAGATTTTGAAGATATAAAAGTTGAACTACCAAAAGAAAAAGAAAAACAGGAAGAACAAGAATAAATAGCGTGTATTATACACAAAATAAATTTCACCGAGAATATTCTCGGTGATTTTTTTGTTGATTATTTTTGGTTTTTAGGATAGAATAAAAAAATAAGAACCTGCTTCGTTCCGCTTCCAACGGAACTCGGCAGAACCTTGATTCCTTCGTAAATAAGAACCTGCTTCGTTCCGCTTCCAACGGAACTCGGCAGAACCTTCTAATTCCTTCGTTCGGTTAAAACACAAAAACAAGTTTTTGTATTTTTTCCTCACTCACAATTATGAGGCAATCGCAACTTTTTACTAAAACAATTAGAGAAGCATCGAAAGATGAGAAATCTCTAAACGCTCAACTTTTGCTTAGGGCTGGTTTTATTGATAAATTAAGCTCTGGTGTTTACACTTTTCTGCCTTTGGGCTTCCGAGTTTTAGAAAAAATTGAAAAAATAATTTCTCAAGAAATAGAAAGTATCAATGGCCAAAGAATTTTAATGCCAACCCTTGTTTCTAAGAAGAATTGGCAGCAAACTGGCCGCTGGAAAGCATTTGAAGAACTTTACAAAGTTAAAGGAAAAGGTGGTCAAGAATACGGTTTAGGTTCAACCCATGAAGAGGTGATAGTGCCAGTGGTTCAGAAATATGTTTCTTCTTATAAGAATTTGCCTTGTTATGTTTACCAAATCCAAACAAAATTTAGAGATGAAATCAGAGTAAAGTCAGGAATTCTTAGAACTCGGGAATTTGATATGAAAGACCTTTATTCTTTTCATAAAGATGAAAAAGATTTAGATAAATATTACGAAAAAGTTAAAAAGACATATTTTGATATTTTAAAAAGAATGGGTTTAAAAGATAAAACTTATTTAACTTTAGCATCTGGCGGCACTTTTTCTAAATTTTCTCATGAGTTTCAAACCATAACTCCGGCTGGTGAAGATATTGTACATATCTGTCAAAACTGCGGCTTGGCTGTCAACGAAGAAATCAAAAAAGACCATTCTAAATGTTTTCAATGCGGCAGAAGAGAGTTTAAAAAAGAAAAAGTTATTGAAGTAGGTAATATTTTTAAACTGGGCACAAAATATACCAAACCGTTTAATTTTCAATTTACAGACAAAGATGGTTCAAAGAAATTAGTAGTAATGGGCTGTTATGGAATAGGTCTTAGTCGTTTAATGGGAACAATAGCAGAAGTTCATAATGATAAAAGTGGAATTATCTGGCCCAAAGAGGTGGCGCCGTTTGATGCTCATTTAATCCAGATCGGAAATAGTAATGAAATTAATAAACAAACAAAAAAGGTGTATAATGCTTTTGAGAAACAAGGAATTGAAGTGTTGTATGATGACAGGGAGGATAAATCTCCTGGAGAAAAATTTGCTGATGCTGATTTGATTGGAATACCTTTAAGAATTGTGATAAGCGAACGAACCTTGGCTAAAAATTGTGTTGAAATAAAAAAGAGAAGCAAAACTAAAACAGAGTTAGTAAAGTTAAATTTACTAAATTCATATATTTGTAAAAATTCATAAATGATGTTCAATAAACTTTTTAGATATTTATCACAAGATATTGCTATTGATTTAGGGACAGCTAATTCCCTGGTCTATGTCAGGGGTAAAGGGATTGTTATTTCTGAACCCTCGGTAGTAGCCTTAAACCGGAAAACTGGTCAGGTTTTAGCTATTGGAGATGAAGCAAAAAAAATGGTAGGTAGAACCCCTGCTTACATTATAGCCACCAGACCTTTGGTAAAAGGGGTGATTTCTGATTTTGAAGTAACCGAGCAAATGTTAAAGTATTTTCTTGAAAAAGTTCGTAAAAGCAAGCTGTCTTTTATCAATCAACCCAGGGTAATTGTTGGTATTCCTTGCGGCGTTACTGAAGTAGAAAGGAAAGCTGTGCAGGATGCCACTAAGTCAGCCGGAGCAAGAAAGGTTTATTTGATTGAACAGCCAATAGCAGCAGCTATTGGAGCAAGATTAGCGGTGCAGGAAGCAGGAGGAAATTTTATTGTTGATATCGGCGGCGGAACAACCGAAATAGCAGTGATTTCTTTAGGAGGAATGGTTATAGCTAAAAGCTTAAGGATTGCTGGCGACAAACTTAATGAAGACATAATTTATTATGCCCAGGAAGAGTATAAATTGCTTATAGGAGAAAGAACAGCAGAGGAAATTAAAATTGGCATTGGCTCTGCCTATCCTTCAAAAGAAAAAAAAGAAATGCCAATGAGGGGAAGAAATTTAGTTACTGGCTTGCCTGAAGAGATTACTGTTTCTGACGAGGATATTCGCAAAGCATTGGAAAAATCAGTAAAACAAATTGTAGATGAGATAAAAGCTACTGTAGAAGAAACACCGCCGGAACTTTTAGCCGATGTTATGTCAAAAGGAATATATCTTGCTGGAGGCGGTTCATTGCTTAGAGATTTAGATACTCTTATCACCAAAGAGACCAAAATTCCGGCTAAAATTATTGACGATCCTTTAACGGCAGTGGCTCGGGGGGCAGGAATGGTTTTAGAAAAGTTAGATGAACTTCAAGAGGTTTTAATAGAAACAGAGGAGATGGAACCGCCCCGTTAAAATTTTCAATTTTCAATTTTCATTAAATTGCAATTCTACGAGGAGTCCCGAACTTCGTTCGGTACAGCAATTCTAAAATTTTCAATTAAATAATTAGAAATTAGAAATTTAATAGAAATTAAATAATTAGAAATTAGAAATTTTATTATGATCGATGTAGAACATATCGCAAAATTAGCAAGATTAGAAATATCTCAAGATGAAGTTGAAAAAATGAGAAATGAGCTTTCTTCTATTTTGGATTATTTTGATTCATTAAAGAAAGTAGATGTTAAGAAAGTTAAACCTTCCAGCCATTCTTTTTCAGTTGAGAATGTAATGAGAGAAGATTTACCTAAAAAACAACCAAAAGAAAAAAATGATAAATTATTAAAGGCAATGCCAGAGAAAAAAGGAAGATACTTAAAAGTGAAAAGCGTGTTATGAATTTAACTAATCTCACTATCACCAAAACCCATCAGGGTTTAATAAATAAAGATTTTTCCGCTGTAGAGCTAACTAAGGCCTATTTAAATAAAATAAAAAAAGAAGATAAAAAAATTCATTCTTTTTTGACAATTTCTAAAGATTTAGCTTTTTCTCAAGCCAGGGAAATAGATAAAAAAATCTCTAAAAAAGAAAATATAGATTTATTAGCTGGAATTCCCAGCGCTATTAAAGACAACATAATGGTAGAGGACATTAGATGCACAGCTGCCTCAAAGATTTTAGAGAATTATGTTGCTTCTTATAATGCTACAGTGATAGAAAAACTAAAAAAAGCAGGAACAGTAATTTTAGGAAAGACAAATTTAGATGAGTTTGCTATGGGTTCTTCCTGCGAAAATTCTGCTTTTGGAACGACAAAAAACCCCTGTGATTTAAAACGAGTGACTGGCGGTTCTTCTGGCGGTTCAGCTGCTGCTGTGGCTGCTGACTTATGCGGTTATGCTTTGGGTTCTGATACCGGCGGTTCTATTCGCTTGCCAGCATCATTTTGCGGAGTTGTTGGTTTAAAGCCGACTTATGGAACTGTCTCTCGTTATGGTTTAATTGCTTTTGCTTCTTCTTTAGATCAAATTGGGCCAATAACTAAAACGATTGAGGACTGTAAAATTGTTTTTGACGCTATTAGTGGTTGGGATGAGATGGACAGTACTTCGGTAAATTCAAAATTCAAAATTCAAAATTCAAAATTACAATTCAAAATTGAAAATTTACGCATTGGTATACCGAAGGAATATTTTGTAAAGGGAATGGACAAAGAAGTTGAAAAGAAGATTAAAAAAGCAATTAAAAAATATGAAGCTCGGGGAGCAAAAATTATAGAGGTCTCTCTGCCTCATACAGAATATGCTCTGCCAGTTTATTATATTATTAGTACTTCAGAGGCAAGCGCTAATCTGGCTCGTTATGACGGAATAAGATACGGAAAGTCAAAAGTCAAAAAATCAAGAGTCAAAAGTTTATTAGATGTTTATTTAGAAAATAGGGGACAAGGTTTTGGAGACGAGGTAAAAAGGAGAATAATGCTTGGAACATATGCTTTATCTTCTGGTTATTATGACGCCTATTATTTGAAAGCTCAGAAAGTTAGAACCTTAATTAAACAGGATTTTGAAAATGTTTTTAAGAAAGTAGACGTTCTTTTAACTCCGGTTTCTCCTACTACTGCTTTTAAGATCGGAGAGAAAACGGATAATCCTCTAACAATGTATCTTTCTGATATTTTTACCATTTCAGTTAATTTAGCCGGATTGCCTGCTTTGTCTTTACCTTGCGGTATGGTTGGAAAACTGTCAGTGGGTTTACAAATTATCGGTAAGCCATTTGAAGAAGAAAGAATCTTAGAGATAGGGAAAACACTTGAAAACATATTAACATCCTAACATCTAAACATGTTAAAATGGATTTTTCAAATCTAATTTCATATTTAAGTTCAAATAAAATAAGCGAAACATTGCTTCCTTTTCGTAATGTTTTTTTTCTTTTTTCTTTATTCTTTTTCATAATTATTCTTTCGCTATTTCTGAAAACAAGCTGGAAAAAATACGCTTTTTTAGAAGATGTTGTTCATTTCTTCTTTTTTAGGCCTTATGGAATTAAGAAATTTACTAAGTCCTGGCAGAAAATTGCTAAAAAGTTAAGAAGCGGCGATGAGTCAGAATATAAATTAGCCATTATTGAAGCAGACGAGACACTAAATGATATTTTAGAGAAAGTAGGATATTCAGGAGAAACATTAGAAGAGAAAATAGATAAAGTGAGTTTGGTTGTCATTTCTAATAAAGAAGAAATTTTAAAAGTCCATAAAGTTAGGAATAGCATTGTTTATAATCCAAATTATAAAGTAGAGCTAGAAGAAGCAAAAAAATTATTAGAAATTTATAGAAAAGCGCTTACAGATTTAGGAATGCTCTAAACACAAAAACCTTTGGGAAGCCATCCCGCAGTTTTGTGTTGACTTTAAGGACTAAATGAGATAAAATGTAAAATACAGCGGGGTGGAGAAGTAGTATCTTGCCAGCCTCATAAGCTGGAGACCCAGGCGCAATTCCTGGCCCCGCAACAAATTTGGCGGTGTAGCTCAGTGGTTAGAGCAATGCCTTCATAAGGCAGAGGTCGCTGGTTCAAATCCAGCCATCGCTATAAGTTTTTTCAGAAAGCTTTTAGTCATTGGGGACGTAGATCAATTGATTAGATTGTTTCCTACCAAAAATGCAGCGGTAGCTTAGTTGGTTTAAAGCGCCGCCCTGTCACGGCGGAGATCGTGGGTTCAAATCCCATTCGCTGCGCAAGAGTATACTGGACTTATAATCCAGTATTTTTTTGTTTTCCACAGTTGCTTTTAGTCATAAAATAAGTTAAAATAAGTATAACAATGGATATAAAAGCAATCAAAAAAGAAGCAGAAAAAGACATAGATTCGGCTAAAAATTTAAAGGAATTAGATGATATTTTTAAGAAATATCTGGGTAAAAAAGGAGAAATTACCCGGATTTTGCGTTCTTTAAAGGACTTGTCGGAGAAACAGAAAAAAGAAACAGGAATGCTGGCTAATAAAATCAAGAAAGAATTAGAAATAAATATAAAAGAAAAAAAATATGTGCTTCAATCATCTGACTGGCTGGCAAGTAAATTCCAGGATATTTTTGACATTACTGTTCCAAGCAAAAAACTATTAGTTGGCCATCTTCATCCTATTACTATTGTTAGAAGAAAAGTTGAGGAGATTTTTCAACAAATGGGTTTTTCCGTGGTTGAAGGCCCGGAAGTAGAAACTGAATGGTATAATTTTGACGCTTTAAATATTCCCAAAGACCATCCGGCTCGGGATGCTTGGGACACTTTGTGGCTAAAGCCTGAGAGTCAAAAGTTATTATTAAGAACTCATACTTCACCGGTACAAATTAGATATATGGAGAAAAATCAGCCGCCTTTGAGGATTATTGCGCCTGACAGGGTTTTCAGGCATGAAGCAACTGACGCCTCACATGATGTTCAGTTTTATCAATTAGAGGGATTGATGATTGGTAAAGATATTTCAGCAGCTAATTTTGTAGCTGTAATTCAGGAATTTTTTCAAAGATTTTTTAATAAAGAAATCAAGATACGACTTAGGCCTAGTTTTTTCCCTTTTACTGAACCAAGTTTTGAAATGGATATAAACTGTGTTAATTGCCAGGGTAAGGGATGTAGTGTTTGTAAACAAACTGGCTGGTTAGAAACTTTAGGAGCTGGCATGGTCCATCCTGAAGTATTTAAAGCTTGCGGATATAATCCAAAATTCTGGCAGGGTTTTGCCTTTGGAGTAGGGCTGGATAGATTAGCAATGATGAAATATAAAATCAATGATATCCGTTTATTCTATTCCAGCGATTTGCGATTTTTAGAACAATTTTAATTATGATATTTTCATACAACTGGTTACAATTGTTTTTTGATAAAAAATTACCAAAGCCAGAGAAATTGGCAGAGGTTTTGACAATGCATAGTTTTGAGGTTGAAAGCTTATCAAGGAAAGGCAAGGACTTGGTTTTGGATATTGATATTACTCCGAATAGAGCCAGTGATTGTTTTTCCCATTTAGGAATTGCGCGCGAAATTGCTGCGATATTAAAATACAAATTTAAAACTCCCGCCTTCGTTAAAACTACGGCGGGCAAGAAAAATTTTATAAAGATAGAGGTTAAAGATAAAAATGCCTGTCCCAGATATACGGCCAGGGTCATTGCTGATGTTAAAGTAGGGGATTCGCCTAAATGGATTAAGGAAAGATTAGAAATCTGCGGCTTGCAGCCAATCAATAATGTTGTTGATATCGCTAATTATGTAATGTTAGAACTTGGACAGCCTTTACACGCTTTTGATTTTGATAAATTAGAAGGAAAAAAGATAATAGTGCGTTTTGCTAAAAAAGAAGAAAAAATCACAACTTTAGATAATCAAAAATTTGATTTAAATAATAATATTTTGGTTATAGCAGATAGCAAAAAACCATTGGCTATTGCCGGAATAAAAGGCGGTAAAAAAGCAGAGATTGATAAAAATACCAAAACAATAGTTTTAGAATCAGCTATCTTTGATTTAAGGATTATTCGTCGAGCATCAAGGCTATTAAATCTAAAAACAGACGCTTCTTGGCGATTTGAACACGGCCTTGACCCTAATTTAACTGAACAGGCAATAAATAGAGCAGCAGCTTTAATCCAGGAAATGACTGGAGGAAAACCAGTTCAAGGATTAAATGATTTTTATCCCAAAAAGGTTTTTCCTAAAAAAATAAAATTAGATTTGGATTATGTTGAAAAATTATTGGGAACAAAGATCCCTCAAAAAGAAATAATAAGAATTCTTAAAAGTTTAAATTTTCAATGTAGAGAGAACAGTTCTCGTTGGGTTATGCTTGAAGTTCCTACTTTCAGATTGGATATTTCTATTCCAGAGGATTTAATTGAAGAAATTGGCAGGATTTACGGTTATGAAAAGATTAAGCCAATAATGCCGTTAAGCAGTTTAATTCCGCCAAAGAAAAATGAAAATATTTTTTGGCAGGATTTTATCAAAAATATTCTCAAAGAGCTTTGTTTTACAGAAGTTTATAATTATTCTTTTATCAGCGAAAAAGATACAGAGATTTTTTTAAACTCAACGAGAACGGTTCTCGTTGAGATTGAAAATCCAATGAGTGTTGAACAGAAATATTTAAGGCCGACACTACTCATTAATTTATTAAAGAATATCAAGAACAATATCAAAAACTATGAAGAGATGAAGCTTTTTGAGATTGGAAAACAGTATAAAAAAGATTCAAGGATGGGAGTAGATGAAAAAGCGATACTCTCTGTAGTAATTATTAAAAAAGACAAAAGAGAATTGTTCTATGAATTAAAGGGAATAATTGACTTGTTATTAAATAAATTAGGTATTAGTGATATTTGGTATGATGAATACAAGGTATCTTTTGAGGATGTTAAACTTTGGCACCCGAAAAAATGCGCTGAAATTAAAATCAGAGGAGAAAAAATTGGATTTTTGGGAGAAATTTCTCCCAATATTTTAGATGCTTTAAATATAAAGAAAGATGTTTGTGCTTTTGAAATTGATTTTGAAAGGCTAGAAAAACTTTGTTCAGAAGAAAGTGAATATCAGCCAATTTCCCTTTTTCCAGCTGCTGTCCGGGACTTGGCAGTTTTAGTGCCAAAGAAAGTAAAAGTGGCAGATGTTTTAAATCAAATAAATATTTCTGGAGGAGCCTTAGTAAGAGACGTGGATTTGTTTGATATGTATGAAGGGAAAGAATTACCGGAAGATAAGAAGAATTTAGCTTTTCATATAGTGTATCAGGCAAAGGATAAAACTCTATCTTCAAAAGAAATAGACGAAGTCCATAATAGAATTATTAAAAATTTAGAAAAGAACCCAATTTGGGAAGTAAGAAAATGAAAGAAACAATCAAAAAAACTAAAAAAGCGATAGTGCCAGAAAAGAAAGTTAGAAAAGAAGAAGAATATAGCGCTAAAGATATTTATGTTTTAAAAGGTCTTGAGCCGGTGAGGCGAAGGCCAGGAATGTATATTGGTTCAACCGGTTCTGAGGGATTACACCATTTAGTTTGGGAATGTATTGATAATAATATTGATGAAGCAATAGCTGGCTATTGCAATGAAGTAGAGGTTATTCTTTCGCCTGGGAATAGGGTTTCAACTAAAGACAATGGCCGTGGTATCCCAGTAGATATTCATCCCCAGACGAAAAAGTCAGCTTTAGAAACAGTGATGACCACTCTCCATGCCGGAGCAAAATTTGGAGGAAAAGCATATCAGGTGGCAGGAGGGCTTCATGGTGTTGGAGTGTCAGTTGTTTGTGCTCTTTCTCTATATATGAAAGCGGAGATTTGCCGAAATGGCGTAAAATATACGCAGGAATATTCTAAAGGCAAGCCGATTACTAAAGTTAAAAAAGATGGAAAATGCAGACAGACCGGAACCACAGTGACTTTTGAACCAGATCCAGAGATTTTCAAAGACATTACATTTGATTTAAAAAAGATTATAAATCACTTGCGCCAGCAGGCATATTTAACTAAGGGAATAAAAGTAAAGATTAGTGATGAAAGAGAAAAAGAAAAAAAGGTATATAATTTCTATTTTGAGGGCGGATTAGTTGCTTATGTCAAACACTTGGTGCGGGGAGTGGGGCCGAAGCAGGACAATATTTTTTATGTTTCAGGAGAAAAAGACGAGATTTTAGTAGAGACGGCTTTTCAATATACCCAGGAATACGAGGTGTATGAAGAGAGTTTTACCAATAATATTTATACTGGAGAAGGGGGAACTCATCTTACTGGTTTCAGAGCCGCTTTAACAAGAGGATTGAATGATTATGCTCGGAAAAACAGTTTAATCAAAGAAGGAGATGATAATCTTTCCGGAGAGGATGTCAGGGAAGGGCTAACAGCTGTAGTTTCTATAAAGATAAAAGAGCCTCAGTTTGAGGGACAAACAAAAGCAAAGTTAGGAAATCCAGAAGCAAAGGTAGCAGTAGAAACAGTTGTTTTAGAAGGATTAACTGATTTTTTAGAAAGAAATCCTCAAGATGCCAGAGCTATTATTGGGGGCTGTCTTTTATCTGCTAAAGCTAGAAAAGCAGCTAGAGCGGCCAGACAGACAGTTTTAAGAAAAGGCGCTTTAGATGGTCTGGCTTTACCTGGCAAGTTAGCTGATTGTTCTTCTAAAGATCCAGAAGAATCAGAAATTTATATTGTTGAAGGAGAGAGCGCCGGCGGAAGTGCTAAAGGAGGTCGGGACAGAAGATTTCAAGCAATTTTGCCGTTAAGGGGTAAGATTCTTAATACTGAAAGAGCTCGTTTAGATAAGATTTTAGATTCAAAAGAAATCAAATCACTAATTATCGCTTTAGGTACTGCGATTGCCGAGGATTTTAATCTTGAGAAAATCAGATATCATAGGGTGATAATAATGTGTGATGCGGATTCTGACGGCAATCATATCCGTACATTGCTTTTAACTCTTTTTTTTAGATATTTTAAACCCATTATTGAAGCCGGCTATCTTTATATTGCCCAGCCGCCTCTTTACAGAATTCAGGCAGGTTCAAGAGTTGAGTATGCTTATACTGATTCAGATAAAGCCGAGATTTTAAGTTCTATTAAGGAACCTGCCTCCGCTTCTGCTAAAGCTTTAGCGAAGGCGGATGCCAAGGCTTCGGCGGCTAAAGGAAAAGAAGGAGAGGAGAAATTGAAAGGGATTAACATTCAGAGATATAAAGGTTTGGGAGAAATGAACCCAGAACAGTTATGGTCAACAACCATGGATCCAGAAAATAGAGTTTTGTTAAAAGTCACTATTGAAAATTCTAAAGAGGCAGACAGAATTTTTGATACTCTTATGGGCGAGGAGGTTCTTCCTCGTAAAAGATTTATTCAGACCCACGCCAAAAAAGTTAAGAATCTTGACATTTGATTGTTATTTTGTTATTTTAATTTCGGTGGCGGGAATATTTCCACCACCGGAAAGAACTTGCCCGAAGGGATACCCTGCCCTTTAAGGCAGGGTAGTTCATAACGAAGCCCGCAGGGGCTGTTTTCAGACCACTAATAATTACTAATCTTCACCACTAATAATTCACTAATTTTAATCACAAATATTCACTAATAATTTATTCGTGATAATTAGTGATTCTAATTCGTGATATAATTAGCGGTATGTTATTTAAATTCGTGATAAATATTAGCGGTTTTCCAAATAAGATTATTACTTTTCTCAAAGAAGCAATGCTGGAACTGAAAAAAGTCAATTGGCCTACCCGCCAGGAAACTTTAAGATACACTTTAATTGTTATTGGTATTTCTGTGGCAGTAGCTATATTTTTAGGCGGCTTAGATGTTATCTTCAGCAGATTATTAGAAAAATTATTGTAATTTTTATTTTTGCTCTGTTATTTTGCATTTTGCATTTTACATTTTGAATTTTGCATTTGACCGAGCGAAGCGAGAGAACGTGCCCAAACAACAAATTGCTCAAGAAAAAAATTGGTATGTATTACACACCTATTCCGGTTATGAAGATGCCGTGGCCAAAAGCTTGAAACAGCGCATAGAGTCTTTAGGTATGGAAGATAAAATTTTTGATGTTATCGTTCCCAAAGAAAAAAAGATTAAAATTAAAAATAGCAAAAGAAAAACCGTTGAAGAAAAAATTTATCCGGGTTATGTCTTGGTCCAAATGATAGTTACAGATGATTCCTGGTATGTTGTTAGAAATACTCCTAATGTTACTGGTTTTGTCGGCGCCGGAACCACGCCGGTTCCAGTTTCCAAAGGAGAAATTGAAATTTTAAAAAAGAGAATGGGCGTAGAAACACCTCAATATAAAATTGATGTTAAGATAGGAGATATGGTAAAGATTATAGACGGACTTTTTAAAGATTATGACGGAAAGGTTTCAGAGATTGACCAAGAAAAAGGAAAAGTTAAAATCTTGGTAAATATGTTCGGCAGAGACACACCAGTAGAATTAGATTCATTACAAATTAAGAAGATCTGACGCTCGGAAAGTAATTTTTAGGAGACGCTCGTTTACTTCCAGCGAGCAAACTCGCTCAGCTCTCGGCAAAATTCGAGCACTCAATGTTTTGAGTGCTCGACCAAGCAATTTTGTCTCGAGGTGCTCCATAAAAATTACTTTTCCTCGCTTAAACATAAGTTTATGAAAAAAATAAAAGCCATCGTTAAGTTACAAATAGAGGCTGGGAAAGCGACGCCAGCTCCTCCTATTGGTTCGACTTTAGCCCAATATGGACTAAATATTGCTGAATTTTGTCAAAAGTTTAATGATGCCAGTAAAAATCAAACCGGTTTTAAAATTCCAGTTGAAATTACTGTCTATGAAGACAGAACATATGATTTTAAGTTGAAACAGCCGCCAGTTGCCGAGCTTTTGAAAAAAGCAGCTGCCATTGAAAAGGGTTCTGGTACACCAAATAAAACAAAAGTAGCTAAAATTACTAAAACCCAGGTTCAAGAAATCGCCCAAAAGAAAATGCCTGACCTTAATGCCTTAGACATTGAAGGAGCAATGAAAATAGTAGAAGGCACAGCCCGCCAGATGGGAATTGAAATTGAATAAATTTTATGCGTCCATCAAAAGACCAATATTATTTAAATATTGCCCGAGAAGTTGCCCAACGTTCAACTTGTATGCGAATGAAATTTGGAGCAATTATTGTCCGAGACGACCAAATTATCGCTACCGGTTATGTTGGCGCGCCAAGAAACACTAAGGATTGCTTTGAAAGGGGAAATTGTCTAAGAGACCAATTAAAAATTCCTCATGGTCAAAGATACGAACTTTGTAGAAGCGTGCATGCTGAACAAAATGCTATAATTAATGCTGCTCGGGCTGGTGTAAGTTTACTCGGCGGTGATATGTTCCTTTACTGTGAGGACCAGAAAGGAGAAATGAAAAATGCTATTCCCTGTTTTATTTGTAAAAAAATGATTATCAATGCTGGCTTAAATAGAGTAATTTGCTCAAATGAAGAGGGAAAATATAAAATTTTCAATATTCAGGATTGGGTAAAAGATTGGCAGGAAAGAGACATTTTAGATGACCAGCATCAATACGGGAAAGACAGCGCTTGACGCGCGGTCTTTATTTTTATAAACTGAAAATATAGCATATCAAAATTGAGAAAGGGAAAAAATGGAAAAAGAAAAAGAAAAAGTATATGAAGAAATAAACTATTGTATAGAGATAGCGAGACAAAAGGAGCAATAGAGAATGGGAGAGGAAATAGGTAAGGGTTCTGTGATAGTTTGGAACAAGGAAACTTCTGAAGTGCGTGATGATATTTCAGAGAACGAATTAGACACTTTTCTTAACAGTGAGGAGGGCAAGGGTTTTAAACTTGTCTGTCAATATAGCAAGAAAGGAGTAGAGAGAGATGTCTGAGGAAAAAAGACCTAATGAACAGGAAAATCTTGCCAGAAAAATAGCACTAACACAAGGGGCAGAAAACATTAAACGATTGATATTAGTGCTAAGAAGAGGAGAAAGAAGAGAACCAGTTTTTCAGCAATACTTAGAAGAAATAGAGATAAGTGTAGACACAACTATAAGAAATTGGGAAAGAGAAATAAAATAGGAAACAGAGAAGACATCTTGACAAACTTTTTCAAAGGAGTATGGTGGAAAGCACGGAGGAACAAATATGGATCATCCAGGTATAGTTGCTGCCAAGAAACTACGAAAGAAAACCGAGAATATAAGAAAGATAGTTTTCATTCTGCTTAATCCGGAAAACTAAGAGAAAATCGGTTTTTAAAAAAAATAAAAAAAACACACATGAGAGGATTTTCTTTTTTTTTCCTCATTTCTATTTTTTCCTCCTTTTTAGCTCTTTTCAGCACCTTTTTATAGTTTTCATATCATTTGCGGGGTTTTTATTAACCCCCCTTTTATTTTTTTCAAATAGGGTCTTTTCTTAAACCTCTTTTTTCACTCTTGATTTTTGTCAGGGTTTAGAATAGTATAAAAAAAGGAGGTTAAAACAGAATATTAACAAAAGAAAATGGAAAGAAATGAGAAAAAAACAAGGAAGTAAAAAAATGGAAATAGGAGAGATAGTGGAATGGGTGCGTATTTTTTTAGAGGGGGAGTACGCAACGGGCGAAATATACGATCAACTAGACAGAATAGCGATTATTCATTCTCAGACTGGTTCTTTGGCAAAATTTGTGTACCACGATAAGAAATATAATCCAAGAGCTCGAAAAGTTGGTACTCATAAAGACGAAACTTCAATCGCTGGCGAGGCAATGCTTCATCTGATAGCGCTGATGATTTTAAGAAGAATAGACATATACGATGCCTTGGAAACAGGAATGAAACGTTTGGAAGATAAAGATGGGGAAAAGAAAAAGGGTAAGATTGTAAAGACAAAGAAGATTGTAACGCTTAAAGGGATTAGAGCGGCTTCTGGCATAGTCGAAGGAATAGCAATAGTAATGCAGTTTGTTTCAGAAAAAGAGTTTGAGAAGTTGCCAACGTATGTGAAAGATGAAGAGAAAATACTTGTGACAGAAAGTTTAAGCGCCGATTCAGTTTCAGTTGGTTTTTTGAGAGCAATGAATTTGATAGGAATAGTGACAAATCAGGGAGGAAATACATCGCATGGAGCAATGGTTGCCAGAGAGTTCGAAATTCCTTGTGTTTCAGGAACAGAAAAAGCGACAGAGATAATTCATACCGGCGACAAAATTATAGTAGATGGGAATAAAGGGGAAGTGGTTTTAAGAAGGAGGTGATAAAAAATGGAGATAGAAATAAAAATAGTCAAGCCCCGAATTTCAAATTTTGAGGTTGTGAAAGGAAAAAATACATGGGAGGAAGTGGTTTATTCAGCGAGAATGTCAGGAGTGCCGCCAGAAATTCAAGGAGAAGATGTTTTTCAGATGATGGTCAGCAATGATTACGGTTCAGCATTGGAACATATCATAATCAAGTTCGACTTGAAAATGACTAAGGGAAATGCCCCGGAATGGTTAGAACATCGGATAGTAAGCCATTCAGGATATTCAACTAGATTTATAAAAGCCAGTGAAGGAATAGACAAGGAAAAGCCAGTGTATGAGATAATTTTGCCGTGGCACTTATTGAAGATGGAAAGTAATGACCAGCAAAGAGAAGCGTTTTGGGAAAGCGTTTTACAGAGCATAGAGACATATGAAAAACTTTTAGAATGGGGAGTACCAAGAGAGTCAACACGTTATATATTGCCTTTCTGTCAAGCAGTAGGGATTTATCATGTAACCATAAACCTGCGCTCTTTGCTAAATTTACTTGGATTGCGTCTTTGCGTGAGGGTTTCACCAGAATTTCGTTGCTTGGCTAGCCAGATGTATTTTGACCTAATAGAACAACTGCCAATTATGAGAGAACTGGTAGGTTGCAGAGGATTTATGAAAAGTGTTTGTCCAGAAAGCGGAGTAACCGGCGTAAGGAAAGGCAAACAACATCCAGTATATCCACCGTGCTTTTTCAGAAACTCAAAGACAAATATTTACATACCAACGAAAGAGGATATAAGAAATAAAAAGGGTAATTTGTTCAACGTACAAAAAGCAGTTGAAACCCAAGAAAGAGTTTTCAAGAAATGGGCTGATTGGAAAGGATAACTATAAAATAACAAAAAATAAGAAAAATATAGGTCTCGTTGAGGCCTTCTTTTTTTATTTCCGACAAAGTTCCGACTTCATCAGAACTTTGTCGGAAACAAACTTGCCCGCCCACTTCGCCGTAGCTTCAGCGAGGCGAGAAGGGATACACCGCCTTTTAAGGAGGGGTAGTTTATTTGCTAAAATGTGGTATATTAAAATAATATGATATTGGGAGTAAAAGAATTACTGAAATTAGTAAAAAAGAGAAACAAATTTAATTATGAAAAATATTGCTAAATTTACCCGCCATAATTTTTCTTTAGAAAATTTAGGCGGGTTAATTGACCATACTAATATCAAATTTGGTGCTACTGCCAGAGAGATAAAAAAAACCTGTGACGAAGCGAAAAAATATAGCTTTCGGAGTGTTTGTATAAATCCAGAATGGGTGAAATTAGTTAAAAAAGAATTAAGCGGAACAGAAATAAAAAAGGTGGTTTTAATTGATCCGCCAATGGGTTTAAGCTCTCATCAAGCAAGAGTAAAGATGTGCCAAAAAGCAAAGAAAGACGGCGCAGATGAATTAGATATAGTGATGAATATCGTTGACTTGAAGTATGAGAAATATGCTCAAGTTTTAAAGGATTTAAAAGAAATTTGTAAGATTTTGCCAACAAAGGTAATTATTGGTTCCGGCTATCTGACTGATGAAGAAATAAAAATTGCTTCTCAATTAGTTAAAAAAGCTGGAGCAATTTGTGTCAAGACAGCTACTTTTAAAGATCCTTTAGAAAACAGAGAATTAGAAGAAAAAGCCAGGCATTTAAAAATTATGCGAAAGGCGGCTCCTGGTCTTTTAATCAAAGCAGCCGGAAAGATTAAGACCCTGAAAGACCTTAAAATGATGGTTAGGGCAGGAGCAGATATAATTGGGACAAGCAGCGGAGTATCAATTATAAGAACCTGCTCGCTTCGCTCGCAGAACCTTGAAATTAAAATTATAAAAGAACTTAAAAAATAGTTGTATGAGTTATTTTCCAACTGTCGGTTTGGAAATCCATGCCGAATTAAAAACTAAGAGTAAGATGTTTTGTAGTTGCGTCAATGACCCGGATGAAAAACAAGCCAATATTAATATTTGTCCAATTTGCACAGCTCATCCGGGCGTATTGCCGGTTATAAATAGAGAGGCAGTAAGAAAAACAATAAAAACCGGCTTAGCTTTGAATTGTCAAATTCCTCAATATTCTAAATTTGATAGAAAAAACTATTTTTATCCGGATTTGCCAAAAGGATATCAAATTTCTCAACTTTATATGCCGTTTTGTGAAAATGGATTTTTAGAAATCAATAATAGGAATATCAGAATAAGAGAAATTCATTTAGAAGAAGATACGGGAAGGCTAGTTCATCCAGAAGGGGTTGATTATAGTTTAGTGGATTTTAATCGAGCAGGTGTTCCTTTAATGGAGTTGGTTACAGAACCAGACATTCATTCAGCAAAAGAAGCGAGAAAATTTGCTGAAGAATTCCAATTAATTTTAAGATATCTTGATGTTTCTTATGCCAATATGGAAAAGGGACAATTACGTATTGAAGTGAATATTTCACTTCAATGCAAATCCAAAATCCAAATGACAAAATCCAAATCAAATCCAAAACCCAAAACCCAAAACCCAAAACTTGGCACAAAGGTTGAGATTAAGAATTTAAATTCATTCAAGGCAGTGGAGAAGGGGATTGAGTATGAAATTGAGAGGCAATCAGAAATTTTAGAAAAAGGAGAAAAAGTCATTCAAGAAACGCGTGGCTGGCATGATGCAAAACAAATAACAATAAGCCAGAGAGAAAAAGAAGAAGCCCACGATTATAGGTATTTTCCAGAACCAGACTTGACGATGATAAAAATAGATATTAATAAGAACATTTCACTTCGTTCAAGAACCTTGATTTCCTCGCTTTACTCGGAAAATAAAATTAAATCAGAGATTTCTGAACTGCCTCAAGCTAAAAGAGAGAGATTTAAAGCAGAATATGATTTGTCATACAATGAGATAGAAGTTTTTGTTCAGAATAAAAACTTTGGAGAATATTTTGAAAAAGTAATGTCAGAGCTAAGAAACTGGATAAAAGAAACAGATATAAAAAGAAAAGTTGAAAGAGAGGAATTTTTAAAACTAGCAAAAATTTGCGCTAATTATACTATTACTGATTTACAGGGATTATTAAAAGGTATGGATATTAAGAGTAAAGATTTTTCAATTACTGCAGAAAATTTTGCTGAATTTATTACCTTGCTTTATAAAAAAGAAATTTCATCAAAGATCGCCAAAATAGTTTTGAGCGAAATGTTTAAAACCGGCGCTGATCCATCACACATTATTAAAAATAAAGGACTAAGCCAAGTAACCGATGAATTAGAAATTGAGAAAGTTATAAAGGACATAATTTCAAAAAATCCTCAACCAGTTGAAGATTATAAAAAAGGAAAAGAAAACGCTTTACAGTTTTTGATAGGCCAGGTAATGGCAGCTACCAGAGGCAAAGCCAAACCAGAGACAGTGAACAAGATTTTAAGGAAAAACTTGACCCCGCACCTTTAGTGGATAAGCGAATTCATAAAATGAATTCGCAAAGTGTAGCTTTTTAGCAAAGATTAACTGAATTTATGAGGATTAACTGATAATCATCATTTGAGATAAAAATAATCCACTAAAGGTGCGAGGTTGACATAGTTTTTAATAGTGATAAGTTGAAGATAGAAGTTTAAGTAAAAAATAGGAGGTGAAAAAGAAA